>SIBS01000003.1 GCA_009695045.1 Candidatus Levyibacteriota bacterium | reverse complement strand
TTGAGCTCGTTGTCTTATATCCTGTCTTTGTTGCATTACAAATACGGTTACAGGAAGACCAATTAGAATTATTATAATTATACTTAGTCTAAAAAATGGGATTCTTTTATATTTCGTAATGAAAATTATTAATTTATCAAAAATATTCATTTGATTTATATTAATTAAATTAGTGATAGTGTGTCAAATAATTACTTTATTATAAATAAAAAATAAATAAGTTACAAAAATTAAAATTTTTGTGTATACTTGGGTTATGATTTTATCTGATAAGGATATAAAAAAATCACTTGAAGAAAAACGAATAATCATTTCTCCACGTCCAGATTTTTCCATACAACTTGGTTCTTGTTCTATTGATTTGCGTCTCGGAAATTCTTTTCGAGTATTTGAACATAGTAGAAATCCATACATAGATCCAGCAAAAAAAGATTACAGTAATGAAATTACAACTGAAATTATTATAAAGGATGGTGAGCAATTTATCATGCAGCCGGGGGATTTTGTACTAGCTGTAACCCTTGAACACATAACAATTCCCGATAATCTAATGGGACGCCTTGAAGGGCGTTCATCTCTCGGAAGACTTGGTATAGTTGTACATTCTACTGCGTCTATTTTTGATCCCGGTTGGGATGGTAAATGTGTTTTGGAACTTGGTAATTTGGGACGAATGGCAGTAGCTCTGACAGTTGGTATGAGAATTTGTGCGATGACATTTGAAGAGCTTACTAGCTCAGCAGATGTTCCATATGGTAAGAAAATGCATGCAAAATATCAAATTCAAGAAGGACCACAAGAATCTAGAATGCATCAAGAGAAATAGTTATATAATATAATTTTAATTATAGGATTGAATTATTGTGAGATAAAATTATGAGAATATATTGGAACAATGGGAATAGATAAATAATAATATAATATTTTGAAAAATAATATGGAATATAAAGTATCTTTTATTACAGATTTTCTTCGCAATAATTCAAGTGGTCTTTATATTGCAATTGAGGGAATTGATGGAAGTGGAAAAACTACACAAGCAAAATTATTGACAGACTTTTTTAAAGAAAAAAAACATCCAGTTGTTTTTACTCATGAGCCAACAAGAAAAGGCTTGATTGGAAAACTTATTCATAGTGTATTGCAGGCGAAAATGAATATTCCCTCAGTTGCTTTGCAATATTTGTTTTGTGCAGATCGCGCTGTTCATCAGGAGCAAGTAATTGTTCCATCGCTTGAAGAAGGAAAAATAGTTGTTTCTGATCGATGTTTTTGGTCGGCTATAGCATATGGGATCGCAGATAGAAAGTCAGAAAATGTTGCAAATACGGCAGAGATTTTTACTGTTGCTCAATCAGTATTATCTATGTATCATCAATTTATGTTGCCTGATATAACTTTTTTTATGGATATCCCACTTAATGCTGCGATACATAGATTAGGTGATATGAATAAGGGAAAAGAGATATATGAAAAGAGCGATATGCTTCATAGAATTAAGAAAGGATATGATTGGATGTTAAAAGAATTTCCAAAAGAATTTGTTATGATTAATGGCACTAAAAGTGTTGAGGAAATACAGATAGAAATAAGAAAAATAGTGGGAGAAAAACTGAAATGATTATTGGCCCAGAACAATTACTAAAACTTGTTAAAAAAATAAAGCTTGTAGATGGACTTTCTCAGAGAGAGCTTACAAATCCAGAAGGAGCTGGGTTTGATCTTCGATTAGGGGAAGTTTATAGAATTAGTGGAGATGCTTTTTTGGGTGAGACAGATCGAAAGACTGCTGATGTAGAACTTGTTAAATTATATGTAGAGAATGAAAAGATAAATATTTTAATTAAGCCCAATGATTTTTTTCTTGTAAAAACTATAGAGACTGTAAATATGCCAAAAAATCTTACAGCGAGTATTACTCCTCGTTCTACAACTTATCGAAGTGGGCTAATGATTCGTGCAGGAAATGTGCCGCCAGGATATTGCGGTGGATTGACATTTGGAATTAAAAATGAAGGACCAGTTGATGTAGTAATAGAAATGGGAGCAAGATTTGTTCACATACAATTTAGTGAAGTAAGCGGTGGGGGAAATATGTATCGAGGTCAATGGCAGGGTGGCAGAGTAACAGCTGTAAAAAAAGAAGTACAGGTATAAATATTTATAAGATTATTTTTCAAAAAATAATATGAAAAAACCAATAGAAAAAATAGGAGAAATATCTGGATATATCCTTATCGCGTTGGTAACTTTGCTTATTTGTTTTATTTTCTGGTACGACGCATTTATGAGTTTTTTTAAATTAATTTTTTAGTTATGGATAATTTTCATCCTGAATATCAATATCTTAATTTATTGAAGGAGGTTTTGGAAGATGGAGTGCGAAAAGTAGATAGGGGTACAAACATAGTGCTTCATAGTCTTTTCGGAAAGCAAACTCGATATGATTTGACTAAGGGTTTTCCTCTCCTCACCACAAAAAGAGTTTATTGGAAAGGAGTTCTTCATGAGCTTTTTTGGTTTATGTCTGGACAAACTAATATAAAATATTTAGTAGATAATAATGTCAATATTTGGAATGATTATCCATATAAGATATATCAAAAAAAAATAGAATCATCTGGGGGAAAAATTGAAATAACAAAAGAAGAATTTGTTGAAAAAATAAAAAATGATAGTAAGTTTGCAAAAGAAAATGGAGAATTGCATCGTATCTATGGTGAGATGTGGCGTAGCTGGCCTACTAGAAAAGGTAAAACAATAGATCAACTTAAATGGGTGATTCAGGAGCTTAAAGATGATCCTGATGCAAAAAATCTTATTGTAAATTCATGGAATCCTGAATATCTTTATACTATGGCAACAAATGAAGATGCTAGCAGATTTCCTATTTGTCATAATATGTATCAGGTAAGCAATAGGGGAGGTAAGCTATCCTTGCATTTATATCAGCGAAGCGCAGATCTTTTCATGGGAGTACCTTTCAATATCGCAAGCTATGCGCTTCTTACAATTATTTTAGCTAAGATAACTGGTTATAAGCCGGGAGAATTTATTCATACTTTTGGAGACGTACATATTTATGATAATCATATTGAGCAAGTTAAGGAACAGTTGACTCGTTTGCCGAAAATATTTCCAAAGGTAACGATAGATAATAGTGTAAAAAATCTTGAAGATTTTCGCCCAGAACACATTCTTCTAGAGGGATATGATCCTTATCCATCTCTCAAGGCAGAATTAACAGTTGCTGGTGGATTATACGATCCCTTGACGGGAAAAATGGCGGGATAAAATATCTCTTAAATAAATTAATTATGAAACCAAGAATAAGCATAGTTGTTGCAATGGATGAAAAACGAGGAATAGGAAAAAATAATAATTTAATGTGGCACATATCAGAGGATTTGAAACATTTTCGAGAAATTACAAGTGGTCATCCAATTATAATGGGTAGAAAAACATTTGATTCTATTGGAAAAATCTTGCCCAACAGAACAAATATAATTATTAGTCACGATATAAATTATAAAGTAGAAAATGCCAAAGTTGTTAATTCTTTAGAGTTGGCAATAAAAACTGCTGAAAAGTATGAAAAAGAAGAAATTTTTATAATTGGTGGTGGGCAGATTTTTAAAGAAGCATTGCCGCTAGCGCAGAGATTATACGTGACCCTTGTTAGAGGTGATTATGGAGCAGATGTATTTTTCCCAGATTATGGTAATTTCTCAAAAATAATTGACAAGAAAGAAGGCAGGAGTGAGAAATTTGTTTATGAATTTTTGATACTAGAGATTAATTAGTCATATCTATTTTTATAGATGAAGATTATTTCAATTTTTATAGAAATTATTTATTTCTGCATCACTATATTGACCATTAAAAATTTAATCTCTAAAAATCCTCTATATACATATTTTAATATAATAATTGAATTAAATATAATAATGTAATTTATTGACAATATAAATATATTAATATATAATACACCATTATGTCAGTAGAAAATAATAAAAATCATAATATTCTAGAGATAGAAAAAATTCCTGAATTTATTGGTAAACATAGAAATATGTTTGCTTGGAGTAAATTAGGAGATAGAGATTATGATTTAGTTAATTCGCCTGATCAAAAATGTGAATCACATTTGTGCGGCAAAAATTGCGCAAATAAAACTACATCCATAGTAGATTTTCAAATAAGACTTGGTGGTTCATATAGTGAAGAGGGAAGAATTGTTTGTTCAGATTATTTGTTTGGGGTGGCAAAATCAGTTTATCATGAAATAAAGACTGAGTTGAAACCTGGCATAGACGGTTTTGCTATTAATGGAGGATTAATTGGTGAAAAAGAATTTAAGATGATATTGGATAGAGAAAATAATGGAAAAATAATTGACCCAGATATTTTTATGCAGATAGTATATGAAGTAGGAAGAAAAAATTTTGACGCGAATAAAAGTACAGTGGTTTCAGATACTTTTAAACAGATATTAGATGAAGTATTGGGTAGTAAGAGTGAAAATAAATAAAATAGCTTATTTATAAGCTATTATTTTTCCATCTTCAAAGAGTTTATTTATTACATATTTAAATATTTTTTCAATTGCTTCCTTAGGTGAGTCACCTTTAAATTTTTCATCTGTGGTATCTATAATTAGATCATACATATTGTGACTTTTAATTCCGTGTGGATTTATACCTTTAAGGTCGGGATACCTTTTCTGAAATTCACTAAGATCATAATTATTTCTATCATTTGTTAGTCTGTCAGAGTCTTCGCGTGAAAGTCCTGGATATTTTTTAGCTTGTCGTTTGTGAACTCTTTCTAATAATTTTTCTGCATCTCCAGTAAGTAAAATTGTAAAAATTGATGGTTCATTTTGATTATTTTCAATGCAATGTCTTCGAGCTTCATTTGCGATCCATCCTCCAAGCCTTGAGTCTGAAACAAATGGCCTCTCCGAACTCGCAGTGAAGATCTTTTCCATCTGTCTTTTATCTAACATATGATCTGTTTTTACATCTCTAATAATTTTTGATGTTGTATCTTCTTCATTTTCTTCTGCGATTCTGCGTATAAATTCGCCAATTTTTATCAATTGTATATCTGCAAATTTAATTTTAAATTTATCTGCAAGAGATGAAGTTCCAGTTCCAGCAATTCCGGATATTATAATGCCTCCAATATTTAGACTTAATTGCTCTTCAGGCTTTTTTTCTAAAGAAGTTAGTGATAATATAGTCTCAGTCATAAGTATTTATTATAGATAAATTACATTAAGAAAGCAAATTGGCAGTTGCAAATTATATGATTAATGTTTTATAAATAATAAATCTAACCATGGATAATATAAATATACTCAAACAGGATCCGATATTGGCAAACATAATTAAGCTTGAAGAAAAAAGACAAAAGGAAGGCTTGGAACTAATTGCTTCTGAGAATTATGTTTCGTCTGCGGTTCTTGAGGCAATGGGAAGCGTTCTTGCCAATAAATATTCAGAAGGATATTCAGGAAAGAGATATTATGGTGGTAATGAGATAATAGACCAAGCAGAAAATTTGGCAATTGAGAGAGCAAAAAAACTTTTTGATGCAGAACATGTAAATGTCCAGCCACTTTCAGGTAGTCCAGCAAATTTAGCAGTATATATGGCCCTTATTAAGCCAGGAGATAAAGTTCTTGGTCTTTCTCTTGATCAGGGTGGTCATTTATCTCATGGTCATCCTCTTAACTTTTCTGGTCTTCTTTATTCAATTATTCCTTATGTTCTAGATAGAGAAACTGAATTAATTGATATGGATGAATTGGAAAAAATAGCCATAATAGAAAAGCCAAAAATGATTATTGCGGGATTTTCTGCATATAGTAGAAATTTAGACTGGAAACGTTTTAAGAAAATTGCAGATAGGGTTGGAGCTATAACTTTTGCAGATATTGCCCATATTGCAGGACTTATTGCAGGAAAGCAAATAGATAATCCTGTTCCAATCTTTGATGTAGTTTCAACTACAACTCATAAAACTTTGCGTGGTCCAAGGGGTGCAATAATAATGTGTAAGGAGCAATTCGCAAAAGCAATTGATAGGGCAGTTTTTCCAGGAGTTCAAGGTGGCCCACATGATCACATAACTGCTGCTAAAGCTGTTGCTTTTGGAGAGGCATTAATGCCATCATTTGCAGAATATTCATCTCAAGTTATAAAAAATTCACAAGAACTTGCAAAGCAAATGCAAAGCCTTGAATATCGTATCGTGTCGGGTGGAACAGATAATCATTTATTTATGGTTGATTTATTTGGGAGTAAAAAAATTACAGGAAAAGAAGCTGAGCATGCTCTTGATTTTGTTGGAATTTCTATTAACAAAAATATGATTCCATTTGATTTAAGAAGGCCCATGGATCCATCTGGAATTAGGCTAGGAACACCAGCTATAACAACTAGGGGAATGAAGGAAAAACATATGAAAATAGTTGCCGAATTAATTCATAAGACTTTAATGTCAAGGGATAATGATTTTATATTGAAAAATATAAAAAAAGAAGTAATAGAATTTTCTTTAAATTTTCCCGTTCCAGGAATAATATAAAATATTTTTACTCTTGTTTTTTAATCTTGATTGGCCTATTGTCTATCCAACTGAAATAGAGAGTTGGCTCTTCTTTTATCCTGGATTCCATACTGCTTATATATCGTTGAATCATTCTTGGCACTTTGTTAAGTAGGTAGTCCTGTGCCTTAGCAGATTCTCCTGAAACCGATATATCTGCAACTTTCCATTCCCTCATAACTTTATTAAAATTTCTTTCATAGCCTTCTACAGTGTAGAGGCCTTCTACTTGAGAAACTAGTTCATAATCTCTATATATATCTGATTGTCTTTTATCTCCTGAAAAAAGACCAAGATCGTCCATCCTAGCTGCAGGCATAACAATTCCTTTTCGCATTAGTTTTGCAATCGCAATAACTGCGTTTTCAGGATTTATTCTAAATACTTCAGCCATATTACCAGAATAAAATGCATGATGTCTTCGCTCGTCTTTTACGATCGCACGTAGGCCTCTCGCAAGAGTTGGTGCACCAGATTTTTCGGCTCTGATCGCTACTTCCATATGTGCATCTCCTGTTGCATCTTCTTGAATTGAAGTATATCCAAGAACTTTGTATCCATCCTTGTCAATTTCCGGATTGAATCCATTGATATGATACCTCCTAATTGATTTGTCAACCATTATCATATTTATTTTAGGATTGGGTTCTAACCATCTACCAATTGTTTTACCATGGCCATATTCATCTGCTGTCCATATCCTATTCCATGTTGGCCATGCTCCTTGATCCGTTCCAGTATCGTCTTTGAATGCATGAATCCTATCAATCCAAGTAGTAAACATTGGGAGACCTTCTTCCGTAATATAATTCCCAATTAACGCTACAAGTGTTGGATCTGACAGTCTTTTTGTTTCTTCTCGTAGATTTTTTATATCTTGAAACCAGAATTCATCTTCTTGTCGAGAGTCTGGGAAGAAACTACTTGGTTCAGATTGATTTGCTGGGTCAATAGATATTTTTTCAATAAGTCGCAAAGTAAATTGTTCCATTGATTTCAAGACCTCATCATGTTGTGCAATTATCCTTGATTCATCATCAAGAGGTTTGATTATTTGAAATTCGGGAACTGGTCTTATTTGATCAGTGGTGGTAATAGGACTAATAGATTCAGAACTCGATGCTCTTGATTCAGCATTGAATATATTGCCAATATTTTGTTTTTCTTTCATTTATATTTGGATAGAGTAGCATTTTTTAGAGAATAAAATTAAATTTTTAAAATCCTCTAACGCCTTTTTCTTTGAGATATTCTGCTACCTGTTCTTTATCTGAATCAGCTAAAATATCTTTTCCATCAATAATTAATGTTGGAGTGAGTTCTTGCTTTGATATATCGATTAATTCTTTAAAATGTTGTGGATTAAATCTAACCTCACGTTCTTCAAAGACAACTTTTTTATCATTGAGTAGATCACGAACCCCATCACACCATGGGCAACCTTTTTTTGTATACATTATTATTTTCATAAATTTATTATAACATTTAATTAAAAAATTATTATTTTAGATTTATTCATATCGCAATGCCTGTATTGGGTTAAGATTCGAAGCTCTAATTGCGGGTGTAACACCAAAAATAACTCCAACAATCATAGAAAAACCAAATGATAGCAAGATAGACCAGAGCGGAGTATTTGTGGTAAAAAATATTCCAACAACAAGTGATAATCCTATTCCTAGAATAATTCCAATAATGCCTCCTATGCTGGATAAAGTAACCGCTTCAATAAGAAATTGATTTCTAATATCTTTTGGTTTTGCTCCTAGTGCTTTTCTGAGGCCAATTTCCCTTGTTCTTTCGGTAACGGATACCAGCATTATATTCATAACTCCTATTCCTCCAACGATTAAAGAAATTGCCGCTATTCCTCCTAAGACTAGAGATAATACTCCTGTAATTTGGGAGATTGTATCGAGGGTTTGTTCTTGATTTTGAATAGTAAAATCATCTTCGGTAAGACGTTTTTTTAAAATATTTATTGCTTTTGCTTGAATAATTTTAATATCCTCAGATTTATTTGCTGATATATAAATAGTATTAAGTCTATCAATGCCAAATTGTTTTTGAGCCTGAGTAAATGGTATAAAAATAGAATTATCTTGATCTATGCCAAATATTGATCCACGAGGAGCAACAATACCTATGACAATATATCTATTACCACTTACTGTAATGGTTTTATTTATAGGATTTGATTGTCCAAAGAGATTTGTTCTTACAGTTTGACCAATTATTGCAACTTTTCGATTAGAACGTTGTTCAGATTCCTTAAAAAAGCGACCTGCTGTAATCTTTATAGATATAATTTTGGGATAATTTGATTCAACACCAAAAACCGCTACTCCTTTATCATTTTTATTTGCATATTTTAAGGTTGAACTTCTTTGAATAACAGCTGCCACTTGGGCTTCATTAGATAGTTTTGCTCTCAAATTTAATGCATCTGAGTATATAAGTTTATTTGCTTGCACTCCTCCTGGAGATCGAGCGCCACCTAGTCTACCAGGGATAACAAATAGTAAGTTAGATCCAAGTCCCTGAATCTGCCCAGTGATGAAAGTTTTTAGCCCAGTAACTATTGAAATGAGAAGAATCACCGATGTTACACCTATAACAATTCCGAGCACGGTTAAGAAAGAGCGTAATCTATTTGCGAGTATAGCGGTAAGAGCAGATGTTATTGTTTCTAAAAAATTCATAGATTAGATTATTTCTCCATCTTTTAACTTAATTATTCTTTCTGATTTTTTAGCAATTTCTGCTTCATGTGTAATCATGATAATTGTTTTTCCTTCATCATGAAGTGTTTTGAATATGTTCATAATGTCTTCGCCTGATTTAGAATCTAGATTTCCAGTTGGTTCGTCTGCTAGTATGAGTTCGGGATTTGTTACAAGTGCTCTAGCAATAGCAACTCTCTGTTGTTGTCCTCCTGAGAGTTCATTTGGTCGAGAATTAAGTTTTTCTCCAAGACCTATTTGAATTAATGCTTTTGTTGCTCTCTCTCTTCTTTCAGAGATTGGGATACCAGTATATATTAATGGAAGAGCCACGTTATCAAGGGAGCTGGTGCGAGAAAGAAGATTAAAAGATTGAAATACAAAACCAATTTTTTTATTCCTGAGGTCTGCAAGTGAATTTTCTTTAAGGTGAGCTGTATCTTGTCCATCTAATTTATAGAATCCAGAAGTTGGATTATCTAGTAATCCAATAATATTCATAAGTGTTGACTTGCCTGAGCCAGAAGAACCAATAATGGCAACAAATTCATTTTTTTTAACTTCTAAGGTAATATTTTTAAGTGCTTGAAAAAAAACATCACTAGTCGTGTAGCTTTTATTTATTTTTTGGAGACTTACAATCGGATTCATCTTCCTCGCACAGCTTCGCGAATAGAATTCCCGCCTAGAAAGCGAGTTAATATTCCAACAACAGAGCTGTTTTGTGATATTCTTGTTCCTTTTGATGGGGGATTTAAGAGAATTTTTTCGTTTTCAACAAGACCATTTTTAATCTCTATATCAGTATCAGAACGAATGCCTACTTTTACACTTTGTCGCCTCAGCTCACCATCTCTTTCTACAAAAACAACATTATCTTCTCTAAGTGCCTCTTGAGGGATAGTAATTACATTACTGGATTCATTTATTGTGATTAATGCTTGGCCAGTAAGACCATTTATAAAATTTAACATAGCATCTTTTAGCTTAATGCGTATACTTATAATAGTTGCCCCAGAGGATGTTGTTTTAATTTGTGGAATGATTCGATTAAGATTGCCTTCGAATTTTTTATTTGGATAGGCGTCAAGTTCTATTTCAGCAAATAGTCCTAATTTAATTTTTTCTATATCTGCTTCATCCAAATCTGTTTCAAAATAGGTTCCGGATGTATCAACAACCTGAGCAATAATATCAGACGAATTAACTATTTGGTGAGAAAGTTGAAGTACTTGCGTTATAATTCCAGAAATTGGAGAGTAAATTACAGCTTCTCTTACTGCTTTCTGCGCTGAAAGCATGCTGTCGTAAGCGTTGTCTTGTGCTACTTCGGCGGTTGTACGAGTCTGTCGCTGTGTAAACGTTTCATCTTTTTGATGGTCTTTTAATTCATCATGAACCCTATCTACGATCGCTCTTTTATCTCGAAGTGTATTTTCCGCTTGGCGAAGTGATATTAGTAATTCTTCTTTATCCAGCTCTGCAATAACTTGCCCCTTAAAAACTTTGTCACCAACTGCGACATTTATAAAAGAGATTTTACCAGTTGTTTTAAAGCGTATATTTGCTATATTTTCTCCAGTCAAAGTACCCGAACCAGATATTTCTTCTCGTATATTTTGTTTTTTTGTTTGAGTATATATAAGTGGTAGAGCTTTTTTATTTGTAAATATAAAATATGCCCCAATTATGAGGATAATTATTCCAATAAAAATGAATCTCCTTGATATATTTTTTAATAAGTTGGTTATTTTACTCATTTTAAATGTAGATTATATGTGTTTTATTGGAAATTTTAGATATATTTCTTGCTAATTATCCCTAAATAATATTAGTTAATAGTATATGATACAAAAAAAAATATCAAATATGAATATCGTTGTTTTTATTTCTTGTATTTGATATAATAATATTTATCACTCACATTCGGTTGGTATAAGTCCTGAATTTATTAAGATAGAGCTGAATGGTGGAAAAAGGATTTATGAAAGATATTACATTAGAAGAATTATTGGAAGCAGGATGTCATTTTGGTCATCAGGTTACTAGACATAATCCAAAATCAAGGGATTTTGTTTTTGAAGCACGAGATAATATTCATATTATAGATCTTGCAAAAACTAAAGAAGGTCTCGACGAAGCAACATCTTTTATAAGAAATTTAGCAAAAAAAGATGGTTCCACAATTATTGTAGTTGGTACAAAGCGACAGGCACAGCCAATTGTCATTGAACAAGTAGAAAAACTTAAAAAAGAAGGAATACCTGGTATTTATTATGTAACCAATCGATGGATTGGTGGTATTCTTACTAATTTTCCTGAGGTTTTGAAGAATTTTAAAAAACTAAAAGAGCTTGGCTATAGACTTCAAAGCGATGATGAAAAAGCAAAATATACAAAGAAAGAAGTTGGAATGTGGGAAAAAAGTCGTCAAAAACTTGAGAGCTTTTATGGTGGCATTTGCGATATGGAAAGAACACCAGATGCACTCTTTATCGTTGATACCCACATGGAAGATTTAGCAGTTAGAGAATCAATGAGGACAAACACGACGACTGTTGGTATAGTTGATACTAATGCTGATCCTGCAGTAATTAATTATCCAATTCCAGCAAATGATGATGCAGCTGCATCGTTACAATTAATAATTTCTCGTATAGCCGATGCATGGGCAGAAGGCAAGCAAGAGTATATGGATCAGGCTGAAAAAATAAAAAAGCAGGAAGATAAATTAATTGCTGAAAATGCAAAAAAAACAGAAAGCAATATAAAGGTTACCTCAAATTTTTCAATTGATAATAAAACGAAAGAAATAAAACTAAAGACGATAGAGAAAGAATCTATAGTAGAAGTAAAGCCAAAATCTCCAGAGAAGAAGAGTGTTGTGAAAGAAAAAAAACCAAAAAAAGAAAAGACTGAAAAAACGGATCTGACAAATTAACCTGTTTTTATAAATAAAAATATATGATTAAAATAGATCTTAAATTACTGAAACAACTGCGTGAAGAAACAGCAATATCCATTGCTGATTGTCGACGAGCATTAGAGGAAGTAGGAAATGAATACGAGAAGGCGGTTGAATGGCTTCGTAAGAATGGAATAGAGAAGGCAGATAAGAAGTCAGAAAGAGAAACAATGCAGGGGATGATTTATTCTTACGTTCATCAAGCTGGTAAAATTGCATCAATGATAGAGCTTTCATGTGAAACAGATTTTGTTGCAAGAACAGAAGAGTTTAAGAAGTTAGCTCATGAGATAGCAATGCAAGTTGTAGCTATGAACCCAAAAAATTTAGAAGAATTGCTTAATCAAGAATATATAAGAGATACATCAAAGACAATACGTCATTTGATAAAGGAATCTATTGCAAAAATGGGAGAGAATACTATTCTTAAACGCTTTATAAGATACGAATTGGGATCTGAGTAATTAATCAGACTCCACCTCAGTTTATAAAAATGATATAACATTAATAATTAAATAATTTTTGTAAATATGGATAATATTATTCAGGAAGCTAAACAGGCGATGATTAAAGTGCTTGAAGTTCTCAGGCAAGATATTGCAACTGTGCGAACTGGTAGGGCAGCCCCTTCTTTTGTTGAAAATATTATAATAAGTGTTTATGGTGGTACTGCAAAAATGCGACTCATGGAGCTTTCTACGATAACTACATCTGATGCACAAACGATAGTAATTACTCCTTTTGACAATTCTATAATTGGTGAAATTCAAAAAGGAATTCAGGACGCCAATATGGGTCTAAATGCAGGTAGTGATGGTCAAGTAATTAGAATATCTGTTCCACCACTTTCTCAAGAAAGAAGACAGCAATTAATTAAGCTTATGCATCAAAAATTGGAAAATGGTCGAATAATGGTGCGACAGGTTCGTCATGATGCAATGGACGCGGTAAAAAAAGAAAGAGATGGTATATCAGAAGATGAAGTTGATCGCGTAGAAAAAGAAGTTCAAAAAGTAACTAATGATTTTATTTCAGAAATTGATATCATAGGAAAAAATAAAGAAAAAGATCTAATTCAGATTTAATCTGATAATATAAATAAAATTTTACTATGCTATAATTAATCACCATGATTACCCTCATTATTTTTCTTCTAGTCCTTTCAATATTGGTACTTATTCATGAAGCTGGTCATTATTTTGTAGCAAAAAAATTCAATATTAAAGTTGAAGAATTTGGTTTTGGTATTCCGCCTAGGCTTTGGGGTAAAAAAATTGGTGAAACTATATATTCTATAAACTGGCTACCAATTGGTGGATTTGTAAAATTACTCGGTGAAGATGAAGCCGGTGGTGGGAAAATATCAGTTAGTAATAAGGAATTAGTTTTAAAAGAAAAAGATAAAAAAAGGGCTTTTTTTAATAGACCAGTTAGAGAACGTGCTGCAGTAGTTGTCGCTGGTGTTGTGATGAACGCGCTTCTAGCAGTGATTATTTACTACATATACTTTTCTATATCTGGCTTCAAAACAGAACTAATTCTTATTAATAATTATAAATTTTCTCTAGTTAATCAGGTAAATAATACAGATATTATTGTTCGTTCTTTTATGAAAAATTCTCCTGCTGAAAAAATCGGATTAAAGGAATTCTCAAAAATAATTAGCATTAATGGGAAAAAATTAAAAAATTTCAAAGAATTTATTAGTATTGTCAATGAAAATAAAGGAAAAGAAGTTTTTATTTCTTGGTCTAATGATGGATCTAATAAAGTTTATATAGAAAGAGTAACCCCAAGAAAGATTCATCCAAAAAATGAGGGCGCATTGGGAATTGTTGTAACTCCTAATGTCATATCAGTTCTCTATTATGAAACTTTTTCTCAAAAATTATTTTCTGGTTTTGTTCATCCGGTTAATCTCTTGATGTATAATTTTAGTGTTATTAATGAATTTATAAAAATAGCAATGATTACAAAAGACTCTTCGTATTTTACAGATGCCGTAAGTGGTCCAGTTGGAATTTATTCGGTTGTTGGAGAAATTATCAAAATATCTAATATGAAAGATAGAATACTTCAAATTCTAAATCTTGCTGGTATGCTTTCTATATCACTTGCATTTTTTAATGTTCTACCAATACCAGCGCTAGATGGTGGAAGGCTTTTATTTATTCTTATAGAAGGAGTAACCGGAAAAAAAGTAAATTCTAAAATAGAAAGTTATGCACATACCATGGGAATGATTATTCTTCTTTTGTTAATTATACTTATAACTTATAAGGATATTGTTCAAATTTTCTTCAGACATTAAGATGCAATATCTTGCATATCTTATAAATAAAAAAATACAAAAAAAAGAATTATCTATAATAACTGTTTTAGATGCAGAAGAAGGTTTTGATGTAGCTAATAAAATTATTAAGCATATAGTTACAAAGAAAACATTATTATTGCTGTCTGGTGGGCAAACTCCAAGAGAGCTCTATATTGAAATAGCCAATCAAGGCATAATTTGTCCAGGTGCAGTTGGTTTGATTGATGAAAGATATGGAGCTATTTCTCATAAAAATAGCAATGAGCTTATGCTTGAAAATACGGGATTAATAAAATATTTTGATTCAATAAATATTCCCTTTTATTCCATACTAAAAAAAAAATCTTTAATTGATTCTAATTTGGTAGATAATTCAAATCTTTTTATAAATGATAATAAATTAAGTCTGGGAAGAACTTCTGCGGCAATAGAATATGACAATAGACTTCGTTCACTTTTTGCTGATTTTTCAAAGTCAATTGGTATTTTAGGAATTGGAGCCGATGGACATACGGCAGGAATTGCTGGAAATAGAAAAGATTTCAAAAATCCATTATTTGAAAAAGAAATAATGAATAATATTGTTTCAGATTTTAATGATAAATTAGGAATATTTGGTGAAAGAATTTCAATGACATTTCTTGGTTTGTCGATGCTAGATTTTTTATTTGTGTTAGTATTTGGTAAAGCAAAACAAAATGCATTAAGCAAGATGTTTGCGCATGGTTCATTGGAAGATGTGCCATCAAGATTTTTTTTACGACCAGAAATTTCACAAAAGACCCTTTTAATTACAGATCAAACAATATAGAATAAATTAATAATAATGATACTTGTGAATACAGGAAATGGTAATAGGAACTTGTAATAATTTTAATTATTCATATAAATATGATTAATCCTTTTGTAATGGTAATATTTGGAGCCACTGGAGATTTAGCTCGTACCAAATTAATTCCCGCTTTATTCTCTTTATATAAAAAAAAACAATTACCTAAAGATTTCTACATAATTGGTTTTGCTAGACGAGATTTAATTAATGATGGGTTCCTTCAAATATTTGAATCATTGAATGATAAAAAAGAATGGAATGATTTTTTAAGATATATCTCTTATCATCAAGGTGATTTCTCAGATGAAAAAGCATATATAAGCCTTACGGGAAAACTTAATTTATTAGAAAAAAATAATAATCATCTAAATTTCTTATATTATCTTGCAACTCCACCGGTAAATTATTTAGAAATAATTCATGGTTTGCAGGAATCAGAATTGATTGATAAAAAAAAAGAGGACATTCATAGGACAAGACTTATTATAGAAAAGCCATTTGGAAAAGACTTAGAAACAGCACGAAATTTAGACAGAAAACTTTCTGAAAATTTTGACGAGAGACAGATTTTTCGCGTTGATCATTATTTGGCTAAAGAAACAGTGCAGAATATGATTGCATTTAGATTTGCAAATGGTATTTTTGAACCAGTATGGAATAATAATTATATTGATCATGTGCAGATAACATGGGGAGAAGTGAAGGGAGTTGGTGGGCGTGGAAAATTTTTTGATGGTGTAGGATTACTTAGGGATGTTGCCCAAAATCATCTCTTACAATTGATTGCAACCATTGCAATGGAGCAGCCAAAAACATTCTCTAAAGAAGGAGTTAGGGATGCTAGAGCAAAAGCAATTAAGGCAATTCGTGGTATTTCTTCAAAAGATATATTAGAAAATATAGTTAGAGGTCAGTACAAAGATTATTTATTGGAAAAAGATGTTTCACCAAAGTCTGAAACTGAAACATTTGTTGCAATGAAATTATTTGTTGATTCTCCAAGGTTTAAAGATGTACCTTTCTATCTTCGAGCGGGGAAAAAAGTACCAAAAGATGTTGTTGAAATATCAATAGTTTTTATCCAGACTTGTCATATATTATTCAAAGAGTTTGGTTGTCCAGAAATAGGTAACGTGCTTACTATCCATATACAACCTGATGAAGGAATTATTCTTAGAGTTATTACAAAAAAACCCGATTCTAAATTAGCACTTGGGACGGTAGATATGAAATTTACTTATCAAGAAGAATTTGGTAATAAGGGCGCAGATGCTTATGAGAAATTATTGCTTGATGTTTTTGATGGCGATCAAATGCTTTTTAATAGATCAGATGAGTTAGAGAGCTCATGGGAACTTATAACACAAATTTTAAGAGGATGGGAAAGTCAGGGACCCGTAATGAAATTTTATGATTCAGGAACATGGGGGCCAATAGAAGCAAATAGGCTCATAGAAAAAGATGGAAAGAAATGGCTGTAGCATGATGGATTTCTAAAATAATATTGATAGATAATATTTTGAATGAGATAATAGGTCCACGCAGTTTTTTTCCAACAACAAATAATTACGTGAAAAAAATTATCAAATATCTAAATATTTGATAATTTAGATTGAATATTTATTATTATATTTAAAATAGTGATGGCTATGTTGTTTTTAATATATAAGATCTAGGTAGGAAAAATGTATAATTAGCTTTTACAAAAAGATTTTAAATATAGTATAATCTAAATCTGCCTAGAAAATATGTCGTTTTTAAGAGAGTCTGGACAAAGTTTTTCACAAGATGAAACAAGCAAGATAAAAGATAGTTTTTTTGGTACAGAAATGCTCAATAAGCCCTCCTTAACGCTTGGCTTAGAAGTATTTTCTCGTCAATTGACACCTGATTATGATGGCATCCTAGATGATAATTTAAAAAATACTCTGGAAATTTTCGATAGGAATGTTATAGATAAAATTAATCCTGAGCTTTGGCCAATACTTAAAAGTCAGATTAAAATAAGAAAATTTTGGGATGCATGGAGCACTCAGTCACCAGACTTAGCTGAAGAATTATGGTTTGAAATGCGTCAAGCTAGATTTATGAAAGGTTTATTTTTGGATAATTATAAATCAAGAGAATCAGAATATGTGGATCCTGATAGGATGCGAATGGTTGCAGTAATTAGTCATGTTGTAGGAGGGGTCGATGGATATGCAGACATAGATTGGAAAGCTGTTAAATTAGATGTGCAAAAAAAATTGGGAAATAATCATCTTTCGGAATTAATCAATTCAAAAATTAGAGATGATGAAAAAGTAGCTATAAAGCAGTCCAATTTGATAGTCCCAGAATTAGATATTGAACCCACAAATACGATTATTCCTAATGTAATAAAAGTATTACGAAGGTATAATCTTTCACATCTTGCTACTAAGGAATTTTTTAATATCCCTAAATTGGGACCTAGGGACTATAGGGATATGGAAGCGTATGATAGAGATTATTTAATTGGAGTATCGGATATTCTAAGAAAAAAAATTCCAAAACATACAGTAAGTTTAAATCAAATCGGCATGAGCGAGCGATCAATACATGTAGCATACTTTTTATCTGCTTTAGTAAATGGGGATGGGGATAAATTTTATTTGCCTCAATTACTTGTAGCAGGTAATGTTGAAAAAGTAATTAGTAATATAATTACCTTAATCGAAAAAGAGAATAATAGTGAAGATATGCAAAAGGAAACAACGCTTAAGGGGATTTTTATTAAAACGGTTGATGATATAACTAGCAAATTACTTAAAGAAATTATGAGAATAAGAGGTGGAAAAATTTAATTTTTTTTGTTAATATTATTTTATGCAGATAGGTTTTATTGGGCTTGGAAAAATGGGAAGTCGAATGGTTGGTAAATTGATTAATGATGGACACGATGTTGTAGTATGGAATAGGTCTACGGAATCGGTAGAAATTATTAAAAAAGAATTTAAAAATATCAAAATATCCTCATCTGTTAAAGAGCTTGTTTCTTCCCTGTCAAAGCCATGTATCGTATGGACTATGTTGCCGGCAGGTGAAGCAACAGAAGTAATTATCTCAGAAATTGCATTATATGTTTCAGATCAAGACATCATTATAGATGGAGCAAATGAAAATTTTAACAATACAAATAGGCATGCTAAATTCTTAGCAGAAAAAAATATAAAATTTTTGGGGATTGGTGTTTCTGGCGGGATAATTGCTGCACAAGATGGGTATCCACTTATGGTCGGGGGAGACATAAATGCATATAATTATATAAAACCTATTTTGGATACTTTAGCTAATCCTAATGGTGGACATAAATATTTTGGTATTGGGGGGGCGGGTCACTATGTAAAGATGATTCACAATGCTATTGAATATGGATATATGCAATCAATTGGAGAAGGATTCGAAGTGCTTCAGAAATCAGATTATAATTTAGATTTGATAGAGGTTGCAAAAATGTATCAACGTGGAACTTTGATAAGTGGCTTTATGATGGATCGCACAGTAGAAGCTTTGGAAAAAGACCCAAAATTAGAGCAAATAACTGGAGAGATTGGAAGTGCGTCTGGTGAAACGGTGTGGGCAATTGAAGAGGCAAAACGAATGGATGTTCAGCTGGAGATTATTAAAGCATCCCTTGAATATAGAAAGAGATCTATGATAGATAAAAAAATCCAACAATCATTTACTGGTCGTTTGGTTTCTTCTCTTCGTAATGTATTTGGCGGTCATGATGTAAAGAATAAATAAGAATATTAATTTATATCAATATCTTCTAAAAGTTTATTCAAAATTTTTTCTGTATTATTTTTAATATTTTTATAATCTTTTTTTATTTTTAACGGTATTTCTTTACCGACTTGAAAAAACCAATATGTTCTTAGGAGTGCTGGATTGTTATCAAGCGAAGCTTTTTGATCTGTCTCTCCACTTATTATCCTAGTAACCTCTCTTCTTATTTCTCTTAGCCTTAATAAGTATTCTCTTGTTGTAAATGGTGGAGCCATCATTCCTTTTTTTGAGAATCCATTTGGAAGAAATCTATGTTTTGCCATTTCTGGCATGAATCCAAATGTTATTAGGGTAAAATCAAAAGCTTCATTATCTTCAACATTTTCTTGTTGACCCTGTTGTTTATCTAGTAATATAAATCTTTCTATATCCTCATTTGATATTTTTTTTGCACGATCAATCTTGTCTATATTTTTGAAGAATCCTTTTTCTGCTTGCCATGCAAATCCAAGAGTTGCATTTGCAAAATAATTTCTTGCAAGAGAAGGATCTAGGTTAATTACTGGTGTAAAATATAAATCTAAAAGTTTTGCTGTTGATTCTACAACTTGAAAAGGAGAACGACTGTTATCTGTATAATTAATTCTTTCAATAATTTTTTGATGATGTAGATCTTCTCCTAGTGGCATATATTTTTTACCATCGAAGAAATTTTATTATTTCAAGGTATAATTGTCAACGAGTTTAATAGCAGAAATTTAAAAGATCCTAATTAAGGAATAAAATAATGTTATACTAGAGAAATAGATATAGGTTTTTAAATTAAATTAAAATAAAATAATATGAGATATTCGAAACTTTTTACAAAAACAAGAAAAGAAGCCCCAACTGATGAAGTATCTAAAAACGCTCAGCTACTTATTCAGGCTGGCTTCATTCATAAAGAAATGGCTGGAGTTTATGCATATCTACCCCTTGGTTTAAAAGTAATTGAAAATATTAAGCAAATTGTTAGAGAAGAGATGAATGCAATTGATGGACAAGAGCTTATTATGACCAATCTTCAGTCTCGCGATAAATGGGAGGTTACTGGTAGATGGGATGATAATGCAGTAGATGTATGGTTTAAAACTAGATTAAAAGATGAATCAGAAATTGGCCTAGCTTGGTCCCATGAAGAGCCAATTATAGAAATGTTAAAACAGCATATAACTAGTTATAAAGATTTTCCGATCAGCGTATATCAGTTTCAGATAAAGTTGCGAAATGAGCTACGAGCAAAGTCTGGAATAATGCGAGGCCGTGAATTTAGTATGAAGGATATGTACTCTGTTTGTATTGATTCAAAACAACATAATAAATATTATAATTCGGTTACTGAAGCATATAAAAAAATTTATCAACGTCTCGGAATAGGAGATGATACTTATGTAACTTTTGCAGGCGGCGGTTCATTTACGGAATTTAGTCATGAATTTCAGACTATTTGTGAGACCGGTGAAGATAGGATATATCTTCACCGTGGTAAAAATATTGCTATTAATGAAGAAGTTTTAAATGATGAAAATTTAAAAAAACTAGGAATTAATAAATTTGATCTTGAAGAGATAAAAACTAGCGAAGTAGGTAATATATTCAATTTTGGTACTGCTAAGAGTGAGCAGATGGATTTTACCTTTATCGATGAAGATGGTCAAAGAAGATTTCCGCATCTTGGATCTTATGGCATAGGGATAACTCGAGTAATGGGCGTAATTGCAGAAAAATTTAGCGACGAAAAGGGATTGATTTGGCCAAAAACAATTGCTCCTGCAGATGTTTATTTAATTCGACTTGGTGAGAGCGCAGAAGCTATAAATATGGCGAATAAAACCTATGATGAATTGATGAGTAGAGGAATAAATGTATTATATGATGATCGTGATGAGCGAGCTGGTACAAAGTTTGCTGATGCGGATTTAATTGGTATACCTATACGTTTAGTTGTATCAGGCAGAAATGGTGATAATATAGAATGGAAAGATCGAAAAAGCACAGATATAGAGTTAATTAGTATTGAAAATATTTTTAAAAAACTTCAATAAAAACTGATAGTTTATTTTTATTAATAAATTATTTAGGAATAAATGGCAGAGATATGTTAAATATCTTAAACCAGAATATTGTGTAGATTGCAAAAAAAATAATCCCACAGATAGTAAATATTACCGGAGATATACCTGATTTTTTTTCTTTGTTTTTTTCGTCTATCGATGGAGTATTTTTTGTTGCATCCTTAGATGAATTAGCAACAAAAACTTGAGTAGTTTTTTCAGGGGTAGAATGTAGAATTTGATTAGATGCTGCTGGGGTAGGTGCTGGTGATTTAATAGGAGTCGATACTGGTTGATTAGGTTTAGAGATATGACTATTCATTACCCTATCATAAATTTCTTTGAGTTTTGGATCTAGGGTATCAGTTTTTTTATTCATAGATTTATCCTATGTTTTAAGATTAATTTTGTCAAGTTTTTGCATAGAAAAAGTGAGTAGTGTACAATAGGCATATGAAAGATAATAATCTAGATACAAAAATACTTATTTCTCAAGAAATAATTTCAAAAAGAATAAATGAAATTGCAAATAAAATAGCATTTGATTATCAGGGAAAAAATGTTATTTTACTCATGGTTATGAAGGGGTCATTTATTTTTATGTCTGATTTAATTCGCGCCTTGTGGATTTCAGGATTAAAAAATTGTAAGTTAGATTTTGTAAATATTTCAAGCTATGGAGACAAAGTAGAGTCTTCTAGAAATCCGCAAATTAAACTAAGTGGAGACATTGATTATCTTAATAAAAATATACTTATTGTGGAAGATATTGTTGACTCTGGTCATACAATTATGATATTAAAAGATAAATTATTAAAGAGTCTACCAAGTTCACTAAGGGTTGTATCCCTACTTTCAAAGCCAGCTCGAAGAGAGGTTGATGTTGAGATTGAATATCTTGGTTTTGAGATTAAGAATGTTTGGGTTGAGGGATATGGACTAGATACTGATAATAAGGGTCGAGGTAGGCCAGATATTATAGAATTAAATAATTAAATATGAAAATAATCGTAACTCATAGTTCGCCAGATTTAGATGCTATAACCTCAGTATGGCTTTTGAAGCGTTTTTTAAATGGGTGGGCTAATGCAGATGTAAAATTTGTTTCAGCTGGAACAAAGCTTAAAGATAAAAATGAGACTGGATTCTTGGGCAAAGATAATATATTAATAAATAATAATCATGAGATATTTCCTAGTTTTGCAACAGTTAATCCTATTGAGATTATTGATGGAAATGAGGTTATCCATGTTGATACCGGAATGGGTCCATTAGATCATCATCAGACAAATGATCAATCTATTTGTGCAGCTAGTAGAACATGGGATTATATATGTTCCCATTCCTCAAATGAAAAATCAGATTTTAAAAAAGATGCAATTAGTCGAATTGTTAAGGTTGTGGTGGACATAGATCATTTTAGAGAGGTTTTTTGGGGAGATCCCACTGCAGACCATCATGATTTTTCACTTTTTGGAGTTTTAGACGGAATTAAATTACAGAAATCAAATCAAGATAATTATTATACTGATTTTATAATGCAATTATTAGATGCTTTGAGATTTACTTTTGAAAATAAAATATTGGCAGAGAAGGAGATTAAAACAAACAGTATTTTATTTAAGACAAAATGGGGCAATGGGATTGCTTTTTCTTCTTTTAATGATACAGTAATAAAATTAGTGCAAAAAATGGGATACGTTGTGGTAGTTCGTAAAGATCCCAAAAAAGGATATGTTCGAATTAAGGCTAGACCATCTAATGATCCTGATTCAGATGTAGATTTAACGTCAGTATATGTTAAATTAAAGGAGATTGATTCACAGGCTTCATGGTTTCTTCACGTCTCTAAAAAAATGTTACTAAATGGTTCTACAAAGAATCAGGATATGAAGCCTAGCTCATTGTCATTAGAATCAATAATAGAAATACTTGTATCAGCTTAAGGTATATGGATAATTGTATTTTTTGTAAATTAATTGCTAATCAAATACCATCATATACCCTACACGAAGATGACTCAACCCGTGCTTTTTTAGATATTATGCCTTCTGCTCCAGGACACACAATAGTGATTTTAAAAAGACATGGTTTATCGATTCACGATTACGAAGAATATGAATTAGGGTCAGTTATGAATATAGTTCAAAAGTTAGCAAAAAAGATAGAGAAATCTCTTAAATGCGATTGGATATCGATTGGCATAAATCATCTAGAGCCTACAGGCGTACCACATTTGCATGTACATATCATTCCTAGATGGAAAAATGATAGTGGTGGAGCAATCCAATCAATAGTAAAAAATAAGCCTAAGGAACAGCTCGAAGTCATTGCTGACAAAATTAAAAAATCTTAACCATATCCCTCTTTACTTTCTCTTGATTTTAAAGTACAATAGAAATATAAATATTGTCAATTTGACCATGGTGAAGAATTCCAAAAAATTACTACAATAAATACTTCGTCATATATTTATCAGACTGACATTGCAAGAGGAGGTGTTTTATTTTATGGTTTTTGTTAAAAAACAACCAGGGGATTCAGATGATTCGCTTATTAGGAAATTTTCCCGAAAAGTAATGAGTGAAGGGATATTGCAAGAGGCAAAGCGCCGAGAGTTCTATCTTAAGCCTTCGCTCGCTCGTAAGCAAAAGCAAGAAGATGCTCGTAGAGCAAAGAAAAATGCATGGTAATTCAAGTACTATTGAGGTATTACTGTTCGTAGAAAGCCGCTATAAAGTTGATAGAAAAAGAATAAAAAAAGCGGTTCAGGTTACGTGCAAAGAGCAAGGAATTATTAGCTCTGCTGAGATTTCTATTGCAATTGTAGGAGATCGTAAAATGCAGGCTCTTAATAAGAAGTATAGAAATATAGATAAAACTACAAACGTACTATCATTTTCAATTAATGAAGGCTCTCCTACAATTATGCCAACAGATAAGCTTCGACTTGGAGACGTTGTATTATCTTACCCCCAAGTAATTAGAGATGCAGCAAGAGACGATGTTCTCGTAGATGAAAAAGTAGAGGAGCTAGTAATTCATGGAACTTTACATTTATTAGGTGTTCATCACTAATTTAATATAATAATATTAGGTATAGTATTGTTACAGAGAAATTATGGTATTTTATCGCAAATATCGGCCTCAAACAATAGAAGAGTTAGATAGTAAATCTGTACGAGATATATTGTATAGTGTATTTTCTAAGCCTATTATTCCACATGCATTTCTTTTTACTGGACCTAAAGGTCTTGGTAAAACATCTACTGCTCGTATTGTGGCAAAAGTTGTAAACTGTCAACATCTTGATTTATCTTCGGATGGGAATAAATCAAATTCTGAAATTGAGCCTTGTAATAAGTGCAATCAATGTATGTCTATTACTAGCGGCATCAATCTAGACGTGATGGAGATTGATGGTGCATCTAATGGGCTCATTGATGATATTCGTGACCTGTTGGGAAAGATAAATCTAGTCCCTCTTTTAGCAAAAAATAAAGTATATATAATTGATGAAGTGCATATGGTTACGACTGGAGCATTCAATGCACTTCTTAAGACTTTGGAGGAGCCACCAACCAATGTGCTTTTTATTCTTTGCACAACAGAGTTGCATAAAGTTCCTGCAACTATTATTTCTCGATGTTTTAATTTGCAATTTCGCGTCGCAACTACAGAAGAGTTAGTTCATTCATTCACCCGCATTTTAGAAAAAGAGAAAGTTCCATTTGATGTATCTGCTCTGGAAGACATAGCTCAACTATCGGAAGGAAGCTTTCGAGATGGTGCAAAAGTTTTGGAAGAATGTGTTACTTTAATTTCTGGACAAGCACAAAAAATAACTAAAGAAATTGTTGAAGAAAAACATAGAGTAATAAGTATTGAAAAATATCTAGAGCAGATGATAGATCACCTTAAAAAGAAAGACACAATAAAAGCATTAGATTTAGTTGAAGATATGATAAAAATTGGTATAAATATAAAACAATATTTAGAGCAACTTATCTCGCGATTGCATCTATCTATGCTTCAAGAATTGGGAATTGGAAATAAAGTTGCAAATGGTGTAGTTTTTAGCATTGAAGAAAGCAAAATACTTATTAATCTTTTGGGAGAAGCATATGGAGCGATTCGACATGCTGTTATTCTGCAGTTACCTTTGGAAATGGTGATTATAGACTGGTGCCGAATAGACAATTTTAAAATAAATAATGAAAGTATAGTAATTACTGATAAATCAGAAATAAAAATTTCAAATATCAAAACGAATTTAGTTAAAGAAAATAAATCAAATGATGCAGAAGGTAAGATTGAAGTTACTAAAATTGAAGATAAAGAAATATGGTCAACTTTTATAAAAAACATAAAACAGCAAAATCGTTCAGTAGCAGGCCTATTGGCTAGTTGTTATTTAATTGAGACAAATGATTATAATCTTGTTATCGCAACAGGTTACTCATTTCATAAAGAAAAATTATGTAAAAAAGAATCTATGGAATTAATGGAAAAAATATATAAAGATTTGACTGGAAAATCAGTAACAGTATTAGTAGAATTAAGAGATAAAAAATAGTAGAATATAGTATTAATTGGTAAGGAGGTGAATAATATGAATAATCCATTTAAGCAAATAGGAGAACTTAAAAAAATGCGCGATCAAGCGATGTCTATTCAGAGAGAACTTCAACAAGAAGAAGTTACTATAAATAATCATGGAGTAATTGTTGTAATTTCTGGTGATCAAAAGATTAAATCAATAACTTCCAATGATAGATCGGATAATGATATAAGAGATGCGGTAAATGAAGCCGTTAAAAAATCGCAAGAGATTGCTGCAAAGAAGCTTCAATCAATGAGTGGTGGTCTAGGGGGATTACTTGGTGGATTAGGAAAGTAATATTTTTTATTATTCACACCCGTTGATTACGGAAAATCTTGATGTTACAATATCTAGATAGCTATGAGAAAGCATCAAGGATTATTAATGTAATGCAGTCAAAAACAGATGATTTAATTCTTATTACTGGTCGAGCAAATATTCGTCTTGCAAAAGATATAGCTAAAATTTTAGGAAAAGAAGAATATTTAGATAATCCAATTAGTCAGTTTTCTGATGGCGAGCTACGTATAAAAATTCCGCATAATCTTCGACAAAGACATGTTGTCATAATTCAGTCTATGTCTATACCGGTGAATGATAGTATAATGGAACTAATACTACTTATTGATGCAGTCAAAAGATCTTCGGCAAGAGAAATTACTGCTTTAATTCCATATTTTGGTTATTCGAGACAAGATAGAAAAGAAATGCCTAGGGTTCCCATTAGTGCATCGGTAATTGCTGGAATTATTCAATATGCTGGAGCAGATAGAATAATTACAGTAGATATTCATTCTGAGCAACAGCAAGGTTTTGTAAAAATGCCGTGGGATAATTTATATGGTAGTTATGCATTATTGCCAATAATTAAAAAAAGAAAACTTGATAATTTAATAATTGCCTCACCAGATAAGGGTGGTGTTCCTAGGGCTACTAAGTTCGCTCAATTTTTAGGAGCAGATGGTGTTGCAATAGTATTTAAAGAGCGTGATTTATCAATAAACAATAATTCAGAAGCATTTGATATGATTGGAGACGTAATGGGAAAAAATGTTTTGTTAGTTGATGATATGATTGATACTGGTGGATCAATAACAAAAGCAGCTAGCTTAATTAAACAAAGAGGAGCTAAGACTGTGCGAGCTGTCGCAATTCATGGGTTATTTTCTGGAGATGCATTAAGAAAAATAGTAGATTCACCGATTGATGAGGTGATAATTACAGATACCATATCACATCGAGAAGAAGTTGTAACTAATCCTAAAATTATTATTACTTCAGTGGCGCCATTATTGGCAGAAGTAATTAGGAGAACTCAGACAGGTGAGTCAATTAGTAAGGATTTAATATTATAAAATTATGAAAATTTTTAGTGGTAGTTCAAGTATAGATTTAGCAGAAGAAATAGCAATTTCAATTAATCTTATCCTTTCGTCTTTTGAGTTGACAGTCTTTACAGATGGAGAAAGAAGACTTCGTGTTTTGGAAAATGTTGTAGATGAGGATGTAATAATTATTCAATCTGCGGGTATGCCAATAGATCAAAATTATATGGAATTATTTTTTATGATTGATGCAATAAATAGATCTGGTGCTAAAAGTATAACTATTGTAGTTCCTTATCTTGGATATCAAAGACAAGATCATGTATTTCGCGATGGAGAAGCACGTTCTATCGAAGTAATTATTAAAATAATTGAATCTATGAATATAGATAAAATTGTTGTCTTAGATTTACATTCAATAAAAATTCCAGAACTTTTTTCAATTCCGATGATACATCTTTCAGCATTGTCTATTTTTGCAAATAGGATAAAAAAAGAAGGATGGAATAATGAAAATACAATACTTATATCACCTGATATGGGAGGTATCCGTAGGATTAAGCAAATATCTGAAATTTTGGACAATATGCCTTTTGCCACTATCGATAAAAATAGAGATTTATTAACTGGAGAAGTTAAGTCCAATGTGGTTACTGGAGAAGTGCGCAATAGGGCAATTATCATAGATGATATGATTTCTTCTGGTAAAACTATCTTAGCTGGATCAGAATTATTGCATCTTAATGGTGTTAAGGAAATAATTGTTTTTGCTACTCATCCTGTATTTTCTGATCATGCGGTAAAAAGACTTAATAACGATTTAATTACAAAAGTTTTTGTTACCAATAGTATTTCAGTTAAATTAGAAGATAATTCTCCTAAAATTGAAATAATATCTATTGCAGAACTCATAGCAGATTATTTGAGAGAATAATATTTAAATATATGAAAATTCCAAGAGCAATCCAGAATGTAATTGAATCTTTTGAAAAACTTCCAGGTATTGGTCCTAAATCTGCACAACGACTCACATTTTATTTACTACATGTACCACAGGCTGAGTTAGATAGATTTGCTAAAGCTTTGGAAAATCTACGTAAAGATACTGTGCTTTGTTCTATTTGTTTTACTGTTGGCGACCTAGATCCTTGCAGTATTTGTTCAGATAAGCAGAGGGATCAAACTTTTATTTGTGTCGTAGAGCAACCATTGGACGTAATGGCTTTGGAAAAAAGTGGTAAATTTAATGGGGTTTACCATGTATTGCATGGCAAGATTGATCCACTTAATAATATTGGACCAGACGAGATTTATATAAAGCAATTAGTCAATCGTGTTCAAAACGGAAACGTATCAGAAGTAGTTATCTCAACAAATCCAACAATGGAGGGAGAAGCAACCGCAATGTATATTGCAAAACAGCTAAAGATATCTATTGATAAAAAATCTGACCTCTTTATGAAAGATCTTATAATTAGTAGAATTGGAAGAGGTTTACCAACTGGTGCAGATATTGAATATGCAGATGAAATTACTCTTCAACGAGCAATGGATGGAAGAAGTAAATATTGATATTTATTTAGATATATAATAAATATAAATATTTAATTAATTAAAATTTATGATTACAAAAGATCAAATATTGGAACAGTTAAAAGATGTAATTGATCCAGAAATTAAAATTAATATTGTTGATTTAGGATTAATTTATAATATTATTATTGATCAAGAGAAGGGATTTGTGGAAATTATTATGACTCTTACAACTCCTGGGTGTCCATTGTCATTTGTTTTTGAAGAGTTGGTTCCAGCGGCTGGGAAAAAAGTTGAAGGAGTAAAAGATGTAAAAATTACTTTAGTATGGGAGCCAGCATGGGATCCTGAAAAACTCACTGATGATGCAAAAGAAATGCTTGGAATAATTCGATAGATATTTATTTTATATCTTTACACTGATATTCTCCCTTGTTACACTTAATTTATGAATATTTTGGGAAATGGAGTAATTAGAGATTCCGTTGGCCAAGTTGGCCAAGTAGTAAAGCAGGTAGCAAAGCAAATAGTAAATTCGCCCGTAGAATTAATTAAGGAAACTTCTAGTCAAATAGCAAAAACATCTACCACTAGTGATCCAGAAGCAGAATTAAAATCTCAAGAACAGACACGAGAGTTTGTGAAAAACCTCTATGCATATTCTTCGGGCGAAGATGCGCCTCCGATGCCAGACATGGATTCGAAAAATGCAGAAGATGAAAAACACCTAGCTAAGCTTAGACAAATTCTACATAGTGAATATTATCAAAAATTAATAACGCGTCAGAAAACAATGGAGGAAGTTGAAAAACCTGCAGAAAGAATAGAAAGATTAGAGGAGCAAGATCTGCAAAAGAAAGAAGAGAAAAAAGCAAAAGAAAAACCAATCTCAGTAGATCGTGCTGAAAGATCAACTGAGGCAAATAGAGGCGTTAGTGGGTAAAAAAGTATATAATATGATTAGTTTATCTAATAAGTATCTTGCTATTTTTATTTAATACTCTATACTTACTACTTATCGCTCAATACATGTTAAGGATATATAATTCACTTACAAAAAAAATAGAGTCATTTCACCCATCAAGTCCACTTAGGGTGACTATGTATGCCTGTGGTCCAACGGTATATGATTATGCGACTATTGGTAATTTTAGGACTTATATACTTTCTGATGTACTTCTTCGAACTCTCAGATTTTGTAAATTACAGGTAACATATGTTATGAATATCACGGATGTTGGTCATCTTACTGGTGATAATTTTGGTGATGCAGATTCTGGTGAAGATAAGATGGAAAAATCGGCTAAACGTCTTGGAAAAAATGCATGGGAAATAGCCCAATTCTATACAGATGCATTCATTAAAGATTATGAATTACTTAGATTGGAAAAACCTCTAATTTTTGCAAAAGCTACAGAAAACATTCCTGAACAAATTGTTTTAATAAAAAAGTTAGAAGAAGAAGGATTTACATATCAGATAACTGATGGAATATATTTTGACACAATTAAATTTCCAGAATATGGCGAATTATCAACATTAGATGAGGTAAGAGATGGTGCGCGTGTTGAGATAAATAAAGAAAAGAGAAGTTCCCGTGATTTTGCATTATGGAAGTTTTCCAATTCTAAGGAAAAATCCCTATCTGGACATGAAGCTGTTCATAAAAAAAGACAAATGGAGTGGGACTCTCCTTGGGGAAAAGGATTTCCTGGATGGCACATAGAATGTAGTGCGATGAGCTTAAAATATCTTTCGTTAGGTATATTTGATGAAGGAAAATTTCATGCCGAAAATAGTCAGACGATTGATATTCACTTAGGTGGAATTGATTTACAGTCAATACATCATCAAAATGAAATTGCACAAGCAGAAGGAGCTACTGGAAAAAAATTTGTAAAATATTGGGTGCATGGGGCATTTATTCTGGTTGATGGTAAAAAAATGAGCAAGAGCTTGGGAAATAATTACATAATGGAAGATGTTACAAAAAATGGCTTTGATCCATTGGCTCTTCGTTATTTATATTTGCAAACACATTATCGTCAAGAGATGAATTTTACATGGGGTTCATTAGAAGCATCGCATAATGCACTCGTTCACTTAAGGGACGAAGTTGCGAATCTTTCGGAAGATAAAAATCATGGAGATAAAGTTTATGAGCAGAGATTTATAGATGCTTTGCAAAACGATCTAGATATGCCTAGGGCGCTTGCAATTGTATGGGAGCTTATAAAGTCAAGGCGATCGGATGGTGAAAAATTGGCTAGTATTATGAAATTCGATGAAGTTCTCGGCCTAGATATTACAAGGAATAGACACATAAAAGAGATATATATATCTGTTCCTGATAATATAAATGAGCTAATCGTTAAGCGAACAATTTTACGAAAAGAAGGTAAATATCAAGATGCAGATAAGATTAGGGAAGAATTAAGAAAAGAAGGATACATCATTGAAGATAAAAATGGAGTAACTATTCCTCGAAAATTGAAATAAATTTTTATTTACTTATTTAAGTATAGTTAATGATAAATAGTTATATTGTATAATTACTGCTTTGTTGATAGCTTTTTTTTCTGATAGTATAGTTATTATATATAAATGAAAACTTCTATTTTTGCTGATAAATCAACTATTTTTATTTTTGCTTTTGCTCCTGCAGGACTTGGTCACCTACGCGTTACAAATGCTTTATATGAAGGTCTTCCAAATAAGATATTTCCATTACTTTTAGGCTCACAGGATAAAGCGATTACATTTCTACATAGAATTATGAGTTTTCATCCTATAACTAGGGCCATTACTCAATGGGCCGAGCAGGGACTTATGGAAGATATTTCTACATTTTATTATAATTTGTTTTTACGCTCACATACCAAGCAAATTTATGAACAAATCTTAACAATTATTGATCAAAATATTGAGCAACCAAGCAGGGTCATTATTATTGCAACTCATTTCGGCTTGGCTCAACAAATAGGATCAATTAAAAAAAAATTAGAAAAAGAAAAAGAAATACAAATTATTTTAATTGTTCAAGTAACAGATGATAGCCCTCTTCATATCTGGTTTATAAAGGAAGCAGATATAACCTTTGTTCCAAGTAGAAAAACGAAAAATAGTCTTTTGAAATATGCAAAAAAAAAGACAAAAGAAGAGATAAATATTGAAGTCTCTCCGTATCCGATTAGTCCCTTGCTTGAAAAAAATATTTCAAAAGAATACATGGAAGATAGAATCTCTCAAGTTGATAATAAAAACAATAAAACAATTCATGTTATGATTCCGGTTTCGGGAGCTGCTGTGGGAACAGATTATTATGCAAAGCTTATTGATTCATTACATCAAAAATCTCATCGTTTTTTATTTCATATTATTTCAAAAGATGCTCCATATGTGCGTAATTTTCTTTCACAAATGCTTAAAAGGTCATATGTTGATATTACTGTTTCATCTCAGGATAAGGAGATTGTGCATAAGTATGAAGAGATTTATAAAGAATTTCCGATTTCATTGGAAATAACTAAGCCAAGTGAGCAGTCATTTAAAGCACTGCTCGAATGCACCATGCAGGGTGCATCATTATTGCTTTTTTCAGAGCCAATCGGTAGACAAGAGAAGGATAATTTAAATTTTCTACGTCGCAGTAATTTAATCCCTCATATTTCAGTTAATAATTTATTATGGGAATATGCAGGAAGAGACAAGCCGCTAGTAGATGAATCCGGTGGAGAGATGCTTCAAAAAGCTGGTGGATGGAGAGGCTTCTGTTTGCCCGATGACCCAATTGTTGCTAGCTCGCTTATCAATTGGGCAATGCGAGAAGGCATACTTTCCGCAATGATGAACTGTAAGCCACATCCACTTTCAACAGACTATAATGTAGAAGAAATGCAGTCTGGTGGAGTATCATTGTTTTGGAAAAAAGTAGAAAATATGTGTAATAATCTATCAAGATAGAATATTATTATATCTTCTTATTTATGAAATATAAAAAAATAAATCTCAATTACTGTTAATATCAAAAATATGTATTTGCAGAAATAGATTAAGTAGTATATATTTATAACATGGATACTAAGAAAAATAATGCAAAATATATAGTATTGGTTGTAATTTTAATTATTTTTATTATAAGCATGGTTATGTTTTTAATATACAATAATGGAGTAAGAGATAGGAAAGTTCAATCTGAAATAATTTCTTCTACCTCAGCAGGCATAATTGAAAAATCCCCCTTAAGTGAAGATAATTCTGTAAGTAATACAGAAGCAACAATTAAGGAAAAAATTTCCGTAAAATCATTTATAGTTATTGGAAAAAATTTCTCTTTTTCTCCTAAGGAAATAAAAGTAAATAAAGATGACAATGTAGAAATAATATTTAATAATGAAGAAGGTGTTCATGATTTTGTAATTGATGAATTCAATGCTAGGACAGAGTCGCTTTCAGCTGGTAAAAATCAAAAAATAACATTTGTTGCTGATAAAATTGGTAAGTTTGAATTTTATTGTAGTATAGGTAATCATAGAAAAATTGGCATGGTTGGAAACTTGATAGTGAAATAAATTTTAATCTTCCGTGATATTTCCTTATATTCATTTAATGAGTACTTGACGTATCATTTTAATAAGTATACGATTTTATTATGAATTTAAATCGATTGATTTCTGAAATAAAAATTAGAATAATGAAAGGGGGTGATATAAATGAATTTAGATATTAAATTAGTTAATAAAGTCGCTTATTATTTAGTTATCGTGGGTGGATTAAACTGGGGTATGGTTGCGTTTAATCTCAATTTAGTTGAAGCATTGTTTGGTAGTGTACCAATGCTTGTTACATTAGTTTACGTACTCGTAGGAGCATCTACGGTTTTGCTTCTTGTAGGGAAAAAAAAGTGATTTTAGGATAATAGAATTTATATTCCTTAAAGCATCTTCTTACTATTATGAAAAGAGGATGCTTTTTTATTGTTTATTTTCATGTCCTTTATAATTTATTAAGTCAGGAATTTTAAGTGCAATAATTCCAGCAAAAATAACTGTACTAATTCCTCCAATAACTACGGATACTGGAGCACCAACATTAGCTGCCAAAATTCCAGCTTCAAATTCTCCTAACTGAGGTCCTCCTAGAAAAAAAATCATATTTATTGCAATCATGCGACCACGAATGTAATCAGGAGTTTCTAATTGTCTTGCAATATTTCGAATAATTGCGCTTATTGCATCACCTATGCCTAAAATAATAAGTGAAATAAAAGATAGCCAAAAAAATGTAGATAACCCAAAAAGCATAGTAGCGAAACCATAACATATTACTCCATATATTAATATTCTTCCCTGATTATTAATCTTTTCCATATGAGCAATGATATATCCAGCAATAAGTGCACCAATAGCAGGACCAGCATATAAAAATCCAAGCTCTCGCGGTCCAACATGTAATATATCTTTTGCAAAAATTGGTAAAAGTGCAGTTGCAGAGGAAAAGAATGTTCCAAAAAAATCTAAAAGCATAGTTGACCAAATAATTGTCCTTGAAGCAACGAATCTTAATCCTTCCAATATGCTTGTAATAGATACGGGTGTTGATTTTCCATTGATAGCACCATCTGAGCGCATTAATAAGAGCGCAATTATAACTGCCATAAAAGATAAAGAATTAAATGCATAAACACTTCCAATACCAAATTCTGCAATAACAAAACCAACAAGGCCAGGCCCTAAAATAGCTGATATCTGAAACATAATGGAATTAAGACTCATTGCGTTGGTAAAATCTTTCTTATTTATTAAGCTGGGTATTAGAGCTTGACGAGCAGGTAGATCAAAAGAAAATGCAATAAAACTTCCTATAGTTATGGAATAAATTATTAATGGCGTTACATTATTTGTGAATGTTGCAATAGTCAATATAATAGAAAATATTGCCATAATAGATTGTGAATAAAACATGATTTTTTTTCTATTATGAGAGTCTGCAAAAGAGCCACCAATTAATGAAAATATAACAACTGGAATAAATCTTGAAAGACCAATCAGCCCCAATGCAACAGCAGAATTAGTTAGTAAATATATGTGCCAATTTAAAGCAACTATTTGCATCTGTGATCCGGTATTAGAAATAAGTTGACCGATCCAAAGAAGTCTAAAATCTCTATGTTGTAAGGCAGAAAATTTATTTATTTTTATATTATTTTTATGGTTTAATTTCATTATTTATAGTTAATTATAATTTATTGTAAATTTTATCTAATTGTTCACAATTGCTAATTTCTTCATTAGGATTATCAGATATTATTGGAATATTTTTGATTGTTTTTTCTATTAATTTTTCATATTCTATTTTTTTACTTTCATAAAAAGTCTTTGCTATATTAAGAATTACTTGAGGATTTTTAATTATGTCATTAGGTACTTTTATATCTTGAATTAAAGTATCATTTTCAACAGACTGTTCAAGTATATTTGTATTATTATCCTCTTCAAACATATCTGTATTATTATCTTTTTCATATACTTTTTTATTATTATTCGTTTTAAGGTCGGGTATATTGGTTGATAAAATACGTATTTTGTTATTTTTATCTTCTGAAGTCATATTTTTAATAACTTGAGTGACCCAGCTAATAATTCCTAGTTTTTTAAAATCATAACTAGCTGATGGTAGCGGAGAAATAATACGCACTTTATTTGCTGCACTATGGCCAATTATTATAATTACAATTATTATAATTACAATTTGTAAAACTGATTTTTTTGTTTTATCTTTCATTTTTAGAAATCATTAAAAATATTTATCTTATCAATTCAGTAAAAAATAAAAATATCATAAAAATATGATATTTAAGCCACAAAATAGGCAGTATAAAATACTATTTATGAGCCAATATAATTTTAGAAAACCCATGTCAGAAGATTGAATACTATATCTACTATTTAAGTTAGAAGAAATACTACTTTATTCTTAACAATTCTACTTCAAAAATTAGCGTTGCTGATCCTGGAATTGTTTCACCTGCACCATATTTACCATAACCTAACTCATGTGGTATCGTTAGCTTTCTTTTACTACCTACTTTCATTCCCGGAACTCCCATATCCCATCCCTTAATAACATAGCCAGCACCTATTTTAGTTTCAAATGGTTCTTTTCTGTCATATGAGGAATCAAATTTTGTACCATCTTCAAGCCATCCAGTATAATGTATAACTACAGTATCTCCATCTTTAACTGTAGATCCTTCACCTTCGCTAATATCTTCTATTTTAAGGTCTTGATTTTTCTTAATATTCATACTTATATATCTGGTTCTGGTGGTAAAAATTCTTCTCCACCATTATCATATTTACCTACATAGTCAGCTGCCTTAAGCCATTGAACATATGTGCAACCAGTTGGTTGTTTATTATTCTTATCCCATCCAGCAGTCGAGCATTTTTTCATTTTTTTGCCACTAGTAGTTGTGTAGAGTACGAGTTTTGATTCACATTGTGGGCATTCTTCATCTAATGGTTCAGTTGTTCCATTAATCCATTCAATATAATCACAACCTTCTGATTTCTTTGTTTCTTTATTCCATGAATTAGTGCTACATTTTTTCATTTTTTTGCCAAAACGAGTAACTACCATCATAAGTGGATTATTGCATTTAGGACACATTTCTTCTAGTTGCTGTGGAGGCGTTTCGAGCCACTTTACATAATCACATCCAGTAGTGCTTCTTGTTCCTGAATCCCAAGATCCACTCGAGCATCGTTGTAACTGTTTTCCAGTCGCAGTAGTTGTAATTTCATTAAGTGGATTATTGCATTTAGGACACATTTCTAGTTGATTATTTTCCATGACTATTTATATTACTTCATTTAAATAAGATTAGTCAATGCTTTGATAAATTTCTTACATTTCTTACAAAACAACAAGTTTATAATAAATAAATGAAAAGGACAACATTGTTATTGTTTTTTATTATGATAATGTTTGTTTTTACTTCTAGATATTTAGTATCGCGTAAAGGTTTAGATGATGTTGTAAGAAATTCCCAAGAGGGAACACGAGGTAATTATGCTATAGTAATTAAAAATTTAAAATCAAATGATATATTCATGCAGAATGAGCACTTGGTATTTGAATCAGCAAGTCTTTATAAATTATGGGTGATGGGAGCTGTTTATAAGCAGATTAAGGAAGGGAAAATAAAAGAAGACGATATACTTAGCTGGGATATCTCATTGTTAAATAATTTTTTTGAAATAGAATCACCGTCCTTAGGCGGATTATCAAGTGGTGTAATTACACTAACTGTTTCAGATGCACTTCATCAGATGATTACTATTTCGCATAATTACTCAGCTCTTATGTTGGTAGAAAAAATTGGCATTTCAAATTTAAAAAAATTTATTCAAGAACTAGGACTTAAGGAGACTTTTGTTGATAATCATTCACGAACCACTGCTTATGATTTAGTAATCTTTTTTGAGAAACTTTATAATGGTCAAATTATTGATAAAAAATATTCAAATAAAATGATTGCACTTCTTAAAGATCAGCAAATTAATGATAGGATACCAAGATTTTTACCAAAATCTATCTCTATAGGACACAAAACAGGAGAGATTGATAATTTTAAGCATGACGCTGGAATTGTATTTGCTCCAAAAGGTGATTATATTTTTATTGTACTTACTAAAAGTGAGAGTCCGGTAGGTGCAGCAGAAAGAATAGCTACCTTGTCTAAGGAAATATTTGAATTCTTTCAAAATAGAATATCATTCACAGATGATGTTCATAAATATATTAAATAATATTCTCATTAATTTTATTTTTGATCATAGCAATTGATGACTCAGAATCTTTAGCCTCCATAAGACTTAATCTAAAATCAGACGCATTAGGAAAATCTGATATATATATTTTATAAAATTTTTTCATTACTTCAAATGGCTTTTTATTTTTCCATGTATTTTCAAAAAGAGTAATATGTTTTATTAGAAGATTTAATTTATCATTTGAATTATATATTTTATTCTCATTATCTCTGTTAAAAACCCATAAATTAGAAAATATCCCCCTTCCGATCATAATCCCGTCTACGTGATATTTTTCATATTTTTCAAAAGCTTCTTCCTTATTTTGTATATCTCCGTTACCAATTATTATTGTTTTCTTTTCCATTTCATTTCGTATTTTTACTACTTTTCCTATCTCTTCCCAGTTGGCAGGAAATTTAGACATTTCTTTTGCAATTCGTCCATGTATAGTTAGTGCTGCTAAATCAAGCCCTAGTAGAAATCCAATCCATTTCTCAGTCTCTATTTTATTAAGTCCCAATCTAGTTTTTATACTAATGGGAAGATTTCCGGCACCCTCTTTAGTAGCAAGATAAATCTCTCTTACTAATGAATTGTTATTTATCAGTCCTGCACATGAACCTTTTTTTACAATATCTCTATCGGGACAACCCATATTTATGTCGATTCCATCAAATCCTTGTTTTTTAAGAATCATGGCAGATTGATAATAATTTTCCGGATTATTTCCCCAAATTTGAGCTACAATTGGATGTTGGTTTTTTGTAAATTGCAAACGATGGCTTTCCCCATCTTTACCCCTAGAGCATAGTCCATCCGTATTAGTAAATTCAGTAAAGAAAACATCTGGCCTCCCGCATATATTTATCATTTCTCTAAATACCACATCGGTAACATTTTCCATTGGTGCTTGCACTAGGAATGGTTTTTTTTCTTTCTCAGTTTTCTCTTGTAATTTTTCCCAAAAAGTTTTCATAGACATATATTGTATCAAGTGAAGGCAAGCTTATTTGCTATAATCGATTATTGATATGAAATTGAAGCTGGAAAACTTTATTGATGCTCGGCAAACACCCCAATGGGCAAAATTTATGCAGTCAATAGGTTGGATTGTTGAACGAATAGGTAATACGCATGTGTTTATTAGAAAATTACCCTATATGAATTTTTCTGTAATAAAAATACAACACCCATTGGGTCCAGTCCCATTTAAAAAAATTGATTTAATAGCAAAAAAATATAATGCAATATTTGTAATAATAGAACCACATCCATATAAATATAATGAAGTTAATTATATTAAGTATGGATATAGATTATCTAATTTTTTATTTGCTCATAGCGCAACACTAAAAATAGACATTACTTTATCTGAGAAAAATATTTTTTCTACTTTTTCAGAAAATGCAAAAAGAAATATTAAAAAAGCAAAAGATAAAAATTTAATAATATCATCAGTATTTTTAAATTCAAAAAAAGATAATAAGTCGTTTGAAGTATTTTTTAAACTTCTCAAAAACTTATCTGATATGAAGAAATTTTACATACCAAATTACGAGGAATTTTATAAAAAAATGGTTGCTTTTAGTAAGCATTCTTTTTTACTTTTTGCTAGAGAAAGTAAAAACGGTCCTCCAATAGCTGTAGTTTGGTATGCGTATTATGACGGTGTCTTATCTTATCTACAAACGGGTATTACGAAGAGGGGATATGAAACTCTTGCTAATTATTTATTGGTTTGGGAAGGTATACGTTTGGGAAAAAAGCTTAAGAAAAAAATTTTAGACTTCGAATCTATATTTGATCCAAGATATCCTACAATGAATAAGAAGTGGAAAAATTATACAGAATTTAAAAAAAGATTCCATGGTAGAGAAATTTTATTCCCATTGCCTCAAATAAAATGTTATGGATTTTTTTCTAAATTCATTAATATTATTGGTACATTATTTACTCCAGCACCAAAAATAATATATCTATCAGAAATTAATAATAAAATTGAAGTAAAAAAATTCTTAGGAAAGAAGACTATATTTTCTGATGGTCCACAAAGTGGTGGTGAATTTGTCTTCATGTGGACAACGGTTATAAGAAAATTAAAAAAAATTCATACTAGTTTTTCAAATTGCTTGGTATTAGGTGTTTGTGGAGGAGATGTAATTCGAGCAATTTTAAAATATTATCCTGATTCAATTATTAGAGGTGTGGAGATTGATCCAGTAATGATTACTATTGCAAAAGAGCATTTTGAATTAGATATAAAATCTCATCCGATAGATATTGAAGATGCAATTTCTTGGGTAAATAAGCATAAAAAATTGATTAAAAAGTACGATCTTATAATAGTAGATTTATTTATTGGCCCACTTAATCCACAAGAAGCTAGAAATAAAAATTATTTGCTTGATGTTGCTTCACTGTTGAATCCAAAAGGTGTAATTATTTTTAATGCTCATTATCAAGAAAAAAAACCTCAAGACTTTGATAAGTTTCAAAATAATTGTAAGGAGATATTTTCACAAGTTGAATTATTATTCATATATCGTCTAAATAGGGTTATTTTACTTACTAATCCTATTTAACTAATAGTTAAATTCTGAAAAAGGTGGATTAACAATCCTATTATTGCCACCAATATTGTCGATAATATCAAAATCTTTTGGTGATAAATTCAATTCTAGTGACTCTAAATTTTCTTTTATATGATGAGGATTAGATGATCGAGGAATGGCAATAATCCCTTTATTAATTATCCAATTCAATATAATTTGAGAAGGAAGCTTATTATATTTTTTTGCAATGTTTTGCACTTCTGGAATTAATAAATCTTCTCCTTGCGCAATTGGGCAGTATGCAGTAAGAATAATATTATTCTTACTGCAAAAATCTAAAAGTTTTTTTTGATAAAGTGATGGATGAAATTCTACCTGATTTGTAGTAATTGGAATTTTTGTTTCAATAACTTTTTTTAAGTGATTTATTGTAAAGTTTGATACTCCAATAAAATTTATAATACCATCTGCTTTTAATTGCATGAATCCATCGAGTGTATCTTCAATCTGTATTGAGTCATTAGGCCAGTGAATTAGTAGTAGGTCAATATAATTTGTTTGAAGTTCTTCTATGAATCTTTTACCTGAATTAATAACATTTTTTTTTGAAAGATCGTCTCTCCATACTTTTGTTGTAAGAAAAATATCTTTTCTTTTAATCTCACTTTTTCTTATCGCAGCACCAACTTCTTTATGATTTTCATATACATCAGCTGTGTCTATATGTCTATAGCCATATTTTATAGCTCTTTCTACGGATTCTTTACATATATTTCCATTTAATTTCCATGTTCCAAATCCAAGAGGGGGGATAATATATTTTTTTGTTTGTTTGATTTCTTTCATAAAGTAAATTATAACACTAAAAATATGTTAATATATAGTATTATGAAAACACAATTAACAGTAATTAATTCAGGAAAAAATTTTGAAAATCTTCAGTTATTGCTTGTAAAAAAGCAAATTTTCTTAGGCTTATTAATGAAGAAATTAGATAATTTGAATTCTCAGCTTACAGATATGCAAGATGAGTATGAAAGAAGAATAGGATCTTTAATTCGAAAAGAAAGAATTTTAGATAATGAAATAAATAGATATAGAAAGATTAAGGAGCTTATAAAAAAAGGATTATCTCTTGAGAATGCATATATTGAAGTAACAAAAGATGAAGAATTATTTCAAGATAAAAATATTAAACACGATAATGATAGCTATTTAGATATTGAAGATATGAATCAAGCTGAAAAAGATATTGAAAATATAACAAGGAAATTATGGAAAAAACTTGCTTGGCTTTTTCATCCTGATTTAAGTAAAAATGATGAAGATAGAAAAAAACGTGAAAACATAATGAAGCAAATAAATAATGCATACTCAGAAAAAAATCTCATTGCCCTTAAGGCAATAGAGGAAAGGGGATTATTGGAAATAAGAGAATTATCAGCAAGTGATGATATTACAACAAGTATTCAAGATATTGAAAACGCACTTATAAGAATAGAAAATAAATTTAAGGAATTAAAAGAATCACGATGGTATGTTTGGCGAAATAAAACTAGAAAAGAAAAAAATGCTCTTTTCATTGATTTTGAAAGAGAATCAATCAGGGATGTTTTAAGGAAAGAGATTATTTTTGAAACTTTAAAAAGACAATTAGGAATAAAAGATTAATAACAGGGGTTTTGTACTCGATATAATAAAAAGGATATATTTTATGCTCAAAATAGTCAGACGCAATAGAACAAAAATTAGATTCTATTTTATAAAAAGGTTTTGTTTTCAAATCGCTATAATTTTATTAAAGCCTTGATATTTTAACGTCAAGTGCTTTTGCTACCTTATCCATTACGGGTGGGCAAGTTTTATATATTATTGTTTTTAATTTTTGTGAGAGTAATATATTTGATCTCTTATCTTTAGGCAAATTCTATTTAGAATAAACTAGCTTGATTTGGTGCTTTCTATGTTATTTTCTGAATTTATCTTAATTGCCATACTTATTATAAATTAGATTCCTAAATTTTTTAAAAAGATTGATTAACGCTATCGTACCTATGATTAAATGTTGCTGTGCGATTTTAAAAATAATTTTTTCTTCATTCCTGATTCCGAATTTTGGCGGAGGGAGTGGGATTTGAACCCACGGTATCTTGCGACACGGCGGTTTAGTAAACCGCTGCACTAGGCCACTATGCGATCCCTCCATTTGTCTTATTATCTCATATCTAATTAATTTAATGTTGGAGTGGTTAAAGATTTATATTTTAAAATAATAATGAAGATTATGATGTTCTAGGTTTCCCCAAAAGAATATTGGGTTTTTCTTTTTGCATACTACCTTTTATAGAGAATGGATTAGATAAGTTAAAATTTTTATATATTGAAGATGGATTCCACAAGATTGATTTGATTGGGGGTACATAATCTTTTTTTTGTAAGATTCCACTTATTCTTTTGATTTCTGCAAAACTCATAAGATAATATTAATTATCTCCTATGGAAATTTATTTACTTGACATTAATCTGACAAATAATTTTTTACTAAAATAGGTCTTTTTTTAATTCATTTAAAGATAATTCTACTTCAAAAGTTTTTTTATCTCCAACATTAACATATAGAGATAATATATCTTGTGAATTTTTCTTGATCACTCCTCCACAGGAATAAATAACCCGTCTACTTTCTGGATGTAATTCTTCAGTGAGTGGTAGTCCATTAATATCTAGAAAATCATCAGGGGTAAGGATTGGATCTTTTCCAATTATAGCTGTAAATTTATTTTTTTCACGAATTAATTTACCACGTCCAATATTGTAAATATATTTTTCCTTGCCATCAATATTTTTTATACTAATTCCATGCACGATGAAAAGTGCTTCATTTGAATTTAACCAAATTGGTGGCATCGTTGTTCCAATTCTCCAGCTTGCCCAGGGTAAGTCTGTTGGAAATTGTATATCATCTAATTTCTCTGGTGTTTGGGATTTTAGTGAAAAAATGAGAAGTTTATGGAAATAATCAGAAGACTCAGGTCTAAAAATATAAATATCTTTTTTAATTGGGGTTAGGTTTTTTCCTGGACCAAAAGTATCAATAATTAAGAATGGTGGAAGCTCATCCCTCCATGAGTTAAAAGATTCTATTTTTACAATTGCAGGATAAGGAATATTATGACCATTTTCGTCACGAAGCACAGCTGTTAATCCAATAATTAGATTTTCATCAGGTAACTCAAGTGCTCGAGGATCTTCTAGGCTTATTCCCTCTATGGGATTCCAGATAATTTTTTCTTTAATTATTTCACTATTTTCATCTAATTCAAAAAGTTTTAATTTTCCAGAATCTGGCTCACCTATTTTTCCAGGAGCTGCAACCTCTCTCCCAATTAGACATAATAAATCTTCTCCAGATTTTTGCCAAACAGCCATATTAAAACGAGCAACATTAATATTTGGAAAAATATCTCTAATTTTTTTAATTTTCATTTATTTATTTCTGTAATTATAATATTTGACATAAGATATGAGATAAGAGATTCTGCTCCTTGATTTAAATTAACTCTGTCAAAATGAAGCCCATCATAGCAACCACCAGACTTATAATTATATAGAGATTTATTTACACTATTAATCCCTAAAAACCAACCAAAGCATTTATTTGCTAATTTTTTATATTTATCATCTCCTGTAATTTTATAAGCTCTTGAAAGTGTTAAAATCATCGATGCTGGATCTTCTGGTTGCTGATCATAGTTACTTCTTTTTTGTTTATTTTTATACCATTTAGAATGACCGATAGGTATGTATGTTTTTGAAAAAGTCTTACTAATTAAAAATTTAAGAGATATCAATCCTTTATTAGTATAGTTACTATTTTTGGTTATGTCACCAGCAATAATTAAACTTTCTGATAATAATGCATTATTATACTTCAATCCATCTTCGAGCCATATCCATGATTTTATAGAATTATTTTTTAAAGCAATAAGTAGATAGTCACCATATTCTTTAATCCTCGTAAAGAGAAGATTGTATTCTTCTGGAAAAATATTAGATACAAGTGCAAATGACTTTATGGCAAAAGCCATTGCACGTAAGTGAGTAAATCTTTTTTCTTGTTTTATATTCAGTAGAAATATTTTTTTTGCTTCATTTCGAATATTTTCATCAAGTATATTATTGCTGATAATTTCACTTAATGCCCATAATGTTCGCGCCTGTGTATCTTCTAAATCTTCAATATTATTTTGCAATGTGGGATTTTTATAATTAAACTCAATATAGTTTACAAAAGATCCATCAGTCAGTTGACATTTTTTAATAAATTTTAGATATAGTCTTAATAATAAATCTAATCTCTTGGTATATTTTTGCTTTAATAACCAACTACAAACAATAATGGCTCTTGAATTATCATCAAGAGTATATCCATAATTTTTATTCGGAATATCAAATGATGCAAATTGAAATAACCCAAAATCATCAGTCATTTTATAAAGGTGATCAAGTTTAATATCTGGAATAATAACCCTTGTTAAAAGTTTTGCATATCGCTCTGCGACATTACTCCATAACATTTCTCGAGTCATTTTGTATGAATTAAGACGCATTTGCTCCAATCTATACTTATCGCTTAGTAGGTCTAATATCGCATCTGAAAAAGCGGGAGAGTTTTTTATGGGCACAAGTCTTCCAATATCATGCGTGATAATCTCTTTAGCTTGGGCAAATTTAGTACTTATTACAGCAAGTCCAGATCCTAAAGCATAGGAAAGTGTTCCGCTTACAGTTTGATTTGGATTAATAGATGTTGCAATATAAATATCAGTTGCCTTTAAAAATTCTAATAAATCGGCAAGAGAAAAATATTGATTATAAAATTTTACATGATTTTCTAATTTTAATTTATTAATTAATTTTACAAGCTCTATGCGATATTTTTCTCCTTCATGTCGTCTAATTACTGGATGAGTTTCTCCTAAAATAAGATATAAAATTGTTGGATATTTTTTCACAACACTAGGTAACGCACGTAGTGCATATTCTATTCCTTTGCCTCGACTTAATAATCCAAAAGTTGTTAGAACGATATGATTTTCTAGCTCTAATTTTATTTTGCATCTTTTTGCATCAGAAAATATAACTGGATGAATGCCATGAGGAATAACAAACATTTTTTTATGAGAATCTGGATAAAGATTTTCTATAATATCTTTTGATTTATTTGTTAAAACAACTATTGTGGATGCGAGACTTATAATTTCAGTTGTTACGGATTTCATTTTGAGATTTGGTTCTGGTAGAGTAGTGTGAAGTGTAACGAGAATTGGTTTTTTGCAATTCTTCATAAAATAAAGTAGATTTTCTCCCTCTGGTCCTCCAAAGATTCCATATTCATGTTGAATTATTATTCCTGTTATTTGTTCATCGGCATTGAATATTTTTGCAAGATCAAGATAGTCATTTTTATTATCTTGATCAATTTCCCATGCAACTTCATAGGGATATTTATATGTTTCTAATGGCGAAATATTTATTGCTGCAACTTTACAATTAATACTTGTTCCTAAAAATTTTTGACTAGATTGAAGTAAATCTTGCGTAAAGGTAGCAATTCCACATTCTCGTGGAGGATATGTGCTCAATATGGCAATGGTAGGTTTATCTTTTCCTGAATACATAGCATTGAATCATACATTATATATGAATTATGTTATTTAATATAGTATTTAATCTCGATTCAGAAACGATTGATTGATAGAATTTTTAAAATTTTTATTTCTTGATGCACAACAAAGAGAATTCCTCCAAGTTTGATATCAAGCGCAATTACGTTTTGATTATTCTCCTTTCCGTTTTATTTATTTTGGTTTTTGTAGGAGACATTTAGTCCGCCATTCAGGAAGCCGATTACAATGAGGAAGCAAAAACTGATTTTCTTAGCACATGTGTTGATGCGGGAGGCAATAAAAATTACTGTGAATGTTTTTATAATGAAGTTCAGAAGAGATACAGTATCAGGAGTTAGTTTCATATGGGGTATCGGATGGTGAGCTTCAAGACCAGAAAGAAATGGTTGATATCTGCATAGATAAGAACAATTAAATCCTATGAATTTAAAATGGATCTGCATTATTTCAGGAGGGATGCTTTTAATATCAATCCCCTCTGGTTGGCCTTATGGATTTTATCAGCTATTACGAATAGTAATATTTTTAACTTCTATAACGGTTGCATGGGGATTTTATAAATCAAATCTCACCTCATGGATGATTATCTTTGGAGCAGTGGCATTTCTCTTTAATTCACTTTATCCTATATATCCTAATAAACAAAGCTGGGTTCCCATTGATTTTATTGGGGCAATACTATTCTTTTTAGCTGCTTATTCTAAAAAGCATAGTTAGAATTAGACAAAAAACCTTTGACGCAAAACTGGAATTTGATATTAAGATTATTCCCTATACTGGTGATGATTCCTTGGTTGAGGGAGTAGTATTTGATGCAATAGAATGTTTAAAATCAGACAAACTTCCTGATAGCGGTGAAGATTGTGATTTTTGTAAATATCGACAGGCAGTAAGAGAATTTGAGAAATGAAAAATAAAATAGTATGGATATTTTTGCTAATAATCTCGGTTGGATTCTTTTTCTATTTCAGTAAGAACCAATTTCAGAAGGAACAGTTTTTATCTATCTTCCTTAGAGAACAATACAGTGATAAATTCATTTTAAAATCTTGGTCATCTGGTAATTTTATAGTTACTTCTGCACTATCAACTACAACTTGTTGTGGGGAAGGATCAAATGGTGCTTATGATGAAAAAGCTGCACCGTCTGTAATAATACAAGACCTAAATACTCAGAAAATACAATCACTTTATGAAATTAGTTTTACGACAGAAGCATCTGATGGAAAATTTGATAGAGGAAATAATATTAATTTATATGATTTCAAACCAGTTAAGGATTACTTTATTGGGGTATGGGAAATAAACTGGGGTGGAAGTTCTGGTTTCAAGGGGATAATTATTTTTTCAAATAAAGATGGGCAGATAAAACCTGTGGCAGGCTATCCTTTTTCCGAGGATCCTAAGCCTTCAATTAACATAGTCGACAAACTAAAAAACACAACACAATCATTTCCGATAGTAGGTGATACTGATTTTACAGAAGTTACTGACTTAAATAACGATGGCAAAATAGATTTACTGTTTGCTGACTGGAAATGGGACTTTGATAAGGGAGAATCTCATTATACACCTCGTCCTTGGAATTTACAGGTGTTTGAATTATTTGATGAGAAGTTTATTGTAGCAAAGTGGTAGAATAATGGAGAGGTTTATAAAACTCCTGAAAATATAGGATATAACGATGCTGATACTGATCATAATGCCATAGCTGATACTATAAAATATGATGCAAAAGAAACAGTTGTGGCACTTCACAAGCTTGGTATTAAGGTTGCAATGCTTACAGGAGATAATATGAGAACCGCTGAGTATATTGCTAAACAAGTAGGAATTGATCGAGTTATCGCTGAAGTGCTTCCAGTAGATAAGGCAAATGAAATAAAAAAACTACAAAAAGAGGGCTTTAGGGTGGCGATGGTCGGAGACGGTATCAATGATGCGCCAGCTTTGGCAACTGCTGATGTGGGCGTTGCGATGGGAAAAGGTACTGATGTTGCTATAGAGTCATCAGATATCACGCTTCTTGGTGGTCATATCTCTAAGTTGCCAAGAGCAATTAAGCTTGCTCGCGTAACCATGCGGGTAATAAAACAAAATCTTTTCTGGGCATTTTTTTACAATACTGTTGGTATTCCAATTGCGGCTGGTGCGTTGTATCCACTTATTGGAATCATGATTAGTCCTGCTATTGCAGGGGTATATATGGCATTATCATCAGTATCAGTCATTAGCAATTCATTATTATTAAAGAGAGCAAAAATATAAATATATGAACTTATTGCCAGTATTTTTAACAGGACTAACAGTAGGAGGACTAACTTGCTTAGCGGTTCAAGGAGGACTTCTTGCTTCAGTAATTGCAGCTAAAGAAGGTGAAGAAGTAAAAAAGGGAATAAATAAAAGAAATACTGTATTTCCTACTCTTATATTTCTAGCAACCAAACTCATTATTTATACTATTTTTGGTTTTATGCTTGGAATTTTTGGAAGAGCTATTGCTATTAGTCAAGTAGCTCAAATAATAATGCAGTTTGCAGCTGGATTATATATGATTGCTGTTGCACTTAATTTATTAAATATCCATCCAATATTTAGATATGCTGTGATTCAGCCACCAAAGTTTTTAACTAGAAGAGTGAGGAATCAATCAAAAAGCAAAGAACTATTTGCTCCTGCTTTATTAGGCCTGATGACTATTTTAATTCCCTGTGGAACAACGCTTGCCATAGAGGCTTTAGCAATAAGCACTTCAAGTCCCTTTTTAGGAGCTGTAATTATGGCAGCATTTGTACTAGGAACAATGCCTTTATTTTTTGGAATAGGGTGGTTAACAAGTATATTGGGAGATAGTTTTAGAGGCAAATTCTTAAAGATGGCAGCTGTAGTAGTGATTTATTTGGGTATTTCTTCAATTAATGGTGCGCTTATTGCGTTGGATTTTCCTATAAATTCACATACACTTATTGATAATTTTAGGCTTTATATAACACCAAGGAATGAAGAAAAATTGCATATTGAAGATTATGTAAATCAATCTGTCGAGATTATAGTAAGCACTAGTGGATATTCACCTAACTATATAAGAATCAAGAAAGGATCTTTTGTAACCATAAAACTCATCGGAAAAGAAGTTTATAGTTGTGCTTCTGCATTTAGGATACCAGCGCTTGGTATAAGTAAGAATTTACAAGTAAATGAAACCTATACGTTTACATTTACTCCTAAAAAGACAGGAAGGATTAGATTCGCCTGCTCAATGGGCATGTTTACAGGAGTAATTGAAATCATATGAGTAGTGTTATTAAAAAAAGATTGAAAATATTAAAACATAATCTAGTAATATAAACTTAGGCAGTATTTAGATTGATGATATTTTTATGCAGCAAAAATATGTTAGATAATGTAAAATATGAAAATAAAGAGAAGCTAATTAAGACTTAGTTTGATATAGTTATTCTTAAATAAAATAATAGGGGTGAAGTATTGAGATTATTTTTATTATCAACCCTAAACACGACATATGAATTTATCCGTAGGAATAGTTGGTCTTCCAAACATTGGAAAATCTACGTTATTTAATGCATTGCTAAAAAAGCAACAAGCTTTGGTTGCGAATTATCCTTTTGCAACAATTGAGCCAAATGTTGGAGTAGTGCCAGTTCCGGATGATAGATTGGATAAGATTGCAGAAATAACTAAGAATGAAGAAAAAATTCCACAGCTACCACCCATAAGGTGTGCAACGGTAGAATTTTTAGATATTGCTGGACTTGTAAAGGGCGCAAGTAATGGTGCAGGATTAGGTAATAAATTTTTATCACATATAAGAGAGGTAGATATTATCTGTCATATTGTGCGTGTTTTTTCTGATGAGAATGTAATGCGGGAAGGAAGTATTTCGCCAAAAGACGATTATCAAGCAATAGAAATGGAGCTCATGTTGGCAGATCTAGCAAGCGTGCAGGTTCAAATGAGTAAAATGAAGCGTTTTCAATTACAATCAGAAAAAGATTCAATAGAAAAACTTTTTAAAGCATTGAGTGCTGGAATACCAGCAAGAAGCGTATCTCTAACTGATGAAGAGCAGGCATTTTCAAAACAATTATTTTTGCTATCTGCAAAAAGAGAAATTTTGGTCCTGAATGTTTCGGAAGAAGATTATACTGAGGATAAAATTCCAGAATTGATTATAAAATATAGTCAAATATTAGATGTGTCTAAAAATATAATTACTGTTGTTTGTGCAAAAGTAGAATCAGAATTATCAGAGCTTGATATACATGAGCAAGGTGAATATTTACTGGGAATTGGTATTAGTCAATCTGGCCTTGAACGTGTTATAAAAAAAGCATATGAGGCATTAGGTCTTATATCTTTTTTGACTGCTGGTGAAAAAGAAGTTCGAGCGTGGACTATTCCAATTGGTATTAAAGCAGTAGATGCAGCTGGCGTTATACACACAGATTTTATAAAGAAGTTTATTAAGGCAGAAATTGTTTCCTTTTCTGATTTCATTGTTAATAATGGATGGAAAGGTAGCAGGGAAGTCGGTAAAGCAAGATTTGAAGGAAAAGATTACATATTTAAAGATGGTGACGTGGTGGAGTTTAGGATAGGATCATAAAAAGTATTTTTAAATTCGTGCCTCTTGTATTTTTTAGCCTTGTATGCAATAATCTATCCAATGCGACAATACGAATTAGTTTTAGTGCTACGATCATCTTTGGTTGAAGCAAAAAGAAATAAATTACTAGAGACAGTAAAATCGTGGCTAAGAGAAGTAAGAGTAGCAAAAGAAAGTGAATGGGGACAAAAACCCTTAGCTTATGCTATTAAGAAAGAAAATTCTGGGTTTTATGTAGATTATTTACTTGATTCAGATCTTCCCTCAGTTGGAATAGGGACTGGTGGAATTCCTAAGGATTTTGAAAAGAGAATAATGGGAAATGAAGATATTTTAAGACACTTACTTGTGAGAAAAAAATAATATAATAACAAAATGGCAAAAAGTTTAAATAAGGTTCAATTGATAGGTAATCTTACACGCGATCCTGAACTTCGTTATACGCCAACAGGAAAAGCTGTTTGTTCTTTTTCTATTGCAACCAATAGAAATTGGACAACAGAAGATGGAGAAAAGCATGAAGAAGTAGAATATCACAGAATTGTTGCATGGGGTAAATTGAGCGAGCTGTGTAGTCAGTATTTAGCTAAGGGAAGAAAAGTTTACGTGGAAGGAAGGCTTACCACTAGAACATGGACATCACAAGATGGACAGCAAAAAAATGCAACAGAGATAATAATAGAGGATATGGTTCTTTTGGATAGTAGACGCCCAGAAGATGCTGGAGAAGTGGAATCACAAGGAGTTAATTCATCTTCTCAAGTTGTTTCTGAAGAAATTAAAAATGATAAAACGAATTTATCTAAATCTAAAGTAGAATTAAAAGAGGGTAAAGTAGCTCCCTCAAGAAATGAAGATGTTGTACCAGATGATATACCATTTTAAAACATAGATATTCTGAAATAGATCATAAAAATATTAAATAATAAGGAGTAAAATTTATGAAACCAAAGAGACCAATGAGGCGACCAAAGAGAATGATAGTACCAAAGAAATGTAGCTTCTGTGAAGAAAAAAAATTGCCATGGTTTTCAGAAGTAGAAGTCTTACAAAGATTTGTTACAGAACGTGGTAAGATTATTCCAAGAAGTAGATCTGGAATTTGCGCAAAGCATCAAAGACGATTAACGTCATCCGTAAAGCACGCAAGACACCTAGCTCTTTTACCTTTTGTAGTAAGAGTTTAGTCTCCAGAATAAAATTTCTTGATTTAATGAAAATAAGAAGTCTTCAATTTCTCATTATTGTTTTAATATCATTTTTTGTAGGATATAATGTCGGCACTTCTGAAGTAAAGTTGGGATGGAAAAAAAGTAGCTCATCTATATCCGTTGAAAATAAAGAAGCCCCATCCGTAATTGGCAATGTTGATTTTTCTCAATTTTGGGTGGTATGGAAAAAGATAGAAGAAACATACTATAATAAGAAATCTTTAAATCATCAAAAAATGGTAAATTCAGCAATTGCTGGAATGCTTCAGTCTCTTGATGACCCATACACAGTTTATTTGCCACCAAAGCAAAATGATGATTTTAAACAGGGTCTTGCAGGTCAATTTGAGGGAATAGGTGCATCGCTAGGGATTAAAGATAAACAAATTATTGTAATTGCTCCATTAGCTGGTAGTCCCGCAATTAAGGCAGGAATAAAAGCAGGTGATACCATAGTAAAGATTGATAATAAGCCAATATATGATTGGACTCTTTCACAGGCGGTAGATAAGATAAGGGGTCCTAAGGGAACCAATGTAACTCTAACTATATTTAGAAAAATTGATGAGCTAACAAAGGATATTAGTATAAAGCGGGATACAATTACTATAAAAAGTGTTAATGGTTGGGTAAAAAATATCAAAGATATAGATGGAATAAAAAAAGATAATCTTTCAGTAAATGATTCAATTATGTATATTAGTCTTTCTCAATTTGGAGATAATACCAATCAGGAATGGTTTGGTGTTGTTAAAAAATTATCAGCTGAATCTAAAAAATTAAATATAAAAGGAATTGTATTTGATCTTAGAAATAATCCAGGAGGATATCTCTCTGATGCAACATTTGTTGCTTCTGAATTTCTTAAGAGTGGAGTTGTGGTAACCCAAGATAAGGGAAATGGTGAGAAAATTAATTTTTCCGTAGATCGTAACGGTCTTTTTACTAAGGAAAAGATTGTTATAATTCTTAACAAGGGATCAGCATCAGCAAGCGAAATAGTTGCTGGGGCATTAAGAGATCATAAAAGGGCAACATTAGTTGGGACAATCTCATTTGGTAAGGGTACTATTCAGCAAGCAGAAGATCTAGGCGGTGGTGCAGGTCTACATGTAACGATTGCAAAATGGCTCACGCCAAATGGTACATGGGTTCATGGCAAGGGACTTGTACCCGATTTATCAGTTGATTATGACCAAGTAGATCCTTCTCATGATATTCAGCTTGAGAAAGCAATTGGAGAATTAGTTAAATAATTATCAGTAGTTAATTTTATAGAAAATACATTTAATGCTTGATAATATATCAATTATTTTTATATTCTAATTTTCTACTTGATACTTACTTCTTTATATCTCATAATTATACGATGGGTGATGTTTTTATAGATGTTGCAATTATTATTATTATAGCTTCATTATTTGCAATTTTTCTTCGATCTATTCGACAACCATTAATCTTAGCCTATATTGCAACTGGGATTATTTTAGGTCCAATTTCCATAATTAAATTACATGATGTAGAATCACTTCGTTCTTTTGCGCAGGTTGGTATTACACTGATGCTCTTTATGGTAGGTCTAGAACTGAAATTGGATGATTTTCGATCTATTGGTCCCACGGCAATTCTTGCTGGACTAGGACAAGTACTAATTACTTTTTTAGCTGGATTTTATTTAGCTACACTTCTTGGTTTTTCTGCAATAGTATCATCCTATATTGCAATTGCTTTAACGTTTTCAAGCACCATAATGATAGTCAAATTATTATCAGATAAAAAAGATTTAACTAGTTTATATGGAAAAATATCAATATCAATTTTGCTCATTCAGGATTTTGCAGCAGTAATTATTCTCATGGGCCTATCTGCTTTTTCAAAATCAACAAAAATTGACCCAATATATATATTGATTGTGATAGGGAAAGGATGTCTTTTTATAGCTTGGATTTATCTTATCAGTAAGACTATATTGCCTTGGATTATTCGTATTGCAGCAAAATCAACGGAGACATTATTTCTTTTTAGTTTAGCATGGGTTTTTGGGGTTGTTGGCATAATTAGCTCACCATTATTTGGTTTTTCTATAGAAATGGGCGGATTTTTAGCTGGATTATCTTTAGCAAGTTTTCCTCATAACTTTCAGATAATGGGTAAAATAAGGCCTCTTCGAGATTTTTTTATTACAATCTTTTTTGTTCTTTTAGGCTTTGAATCATCCTTCAAAAATTTAGAAGTTATTTTAATTCCTGCAATCATTTTTTCTATCTTTGTAATTTTATTAAAACCCTATATCCTTAGCTTTATCTTAGGCGGACTAGGGTTTAGAAAGCGTACCTCTTTTTTTTCTGGTATTTCAATAGGGCAGGTATCTGAATTTAGTTTGACAATTCTTTTTTTTGGTAATAAATTAGGACATATTTCTGTGGAAGTCATATCGCTTATAATTATAGTTTCAATTATATCTTTCGGAATATCGAGTTCACTTATTCAAAATACAAATATTGTCTATAAATTTTTAGAATCTTTTTTTATAATTCCTCAATGGAAAGAACATGTTGTGGAGAAGTATGATGATTTAGGAGAGTTAAAAAATCATATAGTTCTTATAGGTGGTCATCAAATGGGTGGCACAATTCTACGTTCTTTGGAGAAAAATGGTGAACAAATAATTGTTGTAGATTTTGATCCAAATATTATTAATTCATTAAAGCAAAAAAATATTACACATCTTCTTGGCGATATTTTAGATATTGATGTGCAAGAAAAAGTGCAGCTAAAAACAGCTCGTCTCGTAATTTCAACAATTAATGATATGGATGATAATATTGCTTTAATTAAAAAAATGAATAAAGAAAATAGAAGAGCAAAAATAATAGTTGTTGCATACGAGTCTGAGGAAGCAAGAGAACTATATGAAGCAGGAGCAGATTATGTAGTAATGCCACATCTGTCAGGGGGAATGCATCTGGCTAAAATTATTAACGGTGATAATTTAGATAAGGTAGAAAAATTTAAATCTCAAGACTTTATGAATCTAGGATAGTAGTATTAACAGTCTTCAAATTATCTGCTTCATGTTTTTTCATAGTTGATATTATTTCGTCTAAGTTGCCTTCTAGAATTGATGGTAGATTAAACCAAGATTCACCAATTCTATGATCAGTAAGCCTATCTTGAGGAAAATTATATGTGCGTATCTTTTCAGATCTCATACCTCTGCCAACTTGTGTAAGTTTGATTTCCGCAAGCTCAGTTTGTTGTTTTGTAACTTCTATTTCCCATAGTTTTGCTCTAATCATCTTCATTGCAATCTCTCTATTTTGTACCTGAAAACGTTCTGTTTGGCATGTTACTACGATTCCGCTTGGTCTATGCGTTAATCTTACTGCTGTTGAAACCTTATTTACATTTTGTCCTCCATGTCCGCCACTTCTAAAAGCTTCAAAGTCAATATCATCTGGGTTAACATGTAGGTCTATGTCTTCAAGCTCTGGTAGGATAGAGACCGTAGCAGTAGATGTATGAATTCTACCTCTTTTTTCTGTTTTTGGGACTCTCTGAACTCTGTGAACGCCAGCTTCGTATTTGAATGTTGCAAATGCTTTTTTCCCTGAAATTTTTATAATATTATCGTCTAACTGCTCTACCTTAAAGCCATGCATTTGTGCGAATCGAGTATACATGCGAAGTAATTCATCTGCCCATAGTTTTGCTTCTTCGCCTCCAGCTGCTCCACTTAGTTCAAATATGATATTGCGTTCATCAAGAGACACTTCTTCTTCATCGCCATATGTTGACTCAATGCTCTGTTCTATTATTTTCTTTTGTTTTTCAAGTTCAGTAATTTCTTGATTAGCAAGTTCATCAAGTTGAGGATCTATTAGAAGTGCTTTAGTTTCTTCAATTTTTTTTTCTAACTCTGTAATTAGGGTATATCGATAGTCATCCATAATAAATACCTATGAAGATTATAGCTTATATGCTTATGATTCTAAAAGCATCTCTCTGAGGGTTTTGGGAGAATTATCTTTCTTTTTCTTTTCAGTTTTCTCAATTTTTTGTGCCTGATATACTTCTGCTTTTTCTTTTTTGCTTTGATATTTCTGAATTAGAGAGGCTGTATCAACAAATCGTTGTTCTCCCGTATAAAATGGATGACATTTATTGCATAATTCAATATGTATTTTTTCTATAGTAGAGCCAATTGTAAATTCATTTCCACAGGCACAGCTAACTGATGTTTCAAAAAATTGTGGATGCGTATTTGCTTTCATTTGATGTAATTATACACTATTTGTTAGGCTAAGACAATCTATCGCTCCTATAAACTATGTAATAAATTATTATCAATTAGTTTATATAATTAAATAATTATTGAGATTTAAGAGTTTTTTTAAACGGATAAAAATTAAAAGTTCCTTCAGCTAATAAAAGACCTGCAAATATAAAAATAGCTCCCACCATGAAGCTGGGGGTAATCTGCTCATTTAGGAGTAAGACTGCAGTAATTGTTCCAACAATAGGATTAATATAGAAGAAAAATCCTACCCTAGATGCTGTTAGCTGTGAAAGTCCCCATTGCCATAAAGAGTATGCTAAGACAGATGAAAATATTATCCCAAATAATATTCCAAATATATGCTCTGTTCTTACCGCAGATATCCATAAGGGATTTCTTTGCCAATCTAATAAAGCGCCAGGTAGAAAAGAAATGCCCCCAATAACAAATCCATAGAAAGTTATAGGAATAGGTTTATAATTAGCAAATAATTCCTTACTCATAATCTCGTATAAAATAAATAAGAAAGTAGAAAATAGAAGTAGAAAGTCGCCAGTAGGCGATAAATTTATGCCCTGAATAATATCTTTTCCAATTATTATTAAAATTCCAAATAGCCCAAGTATTGCACCAAATAATATATTCATTTTTAATGACTCCCTTAAAAATCTATGTGCTATAAAAATTGTAAATAGGGGAATGGTTGCTGTAATTATGCTTGAATTTATTGCAGAAGTGAGAGTAAGTCCCCAGAAAAAAATACTTATATGAAGAGTAATTCCGCAAAAAGCTGAAAAAATAAGAAGTAAAATATGTTTTCTCTTGATATGTAAATTAGTTATTGCAAATGGTAGCAGGATAATTGCTGCAATACAAAATCGTATTGCGCCGAGTGAAAAAAGTGGTACGATTTCAAGCGTGAGTTTCATAATTGATGATGTTGCTCCCCAGATTATTGAGGCAATAGTAAGAGCTACAAGAGCAAGAGTGTGGTTTGATTTCATTGGGTGGTAAATAATCTTTTTGTTTCCATGCACAATCTAATCAATTTATTATAGAGATTATTCATGCCTTTAGTTTTATTATAATATCTTCTATTGATGAAGTTTCTTGTTCGCGAGTTTTAAGGTTTTTTAAAGTAATTGTATTATTTTTTAATTCATCAGGGCCAAGGATTATTATGTAAGGAATATTTTTTTGGTCAGCATATTTAAGTTGTTTATCTAGTTTTGCTTTTGGATTTGCATATAGTTCTGTATTTATATTATTATTTCTAAATTTCATCGCTAATTCAGTTGACTTACTAGCTAAGTTTATATCGAAAATAGTTATCAATGCCTGTGTTTTCGTTTTTATGTCTGGAAGTAGGCCAAATTGTTCTATTGCCTCAAGTGTTCTATCAAATCCTAAGCCAAATCCTGTTCCAGGAATATCAATTCCTGCAACTTGCTCAATGAGCTTATCAAATCTTTCTCCGCCCAGAACTGATCCACCATTAAATCCAGGTATAACTATCTCCCATATTGGTCCAGTAGCATATGAGAAAGATCGTGCAATTGTTGGATCAAATTCATACCAGTCTTCTGAGAATCCATTATTTTTAAGATAATCAAGAATAATAGTGATTGTTTCATTGGGTTTTAATTTTGGAATAATTTTAAGATATTCCATTGCTTTTTCATTTGTTATGCCTTTTTTTTCCATATCAGCTATAACTCCTTTTTCACCAATTTTTTTTAGTTTATCTATTGCTACAATCGCTTCATAGGGAAAATCTCTTAATAGAGAGCGATCATTGATAAGAGCTTTTGCATTAGTAAAACCAAGTCGGCGATAAATATCCAGTGAAAGAGCAATAACTTCTGCATCAGCAAATGGAGAGTCGATCCCAAAGATATCAGCATCGCATTGTAGAAATTCTCTATATCTTCCTTTTTGTGGATTTTCTGCACGAAATGCTGGCTGTATTTGATACCTTTTAAACGGAGAGATTAAGGTACTATTATATTGTCCAACGACTCTGCACGCTGGAACTGTTTGATCATATCTAAGCGCAACATCGCGACCACCATTGTCTTTGAATTTAAAGAAAAGTTTTTCATCTTCTCCTATTTGTCCAGCAAAAAGCTCCAATGGTTCAAGTGTCGGTGTCTCCATTGGGTCGTATCCCCATAATTCAAACACCTCAATTATCTTTTCCTTGAGCCATTGTCGCTTTAGTGCCGTTTTTGGTAAAAAATCCCGAAATCCTTTTAAGTTTTGTATCATACAATTATCTTTATAGAATATCAGTTTTCTTCACTATTCTCAATAATGTTATTTACCTGTTCAGATATAGGATTTGAATTGATATAATTATCATTATTGTTGAGATTATTTCTTATAGCAGCAATAATCTCACTATATCTATTTACAAAATCTTCTCCAGAAATTTTTTCATTTTTTTCTGCTTGATCCTCTGTAGGCTGTGTTATTGTATTAAATATTCTCACAGGCCTTATATTTTTATCTGAAATTTCTGGTTCTTCTAGGCCAAATTTTGAGTAATTATCTCTTTCCATATTTATCACCTCCTTTCAGGTAGATTTTCCATAAAAAAACCTCCCGTTCTCTACTCACCACGTTTGTGGTGAGTAAGGAACGAGAGGATAATTAATGAACCTCCCGCGGTCCCATCCTTACTTCTTAAAGGTATTTTTCCTTTAAGCTCTTGTGTCGGCTCTACGTATTTGCGATACCGACCATTGTATTTTACGGTTCAATTTCCGTAAGGTATTTTTACCTTCAGCTCCTGGATCGTGACTCCAGTCAAACGCTTTTAATAAACTAAAAATCAATATATCATAGATTTATACAAAAAGTCAAATTTATATGATTGTAAGATTTTTTGATGCGTGAGTAAGTATTTCTGGCACATTATTTCTAATAGCAATTAAATCTTCAATTCTTACTCCGCCAATATATGGTATATATATCCCTGGTTCTATTGAGAAGATCATTCCATTCTGAATAAAATCCTTTGATTTAGGAGATAAGCTTGGATATTCATGAACATCTAATCCAATCCCGTGACCTAATGAATGAGGGATAGATGGGTAGTTCATTGAAATAATATAATCTCTAGCAATTTTATCTATTTTTGACGCTGAAATACCTTTTTGATTTATCATAGTAGATTTATGATAATTTATTTTTGTATTATTTTTTTGTCTATAATTACTTATAATTAATTTAATTGCTTTCTCTTGAGATTCTTTAACCGTATTATAGATTAATATTTGCGTACTTGAAGGTGTGCCAAAGAATATAGTCCGTGTCATATCGGAGCAATAATTATCTATCTTTACTCCAAAATCCATCAAGACATATTGACCAGTTTTATTTTTTAAAACATCATCTCCCGTGAGATGATGGGGAATGGCAGCATTTTTTTCAAATGCAACAATTGATCGAAAAGATGGTTCACCACCATTTTGGCGTATATAGTTTTCCAAATAATAGGCAATTTCCTTTTCACTTATTCCTTCATTAATTTTGCCTAAAATATATTTAAAGGCATTATCTCCAATATCGCAGGCTTTTTTAATGGAATTAATTTCTATTTCTTCTTTTTTTTCTCTTGCCTCTTGCAATATTGAATCAACTGGATTACATTTAACTATTTTTTTAATTGCCAAATATTCTATTACTGTAAGGCTCTTCGCTTCGATTCCAAGTGACACTATATTTTCATCTTTTATTAAGTCCTCAAGTATTTTTAGAAATGGTTTTTGGGCCCCGATTTTTAAAAGTATAAAATCTGAAACTTTTTCTTCAATTGCAATAGAATATCTAGAATCAGTAAAAATATATTGTGCATTTTTTGTAATAAGTAAATATGCTTCTCGTTTCTCATTTGAGAAACCATTATACCCAGTGAGGTAAATTATATTAGATATAGAGCTTATAAGTAGCGCATCTGTATTTTTAATTCCTAGTTTATCTCTAAGGTTTTTTAATCGATTTTTCATTGTAGGTAAATTAAAAAATTATAACTATAGATTATCTAGTGATTGGAGTTAATTTTTTACCACTTCCAGTTGATGCGACAATTGTTTCCTGTTGAATAAGTGCATTTGGAATAATTTTTATTTTAGGATTCTTAGGAATATCAGTAAATATTATGATTCTTGTAGCAGTAATTCTTTTATTATCACCAATATTGGCATATCCAGCAACGAAAATTCGCATGTCATTTTTAATTTTAGAAAAGCCAAATTTCGCAATTCCATTATCTCCGCTATAGGAATTTGTTTTAGTAACTTTTTCAATATCGACCTTTACTTTTTGTCCATCTTCAAGTTGAACTAAAATTGTAAATTCTTTTTCGTCGATTGCTACAACTGCTCCCTGCAAAATTACTGGAGTAAAGAGAACGTCAATAAAGCGTGCCATAATTCGTCGTGATTGTTTGTTATATAGTCCTAGTGTTGCAATTTTACTTCCCTTAACTATATCCGATATTCCAAATGAATCCTTGGCTGATGGAGAAGAAAATTTGGTAATTTCGTCAACATCGATGAATTTAATATCATTCTTAATATCTGTTATCGTAATTTTTGCACCTGAAACACTGGTAACAATTCCAATAATTCCTTTTTTTTCAACAAGTTTTAATTGTGCTACTCTTGAGGCAATACGGTCTTTAAGATTGTTAATTTGATCTTCAATATTTTTTGATGGAGTAGGTTGATTTGCATTTTGAGTATTTGAATCGATGTTTTTTGTTGATGTAGTTGGGGATATTTTTGGTATTGTAGTGACAGCATGGGTATATGAATTAAAAATAAAGAAAAAATAAATAATAATTAATGATGTAAAAATATATTTTATTTTATTATTAATTAATTTCATTAGAAGCTTTCTGTTGAGAATGTAATAGTTCGTTTTATTGTTGTTTCTTCTCCAGATGGTGAAACTGAAGTAATAGTAATTTCATTTACTCCGTCATTGATTGTAAGTAATGTTGAAAATGTTCCTAATCTTGTTGGATTTAAGATAATGTCTTCCGATTCTTTTGAAATAATGATAGTCGCAGTTGGAATTGTTTTGCCGGAGATTGTTATTGATTTTGTATCTACAACATCTTCATCTTTTGGAAGATCAATATGAAGTGGGACAATTTCTGTAATTGAAGCAACTGGAGTAATTGGATTTATAGTGATAGGTTTAATTATATTTTCTGGAATTATTTTTGTTGATTGGTAGAAGTAAAAGATTATGCCTGAAACGATTATGCCAATGGTGATTGCAATAAAAGAGAGAATAAAGCTTTCTTTTTTCATTATTCAAGTGTAATAATTATCTAAAAACCTTTTTTTAGTGAAACTGATAGTACTTCAAAAATTTCCTCTTGTCAAGGTAATGAGCGTATGATAGGATGATCTACATCGGTTAAAAATAAATAATTTTTATAAATTTATTATATGGAATTTTCAACAGTACATCAGGAATCAATTCGTATAAAAAGTAAACAAGCAGTATTCGTTATTGATCCACAAGAAAAAGGTGTAAAGACAATTACAGATGCCGTGCTTTTATTAAAAAATTCTGAAGTTCTAGGAACAACAGTATCGGGTCAAAGAGTTATTGTATCTGGGCCCGGAGAATATGAGGTTGGGGGAGTAAAGATTACGGGCATGAATCAAAATGGCATGATGTACGTATTACATGTTGATGAAGTTGAGGTTTTTGTTACTAGCGCTAGTGCTCTTGAAAAAACATTAGAAGGAAATGAATATGAAATTATTGTAATAAATGCCGATACTGTGCTTCGTGAGTCTTTCATAACGACACTTTCTCCTAAGGTGGTAATTATTTATGGTTTACAGGCATCTGAAGCGGCGAAGGCATTGGGTAGAGATAGTATTCCTGTTGCAAAATATGTAATAAGTGCAGATAAATTGCCTGAAGAAATGGAAGTAATAGTACTGGCTAATAGTTAATTAGCATTCGACGTCTAATTTTAAGATTCTTAACATAAATTTAGCCGTGAATAAAATTAAAAGCTAATATATATGGCTAACCTTCGTGTCCCTCCACATAATGAAGATGCAGAGCAAAGTGTCCTCGGTGGCATTCTTATTGATAAAGATGCTATGAATCTTGTTTCAGAGCTAATCTCCTTTACGGATTTTTATAATGATACAAATGGACTCATATTTAACGCAATGCTTTCTCTTTATGATAATAGAAAACCAGTTGACATGGTTACACTTAGTGCGGAATTGAAAAAGAAAAAAGGATATGAAAAAATAGATAGTGAATATATCTCTCAGCTAGTAAATGCAGTTCCAACGGCAGCAAATATAGAACAGTACGCAATCCTTATTAAAGAGGCATCCACGAAACGCTCACTCATTACAATTGGAACTCAACTTGTTGAAATGGGATTCGTAGAAGAAGAGGTAAAGGTTCTCATTGATAAAGCAGAGTCTTCTATCTTTGCTATTTCTCAAGGAAATACGACTAGGGGATTTATACAAATTAAAGATGCGCTCGCAGAAAGTTTTGATAGAATAGATGAACTACATAAACATGGTGGAGGCTTTAGAGGGATAAAGACTGGTTTTCATGATCTTGATAATCTTCTTTCTGGATTACAGTCAGCAAATTTAGTTATTCTAGCAGCTCGTCCAGGTCAAGGTAAAACAGCATTCTCCCTTAATATTGCACAAGGTATTGCCGTAGAGCAAAAAATACCAGTAGGAATTTTTTCTTTGGAGATGAGTAAGGAGGAGCTTGTTGATAGATTACTTGTTGGTCAGGCTGATGTAGATGCATGGAAATTGAAAACAGGTCGGCTCTCTGAGACAGATTTCTCTCGTTTATCAGATGCAATGGGCGTCTTGGCAGAGTCACCAATTTTTATTGATGATACTCCGGGAATTACTATTTCGGAAATGCGCTCAAGGGCAAGAAGATTACAATTAGAACATAATATTAAATGTATAATTGTTGACTATTTGCAACTTGTTGATTCTGGTAGAAGATTAGATAATAGAGTGCAAGAAGTTTCTATTATTTCTCAATCAATGAAGAATCTGGCAAGAGAATTAAGGATTCCAGTACTTTGTCTTTCTCAATTATCTCGTGCAGTTGAAAATAGACAAGATAAAAGACCACAGCTTGCAGATTTAAGAGAGTCTGGTGCAATAGAGCAAGATGCTGATGTTGTAATGTTTTTATACAAACCAGATGATGAAATTGCTCCAGTTATGCAGACAAAGCTTGTAATAGCAAAGCATCGTAATGGTCCAGTTGGAGAGGTAGATTTATTGTTTAGAGGGGATAGGATACGTTTTTATAGCTTAGAGAAGAAAAGGGAAGACGAAAAGAAATAAAATTATTATTGAAATAAATCAATATTATTTTGTTTTATTCCTACTGTAAGAAGCTCATACTTATTTCCAAAAATACTGATGCGTTATTTACTCTGTGTGCCTTATTTTTTGACTTCTTCAAAACCTTTGATTTTGGTGCCGGGAGAGGGACTCGAACCCACACAGCCTTGCGACTAGTAGTTTTTGAGACTACCGCGTATACCATTCCGCCATCCCGGCTTTATGATGGAATTATATCATTTACGTCATCTAAAGAACAAATTTTATAATTGATTTAAGTTTTATCATAATTTTAATTTTTTATAAATAGTATTTAATCTTTATTTTATGAAAATTCATAAATAATATTTTGACTTTTGAGCGTCAAATAGTATATAATTTTATATATATGACAATAAAAGAAATTTATGATTTAGCAATAGAGATGGGTATTAAGTCAGATCCTAGAACAAAAAGTGGCGTAATGAAAGCTCTTTCTAGACGAAAAAAAGATTATGATGATCTATCTTTAAAAAATAAAAAATATTTTGATGAAGAGTCATTAATAAATCCATATTCAGATACTAGGATATTAGTAGGTGATCCTAAAAAGGAAATTAAGAAAGTGCTTGCTGGGATCGATTCTGATAGTGCTGAGCCACTATTGGTAGATAGATTAAATCAAAAAGGTGAAGGAATTGGATTACTTATTTCTCATCATCCAAGTGGTCACGCGCTGGCATCTCTTCATGAAGTTATGGATGCTCAAGTAGATATGTTTGTTGAATCAGGTGTGCCAAAAAATATAGCTTACTCAATGATTCAAGAGAGAAAAGGATACGTGAAGCGAAGATTTAGTCCGATTAATCACACTCAGGCTGTGGATGCTGCTAGGCTTTTAGATATACCCTTCATGGTTATACATACAGTATGGGATAATTTAGGATACAATTTTATGAATAATTATTTACAAAAAAATAGCTTTGATACACTTTCAGAGTTGTTCGATAAAATAATGGAATTACCAGAATTTATAGAATCTACCAAGGGAAAAGCGGGTCCAGCAATTGTTTCTGGGACTCCAAATAGTCCAGTTGGTAAGATTGCTGTACATTTTACTGGTGGAACCAATCCATCAAAAGAATTATATATGGAATCAGCAAAAGCAGGAGTTGGTACAATAATTGATATGCATATACCAGAAGATGCATTGGTGGAAATGAAAAAAATGCATGTTAATGTTATAGATACTGGGCATATGGCATCTGATTCTATCGGCGCAAATTTATTTTTAGATGCATTAGAAAAACAAGGTGTTGCAACTATGGCATGTTCGGGATTGATACGGGTAAGAAGAAAAATATCTAGTTAGTTGTATTTTTAATATACTTATAAAAACTAATTTAAAATCTATTTAATAACTCTATTTTATATATGACTTCAGTAAATGAATTAAGAGCGGGATCTGCATTTGAAGAGCAGGGACAATTATTTCTTGTGCTTTCTTTTGAACATATTAAAATGGGGCGGGGGAGTGCAAATATAAAAGTAAAAGTAAAAAATATTCGTAGTGGCTCCACAACTGAAAAGAGTTTTATAAATAGTGCAAGTGTTAATTCTGTTCGCTTGGATAAGCGAGATATACAATTTTTATATAAAGATGAAGATTCTGCATATTTTATGAACCCAATAAACTTCGAACAAATTACTATACCGCTTAAGATAATAAGTTATGAATCAGCATATTTAAAAGAGGGTCAAACTTTTACCGTAAGCTTTTTGAGAGATGAGGCGCTTTCACTTCTGCTTCCTCCAAAAATGGAGTTTACTGTTTCAGAAACTGGTCCATCTATCAGAGGTAACTCTGCGACAAGTATATTTAAGGATGCAACTCTTGAAAATGGAATCACAACTAAAGTACCTCTTTTCATAGAAGAAGGAGATAAAATAAGAATAGATACAAGAACTGGCGCTTATAGTGAAAAAGTCTAAATATGCAGACTTTTAATAATTATTTCAAAAAAAATCAAATTTATCAGGTTCTCTGCATAAAACCATTTTTCTTCTTAATGATATCGGAATTTTTTTCTCAATTAGCGTTTAATTTACAGCATTTTGTATTTATATTTTTAATATATAAAGTTACTAATTCTAATACTGCTGTTTCTGCACTTATCATCTCTTTTACCATCCCATCTATAATATTTAGTATTTTAGCAGGTGTCTTAGTAGATAGATGGAATAAGAAAGCTGTACTTTTTAATACCAATATTATTCGTGGATTACTCTTAATTCCCTTTTTAATTCCCAATTTACATTTTATTTTTATTCTCATAAATACATTTCTTATTGCAGTTGTAACACAATTTTTTCTTCCCGCTGAATCGGCTATAATTCCATTACTTGTGCCAAGAAGATTGATTACTCCTGCAAATGCGGTATTTTCTATTGGTATTTATAGTACTATTTTTCTTGGATATATACTTTCAGGGCCAGCTCTTTTGATATTAGGTGATCAAAAAACAATTCTTCTTCTTGCATCACTATTTTTTGTTAGTGCAATTGCAATATTTTTTGTTAATTTTACTCAAAAAAAGAAAAAAATACTTAAAGAATCATTTATTTTTGGAAAATTGAGTAAATCTTTTTTTAGCGAGGTAAATGAAGTTATAAATTTTATAAAAAAAGGAAAAAAATTAACTAAAGCTTTGATAGTTATAACGGTTGCTCAGTCAATCGTTTTTACTTTTGCAGCACTTGGTCCTGGCTATGTTGCTACAATTCTTAATGTAGAGATAGAAAACCTTTCATGGATTATTTTAGGCCCAGCAGCTATTGGCATGATTTTTGGAGCAATTTATATAGGAAGTATTAATAAAAAATATAGAAATGAGATTTTTATAAGTATGGGTATAGTTATTAGCGGTATTGTATTTATATTTTTACCATTGGGGAGCAAGCTTGCCTCAAAAGGATTTGTGCATATATTAAATAGATTTATTCCAGGTGGATTTTTAGATTTAACAATTTTACATATAATTGTTCTTCTTTCTTTTATTTCAGGTATAGCAAATTCTATGGTATTTGTTCCTTCAAATATTATAATTCAATCACAAACTACAGATGAGATGCGGGGAAGAGTATTTGGTTTTCTTAATTCGATGGTAGCATCATTCTCAATCCTTCCAGTAATTATTGCGGGTGGATTAGCAGATGTATTTGGAATATCTAAAGTAATAACAGCGATGGGTATAATACTTTTTTTTGGTGGAACAGCAATGTTAGTAAAAAATAAATAATATGCAAATTACCTTTTTACTATTATATCTCTTTATTTTTTTATTAAGTTTTTATGTATTATCTAAAGATGATTTTCTTTTTTTAAAGAAAAATATTTCAATGGAGCAAATGTTTAATATTATTTTTGCACTTTTTTTTCTAGGATTATTATTTTCTCGTATTTTCTTTATTATTTTTAATTTTAAATCTATTTTCTTGCAGCCATTAGTTTTTTTGGCATTTATATATTATCCAGGATTTTCTTTAGCTGGGGGATTTGCAAGTATTATAATTTTTGCATATTTTTATTTGTTAAAGCAAAAAATTCCAATAGGTAAGTCATTTGATTTTTTCTCTATTTCATTTTTGTCAGTTTTTGGTGTTGGATTACTAATAGATGTGATTATAAATTTTTTTAAAAATAAAAATATAGATATAGAACGATTTATAATAGCTATTATATTTATAATTATTTTCTTTTTTTTCATTAGGATTATTCTTCCCTTTCAGCGAAGAGGGGAGCTTAGGGATGGAAGCATAGCATTGATGTTTATCTCACTTTTTTCATTAATTTATTTTTTGATAGCATTATTTATAGAAAAGAAAAATTTGTTTTTTTTGATTGAAAGAGATGGAATATTTTGGGTTATTTTATTTGTTTTTTCATCACTTTTATTTTTTTGGAATGAAAGCTTATGGCTTATGATTAAGAATGTAATAATATCAAAAAAAAAGAAAGGTCTATCATAATGGTGGAAATTTCAATAATTTTTGAAGATGCAGATATAGTTGTTTTAGATAAGCCATCTGGTATTATTGTAAATGAGTCTGATACGACTATCCATGAAGAAACTATTCAGGAGTGGGTTGAGAATAAATTTTCATTTTTAAAATTTTATAATAATGAGACTATTAATATTTTAACTAATCGAATTCCTGAAGATAAAGATTCTGATTTTCATAAACGATCTGGGATTGTGCACAGAATTGATAAAGAAACTTCAGGAGTTCTTTTAGTTGCAAAAAATGAATCTACATTTATTGATTTACAAAGACAATTTAAGGAAAGAGTAATAGCGAAAACATATCTTGCATTGGCTCATGGATTATTGGAGCCTTCAGAAGGAGAAATTAATGTGCCAATTGGTCGTCTTCCATGGAATAGAACTCATTTTGGTGTTATTGCTGGTGGTAGGGAATCTGTAACTAATTATAAAGTACTAGAAATTAAATATTTAGATTTAGGGAGAAAAGGAGAACAGCTTTCATTAGTTGAGATTTATCCCAAAACTGGCAGAACTCATCAGATTAGAGTTCACTTAAAACATTTGAATCATCCGATATTCTCAGATCCACTTTATGCTGGAAGAAAGACAATGAATCAAGATAGAAAATTATTATCTCGTATGTTTCTTCATGCAGCAAAGATTCAATTTTATCACCCAAAAACTAAAGCGGAAGTGATTTTTCAGAGCCCGCTACCAAAGGATTTAGATCAATTTCTCAGAAGCTTAAAGAAGAAGCAGTAAATCAAGATTTAAGAATACTTTTTTATATGTTGATAAGATTTGCATTTTTATTCAAGCTATATTAGTATTATATTACGGAGATGAGTAATTATGGGAAGTTTTGGAGGATTTTATAAAGGGGAAAAAAAGAAACCAAAAAAAGGAAAAAATAATAAAAGCATCGAAATTTCAACTGCGCCTGTTTTCTCTCTTCCTAAGATGATTGAAAAAAAGCGAAAAGACGAATGATTCCACAAAGAGTCTCAGATAAAAATAATCTTAAAATAGTTGCTATATTTTTCATAGGATTAACAATTTTTATTGGGATTTCTTTTTTATTTAAGTTAATAACCATCATTTTAAAAAGTAAATTTGATGGATTGCATACCTTTAATTTATTGACATACACTAAAGATTTATCAGAAAAAAAAGCAACATTATTTTCTTTATCCCCAGATAAGGGAACAATAACTATAATGCATATTTCTGGTAAATTAGACCCCAAAAAATTAGGATATTATATTAAGGCTCCAATTGATGGATATGTTGTTCCCACTAGTCTAGCAATTTTTAAAAATAGTTTTGGAAAAAATAGAGATGAAGTAATAAGAGAAATCAAAAACTTACTTTTCAATCGAAGGGAAACTAATGTTACATTTGTAGATTTAATTCGTTTATGTTTCTATGCTTCTGGTATTTCATCTCATAGCATCATTACTAGGGAGATAGTCCTCCCATTAGACGATTTATCCCTTGATAGAATAACTTCTTTTTTGTTCACCGATAGAGAAATAGTGCGGGAAAAAATAAGTATAGCGATTGTTAATGGCACCGGTGTTGCGGGACTTGGAAATAGAATCGCAAGACTTATAACTAATATTGGTGGAAATGTTGTGTCGGTTTCTACTTCTGATAATTTAATTTCTGATTCTGAAATTCTATATTCAAAAGAGAATAATTATACTGCTCGAAGAATTGCACAAATACTTTCTTTTAAAATTAATAATAAAGATAATATGGATATTTCAGATGTAACTATTTTTATAGGAAAAAATAATTTATCTAATCTGCTGTTTTAATATTTTAATATTGCTAGTTAAAGAACTTCATCTACTTCTTCTGAATAATCTTCTTCTATATCCTCCTCTATTTTTTTAGATTTTTTCTTCAATATGGGTGTAGTATTTTTTTGTAAAACAAATTTTTTTTGATCATTTATGAATGACGGTTGATTCAGGAATTTATCAGATCTTTTAATCTCTCTTATAAAAACTGTAATATGATTATTTTCAAGAGATTTTACAAATGCTTCATAGATATTCCCTCCAGATAATAACTTGACTAACCTTTTTCCTATATTATCTGGAATTGTGCCGGCGTATCTCTTTTTATCATCATGAATAAATATTTTTAATCTTTTGATAGATAATAAAACCCTTTCCCCTATATGAAGCGATGAGGTAATTTTTTGCTCTGTATGAATGAGCTCGATAACTTTTGTTTTTCCAGTTTCTTCTATAAATAAATTACTTGTGATAATTGGATAAGTATTGTTTATGTCTATCTCATTGTTCCATGAATCAGAAATTCTCTTTAATCCTCGTATCGCAATTTTATTGAGCATGTCAATTTCTAATACCTGTTGATATATTTTTTTTGCCTCTTTTGTTTCTCTTTTTGCATTTAATGCAAATGCTAATCTGTTTAGTGCTTCAGTGTCTTGGGGGTTATCTTTAAGTAGTTCTTGGTTTAACGCAATTGCTTTTTCCCAGTTACCCGTAAGAGCTGTTTCAATCGCTTGATTTTTAATTGAGGACATAATATAGTGCCTAATAAATGTTTATTATATTGTTGAAAATTCTACATACATTTTTTGCAAAAGTCAATGGGAAAAGAGTATAATATATCTTCTGAGCCATTAAAATTTAGTACTAATTTTCTGTAAAATTTAAAATATAATTATGAGTGGACATTCAAAATGGAAACAAATAAAAAGGCAAAAAGGTGTAACTGATATAAAAAGAGGTCAGGCATTTACAAAACTTGCAAATGCAATTACCGTAGCAGTAAGACAAGGTGGGGGAGTATCTGATCCTGCAATTAACTTCAGGCTTAGATTAATGATTGAAAAAGCAAGAGGGATAAATATGCCTAAGGAAAATATTGAGCGTGCCATTGTAAGGGCATCAGGAAAACAGGCAAATGAAATGGAGAGCGTAATATATGAAGCATTTGCTTTTGGCGGAATAGGAATTATTATTGAAGCAACAACAGATAATAAAATGAGAACAGGCCCAGAAATAAAAAATATTATAGAAAAAAATGGTGGAACCATGGCTAATCAGGGCACAGTTTTATATAGATTTGATCAGAAGGGATTAATAACTGCAGAAAATGATAAATCATCTCTCGATGATTTATTTCTTATAGCAGCAGATGCTGGAGCAGAAGATATAGAGGAATTAAGCGGGGAAGTTCTTATCTATACAAAGCCTGATGAACTAGGGAAAATTCGTGATAATTTGAGTAATAAAATAAAAATTACTGATTCAGAGCTCACAAGGCGTCCTAATATTACAGTTCAAATTACTGATATGGAAACAGCTCAAAAACTATTTTTTTTTATTGAAAAAATAGAAGCATTAGATGATGTGCAAAAGGTTTATGCTAATTTTGATATTTTAGATGAAATCATGAAGACATTAGGCTAGTATAATTTACTAGGCATATATTATGGCAAAAAAAAAGTTTTCTTTATTAGGTAATGGGATTTTTAATATATCAATTTTTGATAAATTTTATTTTACAAAAAGACAACGTTTTATTATTTCAATAATCATACTTTCATTTGGATTATTCTTTTCAGAGCAATTTTTTGGTAAATCTGGATTTTTAATCACGCTCTTTCTTTCTTTACTTTCATCTTTATTATTTTTCTTTTCTATACGGGATGAGCTTAAAGGAAACAGATCTCTATATGTATATTTATTCCCATTATTTTTTTATACATTAGCTACTGGTTTATTTTATTTTCTTACTCCACCTAGATTTTTATCTAGATTTTTAATGACTGTAATTTACGCAGTTGGATTGTACTCTTTATATTTGAGTCAAAATATTTTTATTGTTGCATCACTTCGCACGATCCCATTGTTATCTGGTGCTAGAATCGTATCTCTGGCTACTACACTTATATCTTATTATTTTTTAATAACAGTAATTCTTACGCTTCATTTGTCGGTATATATATCTTCATTGTTTATTTTTCTCTTCTCATTTATGGCAGCTTTTCAATCAATTGCAGTAACATTTGAAAAATCAATTATTAAGACTATAAATTGGGTTACCGTATTGGCACTATGTCTTTTTGAACTCTCAATTGTGCTTTGGTTTTGGCCAAGTACTCCGACACTTATTTCTTTATTTTTGACCGGAATTTTTTATACAATTATTGGTCTTTCTCATGCATGGTTTGATAGGCGATTATTTAGAGGAGTGATGTGGGAGTATATTTGGGTAGGTGCTTTAGTATTTTTTATGCTTATCTTTTTTACACCATGGCGTGGATAATTTAATTTTATTTATAATTAAATTATATAAAGAAAATTATTTTTTTAGATATCAAAGAGTAGAGGAGTGAGGTAGGTTTCATTCGGTAATTATCTATAATAAATAGCCTATAATGTTTGTAAGAATTTGATATAGTCTGATATATTAATTTAATCACAAAATATTAAGCTGTGTGGATAAGAATTTTCACAAGGCTTAGGGTATATTTTTCACAGGAATAAATGGCTTCAAAATTAATTATGGAATTAATAGTATATTTCTTTTGCTATATTAATCATGAGCTCAGGTTGATCTATGCCTATTAGAGGATGATACCTATTTAATCGTATTTAATCATAATAAAATTTGAAAAAAATACGAAACATATTCATGTGTAGCTTCACTTTTCACAGAAATGAGGCTAAAATACAGACTTATATATTAGATGTTTGAATTTTCACAGCACTGATGCATACATATTAGAGAAAGGGCGTAGGATTGTCTATGACAATAGATAATCCTTTAAGATCTACATATGTTCAATATTCGAGGTATAGTTGTCGCTTGATTGGTATATTGACTTCCTTGCTATGTGAGTCTTGTGTGCGCTATATCAATACTAAAATATGGTGTTATTAGAGCGTTAGGGAGTTATAATTAGTTATGTCGCATAATATAACTTTTGCGACATAATGTAGTGGTTGGCATTAATGAGAGGGGTTAAAAATCGCTTATTTAGATTCAATATTAAGATATAATTTATAATTATCAAACTATATTGTGGCTATATTCTTCTTATATTATCTAATAAGTAAGTATTTTTGCACTTCCCTACTATAGGACTTAGTAAGTAGAATTATTAGCTTCATTTTCACATAAATTAGCTTTAAAATATATATTAATACTGTAATTTTTCTATGAAAACTCTCAACGTCTTCCCCTATTCGAATTTCTCATTAGGGGAGCATAAGTGAGATTAATTATTTATTATTATAAGGCGGTGTTGGGAGCTGGATAATTGGTCCATCAATAAAAGAATCTCTTGAAATAAAATAACGCTGAAATTCATTAGATATGGATGTGCGAGGATCTACTGAATAAATTTATTATTTTTTAATATACCAAATTCATACCAAGTCCCAACATTAATTTCAGTTTTTATATTATCTGGATTTTTTATATATCTATTTCTAATAATATCTGTATTTAATCCATAAGAGGATCCAATTACTCTTGCAAGAACTAAATTAGTAATATTTACATCTGGATCCATAGTTATATCGTCTATACCTACGTCACCAGTAAATGGTTTATTTCTGATAATAACTTTTTCAAATTGACTACCTCCACTTATGGTTTTTAATTTTTTTATTGTTATTACTTCATTGGGGCTATCAATAAAAATTGTTTCTTTATTTTCATTTTTAAAATATTTTCCGTATAAAGATGGATAAATTGGTATAGTTTCGGTAGGCGTAATAGGATTATTTATCGGAGTCACAGCTTCTATGCTAGAAAGCGATTGAATGGCTCTAAGTGATATGGCGCCAAAAATAGAGGCACTCAGAATATGAGCTGCTAGTTCTTTACGTTTCATTATATTGAGATTTTCTGATTTCATGGCTAAATTATATGTATGATTTATGTTAAAGTCAAATATTATGCGATTTTATATTGTCAGCGATATATATGTGTGTTTAATTTTTATTTTATATTCATTTTTAGGGAAATTTTTTGATAGTTTTTAAATTTAATTACTATCAAGTTATTAAGCGTATTCCCTACGTGAGGTTTTTTTATTAATTTAATTGGAGATATCTTTTTCATTGTTCATAGTTATTCAATATAGCATATGACTATGTTGGGATTTAGGAAAGTATGTTTTTCCAATCGGCAACAAATTTATCTATTCCTTGATTGGTAAGCTCGTGTAGAACATTAAGCCTATTAGTCGTAATTGCTTCAAATAATTTGTCTAGTGAGTCAATTCCATTTATTTCGCTTGGTGCTTGCCAATATTCTAATTCTCTTAGCGTTGAATTAATCTTGTCGGGAGCTGATTCTTGTTCTTTATTTGATAATGCAAACCATTCTTTATATAATTTTGCAGGAGCGGTAATAAGCTCGCTTTTAGCTAATATGCCAAGCTTTATATGATCAATTGATCTTACAGATGCTTCGAGCATCCAGATGGAAAATGGTAATTTTGATAAGTATGTCTTAAAATGCTCTTTTATTTGCATACCATTATCAACTAATTGCATACCATTTTGGCCAATATCATCTAGTCTGCCTACGAATGGCGAAATGAATGGTGGGTAAATATTATTGGTTGGACCATATTTTTTTTGAATGAGTTGCTCATGTAGACAAATAGCAAAGATTTGTTGTTGAGAAAATACGAGAGTATTATTTGTGCAGATGCCTTTTTTTCGAAGTTCTGTTCGCGCCTTAAATCCTTCGATAGTTGTTGGAAGTTTTACGACCACTCGTTCATGCCATGTTGATATTTCTTGTCCTTGTTTAATCATGTTTTTTGATGAAGTTGTATGATCTGCGTATACTTCCGCGGAAACTGGTCCTGGCACAATTTGAACAATCTGCATTACTATCTGTTTTTGTAATTTAAATGCCTCTTTCGTAGTAAGTCTTTTATTTTCTGAAGATAATTTTTTTGCAATAAGACTAGGATTTGTTGTGGATCCCCATATTTCACTACCTCTAACTTTGGCGAGTTTTCCGATTTCATCATATTCTTCAGGATCACCACTATCTAATAGAAAATGAGTTTTATTTGGAATAAAATTTATTTTTTTATTGTCCATATATTTCACATTGTAGCAGTCTTTTAAGCCTTGTCAATCAGGGATATATTTTATAAATTACTATATTTGACAACGTTCTTTATATGTCGCACAATATATATATGAATATAGTTATTTCAAAATTAATCGATGATTTTCTTGAACATATGGAAATTGAGAAAAATTGTTCTAAGCTTACAATTCGGGATTATAGACATTACTTAATCTCTTTTAATAAGTGGCTATCCTCTACTCTACCAGATAAAAATATAGAAGATTTAGATTTAATAACAATAAGAAGATATCGTGTCTACTTGGCAAATCGAATTAATGAAAAGGGATTAACTCTTAAAAAAGTAACTCAAAATTATTATGTAATTGCTCTTCGTTCTTTTTTGAGATTTTTAATTAAAAACGATTATAAAACATTAGAGCCATCTAGAATTGAATTGCCAAAAACAGAAAGTAGGTCATTAAAATTTTTAGATAGAGAGCAAATAGATAGGTTGGTTATTTCTATTGATACTTCCAAAGAGGATGGTATTCGAGATAGGGCAATATTTGAGTTACTTTTTTCTACGGGACTTAGAGTATCTGAATTGGTAAAACTTAATCATGGTCAAATAAATACAGAACGGCGCGAATTTGGCATTATCGGTAAAGGAGGTAGAGCTAGGGTTGTTTTTATTTCTGATAGAGCATGTGAATGGGTAGAAAGATATTTAGCATCAAGAGAAGATGATTATTATCCCCTATTTCGTCGATATTCAGGTAAAGAGAGTAATGAGGATAATGGAGAAAAAATGCGACTAACGGCAAGAAGTATAGAACGTATAGTTAAGAAATATGTAAAAATTGCTAAGTTACCTGTTGATGCTACGGTGCATACACTTCGTCATTCTTTTGCTACAGATCTGCTTACTAATGGTGCGGATATTCGCTCAGTGCAGGAGATGCTGGGTCATAAAAATATTGCGACAACTCAAATTTATACACACGTTACAAATAAGCAGCTAAGAGATATTCACAAGACTTTTCATTCTGGAAATGAATAGCTGTAACAATTATTTATCTTTTTTCTTAATATCGTTTTTATTTGTAATTCTTTTTAGATCAAATAATATTACTGCTGCACTTAATATGTCTTGAGCTTTTCCAGTTGACGCTAAAGAATTAATAAGCTCTGAATTTAATCCAAATCTATTGGCAAGAATTTTTGATAATTCTCCTTTTTTTTCATTCATACATATAATTATATCATATTGTAGTGTGACATTCAAAAAATAATTATCTAAGTTCATATGACAATGTAATGGTTATCTCTATTTTATTTTCTCCTGGATTAAGATTCGTTGTATCTCCTTCAAGTATTGTATCTGTATTAAAGGTTTTCATCGCAAATATTGGTTGATTTTCTTGAATCTGTACATCTATTATTTTTCCAAGATGTAGTCCTGTGGCCGTTGCTAGGCTTTCTGCTTTTAATTTTGCGTTTGAAATAGCTTTTTTCTGTGCTTTTTCTTGTAATTCTTTTATTGTTTTATCATCTAATATAAATCTTGCTCCATTTATTATATTTGCTCCATTTTTTGTTGCAATATCTATTGCTTTTTCTGCTTTTTCTATTGGTTTAATTTTAATTTCTATTTCCTGTGCAACGCTGTAACTTTTTATTTTTTGTTTTTCTATTTCATTTATATGATAAGAATCATAATCAGGATTTATAGAATAATTTATAGTTTTTATGTCTTTATCTTCTAGTCCAAGATTTTTTAGATCTTTTGTAATTGTATTCATGACTATATTTACTGCTTTTTGTGCGTCAACGGTATTTTTAGATGATTTTGTAATACCTATTACTATAACTGCTGTATTTGGTACTGCAGTTGCCTCACCCGTACCTTGAACTTTGAAAAAATCAGTTTTTGTTGTCTGAACGCTATTTACAAAAAATGGAATAGGTCCAATAAATTTTGTGTAAATAAAGAGACAGAAAAAGAAGAAGACAATAATTCCAAAAGGAGTTTTTTGCATATATTTATCCTAATCAAGTTTATAAAATATGTCAAGATTAAAGTGGTATGCTTTTTTTTCGTAATTCTTGATAAAATGCTTCAGCTTGTTTTGTAAGATTTTCATTTTGAGTCTGCATGCTTAATTCTGAAGTTCCTATTATTACGCCAAAGCGCGTTATATTATGTGATCCAAAGCGAAAAAGAGGAGATCCATCTAATTGTCTTCTTATGTACATTTTAGTATGAATTGGTCCTTGATAAATAAAAATTGGAATTTTAGCTTTTTTTACCTTTTCTATACTTGAATTATTTGCTAATTCCATAAGATTTTTTAAACCTTTTGGATTACCTGTAATAACTTCTACTTTTTTCCCCTCTTTATGTAGTTTAATTAAAATGGATAATATGTTTCCGTCTGGTAGCCATGCTGTGGCAATATTAATACTACCATTGGTTTCGGATATATTTTTTTCGTCAGTTTCAAGAGTTATAGATCTTCCCCTAGTCCCCCTATCAATGAGGATAGATGAACCATCTTCAAAAGAGATTTTATAGTCTTTTTCCGGAAGATAAAGAAAGCGATTTTCTAACTCTTTTAGCATAATTGGGTCTGTAATTTTTACCATAAAATCTGCGCTTCTAAAACCAGATTCTTTTAGATTAATGCCTCCAATATATCCCGTTTTTTGTCCAATTAGGAATATTTTTGTATGATTTTCTCCTGCATATGGAATATACTTTGCAATACCTTTTTTAGGTTCGAAAAGTATCTTGGCACCTGCTAGTATAAGATCTTCTCGTTCTTTTTTATTCATTTTTTCTTGGAATCGATTTATTTCATCTCTCATATATCCTCCCAAAAGAAAATGATGTGGAATATCATCAGTAAAATCCAAAGCATACTTGCTTAAATATATTTTAGTATCCACGCCCCTTCTTGCTGCCTTCATAAGTTCATTTTGCAACAAAGAAACTGCGTGTCCAGTTTGCATGTCCATTGACATTATCCAGATTCGTTCTGATTCGTTTTTAATTTCTAGGATTGCGTCATGAAGAAAAAGCATCGATGGCAAAAGAGTAAAATTTTTAGCAGTATCGCTGTTGTTTTCCTCTGTTTTTCCAAATATTTCTCTCATCTTGAAAAATGAGTATATGAATTATTGAAGTGGAATGCAATTATTCATGAAGAATATGGGCTTTTTTTTGAGTATCAATTATTTTGCCATTTTCAAATATAGTTTCGCCTCTAAGTACTACTTTAACTACCTTACCTTTTACCTTAAAACCATTAAATGGAGTCCATTTGCATTTTGTAAAAAGGTTTTCATTTTTAATTTCATATTCAATATTTTCATCTATATCAATATACGTATATGGTTGAATTGGTAGATGAAATATTTCTTTAGGTCCAGTATGGCATAGTCGAATAATATCATCTTTCGTTATTTTATTTTTACTCATAGCCGTAAGCAGCAATGGTAGTGTTGTTTCAAGCCCAGGCACTCCTGATGGAGGATTTTCTGATTCTTTCTGCTCTTTTGTATGAGGAGCGTGATCTGATTCTATGATATCTATATATTGTATATTTTCCCATAGAAATTCTTGATCAGTTTTTGTTTTTAAAGATGGCTTCATGATGCCATATGGTCCTAATTTTTGTAAGTCATCATTTTTGAGAAATAAGTGATGTGGGCATACACCACAAGTTATAGGAAAACCATTCTTTTTAAGCGAGATTATTTTTATGAGCTCTTCTTCAGTTGAAACATGGACTATGTGAGTTGGGTGAGGGGTTGCCTTGAGGACTCTTTCAACCATTTCGAAGACATCCTCTTCTGCGTGCAGGAGAATTGGTTTTTTTCCGTTAGTTACTTCGTTCCATTTTTTATAAATAATATTTAATGATTTTTCGTCAATGATATAGCCACCAGTTGTCACATTAAGATATAATTTAAGACCATAAACGAGATTTATTATTTTATGAAATTCATCAAGATTGTCACCTAATGATCCAAAATAGAATCCAATATCGCATCGAGCATATTGGCTAGCGTGATTTATTTTTGCTTGAAGTCTTTCGATGGTAGTAATTGGGGGATTATTATTTGGCATATCAAGAATCATAGTGTATCCACCTGCTATAGCTGCATTGGTACCAGTTGAAAAATCTTCCTTTACAGGATCTAGATATCGTAGATGAACGTGAGGATCAATAAGTCCAGGTAGTCTAATCACCTATTTATTGTATCAGATAATAAAATTTAAAATAAATCGTAAGTAGATTTAATTTTTTAATTGACAACTCCTTACTTATAGAGTAAAATTTCCATCATGTTTAAAGTAGAAAAATTAGATTTTTTAATCTCAATTTATATATTTTGTGTTGTAGCTTCTGAATTAATGGGCGGTAAGACATTTTTTATTATAAATATTGGGTCATTTCCTCTTAATGGAAGCGTGGCAATATTTCTTCTTCCACTTATTTATACAATCAACGATGTGATAACAGAAGTTTATGGATCAAAGCGTACACGAAGTATTGTGATTTCTGGGTTATTTATTGTCATGCTTCTGTTAATTTTTTCGCTGTTGGCAATCCATCTACCACCTTCCAAGAGATTTTTATCAACTGAAAAATCATATGATCTTATTTTTGGGACATCAGTAAGAATAGCTTTTGCAAGCTTGACAGCTTTTGCTATAGCAGAATTTATGGATATTTTTATATTTGTGAAGATTAGAAAAAGGTTTGGTAAAAAATCTTTATGGTTTCGAAATAATATTTCTAATTTTGTTTCTCAATTTGCAGATACGGCTATTTTTATGACTCTTGCGTTCTATGCAATAAATAAGCCATTTGAAGATAATTTAATTTTTTTAATGAGCCTTGTAATTCCTTACTGGCTACTTAAATGCTTTTTGTCGATTATAGAAACTCCTTTAGTATATATTGGTGTACAATGGTTAGAAGAGAAGAAAAAATAGTGTATCAAGATATTCAATTTCCGCAAATTAAAAAAAGGTTATACATTTTTACTAATCATGTTTCTACAATTGATGGTATTGCAAAAGTGTTGCTTCCGGGGTCATATTGGCCAATTGGTAGCGAGCTTGATTTCAAAATATATACTAGCCTTCGTGAGTATGCAGATGTAATTATTCAAGGCAGGGAAACTGCAAGTGGTTATCCTACTCTCAAAACAATTCGTAATCAGGGAGTAAATGAAAAAAGAAAATTAAAAGGAAAGAAGCCATTGTTATATGTTGTTGTAAGTAATAATCCAGATGAAAAATTGCTAAATTCTTTAAAAGACCCAGGACATACTGAAACCCTTCTTGTAACATCTCAAAAATCATTAGTTCCAGATGATTTTTTAAATATAACAAAAGTTATGAGAATCGGAGAAGAAAAAGTTAATGTTGTTGAAATGTGCGAAATTTTATATAAAAAGGGGTATGAATATGGATATGCTGAGGGTGGACCAAGATTATTGTGGAATTTTTTGGAAGCAGGAATAATTGATGAGGTATTTGCAACTATTGCTCCCAAAATATATGGTCATTCAGGTAAAACAATTACCATGATTGAAGGCGGGACATTATCAAGCAAAAATATTGCAGAATTTAACTTAATATCTGTTTCACAACAGAAAGACGAATTATTCCTCCGATACAGAAAACACATATAATATAATATGACCACAAATAAATATGGTAATCCAATTTGGACAAATCATGCGTTAGATAGATTAATAGAGCGAGGATTAACCAAGGATAAGGCAATTTTTGTATTTAATAATCCAGATAACGTATTTAAGGGTAAAAATAATTCTTTAGAATATCAAAAAAAAATAGGAAAATATATGATTACGCTTATAGCTAAGAAAAATACCCTAGATGAATGGGTAATTATTTCTTGTTGGATGGATCCCCCATTGCCCGGAACAAAAGATGCAAGACAAAAGGCATGGTATGCTAAATACAGGAAAGCTGGATTATTAATGAAAATACTTCTTCTTATAAAGCAAAAAATTTGGTTATAAAATTTGAACTAACGGATTATTTTTTGTAATTTTCCCATTCTTTCCATGATCGAATATGCATTTCTTTCAGATAATTACTTGTAATAGCAGAAATAAAAAGTGTTGCTTTTTGAAAATTAGTAAATAAATGAATATTATGATCTATTGCAGCGCGTCTGATGGTATATTGATCGGTCTCGTCTTTTGTAAGATGTTTTTCCACAAGATTGATTGCTAAATCAATCTTTCCATTTTGAAAATATTCCAATATATTGGGTGAAGCTTTTTCATGGAGTTTATTAAGTTTATTTGCATAAATCCCATTTTTTTTGAGAAATAAGGTGGTTTTCTCTGTGGCATATAGGGGAAGATTGAGCTCGACAATTTTTTTTGCAGTTTTTAAAAATTTTTCTTTATTTTCTTCACCTCCAAGGCTTATAAAAATTCCTTTTTGAGGAATTTTTCCACCAACAGCTAATTCTCCTTTTAAAAATGCTTCCTCAATATTTTCTCCAAAACAGGCCACTTCACCAGTTGATGCCATTTCTACATGTAGAATTGGATCTGCTCCAGTTAATCTAGCAAAAGAAAATTGTGGCACTTTTACTGCAACAAATTTTGGTTTTGGAATATTGATTTCAGGAAAATCTATATCAAAAAATGCGTTTGTTGCGAGATCAATAAAATTAACCCCTGTAACTTTGGAGATAAAAGGAAATGTGCGAGATGAGCGAATATTGACCTCAATGACTTGTATAACATCATTTTTTATCAAAAACTGCATATTACAAGGACCAGAGATGGAAAGTGCTTTAGCTATTTTCCTTCCAATTGTTTCAATCTCAACTTGTATAGATTCTGACAATGTTTGGGGCGGAAATGCAATTGTAGCGTCTCCAGAGTGAACTCCAGCATTTTCAATGTGCTCTGAAATAATAAATGCTTTTATAATGCCCTTAAATGCAACTGCATCAAATTCTATTTCTTTTGCTTCTTCAATAAATTTAGAAATAATTATTGGATATTCACTTGATATTAAAGTCGCATCTTTTAGGAAATGAATAAGCTCCTCTTTGTTGTGGCAAATTCGCATGAGGGTGCCGGATAGCACAAATGATGGTCGAATGAGAACTGGATATCCTACATTCTTACTAAATGATATTGCTTCTTTTATGTGAGAAAATTTATCCCAAGCAGGTTGTGAAATATTTAGCTCGTCGAGAAGTTTCGAGAATTTTGTTCTATCCTCTGCCCTATCGATATCATCTGATTTAGTTCCTAAAATATTACAACCGTGAGCGTTTAGTGATTTTGCCCTATTGTTTGGTGTTTGTCCGCCAACAGAGACGATAATTCCATATGGATTTTCAAAATCATAAATATCTGCAATTCTTTCAAATGTAAGCTCTTCAAAATAAAGTCGATCTGAGACATCATAATCAGTTGATACCGTCTCTGGATTACAATTTATGATAATAGATTTTTTTTTATGTTTTTTAAGACTCATTACAGTGCTTACACTAGTCCAATCAAATTCTACAGAAGATCCAATACGATATGGACCGGATCCCAGAACTATAACTCCGTCCCCTCCAGTTGGTTCAACATCATTATGCTCGCCATTATATGTGACATATAGATAATTTGTTTTGGTGGGAAATTCTCCAGCTAGTGTATCTATTTGGAATATAGATGGTTTTATGTCGTATTTTTTGCGAAGATTTCTTATTTCAAGACCATTTACGTTGCAGACATACCCTATTCGTCTATCTGAAAAACCCATTTTTTTCATTTCTAGTAATTGTTCTTTGGATATTTTTTTTATGTTTTTAGGAAGATTTTTTTCTGTTTCTACAATTTTTTTAATTCGAGATAAAAACCAAGGATCTATCCCAGTTAAGTTATAAATTTGTTCGATGCTCATTTCTTCTTTTAGTGCTCTGGCTACTGCAAAGATGCGCTTTGGTGTTGCTATTTCTAATAATTGCTTTGTAGTTTTTGTGGAATTCCAGAGCATTGATTGGCTCGTTGCTCCTTCAAAATCTAAGTCGAGCATGCGAATTGCTTTTTGATAAGCTTCTTCAAATGTCCTCCCAATTCCCATAACCTCACCTACAGATTTCATGCTTGTGCCAATTTTTTCATCTGCTCCCTTGAATTTTTCTATATCCCATCGTGGAATTTTCACAACAATATAATCAAGAGCTGGTTCAAAACAGGATTGCGTGACATTGGTTACGTTATTTTTTATTGTGGTCAGATTTTTTCCAAGTGCAAGCTTGGCGGCTATATATGCTAGTGGGTACCCTGTTGCTTTGGATGCTAACGCAGAGCTTCTGGAAAGCCTTGCATTAAGTTCTATTACATAATATTCTATATCTGCATTTGTTGATTTTTTATTTTTTGTTTTAGGATTTGGATTTAGAGCAAATTGCACATTGCACTCCCCTACTATTCCTAAACTTCTGACTATTTTAATAGCAGCAGATCGTAGATGTTGAAATTCAAAATTATTTAGAGTCTGACTTGGGGCAACGACAATTGATTCTCCTGTATGAATCCCAAGTGGATCAAAGTTTTCCATATTGCAAACAGTAATGCAATTATCATCTATGTCTCGGACAACCTCATATTCTATTTCTTTATAATGATGTAGATATTTTTCAACAAGAATCTGTCTTACGAAAGCAAATGCATTAATGGTTATTTTTTTTAATTCTTCTTCGTTTTTTGCAATACCAGAGCCCTGTCCGCCTAGTGCAAATCCTGCTCTTATCATGACTGGATAACCTATTTTTTGGGCAATAGAGACTGCTGTTGTGGTCGTTGTAGCTATTAAGCTTCTTGGGGTAGGAATATTTATTGATTTAAGATGTTTGGCAAATTCTTTTCTGTCTTCGCTTAATTGAATTGCGGAAATAGGTGTTCCTAATACTTCGACATTATATTTTTTCAATACACCTTTTTTATTAAGTGAAAGACCACAATTTAAAGCAGTTTGTCCTCCGAAAGAAAGTAGTATTCCGTCAGGCTTTTCTTTCGCAATAATTTTTTCTACAAAATAGTCTGTAATTGGAAGAAAATATACTATATCAGCCAAAAATTTTGATGTTTGAATAGTTGCAATATTGGGATTTACTAAAATGGTCTTAATACCATCTTCCTTAATAGCTTTAATTGTTTGCGATCCTGAGTAGTCAAATTCTCCTGCTTCTCCAATTTTTAAAGCACCAGATCCAAGAATTATAATCTTCTTAAGTTTTTTCAATTTATAAATGCCCTTTCCAGAAAAAAATCAAATATCCACTCTGTATCTTCTGGTCCAGGCATCGCTTCTGGATGAAATTGAACAGACATAAAAGGATATTTTTTGTGCATTAGTCCTTCGCTTGTCCCGTCATTTGCATTAATAAACCAATTCTTGAAACCATCTGGAATTTTTGAGACATAAAATCCGTGATTTTGTGTAGTTATATAGCACCTCTTGCCTCCTACTAGAATACATGGTTGATTCTGACTTCTATGGCCAAATTTTAATTTTTTAGTTTCTCCACCTGCGGCAAGGGCCAACAATTGATTCCCGAGACAAATACCAAGAATTGGTATTTTGCGTTTTAAAATCTCCTTAATGGTGATAATTGTTTTATCTGCCATTTTGGGATTGCCGGGGCCATTTGAGATAAGAATTGCATCAAAATTGATTGGCGTCTTTTCCGTAAATGGATTATAGTTCCATGGAACAATAATTAACTTAACGCCTCTTTTGTTTAGGCATTTAATTATATTTCTTTTTGCTCCACAATCTATCATCATAATTGTTTTATTTTTCCATTTACCATCTTTTCCTGCTATTTCTACTATTTTTTTAGTAGAGACTTGTGCTACTAAATTATCTGAGTCTGGATTATAAAAGTCTATTTTTTTAGTAAATTCAATTTTTCCAAGAAGTGTTCCCTTATCTCTTAGTTTTTGAGCAAGTAATCTTGTGTCGGTAATTATAAGTCCAGGAACACCTTCTTTTTTAAGCCACTCTCCTAGCGACATTTCGCTTTGGAAATGTGATGGAGTATCTATATATTGAGAGACAATAAGTGCTGATATCTTTATTCCATCTGATTCCCAGTTTTTACTATTTGCAACTCCATAGCTTCCCATGATTGGATAAGTTGCAATAAGAATCTGTCCAATATATGATGGATCGGTAATCGCTTCTGGATAACCCAACATTCCAGTAGAAAAAACTGTTTCGCCTGTAATACTTTTTTCAGCGCCAAAACTTTCTCCTTGAAATATTGTGCCATCTTCTAAAATAAGATTACCTTTCATAAATATACATTATTCCTATAAGTAAAAAATATCTTTTTTACGTACTAATACTATTTTTAATTTAATAATATTAAAGCTTTCCCAGAATTAGACCAAGTAGCGCCATCCTGATATACATTCCATTTCTAATTTCGGTAGACAAGTAAACTGCTCTTTCATCAGTGTCAACTTCTCGATGAATTTCTCCAACCCTTGGTAACGGATGCATTAGCATCGTTTCTTTTCCAGCATATTTTTTTAAAAAATCTTTTGTTACGATATATCTATTTTTCACCTTATCATAGTCTTTGAGAGAGGCAAATCGTTCTTTTTGCACACGTGTCCAATACCAAATATCAGCATTTTTTGGTATTTCTTTTTCTGTTTCTATTTCCATAATATATAATCCTTGTTTGATAAATTTTGAGAGTTCATGTGGATCAAGTCTAAGTTCCTTTGGTGATAGGAGATATATCTTATTATTCTTATATAACGATAGACCTTTTAATAATGAGTGTATTGTTCTACCATTTAAAATGTCTCCAGCAAAGACAACGGTTAGATTTCCTAATCGTTGATACTTTTCATAAATTGTATATAGGTCAAGCAATGCTTGAGTTGGATGCTCTCCTATGCCATCTCCAGCGTTAATAATGGGTACAAAAGAAGCAGCATCTGCTGCTTTCAATGCAGTTCCTATTTGTGGATGTCTTATGACGATTGCATCTGAGTATGCTTCAAATACGCGTATTGTATCTTCTAAAGTTTCTCCTTTGGATACAGAGGAGAATTCTTGTGGGTTTTGGATTTCTACGGTTTGACCACCGAGTTGTTTCATCGCAGCAGAAAATGATCCAAACGTGCGGCTTGATGATTCATAAAAAATAAGAGTAATTATATTCCCTTTTAATATATCTGATGATTGTGCATTTTTTGCGATATTCTTCATGAGGTTAGTATGAGTAAAAAGAGTAGTTATATCTTCTGGGGAAAATTGATTCAAGGAAATTATATCCTTTCCTTTAAAGTCATTATTTAATTTTATAGAATCAGCCATAAAAAAACCAGAAACTATTAGTCTTCTGGGATTAAACTTTAACAAACAGACAGCAACCTGTCAATTGGTAAAATATAATATTAAAGAAGTATATATTTATATAATTGCTTTTGTAGCCAATAGAAGATTCTTGAGTAACATCGCTACATTTACTGGTCCAACGCCTCCCGGAATTGGAGTATAATATGATGCTATTTTTTCAATTTCTTTTTCGTCATAATCTCCATAGAGTTTTTCATCCTCTCCTTTTTGCATTCCAACACCAATCAGGATAACGTCTTGTTTTATATTACTCCTATTAATAATGTTTCTTTTGCCAACCGTGCAAATTATTATATCGGCATTTAGAGTTATTTCATTTGAGTTAATTGTTTTGCTATCAATTACTATTGGTTCAATTCCGATATCTTTAAGAGTAGAAATTATTGGTCTTCCTCCAGTTTCTCCCTTGCCAATTACAACTATATTTTTGTTTTTTAAAAAATTATAAAAATTAGAATCATTTTTATCATCATTTATTACTCCTATCGATGTCCAAGTCGATGATTTTAATTTTTTGAATATTATTTTAAGAATCTCAATAATTGCTTTAGGAAGAGGCATTGGGTAGGATGAATCTTTGTGGAATGCGTCAATATCCTTAGTGCGATGAGTAGCTTTATCGATTATCTCAGAGTTAATTCCATGGGGTAACGGCTTTTGCACTATAATTCCATGAATAGTGTGATCGTTATTAAGTTTTGTAATAATTTCAAGTATTTCGTTCTGAGTTGTTGTTTCATGGAGAGTATAAATCGATGCTTTTGCTCCAATCTCATTGGCCTTTTTTTCTTTTTGCTCAACATACACTTTGGATGCTTTGTCATTGCCAACGAGTATAATAGCTAAATGTGGGATAATTCCCTTGCCTCTCAATTCAACTATCTCACGCTTGAGATTATCAAGAATAATTTGTGCAATTTCTCTGCCATAAATCTTCATAGATTTATTTTCTTTCCCACACAACATCCATATCCCGAAGTTGATAATTTGGATGGTATGAAAACTGCTGCGGTGTATCAAATCTAAATGTTTTGCCTACTTGAGTAATCCTTTCATTCATGGCCTTTTCAAATTGCCCACCTGTTCTATTTGTTCTAACTCCTTTATTTTGTGAAAGAGTAATTAAATCGAATCCATTCTCAGTGGCAAATTGCTCTAATGTACCCATAATTCCAGTAAATAACGCAGACTCATCTACAGAATATAAATAAGTACTTGAGGGATTAACTGATGCTGTTAGAACCTTTTTGCCTCCTTCGGTAAAATGGTGTAGAAGTACTAATCCTTGACACTGTAG
>SIBS01000007.1 GCA_009695045.1 Candidatus Levyibacteriota bacterium | reverse complement strand
AGCTCGGTCGTCCTGAGGGAGGTGTTCGTTCCAAGGCAAGTGAACTTGATATAAGTCTTCGCCCAACGAATCAGTCACCGTACAATCGTAGAAAATAGGTACTTGGAAAAAGTGATCGATTAGATAGAACTTGAGTGCTCGATGCGACATTCAGACATTCAGGTTTTCGGAAAGGCACGCACAATAGTGATCAAAAGACACACCCTCTCGACCACCTCGCTCTGAGGTGGTTTGTTATTTTAAGGGAGCAATCCCCGCCGTTTTATAATATTCCCTAAAAACGGCGGGGATTTATGCGCGCACAGGGCGGGCGGGGCAAGCACAATAAGATTTGTTTGTGCCCAGCACAATCCACTTTATGAGTTACCACTGTTCGTCACCGAAGCCACAGAGTTTCAAGCTACCACCAAACGCCGAGAGGAAGCGCCTCGTCTCGCCGTGAGGACGGAGAAATGAACAACTCCAAAGAACCGCAAATGCTATAATACAAATGTTCATTTTGTAGTCTGAAACGGCGAAGCAAAACCAAAAATTTCCTTTCCATTTTTTGTCGGCTCCCCCCCCACCCCCCCCCGAGGAAAAGAAGAAAGGTAAGGAAAAATTTTGGTTTTTTCTCCCGCGACCGCAGGGAGCGGACGAGGCGCGCAGATTAGTTCTCGTCCAGATTAGTTTGGAAAAAAGTTCGGATTTTGTTCAGGAGACACAGCCAAGTTTCTTGTAATTATGGGAGGTTTAAGGCATATTTCATCTTAAATACGCATAACCTTTTAGTTCAAGATGATCTTTGAGTTGTTTTAGCTGGAAAGCCAGGAGGTTTGCTTCTTCAAGATTAGGGAAGTAAAGTGTATAATTGAGCCTGTTGATGTTAAGGAGGGGTTAAATTTGAATTCCGTCCTCCACACCAGAATCAAATTTTTATAAAATATACATAAGTAAAAAAAATTACTACATGATATAATCTTGTAAATATGGACTCTTAGCTCAGCTGGTAGAGCGCTTCATTTACACTGAAGATGTCGGGGGTTCGAATCCCTCAGGGTCCACCCAAAGAAACATCAGCGAAATTAGAAAAGCGGAGCGATTTTTCTTTCGGGGTTGCTGGCGTACTCGCCAGTGCGTGGGGCTTCGATTCATTCGTTCAGTTTCCGCTCGAAAAAAGTTCGTGCGAATGTTATAATGACACCACCCAAAGAAACATCAGCGAAATTAGAAAAGCGGAGCGTGCGAAGTCAGGGGTTCTGCTCGAAATGGGTTCTAACTTTTTCAAACAAACACCACCATACGAAACTTGTTCGGAATTTGAAGAAAGATTGACCTCATGTTCAATTGCTACTTTAACTATATTTCGAAGCTATCCTAACTTGACGAATATAACGATTAACTCAATATTTCAACATACTCGCATGTCTAATAGTAGTGGGATATGATCCAGTGCCGAGAGTCAGAGTCGAACTGACATGGCCTGTTCTTCAGACAGGTGCCTTGACCACCTTGGCTATCTCGGCTAATTTTATCATTATACTACTATGATGGTAATGAGGCAATATTTATATATAATTAAAGACACTCATTGAGCTCATATATTTTTTTTGATATACTACTTCTGTTATTTAATATATATTATTAATTAATTTTAGCGGGCGTAGTTCATCGGTAGAACGTCTCCTTGCCAAGGAGAAGGCAGTGGGTTCGATTCCCATCGCCCGCTCAAAATTAGAAGTATTCCTAGCATTCTTGACAATAAAATTAAGATATGTGAATATAAATGTAGATGCTCAAATTACTACTAGTTATATTTTTTTTTATTTTAACTCCTATATTTCTAATTAGCTCATCTATTATTCTTCTATCAATAAATCAACAACAAGAAGAATATATTATTTCGCTTTCTTTATTTCAAAAACAAAAAAATGTCTCATATGCAGCATTACCTGATCCTTTGAGCATAATGAAATTATCTATAATTCAAAAAGATATTCGAGTTGAAGCATTAGAAACATTCTTTAAAAACTACGGCTCCCAACTTACTCCATTTGCCCAAAATATAATATCGATGGCAGATAAATACAATATTGATTCTCGACTTATTCCTGCAATAGCTATGCAAGAATCAAATCTATGCAAAAAAATTATCAAAGACTCATATAATTGTTGGGGGTTTGGAATTTATGGAAAAAATGTAAAAAAATTCAAAGGATTTGCTCAAGCAATTGAAGCTATATCTAAGACACTTGCAGAAGAATACAGAGACAAAAGAGGACTCATATCTCCAGAGCAAATTGCAACAAGATATACGTCACCGGCTAGTAAAGAAGCATGGACAAATAACGTAGTACATTTTATGGCTAAAATTTCCACACAATAAATATCTTTATCATTCATAAAAACAGGGTTCAAATCAATAAATCATTACATGACCTATTAAGCTACTTCACAGTCTACTTTCTGCGGCAAGTAACTTGACAACCCTATAGTTTTGTGCTAAAATCCATAATCACATCCTAAAGTATGCCATTCAACGTATACTTTAGGATTTTTTTGTGGCTAAAACTTACTTTAAAAAGTATTCATCCACAACAATATGAAAAGACTTTTAACAATATTTATAACTCTTTTTATTTTATTTTCTACATCAAGTATAGCATTAGCAGAAATCAAAGAATCTGGTTCTTCTGCGATAATGGCCTCAAATATTACTATATTTAAAAATGATTCTCGCGCTAGAATATTAAAGAGGTATCTAGAATCATACAACTCGCCCTTAGCAAAAAATGCTAACGTATTCGTAAGAGAAGCAGATAGAAATAATATTGACTGGCGCCTAGTCGCAGCCATATCAGGAGTAGAATCTTCATATGGGAAAAGTCTTCCAGATAATTCATATAATGCATGGGGATGGGGTATATATGGCGACAATATCATACGCTTTAATTCTTATGATGAAGCAATTTCTACTATCTCCAAATCATTACGTGAGCAATATATGAATAAATGGCACGCAGTAGATGTTTATGCAATTGGTAAAATATATGCATCATCGCCAACATGGTCAGAGCGAGTAGAGTACTTTATGATGAATATTGAAAATCAAATAGAAAAGCAAAGATCAGATACTCTTTCACTTTCTATCTAAATCTACTATAATTGATCCCAGCATGCGGATGTGGCGAAACTGGTAGACGCGATAGGTTTAGGACCTATTGACTGCAAGGTCTTGGGGGTTCGAGTCCCTTCATCCGCACAGATTGCAAATCTTAATTCCACTAGTATAGATTAATTATTTCATGTATAATAACTAGCTATGACATCTACGATGCAAAGAGATCAAGATGGAACCCTTACGCTTACAGTAACTATTCCATGGATAAAGGTTGAGAAAGAATTAGAAGTACAAATTGAAGAATCAGTAAAAAATACAACTCTTAAAGGTTTTCGTAAAGGAAAAGCTCCAAAAAAAATGGTTGAAGAAGGACTTGATAAAGCAAAGATTCGCGAAGATATACTTAGGAAGATTCTACCACAAGCATATGTTGCCGCAATTGAAGAGCAAGGGATAAGCCCCGTAATCCGACCATCTATACATATAGAAAAAGTTGAGGATGGAAAAGATTGGATATTTACCGCAGCAACTTGCGAAGTACCACAGATACAATTAAATAACTATAAAATTAAAGTAAGTGAAGTTGCAGCTAAAGATAAAATCATTCTACCAGGAAAAGAACCAAAACAACCAAAGTTTGAAGACATAATGAAAGCATTATTGGATACTGTAACTATCAATGTTCCAAAAATTCTCATCAATCAAGAAGTCGATAGATTAATGGCGCAAGTAATAGACGATGTTCGAAAACTTGGTCTAAATTTAGATCAATATCTCACTTCAACAGGAAAAACACCTGAATCACTAAGAGCAGACTATGAACAAAAAGCATTAGAGGATATAAAATTCGAGTTTGCATTGCAAAAAGTAGCTGAAGAAGAAAAAATCACAGTAGAAGAAAAAGAGATTGATGAGGCTATTAAAAAAACTAAAGATGATAAAGAAAGAGTGCAAATGGAAAGCAATAAATATCTTCTTGCAAGCATATTAAGACAACAAAAAACCCTTGATTTCCTCAAGAATTTGTGATAATGTGGTGCCACAAGTATCTAGAATTAGCATAACTACAAGATAGAAATAATTATGAATGTAAAAAAATCTAAAAAAACTCAATTAATTGATACTAATCCTATTGAAGCTTTTCGCAATATGGGCAATGATGTAGGAGACTCAATCCTGCATGATTTTGGAGAAAAAAGCATTAATGAACTATGGAATCAATTACTCAGTAATGATAAAAATAATTATAAATCTCGGAGCGGAGATTTAACTATGGGAGAAGAAATAAATCTTTCAGAAAAAAAAGAAGAAAAAAAACCATATATTGAAGGAGGCATAGATTACAGACAAGAAATTATTCATGGAGAAAAAAGAATAGAAATAAAAGAAAATCAAATTATATCCTCACAAATAGAACAAATTATGAACGAGATTAATCAGCTCATGATTGCATCATCTGAATTAAGAGTTATCTTCAAAGATGTTTCAACGCATCAAAAAGTAACAAAAACAGGAATATATCATTTATCATTTTTTTCATTTGTTCTTAACGTTATTAAGCAAACTCGAAAAAAAGTAGAAAATTCAGCAACGTGGCTCAAAAATGTCAAAAATAAAAATGGGAAGCAAAAAGAAAAAAAACAACAAAATCAATATTGGGAACAGTTTGCAGAAAAAGGTACTTCATTTGCATTATCCAGTGAGCGTAATGTAGCTACCCAAGTTGGCTAAAAATAAAAATTTGACATTTAAAATTGTTAGCCATACAATATTAATATGAAAATACAAAAAATTACTATTATTGATTTTATTACCTCCTGAAGAGGTGGTTTATCGTAAATCGAAAACCTCCTAATGGGAGGTTTTTTATTTTTATGAATTACAATATTAACGAAAATACAATAAATGAAGCAGCTAATCAACTTGTAGGCATTGCAAAAAAAACACCGCTTCAATTTAACAAAAGATTATCTACTTTATATAATGCAAATATATATTTAAAGAGAGAGGATCTTCAAGATGTAAGATCTTATAAAATAAGAGGGGCATATAATTTAATGAGCTCCTTAAGTAATTTAAAAAGGAAAAAAGGTGTAGTTTGCGCTAGTGCGGGAAATCATGCACAGGGAGTTGCTCAAAGCGCAAGCATTCTTCATACAAAAGCTGTTATCTTTATGCCATCAATTACTCCATTGCAAAAAATTAATAAAGTAAAACAGTTTGGTCAGGAATGGATTGAAATAAAACTTATTGGACAAACATATGATGAAAGCTCAACAGCTGCAAAAATATTTTGCAAGAAAAAAAATATGGTATTTGTACACCCATTCGATAATGAACTAACCATTTCAGGACAAGCAACTGTAGGTAAAGAGATTATAGAACAATCAGAAACTACAGTAGACTATATTATATGCCCTATCGGAGGAGGAGGACTTATAGCTGGTGTTAGTATCTATGCAGAAAAAAAAGCAAAAAAATGCATAATCATAGGCGTAGAGCCAAAAGGCGCACCTTCAATGCATGAGTCGCTAAAACAAAAAAAGATTATTACACTTAAAAGTATTGATACATTTGTCGATGGGGCTGCTGTTCAAACTGTCGGTAATATTCCATTTCAAATTGCATCTCGTCTAGTCAAAAAAATAGTTCTTAGTGACGAAGGAAAAGTCTGTAGCACCATGATTGATTTATATCAAAATGAAGGCATAATCACAGAACCAGCAGGTGCGCTTTCCATAAGTGCTCTTGATGATATAAAAGATGAAATAAGAGGTAAAACAGTTACCTGCGTACTTAGTGGAGGAAATAATGACATAATGCGATACCCAGAAATTATGGAAAAAAGTCTTATCTACAAAGGATTAAAACACTACTTTATTATTAACTTTGCACAAAAACCAGGACAACTAAAATTTTTTGTAAATAGCGTATTGGGACCAGGCGATGATATTGCTCGATTTGAATATATAAAAAAAACTTTCAAAGAAACAGGACCAGCCCTTATAGGCATTGAATTATCTAAAAAAGAAGGTCTTCAACCGCTTATCAATAAAATGGATGATGCACAAATAAAATATACTAAGATTGAAGCAGAAGATCCATTATATAAATTTATATTATGATAAAAACTATTGAAACATCAAAAGCACCAAAAGTAGTAGGCCCATATTCACAGGCAATCATTGCTAATAAATTTATCTTTTGTTCAGGACAGATTGGAATTGATCCATCTACTGAACAATTTGCCGGAGATACAATAGAAGAACAAACAAAGCAAATAATCATAAATCTTAAAGAAATTTTAAAAGTAGCAGGGAGTAATTTGGAAAATATTGTACAAACAACTTGTTATTTATCTGACATGAATGACTATGTCTTATTCAATAAAATATATGGCTCTTTTTTTTCCCTGCATAAACCTGCCCGAGCAACAGTTCAAGTATCAGCGCTTCCTAAAAATGCAAAAGTAGAAATATCCATAATTGCATTGATTAAATAATTTATTTAATTCTTGAAAAAATAATCTTAATAAGATATAATCGTTCTCTATGCAAAAAAGTAAAATTTCTAACTTATGGCATAATCTCATTTATATTATTCTCATTATTAATGAGAATTAATTAACTGGGAGAAGATTACATAAATTAATTAAAAAAGCAGTAACAAATCTCCCGAAAGGGAGATTTTTTGGTTTATAAACATATGACTAATTCAATAGAAAAACATAATTATCAAAGCATGCAATTTGAATTACCAATTAAAGATCAATCTGGTACTATGCTTGATGTATTAAAACCAGTATTAGTAACACTACCTAATCTTGGAATTAAAATTGCTGCACCAGAAGAAATAAAAGAAAAAATAATTTTTGCAAGAAAAGAAATGGAAACTAAAACAAGAATGACAGAAGATGAAAAAAAAACTATAAATCCACAATTAGAAAGAGAGAGACTAATAAAATTATTAAAAATTACACCGAAAGATAAAGAAAAATTAAATATTAAATTAAGCCTTATATCAAGTTGCAGTATTTTAAAAAAAAGATATCCAACAAAAGAAATTGGAAAATCATTTATTGAGACACAGGTCGATTATGAATGGGTAGAAGAACTATTAAAAAAAGTTAATGAAATAAAAACGAAGATAATCTCATCATGGAACAAAATTGAAATAAATAAACCTATTGCAATAATTTTATTTGGATCAGTTGCAAAATGTTTAATTAAAAATAAAGATCATGAATTCCCAAGTAATATAGATATTGCAGTAATTGGAGACATAACCAATGAGGAGCGCGAACAGTTATTTGATAAAATAAGAGAGGCTAGAGAAATTATTAAAGATACAGCTCCTGTTGGTGTTCATATTCAAAATATAAAAAAGTTAACATGTGATTACTTTAATCCAACAATTAATTATATTAAGAGTGGAGCAATTGCCATATATGATCCTAATGAAATATGGAAAAATTTAGAAAATAATGCAATTGAATATGAAATTAAAAAAAGAAAAAAAACTAAACCCAGAATAAAAACAAAGAACAAAATAATCACTGATTTTACAAACAAAAAAGATCAAATAATTTTTCAGCCAGATCTCGGAATCTGATTTATCAAATCATATTCTGTTTTTATTCTAAGAGCACGATCATCAAGGACTTCTTTAGATAATTTGAAAATAAATTTAGGCCTTTTTTGTGAATCTACATAAGTAGGTATTATATGAATATGGAGATGGAGTATTTCTTGCTTTGGCTTTCCTAAATTAATTTTTAATTCAATGCCAGTTGCGCCATCATAAGATTTTAATGTAGGACCAACAATACTTGTAACTAATTCCATTGCTTTTGATTTTTTAAAATCATCAGAATTTATATCAACAATATGTTTTGACGTGACAACTAATGGATAACCATTATGGTCCATAAATGCAATGGACCCTTCTTCTCTTCTAATAATGCTTGCATCAATTTTTCCATCAATAATTTCACAAAACGGACAAGGAGCATGCTCTAATTCGGAGTTTATATTTTTTTCTTTCATTTTTAGTATTATGATTTTATCATAACTTGATAGGCTAAGCAAAATATTTTAAAAAATAAATTAATAAAAATATTCTAAACAACTCAGGAGGATAAATTTACAACAAAATTATGTATATAATATTAATTTATAAAAATGGAGATTAATAATTAGTTAATTATAAAATTACTAAACTTGCATATCGCTTTATAGATTGCTACAATTTAAATATATGAAAAAAAATTATTCCTGTTGCAGTATATACCGCTGAAGCTGGTTATGTAAAATATTTACAACCCGCTTAGGCGGGTTTTTTTATAATTATGATTAATAAGAAAAGGCTTAGTTCAACATTTGTTGATTTAGTAAAGATAGATAGCCCATCAGGAGAAGAAAAACTAATCGCAAATGAAGTTAAAAAAAGATTAGAAGAGATAGGCGCCACTGTAATTTTTGATACATATGGGAATGTCATCGGTAAAATTTCGGGCGAAGGAAAACCATTTATTTTAAATGCACACTTAGACACAGTAGAGCCATCTAGAGGTATTAAGCCAATAAAAAAAGGGGGTCGTTTTTTTTCTGATGAATCAACAATACTTGGTGCAGATCCTAAAAGCGGTATAGCAATCATACTTGAATCATTAACCTCATTAAGGGAGATGGGGAATAAATTACCAAATCTAGAAATCGTATTTACCATTGGTGAAGAAAATGGCCTAATGGGTGCTTTAAATCTTGATTATTCTTTAATTAATTCTAAGCAGGGAATCACCTTTGATGGTGGTGGACCATGTACAGATATTCATACTGCTGCACCTGGGTACACTAAAGTTGATGTAGTTATTACTGGAAGAAGTGCTCATGCTGGAGCCGAACCAGAGAAAGGCATCTCTGCTATTCGCATCGCATCTGAAATTATAAGCAAGCTTCCTCTTGGTAGAATAGACGATGAAACAACATCAAATATTGGAATTATAAATGGTGGATCAGCAAGAAATGCAATACCAGAAACAATCGAAATAAAAGGTGAAATAAGAAGCAGAAGTATAAATAAATTAGAAAGTCTTACTTTAACATTTCAAAAAATATTTTATGAAGTTATTAAAAAATATGATGGAGCAAAAATAGAATTAACTCTTAAACAACAATTCGCTCCATATAATTTCGATACGAATCATGATTTTATTAAAAAACTAAATAAAATATATCAAAAAATGGGACTTATATCAACCTGCATACCATCGGGTGGAGCAACTGATGTAAATATATTTCACGCAAATGGTATAGAGGCAATAGTTTTGGGAACAGGAATGTATCAATGCCACACAACAAAAGAATATCTAGAAATTGAAGAAATGTTTCAAGCAGCACAATTTTGTGAAAAAGTCATCCAATCACTTATAAGCTTTACATAATTTTAGTTCGCTGTTAAAATACTTATACGGGCTCATAGCTCAGTTGGTTAGAGCGTTACATTGACATTGTAAAGGTCAGAGGTTCGAATCCTCTTGGGCCCACAATATTACAAATTATAATATGCCCATGATTACCAGACCAAAAGCGCTAAAGCTATTACATGAATATGTAAATAAAAAGGAGATTATTTTTCATAGTCTTGCTTGTGAAGCAATTATGAAAGCCTTAGCTTCTCATTTCAATGAAAAAGTTTTACCAATTCCACTAAATGAAAATGAGTGGGGAATAGTAGGATTACTACACGATTTAGACTATCAAAAAACAAGACATTTACCAAAGCAACACACCCTCATGCTTGAAAAAGTTATAAAAGATATCGTTAATCCAGAAATGCTTTATGCAATGAAATCTCACAACTGGCAGCAAAATGGAATAGAACCAAAATCTCTTATGGATTGGAGCATTTCCTGCTGTGATGAGCTCAGTGGATTTATTATGATGTGTGCAAAAGTACATATAGGTAAAAATCTCAAAGCCATGAATTCACTTTTTATACTTAATAAGTTTAATGACATTAATTTTATTCCAGATGCGAATAGGGAACAGATAGAGCTATGCGAATGGAAGTTATCAATTCCTCTACCTCAATTTTTGGAGATTGCACTTATTGCAATGCAAAAAATTAATGATGAATTAGGATTTACAAAAAATAAAAAGAAATAAAATCAATTAAAAAAAGGTAATAATATATTCAAAATTTTATAATTTACTAATTCTTTATAAAAAAGGCTCTTTCTGATATAGTAAGCATATGAATCAAGATAAAAATAATCTTTCAAATCTTCGACATTCAACATCGCACCTACTCGCTGCTGCCGTTATGGAATTATGGCCGAACGCAAAACGCGCAATTGGTCCAGCTACAGAGAATGGATTTTACTTTGATTTTGACTTTGGCAATGAAAAAATTTCAGAAGAAGATTTTCCAAAAATTGAAGCAAAAATGTTAGAAATCCTACCATCATGGGAAACATTTGAAAGACAAGAATTATCCGCTGAAGAAGCTAAAAATCAATATATAAATAATCCATATAAAAATGAGCTCATTAAGGAATTTACTCAAAATGAAGAAAAAGTGTCTTTTTATAAATCAGGTGAATTTTGGGATCTATGCAAGGGAGGACACTGCGAACAACCAAGCAAAGAATTAAAACATTTCAAGCTTATTTCTGTCGCAGGCGCATATTGGCGAGGAAATGAAAAAAATCCAATGCTTACAAGAATTTACGGAATATCTTTTAAATCAAAAGAGGAGCTTGATACTCATTTTACAATGCTTGAAGAAGCAAAGAAACGTGACCACAGAAAACTTGGTCAAGAACTTAACTTATTTTTTATAGATGAACGTGTTGGAAAAGGACTTATTATGTGGCTCCCTAATGGAACTATTATTAAAGACGAGATAGAAGAACTTGTAAAGAAAAAGGAGAAAGAAGCTGGTTATGTTCGCGTATCCACCCCACATATTGCGAAAGAAGAACTTTTTACTTTATCTGGTCATCTTCCATATTACAAAGACAGTATGTATCCACCAATGATAATGGATGATGGAGCCTATTATCTTAGGGCAATGAATTGTCCACATCATCATACTATTTATCTGCACAACCAAAAAAGCTATAAAGAATTACCATTGCGATTAGCAGAATATGGAACATGCTATCGAAATGAATTATCTGGCACACTTGCTGGATTATTACGAGTCCGTGGAATGACAATGAACGACGCACATATTTATTGCAGAAAAGACCAGATTAAAAATGAGTTTAAAAACGTTATAAAACTAACAATGGAATATTTTAAAATCTTTGGCCTAGAAGATTATTGGTTTCGTCTTTCAAAATGGAATCAAAAAAATACAGAAAAATATATTGATGAACCAGAAAATTGGGAATATACAGAGCAAATACTACGTGAGGTACTTGAGGAATTAAATGTAAAATTTGTTGAAGCAGAAAATGAAGCAGCTTTTTATGGTCCAAAGGTTGATGTGCAATTTAAATCTATTGTAGGAAGAGAAGAAACAATGTCTACTATTCAGTTAGATTTCGCGGCAAAAAAAAGATTTGGATTATCTTATATCGATCAGGATGGAAAAGAAAACAATGATGTATTCGTTATTCATCGTGCACCACTATCAGTACACGAAAGATTTATAGCCTTTCTTATTGAACATTATGCTGGAAAATTTCCCGTATGGCTTTCACCATTACAGATTATGTTAATACCAATTGCAGATCGTCACATTGAATCAGCTAATAAAATAAAGGTAGCGCTTGCTTTGGAGGGTATCAGAGTAGAGGTAGATAATCGATCGGAAAGCATGCAATCCAAGATCAGAGATGCTACTTTACAAAAAGTCCCCTTTTTAGGTATAATGGGAGACAGAGAATCAAACATTGATAATTTAACTGCTTCTATAAGAACAAGGGGTGGGCAAGATTTAGGACAATTATCAATTGATTTAATAATACAAAAGGTTAAGGAAGACATTGATAAAAAGGCATAAACGTAAAACAGACAATAGAATAATATATAGAGTAAACGAGCGAATTTTCGCCCAACAGCTTCGAGTTCTCGATGCAGATGGGAAGATGGTTGGCTTACTTAGTCGTCAAGAAGGATTAAATCGAGCAAAAGAACAGAGTCTTGATTTGGTAGAAGTTGCACCAAATGCAAAACCACCAGTCGCTAAAATTGTAAATTTTAAAAAATTCTTGTATCAACAAGAAAAAAAGAAAAGAGAGGATAAAAGAAAAGCAAAGGTATCTGAAACGAAAGAAATACGACTTGGACCATTCATGGAAGATCATGATTTAAATGTTCGAGTTGCCAGAGCAAGAGAATTTTTAGAAGATGGGGATAAAGTAAGATTAGTCTTAAAATTTAAAGGGAGACAAATTACTCATCCAGAATTTGGATATCAGATTATTAATAAAACAATAACTCTACTTTCCAATATTTCTAAAGTTGATAGAGAAGCACATTTTGAAGGAAAACAGTTAGTAACCATGCTAGCACCAGAAAGGAAAAAAAATAATGATAAAGAAAAAAATCAAGAAATCAGTAAGCAAGCGGTTCAAAATAACCAAGACGGGCAAGGTAATGTTTGAACATCAAAACAGCAAGGGCCATTTAAAACGTCGTAAAAATAAACGACAGATTCGTCGACAACAAGAACCCGGTCATTTAACTGGTGCATTTGCAAAAAAAATTAAACAAATGTTAGGAGCATTATAATAATATGGCAAGAGTAAAAAGAGGAACAGTATCACGAAGAAAACATAAAAAACTACTTGGTCTTACCAAGGGATATAGAGGAACAAAGAGTAAATTAGTAAGAACAGCAACACAAGCGATGCTACATGCTGGAGCATATGCTTTTCATGGAAGAAAAGTTAAAAAAAGAGATTTTAGATCATTATGGATTATTCGTATTGGAGAAGCAGTCAAAAAAGAAGGTCTTTCTTATAATGTTTTTATTGATAAATTAAAAAAGGCAGATATTATGTTAGACAGGAAAATCTTAAGCGATTTAGCTGTTCAAGATTCACAGACATTCAAATACATAGTTGACAGTGTCAGATAATAGCTGTTAGTATAATATAATATTATATATAATGAAAAATAATTTAATAGTTTTTACATATTTCTATTTTACTCCCTAAAGGGAGGTAGGATTGTGTGAAAAACACAAGTCAATATACCTCCCTTCGGGAGGTTTTTTTATGAAAAAAAATATCTTACTTATAATAGGTCCATGCGCAGCTGAATCAAGAGAGCAAATTGCTGCTTCTATTAAAGAGGTAAAGAAGCGTAAATTAGATTTTATGAGAATTAATCTATGGAAACCACGAACCAGGCCAGGATTTGAAGGCCTAGGCAAAATGGGGCTTCCACTCATTGCTGATGCCGCAAAAAAAGGAGTAAATCCAGCAGCGGAAGTTATTCTACCGAAGCATGCTGAAATGATAATTAAAACCACTCTTGATGCTTCTAAAACAGCTAATGTTATGTTGTGGATAGGTGCACGCAATCAAAATCACTATATACAACAAGAAATTGCACGGGTAGTAAAAGGTGAGAAGAGAGCATTTCTTATGATAAAAAATCAACCATGGAGAAGCATTGATCACTGGGAAGGAATTATCGATCATGTTGTTCATGCAGGAATCTCAACGGATCAACTCTACGTATGTCATCGAGGATTTACTCCTCAAGGAGAAAATAATCCACTTAATCTAAGAAATATTCCAGATTTTGAAATGGCAATGCAGATGAGAAATAAATTAAAACTTCCTATGATTTTTGATCCTTCTCATATTGGAGGGACCGTAGAAAATGTAATAAAAGTATCTAATGAGGCTGCGAAATATTCCTTTGACGGTTTAATCGTAGAAGTTCATCCAAATCCGCTTAAGGCAATAACGGACGCAAAACAACAACTAACATGGGATCAATTTGACAAATTATCAAGACCTATTGCTTCATAAAAAAGTTTTTAAATAAATTAATATCTAATTAAAGTACTTATAAAATCATAATTTATTGAGTCAGATAGTCATATAATGTATACTCTAAATTAAAGCGTAACTAATAAGAATTAAATAATTATTTTAACCAATGCGTGACGAACTAATAAATATTAAAAATATAGCCGTATCCTTCATATTGGATGCTCAAGACAAAAAAACACTTGAAGAAGTGAGGATGCAATTCCTTGGACGAAGCGGTAAGCTTACAATTGCAATGAAAAATATTATTAAAGTTCCAATCGAAGATAGAAGAGATATAGGTCAGCTTGCAAATGAAATTAAAAGAATTGTTGAAGAAGCAATAAATCAAAAAATTCAAACTCTTACGAAATTTATTACTGAAGAAAGAAGGTCCAAGATAGATTTAAGTATCCCAGGAATTCTACCTGAAATAGGACATCTACATCCAATGACACAAATACTTTATGATGTTGTTGATGTATTTAAAACTATTGGATTTCAAGCGGCAGATGGTCCAGAAATTGAAAGTGACTATTATAACTTTGAGGTATTAAATATTCCTAAAAACCATCCTGCGAGAGATACTCAGCAAACATTTTATTTAAATACGAGAGATACTAATTTAAATCCTGGAGAAATTATTTTACGGACACAAACATCAGCCATGCAGGGACGAGTAATGGAGAAAACAAAACCACCACTTCGTGTCATAGTTCCTGGAAAGAATTTTCGCTATGAACAAGTTGATGCATCGCATGGATTTGAATTCTGGCAAGTAGAAGGATTTTGCGTTGATAAACATATTAGATTAACTGACTTATTCGGCACAATTTCCTTTGTTTTAGGAAAATTAATGGGAGATAAAACAAAAATTAAATTTGCAACAACAAACTTTCCATTCGTCGAACCAGGAGTAGATACATATATAGAATGTACTGTTTGCAAAGGTAAAGGATGTAGTTTTTGTAAAAATTCTGGATGGAGTGAAATTATGCCAGCAGGAATGATTCATCCAAATGTATTAAGAAAAGTAGGATATGATCCCCAAGAAGTCTCAGGATTTGCATTCGCAATTGGCATGTCGCGCCTAGTAACACTTAGATATAAAATGGACGACTTAAGACTCCTTACTAATCCAGATTTACGAATCTTAGAACAATTTTAATATGAAAATAAATAGACAAATTATAGCTGCGCTTGCGATTATATTTAATGATAAAAATGAAATACTTTTTGCGCAACGCAACGATCCTACAAATCCTAATTTTCATGAAAAATGGGGACTACCAGGCGGTATGGTAGAAATAGGGGAATCGCCTGATTTTTCTGCAGCAAGAGAAGCAAAAGAAGAGGTAGGTATTGATATCGAAATTATCAGCAAGTATCCAATTATTAGAACTATGATCGATATAGATCGAAATAATCAAGTTATACTATTGGCATATCCATCAAGAACTAAAGAAGAAAACTCTATTAAAATAAATTATGAAAGCAAAGATGCAAGATGGTTTAAATACGAAGATATAGATGATGAAACTTTTCTACCATTCGCAAGAGAATTTGTTGATGAAGCAAAAAAAATAATATGAAAGCACCATTATCTTGGCTACGAGAATATGTAGCAATAAAAATTGATCCTAAAATACTTGGTGACAAACTTATCGAAATTGGCCTAGGAACTGAAAAAATTTATAAAGAAGGAGGGGAAACCATATTTGATTTAGAAATTACACCAAATAGACCAGATCTTCTTTCTATTTTAGGAGTTGCCAGAGAAATTTCAGCTATAGAAAAAGCTCCGCTAAAACTACCAAAAATTAAATCAGATTTATTAAACCTAAAAATTAAAAAACCACTATTGTTAAAAATTGAAACAGATACAAATATTAATCCTAGATTTACTGCGATTATTATAAAAAATATTACCGTAAAAGAATCTCCGAAATGGTTAAGAGATAAATTAATACAAGTCGGTCAAAGACCAATTAATAATATTGTTGATATAACCAACTTTGTCATGCTTGAATTAGGCAACCCAATACATGCATTTGATTACGACAAAATTGTCGGAAGCTGCATGACAATAAAACAAGCAAAAGGCGGAGAGGTTTTTGAAAGCGTCGATGGAATTACGTATTCCCTTCCTAAAGGAGCTGTTATTATTAAAGATAAAGATAAAATCATAGACCTATGCGGAATAAAAGGTGGCAAGAATACTGGAACATATCAAGAAACCAAAAATATAATTTTACGAGCACCCGTTGAGATACCCACATTAATTAGAAAAACATCTCAAGCATTGGGTTTGCGATCAGAAGCTAGTAGTATTTTTGAAAGAGGAGTTAATAAAGGAGGTACTGTAGATGCAATAAGAAGATGTGTTGACTTAGTACTTGAGCTTGCTGGAGGAGATATTGCAAGCACGCTTTATGATATTAAAAAAGATGAATTTGAACCATGGTCAGTGTCCCTCAGATTAGAAAGACTATCTTTCATATTAGGAATTACTATACCCGAAGAAGATGTTATTAATATCTTAACTAGATTAAACTTAAATCCTAAAATTATGCCTAATTTTTGTAATCCAGATAAATCTAAAAAATCTGATTATAAAAAAATTAGAATGGGAAACTTAATCGAATGCACCATTCCCACATATAGAAATGATTTACAAATAGAAGAAGACATTATTGAAGAGGTTGCAAGGATTTATGGATATAATAATTTTCCTAAAACTATGCCAATAGGAGAAGTACCTACGAAAAAAATTCCCTATTTTAAAGATTATAAATTAGATGAAGAAATAAAAAAAATAATTACTTCGGCTGGTTTTTCAGAAATATATACAAATAGTCTAATTAGTGAGGATGATATTTTACAAAATGAAGAAGACCCATCTCAATATCTACAAATAAATAATCCCATAAGCAAAGACTTTAAATATCTTCGACAATCACTTAAAATAAATTTAAAAAAAGCACTTATACAAAATATGCCATATGCAAAGCATATTAATCTTTTTGAATTAGGAAAAATTTACTTGGGTAAAAATATAAAAGAAACAAGTGAAAAATATTATCTCGCAGGAATAAGTAATATTAAATCTTTTTATGAAGCAAAGGGAGTTATCGAATTACTCTATAGAACCCTTGGCATTAACGAGGATGCCTCTACGGCAATTTCTATAATAGAAAACGGTGTATACTTTCAAATCAATATTACAGATATGTTAGATAAGGTTGAGAAAAATAAAATTTTTCAACCAATTCCTAAGTTTCCTCCCATCATTGAAGATATTTCAATTATAATTTCTACAGATATTAAAACTGGAGATATAATTGAATCAATAAAAAAACAGAGTCATCTTGTCGTTAAGGTATCACTGCTTAATATTTATAAAGATACTCGAACATTTCATATAATCTATCAACATCCAGATAAAAATATTACATCAGAAGATGTAGTAGTGGTAAGAAAAAAAATAATTAATCACCTCAAGGAAAAATTTCTCGCTTCTCTAAAATAAGCTAAGATTATTCTGACAATACCACTGGGGAAGGAGTTGTTAGAGAAGAATTAACTTCAGATGAGGAAGTTGCAGTTGGCGCTGGAGTTGGTGAATTAGAAATAATTCTATCTGACTTATCAACTGGTGGATGATAAGTCTTATCATCTTTAAAATTTTGATTTAACCATGCATCGATACCTTCCTGCCAATGATTTTTTCCATCTCCAGAAAAAAAATCTTCTTCCTTAAGAAGGATAAACTTCTTAATATCATACTCATTTTTATCAATCTCACTATCACTAGCTAATTTATTGGAATCTGATTTAGAAATTTTTAATTCTTTATAAATAGAACTTATACTTTGTGGCTCAGTTCCTTTGATAAAATATTCAACTCTAGTAGGCTTACCATCCAGTGGTAAGCCTCCACTATAAGCATCTATTGTTACAGCAATAACATTTTTTGGAATAACAAAATCTTCACTTGGTTTTCCCTTTAAAGAATCTAGCATTAATCGTCTCCAAATAGGAGCAGCACCAGTAACCCCAGATGCAATATTCCCCATTGGACTATTATCATTATTACCAACCCAAACCATAACTAAATAATGAGGAGTCCAACCTATTGTCCAATTATCTCGCTTGTTATCAGTGGTTCCAGTCTTTACCGCAACTTCTCTTCCTCTTATATTCAAATAACTATTTTCACCAAAAGTAATTAATCTAGCATTATTATCTAGAAGCATATGCGAAATAAGAAATGCAACATCTTCACCTATAACCCTTTTTTTACTAACATTTTTATTTTCATAAAGCATTTTTCCCTTACGATCAGCTACCTTCATAATTGCTACTGGATCAACTTTATATCCTCCATTTGCAAATGCTGAATATGAAATAGCTAAACTAAGTGGTTTAATATCTCCTCCACCAAGAGTTATAGAAAGTCCAAATTTTTTAATATTTTCTGAGGTTGATTCAAGATTATCCATCCCCATAGAATAAGCAGTACTTAACATATTTTTAATTCCAATAATTGCAAGCATCTTAACTGCTGGAATATTAAGAGATGAACCTAAGGCAAAACGCATTTGTACGGGACCATGATATTTTCCATCATAATTAACTGGCTCATAGTCTTTTTCACCTTTATTTGGAAAAATTGTCTTTGTATCCATAATAAGGGTTGAAGGCGTATATCCTCTTGATAATGCAGCAGCATACATTACTGGCTTAATACTAGATCCTGGTTGTCGAAGTGCTTGAGTTATGACATTAAATTGCCCATCAAATGATTTTTTATTTTTACCTGCCGATTCAGTAGCGAAAAAATCCCTACTCCCAATCATTGCCAGTATTTCTCCATTTTGAGGATTTATCACAACACTAGCACCATTTCCAACTCTCAAACTACTTACATTAGTTACTTCTTCATTAATGATATTTTCCGCTTTTTCTTGTAACAGATAATCTAAAGTTGTTGTAACCTGCAGTCCTCCCTGCTCAACAATATCTTCGCCAAATTGTTTTATTAATAAATCTTTTACGTAAAAAGAGAAGTGAGGAGCCTTTATGGAATTTACTTTTTTTAAAAACTTTATTTTTGACAGAGCATTAATTGAATCCATTTCTTGTTTTTTATTAATATATCCATCTTCTAACATGCGACGAAGTACATCTTTTGTTCTTGATTTAAAAGCTTTTGGATTCTGTCCATATGGAGAAAAATATGAAGGGCGCTGTGGCATACCTGCTAAAATTGCCCCTTCAATTAAGTTGATATCTTTGGCATGTTTACCAAAATATAACTGGGATGCTGCCTCTACTCCTACTACTTCACCACCATAAGGAGCAACATTTAAATAGAGTTCTAATATTTGACTTTTACTATATCTCTTATCTACCTGCATGGCGAGAATTAGTTCTTTTATTTTTCTTGATAATGTTTGTTCCGCAGTCAATAGTGTAATTTTTACTAACTGCTGCGTTAAAGTTGATCCTCCACCAGATATGCGCCTGAAAAAAATTGCATTACGAATAGCTCGAAGATAGCCAATAAGTGAATATCCACTTTCTGTATAGAAATTTTTATCTTCGATTGCAATTGTTCCTTCCTGCAAAAATTTAGAAATATCCTTAAGATCAACATATGTTCTATTTTCCTTGCGATATATATCGTAAAGCACAATTCCATTGCGATCAAGAATTTTTGTTGATTGAGATAAATTGCTTGCGGATAACTTACCAGGGGTTGGTAAATCTTTACTGAACCATGCAAAAATAGTTATTATAAAAATAATACCTATAATTAATACGAAAAAAAGATAGGTGGAAAGGCGACTATAAAGAAATAGCTTTGCTCCATTACTTCGCCTACTGCGATATCCAATCATAGAAATATTATATCAAAATAACAAATATTAATCTTTAACTATAAATTATCATATTCTTTTGCTTTCTTTATTCTTGCATGTGCTATAATTTGGCTATGGATAGCATAGATAAACTTCTAACAAGAGGTGTTGATACAATTTACCCATCAAAAAAAGAATTAGAAACAGCACTTCGCAATGGAAAAAAGCTTCGTCTATATCAAGGTTTTGATCCAACTGGTGCCAAGCTTCACATCGGACATATGGTTGGATTAACAAAACTCTCTCAATGGCAAGAATTAGGTCACCATGTAATTTTTTTAATTGGAGATGGAACAGGCCAGGCAGGTGATCCATCTGGAAAATCAACAGCAAGAGATAAGTTTATGACTCGAGACGAACTTCGACAAAATGCTAAAGACTATGTTATGCAGGCTTCGAAAATAGTCAGATTTTCAGGAGAAAATCCTGTAGAAATTTTATTTAATGGTGATTGGTTAAATAAATTACAGCTTATTGATATTCTAGATATCGCAGGTCATTTCTCCCTACAGCAACTTTCTGAAAGAGATATGTTTCAAGAAAGAATAAAACGAGGAGAATCAGTAAATTTAAGAGAATTCCTATATCCATTGCTTCAGGGATATGATTCCGTTGCTATGCAAATAGATCTTGAAATTGGTGGAACAGACCAAACATTTAATATGCTTTGTGGTAGAACGCTTGTAAAAGCTATTCTTGAAAAAGAAAAATATATTATGACAACTCCACTACTTGTTGATTCTATGGGGAAAAAAATAGGGAAAACAGAAGGCAACGCAATAGCAATCACAGATGAGCCAGAAGAATTATATGGAAAAATTATGGGATTCCCAGATGAAGTTATTATAAAAGCAATTGAATATCTCACCGATATTTCAATGGAAAAAATTAATGAAATTAAAAAATTAATTGATGAAGGAGAAAATCCAATGAAATATAAGAAACTTTTAGCCTTTGAAGTAACGAGTAAATTAAATTCTATACAAGATGCAAAAAACGCAGAGCTTACATTTGAAAAAATAGTACAAAAAAAAGAAAAACCAACCGATATTCCATTACATACTATTCATTCAGATTCATTACTCAATGCACTTGTGGAAACTGGCCTTGTTCTAAGTAAATCAGATGGACGTCGAGTAATAGAACAGGGTGGAGTATTAGTAAATGATAAGTTGATTGATAATTCAAGTGCTTTACTTTCTGATTTTAGCGATAATAAACAAGCAACTATTCAAGTAGGTAAGCATAGATTTATTATAGTTAAGTGGTAAAAATATAGTGATTATCAATTAATAAAAAAGTCACTACTTAAAATAATAAATAATTCTCCTTTATTTTAAATAATTAATAAGATTCAAATATTTTACTACATAAACTAAAAATATTATTAAATTTTTTATATAAAATAGTATATAAATTATACCCATAAAAATTATCATATTAAATACGAAGATTATCGACTAAAAAATGATGACAATTAATCTCCATATAAGATTATTTATGCTGCTTAGAGAGGCCTTACTATTTAAACAAATAAATCATTATTATTCCAATTAATATTCACATTTATAATCTATATTCTTTTAAAAAAGCGTGATTAAAAATTAGAAATATGCATAAATAAAATTATTAATAATATTAATGCCCGCAGACAAATAATTATTAAATACGCAGATAAAAATTATAAAAATGTTTCAGTTTTATTTGATCTAAATAATTATAAAAAAATATTTCATTAATTAGAGATAAAAAATTATTCAAATTAAATTAAAAAATAATTTATATAAAAAACGTCTAATAATTTATCTTTTAATGGCTCCCTGATTACATCATGTCCATGTAAATATTTATTTCCCATAGAATTAGCAGTCTATCATAATAAAGTCCCATAAGTTTGTTAAGAAAAAAAATTTATAATAATAAAAATTACATATATTTTATAAAGTAAAGAGTGTCTAATACTAATAATAAATATTTAACATATGATAATTAATTATTTTTTTCATTATTTAATCTAATATATTTATAATTGCAAATTATACTTTTGAATTCTATATTTAATTCTTTGATTTTTCTTAATAATTGTTTTACAATAATATTATGGATTCATTTCGAAAACATAAATGGATTTGGACCGTTATAGTTGTTCTTTCTTCTATATCATTAATCATAGTGCCGTTTTTATCTCTTTTTCTTCAATAAAATTATGAATATAAATATTCCCGTAGCTGATGCTGGAATGATTTTTAAACGTTATAGAAGTCAACTTAAAAAACTTGGAATTAATATACTAGGTGACTTACTTTATCATTTACCATTTAGGTATGATGATCTACGAATTATTTCAAAAATTGGAGATTTGCAAACTGGAGAAACAGTAACTATTCAAGGAGAAGTAATATTCATAGATAATATCTTCACAAAAAGATGGAAAAAAATACAAAAAGCAAAAATTGCTGATGATACAGGACAAATAGAGGTTGCATGGTTTAATCAACCCTTTTTATCCAAAGTCATACATATAGGTGACAAAATTTCTATAGCTGGAAAAGTTGATTATTTCTCTGGATCACTTACGATGCAATCTCCTGAATATGAGATTATCGTTGGGGGAGAGCTTCTTCATACCGCAAGACTTGTTCCTGTTTATCCTGAAACAAAAGGGATTTCATCAAAATGGCTACGTCGACAAATCTATAAAACTCTACAGGACAATAAGCAAAATATACTTGAGTTTATTCCTGAATCAATAATTAAGAATAATCATCTACTTCCTTTACTTGAAGCTTTGGAAAAAATACACTTTCCCCATTTAATGAAAGACGTTGTAGATGCAAAAAAAAGACTCGCATTTGATGAATTACTACTTATACAACTTGCTGCAATGAAAAAAAGAAAAGAATGGGAATGTAATTTAAATAGTCCTATTTTTAAAATTAAACCTTTTATAGATAAAATAAATATGCTTATAGAGTCTTTGCCTTTTACATTAACAAAATCACAAAAAGAAGCATTGGAAGATATTTTTAATGATATGAGTACTTCAACGCCAATGAACCGCTTACTAGAAGGTGATGTTGGAAGTGGAAAAACTATTGTAGCTGCAATCGCGATGTATATTGCGAAACTTAATGGCTACCAATCTACGTTAATGGCGCCAACGGAAATTCTCGCACAACAACATTATGATATGATCTCAAAACTATTGTGTAATTTTGATGTAGGAGTAGAATTAATAACTGGAAATAAAAAAATAAATAAAAATAAGAATGAAAATAAAATAGATATACTTATTGGAACGCATGCATTACTTTTTCAAAATACTTATATACATAATATTGGATTTGTAATAATTGATGAACAACAAAGATTCGGTGTGACTCAAAGAAGCACAATTAGAAAAAAAGGGGTCAATCCACATCTACTCTCAATGACAGCTACCCCAATTCCTAGAACAATTGCACTTACTCTATATGGTGACCTTGATTTATCCATATTGAATGAAATGCCTATTGGGAGAAAAAAAATTAAAACATGGCTAGTTCCATCAGAAAAAAGAAATAAATGCTATAGTTGGATTGAAAAAGAAATTATAGAAAATAATTCACAAACATTTATTATTTGCCCATTCATAGATGAATCAGAAAGCATGCAAACTATAAAAGCAGCAAGTAAAGAATTTGATAGACTTAAAAAGGATATTTTTCCTAATTTAAAGATTGGATTACTGCATGGAAAAATGAAATCAAAAGAAAAAGATAATATTCTTAATGCATTTAGAAAAAAGGAGTTTGATATTTTAGTAGCAACACCAGTGGTAGAGGTAGGTATTGATATTTCAAATGCAACTATTATGGTAATAGAGGCATCGGAAAGATTTGGACTCTCCCAGCTACATCAATTGAGAGGTAGAGTTGGAAGAGGAAATAAACAATCATATTGTATACTTTTTACAGAAAGTACAAGCACTTCAACTTCAACTAGGTTAAAAGCTATGGAAAATATGGATCAAGGCAGAGATCTGGCAGAATTAGATTTACGAATGAGAGGATCAGGGGAATTATTTGGAACTATGCAGCACGGAACACGACAATTTAAAATTGCAGATTTTTCCGATAATTCATTAATTCAAAAAACAAAAAATGAAGCTAAAATTATATTTAATAATTTTAAGCAGTATCCATATATTTTAGAGAAAGTAAACAGATTAATTATTAATGAAGTTTCACCAGATTAATATGAAAAAAGAATATTATATTTTTCGACATGGACAAACATTCGCAACAAAAGCAGGAACAGGATACGGAATACGTATTTTCTCAGCTAGCATTATTCAGGAAGGAATACCAGCAATAAAAAAAATGGGAGAATATCTAAAAAATATACCATTAGAATATCAATTAACTTCAAGCGTTAGAAGGTGCATTCAAACAACAAGTATAATTACAGAAATAACAGGTAAGTCATTTGAAAAAGATAAAAGGTTAAATGAATATTTTCTAGAAACATTTGGATATTTTCATGAAAGAATAACAAGTGTAATAAAAGATATAGAAAAAACAAATTATGAAAAAATTGCAATTTGTACACATGGAGGAGGGATTGCGATAATTAAAAATTTACTCATTAATAAAAAAATAAAACCAAGTGATATTTTTTCTTTCCCAGATCCTGGAAGACTTATTATAATAAAAGATAATAAATTAGAAGAAATAAATTTTAATTAAAAAAATTAATAAAATTAAGATTAAAAAATAAAATTTAATAAAAATTTAAAAAAATAATAAAAAAAGTTATAAAAAATTATGAATATATAATATACTCGTAATTAATATTGAAATAATTAAAATTATTTTTTGCATTTTTTCTATAAAAAAGTCTCAATAATTATTATCTTATTTTTTTTTAAAATATTAAAATTATACGAAAATACACTTGGGTATTATAATTATTCAAAAATAATTATAAATTCATTAAATATGGTAAATTTATTAGATAAAAATTAAAATAATATAATTAAAAAAAATTATTGACAACGCACAACAAACAATGATTGACAATCTATTAGCACTTAACTATGATTAGCTGCCAAATGACTGATTTTAGTATATTTTTATTTTTTAATATACTTTGATATAGTTAAAAATTTTAATTAAATTATTACTCATTTTGAACACTTTTATCCATATATTCGTATTTTTTTATACTATTTATCTATGTATATGAATCACCAAATATTTTTATATATAGAATATATTTAATGTTCAAATTATAATTTTTCCGTTTTTAATATTTATATCTATAAAAAAAATGTAAGATATTGATAAAATTTACTTTATGAAAAATAAACGAACATATAAGTGATCCTAAAATATAAATTTATATTGACAATATTAAATTTATTAATATAATTAAAATATAATTTAGAAATTAAATAATTAAAATATAATTTAGAAATTAAATAATTAAAATATAATTTAGAAATTAAATAATTAACTTAATAAAAATATTTTCTATATTAATAGTATTTTAATAATCTCATAAATAAATAATAAAATTATTACTTATATTTATAATAATAATTAATTTAACTTTAAATTACTTTTAAATTTATTTATTTTATTAAAAAATAAAGAGAATAATTTTTTGAAATAGAAATAATATTTTAAAAATAACAATCAATAAATTATCATAATATATTACTAAATATTTGATTATTAAAGTATTAATTAAATATTTATACAGTTAAACTTTTTTTTATTCTAATTATAATTAGTAATAATATTTAAAAGTACATTTGATTAGTAGTTTGATTATTATTTAATAAAATTAATAGATAATAATTATAAAAATATTTATATTGCATATAGTAGGCAATTGTTATTTAATATAATTATAAGTTTTTAATCTTTGTAATTTATTTTCTTATTAAACAACTCATATTGCACTATATTGATAAATATAGTAAAATATATAGTTATATATGCCACAAGAACCAAAAAAAAGACATTCAAGAGCAAGGCAAGGAAAAAGAAGAGCAAGCATTTTCTTTACTGCTCCAAAAGGAATAACTTGCAAAAATTGTACATCTATAATACTTCCACATACAGTATGTGTTAAATGCGGTTTTTATGAGGGTAGAAAAATTATAGATATTAAAAATAAACTTGCTAAAACAGCATGAAAACATTCTTTGACCCTCGACATAGAAGACGACAAAAACTCGTAGAAGAATTATTCAAAAATGATTTCCATAAGCAATCTACTAGTATTTTTGCAGAAAAAATTTTATCATTTACTAGTATACTTGATGAGGCGATTAGGGATGCGGCAAAACAGTTTCCAATTGATAAAATTAATAAAATCGATCTAGCAATTTTAAGATTAGCCGTATTTGAACTTATTATTGATAAAAAAGAACCACCAAAAGTTATCGTAGATGAGGCAATTGAACTAGCAAAGGAATATGGAGGAGAAGCAAGTCCATCATTTATTAATGGTGCACTTGGCAATATATTATCAAATGAAAAATCTTCCTAAATTTATTAATCAAAAACTTTTCGATCAGGCATTTACTCATCGCTCTTATCTTAATGAATCAAAAGAAAAACTTGAAAGTAATGAGCGCCTTGAATTTTTAGGAGACAGCATTCTTTCTTTTGTTGTATCAGATAATCTTTTTAATAAATATAGTGATTTTGACGAAGGAACACTGACCAATCTCAGATCACTCCTAGTCAATACAAGAACGCTTGCAGCCGTTGCTATTGAGCTTGATTTAGGCAAGAGACTGCTTCTTTCTCGCGGCGAAGAAGAATCTCGAGGAAGAGAAAACGAATCACTTTTAGCAAATAGCTTTGAAGCATTTATCGGAGCACTATTTTTGGACCAAGGAATCAACAGTGTAAAATTATTAATTGAACATGTTTTACTGTCTAAAGCTGAGCAATTAGTTGAAAAAAAAGTATTTAAAGATCCCAAAAGTTTACTTCAGGAACATATTCAAGCACGAAAATTAAATTCTCCACTTTATAAAGTAATTTTAGAGGAAGGGCCAGCTCATTTAAAAATATTTACTGTTGGTGTCTATGTAGGATCAGAGCTACTTGGGCAAGGACAAGGAAAATCAAAGCAATTAGCAGAAGAAAATGCTGCAAAACAAGCACTAGAAAAAGCATAATACACTTCACGCCTCAACAATAGCACTTGAGTGAAGCAAAAAATAATGATATAATATAAAGGATATTTATATTATTAAATAAATTATACACTTTATATGTCAGTAGTAATTAGATTAGCAACCGTAGGAAGAAAAGGCGAGCGTCGTTTTCGTGTAGTAGTAAAAGAAAAAAGAAGTCGACGAGATGGAAAAGCAATTGAATTTCTTGGATGGTACGAAAAAAATATAAATGGAGAAAAAAAAGTGATAAATACAGAAAGAGTTAAATATTGGCTATCTCAAGGAGCAAAAGCAAGTCCAACAGTTGATAAGATTCTATCCATAAAATAATAAATGAAAGATACACTATCATATATAATTTCTGCCTTGGTTGATAATCAAGAAGAAGTTCGAATTGAAGAAATAGAAGAAGATGGGATAATTACCTTCAATATTAAAGTTGCAAAAGAAGATATGGGTAAAGTAATAGGTAAGGAAGGAAAAATTATTAGAGCCATACGCAATGTTATGAAAATCCCAGCTATAAAAATGAATAAAAGAGTTGCAATTTCTCTTCAAGAAGAAGAAAAATAAAATATCCCCTCAAATACCGTGTATGAAAATTACCATTCTTACATTATTTCCAGAGATGTTTGTTGGCCCCTTTAATTATTCCATTATAAAACGTGCTCAAAAAAATAATCTCGTTAATATAGAGATTATAAATATTCGCGACTTCGGCTTAGGAAGACACTCTGTGGTTGATGACAGGCCATATGGTGGAGGTAAGGGAATGTTGCTTCGAGTTGATGTACTAGAACGAGCTATTAATGAAATTAAAGAAAAAAATAATTCATATGGAACTCAAAGAATTGTCCTCATGGATCCTGATGGCTCAACGTTTAATCAATCTAAGGCAAAGTATTACTCCAACATAAATCATCTTATTTTGATATGTGGACATTATGAAGGAGTCGACGAAAGAATTAAGGCATTCATAGACGAGGAGATATCAATCGGAGACTTCATTACAACTGGCGGAGAGATACCAGCAATTATCATTACTGATGCTGTTATACGACTAGTAAAAGATGTATTGAAGGATGGTGTAACCGATGAGGAATCTTTCTCGCTTATGAATAATGATGAAATTAAGCTAGAGCAACCACAATATACTCGACCTGAAGTATTTAAAGAAATGCATGTACCAAGCATACTTCTATCTGGTAATCATAAAAATATCCAGAATTGGAAAAAATTATCTCAAAAAACTAAAAAGGCATGAGGCTAGAACTACTACTATTTAAGACTTCTACTTTTTCTAATAGAGGAATTAAATTACTTGACGAAGATGCATCTATTATTGGTAAAAAATCAGAATATGTTCCCTTATTTTTTCCCCATTTATTAAGATTCTCTATTAATTGAAGATCAATTTTACTTAATTTAGTCCATTTATTATATATATTAAATTCAGCAGAATCTATAGGATTATAATAAAAAGACGTAGATATACTCAATTCATCAAGATTAAAAGAGAGAACATCTACTAATGGAACTGTTGTTTTTAATTCTTTAATAAATTGAATGATTTTAAATAATTTGTCTTCGTCTTCAATTTGCAATGATAGAGTCAAATCGATTGATTTACTATTTTTAGATTTTTTTATTATTTCTGAATTAATTAAATTATTCGATTTATTAATTAAGTCAGAATTATCCGATGAAATTATAGGTACTTCTCCGATAGTTATAGAATAATCACTAAACTTAACACCAATTTTTTTAGCAATATATGAAATAGAATTTATAATTTCCACAAAGTTTTTTTCGAATGGCAAAGCAGATTCAAGCATACTTAGCTGATAATCAAGCTCATTATCATCTAATTTAGAAATAAATTGTTCATTTTCACGCAATATATCAATTCTGATCCTATATGCTTTTTCCTCATTGGCAACTTCAAAAAAAAATCCTACCTGTGGAATAATAATAGTAATAAAAATTAGAATAATAATTATTAAAGATACTATATAAATAAGATGCTTCTTATATTTCTTGATTAAAATTTCAAATGATTTATTCATAATTTAATTAAATTTATATTTAAAATCTTGTAAAAGTAACGTCTGCATTAAGATTCAATGAATTATCATCTGGATTAATTTGCATTTGCTTCATAAGAACTCTATTAAACACTTTATTAAAAAGAACTGGACTCGGATACAATTCTATATAAGAATCTTTCCTATCCTTATCAAATTCAAGTTTCTTAATATTTGTTAAAAATAAATCTAACGAAGATAATGATTCACTAGACAAATTAACATCTATTTCCTTATTTTTAATTTTGATGCCTGAAATTTTTAATGAACTAGGCTTATTAATTAGTAGAATTATTACATCGTCTTCTTTGGGTGTTCTATTTTTTAAAATAACTGGAATATAAGCTAGTCTATTTTTTATTTTAAAATACTTAATCATTCTAGTTTTAAAACTAGTTTTATTATTATAAAATTTTTCTAATAGTTTATTTTCTTGCAATACAAGTTGTTCTAAATTTGAATTTATTCTCAAGAAAAACATTATAATTGCACTAGAAGCAGTAATAAATAATGATATTATTAATAATATTTGCAATATTTTTGATATTAATTCTGCTGAGCCAGAAGATTTCTTATTTCTAAATAAATTAATATTTCTACTCATAGTGTCTCATCGCGAGTCCAACCGCAACAGAGTAATCCGTTGCATTTTCAATAATTTGCTGAGGAACTTCTTGACTATTTAAAATTGCCCATGGGTTAGCAATTACAGTTTCTAATCCTGAATTTTGAGCAAAAAAAACATCAATCCCCGGTAATCTTGCTGTACCGCCAGAAAGAATAATTTCTTGCACTGGTGAATCTTTATACTTCTCTGAATAAAAAGATATAGATTTTTTAATTTCTAAGATAATGCTCATTAAAATAGGTGCGGTTGTTTGTCCAATTTTCCCTCCAAAACTTTTTTGTGATACTCCATATGTTTTCTTATATTCTTCTGCCTGAGAAAGAGTAAATCCATAATCAGTTGCGATCGCCATATTAATTGCAATACCACCAGTAGGCATATTAAATGTAAAAAATATAATTCCATTTCTTATAATTGCAAATGCTGTGCTTACGGCGCCTATATGTAAAATGATACAGTTAGCAAATTTATCTCCAATAACTATAGCTCTAACTACCGATAAAATCTCAGTATCCATTGCTACAGGAATAAGACCAGCTAAATTTATAATATTATAATATTTATCCACTAAAAAATTAGGTGCCCCAACCAAAAGAACTTGCATCAATGTGCCTTCCTGCCAATTTTTTGGCCTATTTAATATTACCGTATCTATGGTAACTGATTCTAATGGAACAGGTATATATTGCTCCGCCTCCCAATTAATTGCTGACGCTAACTCTTTATCAGAAAGCACAGGCATTTCAATTACCTTAGTATATACTTGACTTTCCGGAAGAGATATTGCAACATTTGGAGTATTTATTTTAGCATCAAATACTAATTTTTTAATAGATTGCGCTATTTCCATCTGATCTATGGGATTATCTGACAACATGCCCTTGGGTGGAGTATTTATAATTGCAGCAGAATTAAGTATATATCCATCCTTATCCTCAGATAGCCACACTGCCTTTATCGAAGTTGCTCCTATATCTAATCCAAAAAGTGTATTTTTCATAAAGATATCGCCGAATAAATAGTACTTGGTGAAAGAATAGTGTAGAGGAATAATTCCGATGATATTCGTGGATTTCCTTGCACGAAAGTTATTTTTCTTTCTGTATTCATAGACGAGCCAGTAGATTCAATTTTAAAACCCTGTACAGGAAGAGGCTTGATATCACTTTTCACAGCAACAAAAGTGTCTTCATAAATTGGAACTACTCGGATTATATATCCATTTATAATGCTCAAGGCAGTTTTGTTATAAAACATTTTTCCAAGAATAGGATATGAGACATTAGTAGACATTGTAAAATTATTTGAAGGTGATCGAATACAAGAATCATATGTATAACGAGAAAATTTTGAATTAGCAACACTAGGACTAGTTACCTTACCAGAGATAACAACTATCTCAACAGCAGCATTACTACATGAACCGGATATAGGTGGATTTGTTCCCCAATATATTTCAATATCACCACTCCAGGGATTACTATAATCGGGGGACCCATTTGAATCAGAAGAAACGAGCCAAATATCTCCTCCGTCATCTTTTTTAAGTAGATTTTCACCATTAATTAAAAATGTAGAGCCTTCTATAATAGTTCTTGTTCCTTTTGATATAGAAGAATTATTTGATAAATTTATTGACTCAGTAATATTTGATTTAGTATTTAACATGATCTCTATTCCAGCTTCTGCTGCAGAAAAAGCACGCTTAGAATTATCTTCCTCGGTTGACATACGAATATTATTCACAGATCTCAACGTAAGAGATAATATAACAGTAAGTGAAACTATCATAAAAATCACAACTACTAACAATGCTTGACCTTGATTTTTTTTATTTTTTTTGAAAAGAGTCATTTTTTATTAGCCACACAATTAGCATATCAAGCATAAATATAATCTGTCAACTTTAATCGAAAAAAGATTTAATTTAATTAACGAATGTTTCGCAGCATTATAGATGTTTGAAAAGGAAAAACATCAACAGATGATTTATTACTTTTAGGTTTGAGAGAAAAATAAATATCAATTATTGGATATGAGGATTTAAATTTACGACTACATTTAAAATAACATTCATTTAGTTTCAAAACTGATTCATCTATTAATTTTATTTTACTTGCCCCACTCTGCGAAGCAATATTAGCTTTTTGATCAGCGCCATCTTCATTATCTGCTATGCATGAAAAAGTTGTACTATATCCATCAGGATTAGTAATTGTAATTTTAGCAAAAGTGGAGGAGATAGTCGAACTCTCAAAACAATTAAAAGGATAATCAAGTCTATAAGCATTTCTAATCATTTTGGACATTTGATCAATTATGTATCCACCATTTCGATTTGCACTAATATTCTCATTTATTTTTGATGTACCCCTAAGAGAGGAGACAATAATTGCTCCAATAACAGAACTAATTACTATTAAAATACTTAGTACTGTCAACATTTCTATGATCGTATAACCATTATTATTTCTTATATTTTTCATCCTATAAACAATTTTATTATTAAAACTCCGGTGTTGGTGTTGGTGTTGGTGTTGGTGTTGGTGATAAAACAAACGCTGGCACTGAAATAATATTTAAATCAGAAAAGCATGAAATTATCTCAGCTTTATGACAAAATTCTCCAGTCTTACATTTTCCATCTCTCCACGAAACCTTAACTGTAATTTCAATATTTTTCACAACAGCAGGGCTTATCGGTTTAGTAGGAATATTACAATTATTACCATCACCTATGATTACCTCACGAGCAAAATTATAAAGATTTATATTATTTATTGTATTATTATTATTTTCATTAATACAACCATAATGTTCAAGCGAACTTTTTACTACAAAATCATTATCAACCCCCATGCAAAATTTCTTGTCGATCGAAAATGTTTCCTTGAATTCTTTCAAATTTGATTCATGCAATAATCGAATGTATTCCACTCCCTGTTGAGCATATTTAAATGCTAATTGCCTATTATTAGAATATTGAGATGAATTCAGGGATGTAAGTACTGCAATCGTAATTACAGAGATTAACATTACTGCAACACCAAATGCCGTAACTACTTCAATCATGGTTTGTCCTTTTATGAATTTTTTTATCAGCATATTTCTAATTTATGAAATTATTTATCTAACATTTCCCCGCAGAAGTTGTAGATATTTTTATCTTTCCAAATTCATAAATATAAATTGTTTTTACTTTATTATATCCACATATGGTTATGCCACCAGGATTCACTCCACCACTAAATACTGGGAAGAAAAAAGTAGCAGGCAATTCTGATGGACTAGTAATTTTAATTTCAGGTGGTAAATATATAGTCTCCAAAATATTAGTATCTCCATTCGAACATCTTTCATTTATTTCATAAGAATAGATATCCTTTATTTTCTTAATTTTAAATTCATATCCATCAAGAGTAATACCATTTTTTTTACACGAATCTATTAGCTGAGATAATGCACGCGATCTTGACAATTGTAAAATAGATTCCATTGACAACGCAACTGCGCTGACAGATTGACTTCTACCATAATCAACAAATGAAATAATTCCCGCAACAGTGAGTATTGCCATTATAGAAATAACTATAATGAGCTCGATTAGCGTAAATCCAGTTTCGAGATTTGATTTATATATTTTATAAATATATTCTTTGCAAGAAATATAATATAAATTAGAAATATTATGGGTTTTTTTTAGTAAAAGTATTATCATTAGGGCAAATGGAAGGAGTAGGTGAAGGATCCTTATCAGCATCTTTACTATTTTCAAGGCAAGCAATCAAAGTATATGTAGTGCGATCAGAAGAAGAAGTGTAACTATAATCAGGATGATTTCCACCAAGAGGATCTTTAGGAACTATTTCCATATATGTAGATGTGCTACATCCTTCATCCATAAATTTAACTTTATCACCTGTAATGGGACAATTGGCAAGTAGACTTGGGTATGAACCATTATCTGATCGATAAATTTCTAACGCTGTTTGAATACTGCCCAGTGCATTTTTTCTTACACCATCTCTAGTTCTCTGACGAACAGAAATAAAATTTGAAAGCAATAAAGATGATAAAATACCAATTATTGAAACTACTATTAAAAGCTCTATTAAAGTAAAACCTTTATTTTTAGATATATAACTAAACATTCTTTTCATGGCGATACATTAGGACTAGATACACCATAATTACAAATATTGGCATCGTTGCCACAAAAAACACGAATTGGTGCGCTGCTGCATGTATCTCCAGAATTACAAAGCTGTGGATCACTAGAGTTACTTTCCAAGCTAGCATATATATAATAAGCTTGACCAGATAAGCTTGAATAGTAATGGTAATTCCTAGAAGAGTCTGGGTCTATTGGTAACTTATCCATATATGGTATCCATGATTTGCCCCATTCAGCACAAGTAGTTTGATACTTATAAAATAAACCAGATGAGCAATTATTATTAGGCTGACTCATAGGATATGATCCATTATCTTGATAATATTCTTCTAATGCTTTTTGTATCAGTGCGAGATCTGATTTTCTTCTTGCATCATTAGCTTTATTTATTTGTGCAAGTGGATCTATAACAAAAATTGCAAATGAAAATAATACAGAAAGAAGTCCAATTACAATAACTAGCTCAATAAGAGTAAATCCATTATTAATAAATGTTGATGAATTTTTAATTCTCATTTTTAAATAATTTATTATAAAAATCTTATTATATATTTATAATAAGACGTATATATCGGAGCAATACATCACCTAAAAATAGACATATTTCTCCACCTAATATCATAAAAGGACCAAATGGAATAGTTCCACCATGAAATTTTCTTCTACCGATTATAACTAGTATGATAGACACTATTGCACCTGTCAAGAATGCTATATAAATTGCCATAAAAGTATATACGCCACCAAGAAGAATACCAATTACCCCAGCTAACTTTACGTCTCCAAAGCCCATGCCACGTCCTTTTGTTATAATAAAAAGACAAAAAAATAATCCAAAAGATATAATAGAGGTAAATACATGATTCCAAAATAATGCTGGCATAGTTATCAAAACAAAAATTATACTAAATATTAATAGAGAGATAGAGAATTCATCAAGTAAAATACCGTCTTTTAAATCTGAAAAAAACAATGCAGTAAAACAAGAAAGAATAAGAAGAATAAGAAGAATATGAATTAGTGATTGATCTCCTCTGAAATAAATGGTTAGAAAAAATTGTAATCCTGTAAAAATCTCAATCAAAATATATCGTGATGAAAGATTTTTATGACAAGTTCGACATTTTGCACCAAGAAATAAAAACGAAAAAATAGGAATAAGCTCAATCCATTTCAATTTGGTTTGACAAAATTCACAATGAGATGAAGAAAATATGAAAGATTCTCTTCTAGGGATACGATCGATCAAGACATTTAAAAAACTTCCAATAGAAACTCCTATGCAAAAAAAAACAATATATAAAAAAATAAATTCCATTATATTATAATAGTAATGAATATTAGACGATTAAAGAGGAAAAAAATATGAATAAATTTATAAATGATAAAAATCTAGAGATATATAAAGTAATTACTTAGTGCACCAGTAGCAT
>SIBS01000013.1 GCA_009695045.1 Candidatus Levyibacteriota bacterium | reverse complement strand
TCTTCTGTCGCAATATATATAAATTTATCATCTTGAGTTATGTATCCATCTGGATTTTTCTTTTGTTCTTCAAGGATGCCGCTCTCGGTTTTCTCTATATGCTTAGGAGATATTGATGTTAATCCTTGAGCAGAAGTCATAGATTTATCAATTTTTTCAAGTAATATAAGTATATTTTTTGCTTCTTTTGAATTTTTAGGAAAGTCTGTATCTTTTTTTTCTAGAATTTTTTTTGCTAAAATAAAAGTTTCTCTGGCAAGATTTATATTGATGTCCATTAATCCTTGTCCATCGTCATATTTTTTAAAAGCTGGATTGTATATTTCTTCAAAATGAGTTTGTTTTTTTTCTGCATCCCTTTTTTCAATTGCTGAAAAAACGCTGAATAAAAATGTAATAGAGAGTATAACCGCTATGCTGATATATGATTTTTTTTTATGACTTAGACTCTTTGGAAATATTGAAAAAAGGCGATTTACATGGGGCAGTATTTTTAGAAAAAAATGACCAATGTTGCCTATCGATACTGGCGCAGTATGCAATTCATAAGTATCTAAGTGTTCGAATGGTTGATCAATTGGTATTAATTTTTTTTCTACCATATCTTCTTGATCTTCTTCTATTGATTCTTCTATTTCTTCATCTATTTTACAGCGGATAATAAGCGCACTTGCTTGGCCATTGCTATTTTTATGTATTCTTGGTGCCAATATTTCAGCAATATCGTTAGGCGATAAATTAGCTATGACTAAGATTAATTCTTCTTTTACGATAATATTCTTAAATTCATTTGTTGCAAGAATGATTGCGTCATTGCTATTGAGCATTCCAGAAACACCAGTTATTTCAGAAGTATTATTCAGCAACACTATATTGTCATCATTTCTCTTTAGGAATATGTTTCCTTCCCCTCGTACAAATCCATAAATTGCATCCTTATGTATACAAGTAACTATAATAGTGTAATTTACTTCTTTAGGAATTTTTTTGCATGCAATTGCAATGGATTCTTTTATTGATGAAAAATCTTTCTTTTCCAATGTGAAAAATTCTTCTTCTAATTTATTGAATACCTCTTTTCCTATAAGACTTAAGAAGTCGTCCTTACTGGGTTCTTCTGGGTTATTGAGCGCTAACACTGCAAAAAGCTTACCTGCATTATATGTCTGAGACCATGCATTTTGAGTGGGCGTAGCAACAATCTTTGCAAACGTTATGTGTGCATCCATTATTTATAGTATAACAAGCGCAATGATAAAAAGCGAAATAGACAAAATGAGATGAATTATTCCTATCATTTCAATATATTTTTCTTTTGGATAAGATAATACGCCATGCATCGTGCGAATTTGTGTAAAGATAACGAATGCAAAAGATAAATACATTGCAGTAATCAAAAGAATGGCAATTTTTATTAATAAAAGTATATTATACATCGTTAATGCTATGAGTTTTATCTATTAATCGATTCAAGATATCGGTTGCTCGCTTGGGTTGAGGAATGTTGAATGCTTCAAGATTTTCTTGATTACCAGATGTTGTAATATGTAAATCGCCAAAACCTAAAAATGATGGAATAAAACCTATTTGAGAGTAATTTGTCTCTACAATTTTTTGAAGCTTAGTTGTTGCAGCATTATGATATGTAGTATGTTCATGATCTATATCAATAATCCTTTTATTGGTAATAATAAATATATTATAAGTCCAATGCAAAAAGTGAATAATTATATATCCAATAATGCAAAGATAATAAAACAACAATAATACATTTATATAGGAGATGGGTAGGGGAATTAGTCTGATTTCTATCATCGAAAAAAATAAAGATATTGGTATAGGAGCTAAAATAAGTCCAGTAGTTATTATGGCCATAGGAATATTTGTAGCATGATGGGCCCTTAGAAATAGATAAATAATCTCATCTTTATCTAGTATATCAAGCGTAAGATTCCGAGGATTTATCACGAAAGAACTTAAAAGACCAATGGAATTTTGCTTTATTAATTCTTGGTCTGGTATAGCTGTATCTGACATATTATTTTCTTTCCACATTAAATAATGGTCCAACAATTTGAATATTCGCTGGTGCCCTAAGATTAAACCAGTCTTTAAACTCTGAGCCATTAAATGATTCCTGACCTGCGTCTCCAGAAATATTTACAGAAGTTACCTTGCCAGAACCAAAGTCAGTGTTTAGTGATACATCTGTTACGCTATTGAATGGAGTAATGCTCCTTGAATTAAGTTCAGATTTTACTTTTTCTTCGTTCCATATCTCTCCGCCATATGGATGTGCATGATCCACTTGATAAAAGTGATCTTTCGTAGATGAGTCGGCTCGAGCTAGTAGGATTACATTTACTATATCTGCTACTTCCTCTTTTCTTAGCCAAGCTGTTTTTTTAAATTCACTTCTAGATCCCCAGTCACAATAAAACCAAGGAGACTCTCTGTCGTATGCATTGTTTTGTAGCTCGTTAAAATTTCCAGTGTTTCCATTTGCATCATTTGAATTCTTTGTCCATGATGTCTCGCTCCAACCTATGTCTCCAGATGAATGAATATATCCACCATGAGTTGATGAAAACCATGCTTTTACTGGCTTATCTCCTTGCATCATGACCCACCCCTTAGTTGCCTCAACTGCTTCATTCCATTTGCCACCTTTTTCATTTGCAAGAAATACTTGACATAAATCAGTTCCACAAATTGGCCCTTGCCCATTATTAGTATAGGCAAGGGCATATGATCTTGCTGCAATAGCCTGCGCCTTTAATGCTTCAAGTCCTCCTTGATTTCCCCATGACTCAGGCATTTCTCCTAGATGCTTTAAGTATTCTTCGATCTTGAAAGAGCCTGAGCCGGTTACATTAATTATTATATCCTGACTATAGTCTTTCCTTAATTCATAATTAGCATAATAGGCACGGAGTATTTCTTCACTATTTTGTCCAGCCTTAGATCTACCAAAGGCTCCATACTGACTAAGTCCAACCCTATTAGGGACTCCATATGTGAAAAAAGCAATTGCTTGAGAAAATCCTGGATCAATCTCTCTATCATTTACGCAGGCAGATACAGTGCTGCCTGCAGACTTGGGAATATTAAGACTGCCAAGTTTCTGAGATATCAATTGTTGTTGTTGTGCTGAGAGTTGTGCAATTTGATTTGAAAGAGTTACTTGATATGCTTTTGCACCCCTTACTACATCATCAAGTTTTTTAGATTGTTCATCAAGGGTTATCTTTAATACAGTGAGTTTTATTTGTTCATTTTCTAAATTTTTCTTTTTTGTCTCAAGACTATTAAGGGAGAGTGCTATGTTTGCAATAATTGCTTTATCTTGATCTTCGGCTGCTTTTTGATAAGCAAGAAGTTGTGTCATTTTTGTTGCTGAAGTTGAAGATAAAAGAGCATGAAGAGTAGTATTATAATAGCTTTGTATATAATAGTCACGTATTGCTAGATGAAGAATCTCTTCTTGTTTTATTAATTTCCTATATCCTTCATTGATATTCTTTTTCTTAAGAAGAATATCAATTTCTATATTTATAACATTATTTTTAATATCTTTTACTTGCTTTTGTAGATTATTAAACTGTGATTCTAGTGGTTTTGTTGCATTTTTTGATTGATTTAGTGCATTTGTCAATTCTGATAGTTGTTTGTTTACATCATCTAGTTGGTCTGAATAAGTAAGTTGAGTAGAATAGAATAATGACACTGAAAAGACTATGAGAACGATGATGATTCTCTTCATGTATTTATTATAGCAAATATTATCTTTATTATGCTTCTATTTTAGTTTATTAGGTGTTATTGTTGAAATATGCATAGATGGATCTTGTCATTATTACTAATTATGTCTGTTGTTTTTGGTGCAATATTTTTTTCTATTTGGCAAATTAGTCAAAAAAATATAATTATTAATCCGAGTATTTATTTGAGAAATGATCCATTTCCAACAGATTATATAACTTTAGCACCAGTTGTCACTATTTTTATTAAACCAACAATAAGTACAATTGATCCAATTCTAGGCCTAGATAGAAGAGATCTTGTAATTGCGGTGCAAAATGGTAGCGATATTTTTGGAGGGGGAACAAAAATGTCAGAAGTCTTAAAAGATTTTGGTTATCATATTGAAAGCATTGAGAGGGCAAGTCAAAACACAGACATAACGTCAATTAATATTAAGGAAGATAAAAATAAATATCTACCACTATTAATTAAGGATTTATCTCTGCTTTATAAAATTGGTACTTTTTCTGCCTCATTAAATGCGAGCTCTTCTGCAGATGTAATTATTGTAGTTGGGGGAGAGTAGCAAGATATGTTATTATGAATAAAATATGAATAATATAAATAAAAAATATATTATGGGAAAATATCTTGGTGATTTTGTATATGGTGCAAATGACGGAATCATAACAACCCTTGCTGTTGTTTCTGGTGCATCCGGAGCATCCTTACCTGAATATGTAGTCGTAATAATGGGATTTGCTAATTTATTTGCAGATGGCATCTCAATGGGCGCAAGTAATTTCTTGGGAACAAAATCAGAAGGTGATTATGCTAAGGCACAAAGAGATAAAGAAGTGTGGAAAATAGATAATCAAAGAGTTGATGAAATAGAAAAATTGAGAAATATTTATATAAAAAAAGGATTTACTGGCGAAGCACTTTCTTCGGTAATAGAAAACATCATAAAAGATAAAAAAGTTTGGGTTGATACAATAATAAATGAAGAGTTAGGAATTGTAGTAGATAAAATTGATGATCCGAGGAAGCATGCATTTGCAACTTTTATCGCCTTTGTATGTGCGGGATTTATTCCACTTTTGCCATACACTTTTTCTTTTTCAAATCAATTTAATACGTCAATTATAATAGGTGCATCAACACTTTTTATAGTTGGTTCATTAAGAAGCATTGTTACTTCTGTAGGATGGTTTCGTGGAGGAATAGAGATGTTAGGTGTAGGATCACTTGCGGCAATAACAGCTTATGGAATAGGAATATCTATTGAAGGGTTAATTGCGAGATGAATAAATTAGATTGTATTACCGTTGGCGATGTAACAATAGATTGGTTCCTGCAGATTGCAGATGAAAATATGGGCATTGAAGCGCGAGATGATCTAATTAGTATTCGTTCTGGTGGAAAAATATTAGTTGATAAGAGTAGTTTCTGCACAGGTGGGAATGCATTTAATGTAGCAGTTGGTCTTTCTAGGTTGGGCTTGAATACCTCTATCTGTGCAGAGATGGGTGATGATTCTTTTTCACAAATTATAACAAAGACGCTTTTGAATGAAAAAATTGATACGTCACTTATTATTCAATCTCGAGCAGAGACATCTTTTGCAGTAGGACTTCAGGTAAAAAAAGATAGGACTCTTTTCGTGCATCATGTGATTCGAGAACATAACTTTTCTTTTAGCAATATTTCAGCAAAGTGGATATATCTTTCTAGCATTGGTGAGCATTGGAGAAATGCATATGAAAAAACTATTAAATTTGCTTCAGAAAATAATACGATGATTGCATTCAATCCTGGATCGTTACAGTTAAAAGATTTAAGATTCGTAAGAGATATTATTGCAAAAAGTTCAATAGTTTTTCTAAATGAAGATGAAGCATGTCTTATTACCGAAAATAAAAATAATAACGATATGAACAAGATTATTAATCAAATATTAGACTATGGACCGAAATCTATATCTATAACAAGTGGCAATAAAGGATCTTATTATGCGAATAAAAATGGAGATAGGTTTTCAATACAGCCTTTTCCATGTATTATAGTTGAAAAGACAGGTGCTGGAGATTCATATGCAAGTGGATTTCTCTCTGCTATTATTAAGAATAATTCACCTCGCGATGCGATGCGTTGGGGATCAATAAATGCTGCATCTGTTATTGAAAAAATAGGAGCACAAGAGGGGCTAATGACGCAGAAAAATATTGAAGATTCCTTAAGCATGCATCATGAATTTCAAGCAAAAGAAATAAAGTTATGAAAATATATTTAGGAACAGATCATGCCGGTATTTTTCTTAAAAATAAAGTAAAAGAAATGCTTAATACTTTGAGACATGAGGTAATTGATTGTGGCGCCTATGAATTTGATAAGAATGATGATTATCCTGATTTTATTGGAAAAGTCGCAGAATATGTATCAAATGATAGTGAAAATTCTAGAGGTATTATTTTTGGAGGGTCTGGGCAAGGAGAAGCAATGGTCGCAAATAAGTATAAAAATATACGATGTGCACTTTTTTATTCAAAAGCGATTCCAATCCATGCAGTTGATGCTGATGAGAGAATAAGCGCTGATCCTCTTGAAATAATTAAGCTAACTAGAGAGCACAATCATGCAAATGTCTTATCTATTGGTGCTAGATTTGTTACAGAAGAAGATGCCCTAGCCGTGATAAAATTATGGTTAAATACAAATCTATCCATAGATGAGAGACATAGTCGAAGGGTAGAAAAAATAAAAAAGATTGAACAGAATAGTAAATAAAATTATGGAGATTTTAGAAATAATACCAGGTATTTTAGAAAAAGATTGGGATGAAATTGAGAAAAAGATAGAGCTTATAAGGCCATTTGCAAAAAAAATTCACATAGATATCATCGATGGTAAGTTTTCTCCAAATGAAACATTTTTAGATCCTGCTCCTTTTAAAAAATATACAAATGAAATATTTTTTGAGCTCCATATGATGGTTGAAGAGCCAATTAATTATCTTGATTCTTTTGCTAAGGTAGGATTTCAAAGATTCATAGGACATATTGAGCATATGTCTGATCAGGTAGAATTTATAACTAAGGCACAATTTTTGGGAGAAGCTGGATTATATGTGGATGGACCATCGGAATTGGCTGATATACTTGTTCCACTTGAAGACCTTGATTGTATTGGCATATTTACTGCAAATAAGGCTGGGTTTTCTGGTCAACCATTTGAAGATGAAATGCTAGAAAAAATAAAACTTATAGAAAAACAATTTTCATGGATGAAAATTGAAGCTGATGGTGGAATAAATGAAAAGACAATAATACAATCTAGGGATGCAGGGGCAACTAGATTTGTTGCAACAAGTTTTCTATTTAATAATGGAAATAATCCTCATGAGCAATACGATATTTTGCAAAAAATTCTTAAAACTACGGTTGAGGTGTAATAATTGATGGTAATGGGAATGAGGGATTGCAGTTTACAGAATTCTCTGTTCCTATAATAAAAAGCTCTATTCTTCCTTGACATTTTTTTTCTATGACATCTTTTGGAATTTTTCCTTGAGTAATTTTTTTTCCAGTAAGTAATTTAGTCATAATCTTATTCCAAATGGGTGCAGCCCCAGAAATGCCAGATGTTAATTTTTGACTCATGGGAGAATTATCATTATTTCCAACCCATACGGATACTAATCTATTTTTTGTATAGCCAATTGTCCAATTATCTCTTTTGTTATCTGATGTTCCGGTTTTTACTGATACATATTGTCCTGGGATATGTAGCGGGGAATTAGTTCCGAATTCTAAAGCTCTGGCATTATTATCAGAAATAATATTAGAAATAATATATGCAATGCCTTCACTTAATACTTTTATGCCTGATACTTCTTTTTTTTCTTCTATAACATTATCATTATGGTCAGTGACCTTTAGTAACGGATTTAGGTTAATACTGATCCCTTTATTTGCTAAGGTACCAAATACCGTTGACATATCAAGCATGGTTGCTTCATTTGCTCCAAGAGTAACTGGTAGCCAATAATTAGCTGAATTATCCCAGCTTTTTATACCCATTTTTCTTGCAAGATTAATCATAGTGGGAACACCTATGTTGCTAATTGTTCGAACAGCAGCAATATTAAAGGAATTTCCTAACGCAAAACGAAGAGGCATATACCCATGAGATTTTCCGTCATAATTTACTGGTGAATATATGGTTCCCCAAGCAGTTTTCTGAATAAATGGAGAATCATCGATAGCCGTTGCTGCGGTATATCCATTTTGCATAGCCGCAGAATAGGTAATGACTTTAACCGTGGATCCTGGTTGACGTAGTGATGTTGTAAGATTTACGTTTCCACTTTCAGGATCATAAAAATCTTTGCTTCCAATCATTGCAAGGATATCACCATTTTCCGGATTAGTTATGAGAGCTGATCCGTTAGACATATTAAGTGCTGCATTAGCATTTATTTCTTCTGTAACTATTTCTTGAGCCATATCTTGTAGTTTTAAGTCAATAGTTGTTATAACTTTTAATCCACCTTTTTCCACCAATGGAACACCATATTTATTTATAAGAAAATTACGAACAAATGTAATAAAATGTGGCGCCTGCATAGGTATATCTTGAGACTTAAATTGAATGTTTTCATTTCCTGCATCTTCTGCCTCAGATTTACTTATATAGCCTAATTCATTCATTCTTCTTAATACATCTTTTTGTCTTTTTTTCCAGAGATTTGGATACAAACCATATGGAGAGTATATACTTGGTGCTCTTGGAATACCTGCCAAGAAAGCACTTTCACCAAGCGTGATATCACTTATTTTTTTACCAAAATAAGTTTCAGAAGCGGCTTCTATTCCCC
>SIBS01000006.1 GCA_009695045.1 Candidatus Levyibacteriota bacterium | reverse complement strand
GATAAATCTATGACTTCTGCTCAAGGATTAACATCAATATCTCCTAAGCATATAGAGAAAACCGAGAGCGGCATCCTTGAAGAACAAAAGAAAAATCCAGATGGATACATAACTCAAGATGATAAATTTATATATATTGCGACAGAAGATAATATTACAAGCATTGATAGAGGTAATAGTAAATCAAAAAAGCTAGTTGAAAATAACAATACATGGCAAAAAATTGGTGGATTTGGCATATATTTTGGTAATTTATATCTTATTAATAAATTAGAAAAGGAGGTTATTAAGTTTTCAGCAATAGCTAGTGGTTTTGGTAAATCAAAATATCTTTCTAGTACGTCTATTATTGATTTTTCAAAAGCGACATCTTTAACCATTGATGGCTCCGTATATATACTATTTAATGATGGAGAAATCTATAAATTTACGAAAGGAAAACAAGACTCATTCATAATAGCTGGATTAGATATGCCATTTATCGATCCAGAGCAAATAACAACCGATGCAAGCTCACAAAGAGTATACATACTCGATTCTAGGCACAGTAGGATTGTCGCATTAAATAAACAAGGCGAATATCAATCTCAATGGCAAGCTAAGCAATTATCAAGTGCAAAGGCAATTGAAGTAATTGATAAAGAAAGCAAGATAAACTTTCTGAACAGTGATGGACTTTGGCAATTTTCAATTATTAAGTAGGCTCCAATAGTTTATTTATCAATCTGCTACACTATTGCAGGATGGATCTGTTAAGTTTTCTCTTTCCTAAATATTGTGTTGGTTGCAAAAAAATAGGTGACTATCTTTGCGATAAATGCTTCTCAATGATTTCATTTAATGTCATAGAAAAGTGTCTTGAATGCGAAAGACCAGCAATTGACGGCCTCACTCATCCAATATGCAAAAATAAATATAGTATAGATGGAGTTTTTTCTATTCTAGCTTATAAAGGGATTGTAAAAAAATTACTTTATGTTTTTAAATACAAGCCATATGTTTCATCACTTAAAAAGTTCTTAGTAGATTTTATGTATGAAGGCCTTATACAAAAAGAGGTTTTTATGTCTAATTTAAATGATAAATTATGCTTCGTACCTATCCCATTAAGTAAAGAGAGAGAGAGAAATCGTGGATATAATCAATCAAGCCTAATATCGATTGGTATTGCGCAAAAATTTAATGGCATAGTTTTACCCTTAATAATTCGTGTAAGAGACCAGAAATCTCAAGTAGGGTTACGGAGAGAAGAACGACTTAAGAATTCAAAAGGAGTTTTTAAAATTAACAAAGATATATCAATGCCTCAAATAATTTTCCTGGTGGACGACGTAATTACAACAGGAGCAACAATAATAGAGGCAACGAAAATTCTGAAAAAAAACGGGGCAAAGCATGTATATGCAATCATTTTTGCTAGTTATTAAAATAGCAATAGTTTAAAATTGTGGAGATGTCCGGCAATGAACCGGAGTCCAAGAGTTTACTCAAAAAACCTCTACAAGCGTAGTTGATTATTAAAAGTCACCATACATTTTTCCAATCAACAGGAAATGCAGGGCCAAGGTTTATAAATTCGATAAGGAAAAAAACCGACTTTCCTTATTAATTCCCAACTGTGTTTATGCTTCTACTCTCCCGTTGGGAAAGAGTTGTAGAAACAGCTTTTCCAACTTAAGCAGCTAGTGCGAAAGATGGTTGGCGAGCCTCAAAGAGACCAGAAAGTTCTGCAAGAATTGCATCCCTTTCATCTCTAAGAGCCTCTATGCCGTTTTTAGCAGCATTTATGTTTTGACAATGTTTTACGACTATTCATCAAAGTCGGCTTGCAGTTTTTTAAAGTGCGATCTTGTCGAATCAATGCATCCCCTTGAACTTTACGAGCATTACTTTATTGTTATTTAGCTCATACAGTAACAGCGAATGTCGATTATCGGAGTCGCCCCGCGAACTCCTCTTCTATGTCTCGGTCTAAGTCTCTTTTCTTAATCGCTGCTTTCTTATCATACTGTTTTTTACCCTTAGCAACGCCTAATTCAATCTTTATTAGCCTATGGTTAGTATATACTGATATAGGCACGATTGTCAAGTTTGCGCCATCAATCTTAGATTTTAATGCAATCAACTCTTTTCTATGTAAAAGTAATTTTCTTGTTCTCTTTTCATCATATCCCTCTTTTCTTGCAAAGCTATAAGAGTAAATTTTTGCGTTAACCAGATATGCCTCTCCTGCCACAAACTTTACAAAACTACCAGAAAGATCTACGTGTCCTCCTCGAATTGCTTTTACTTCAGCTCCAGTAAGATTGATGCCTGCTTCAAGCCTATCAACAATTTCATAATCATAAAATACTTTTTTATTTATTATTTTCATAGCATAATAATACTCCTAGGGTGCCAAAATGTAAAATCTAACATATTTTATATAAATAATTATATTTAATTTGCCATAATATTCTTAGAAATAATACCAGTAAATAACGAAACTAAAGTGATTAAAATAAAAAGATCCATTTCTTAATATATCTACTAAGTGAGATATCGGAAAGACTCTATGGAAAGTAATTCTAGCCTTAAGAATATAAAAATCAAAAATTTTAACTTACAAGATGACCCAATTATCAGAATATAATAAGTGATAATATATAATTATGCTTGCAAAAGTTTTTTCTTCTGCAATTGTTGGACTAGATGCTGTTCTTGTTGAAGTAGAGGTAGATATCGCAAATCAGGGATTGCCATCTTTTACAATTGTTGGCCTACCAGATAAAGCAGTTGATGAGGCAAGAGAACGCGTTCGCTCAGCTATAAAAAACTCTGGTGCTGATTTTCCAGCAAAAAGAATTACCGTAAATCTCGCTCCTGCAGATCTACCAAAAGAAGGACCCTCTTACGACTTACCAATTGCAATCGGATTATTAATTGCATCAGGACAAATCAAATCAACAATAAAAACAATGCTCATTTTAGGAGAACTTTCCTTAGATGGTAGCGTTCGACATGTTAACGGTATGCTATCTCATGCAATTTTGGCACAAAAAAATAATATAAAAAATGTATTTATACCTTCAATGAATGCGAAGGAGGCAGCCATAGTCTCAGATATTTTTGTCTATCCAGTGTCTTCATTGCTGTCTTTTTTTCATCATCTCAATAATACGATACCAATTATTCCATTAAGGCCTACAGAAATTAGTGACTATTATTCCGATATTTCATTTGATTTTGATATGAAAGACATAAGGGGACAAGAAAAAGCTAAAAGAGCTATTGAAATAGCAGCCGCTGGGGCCCACAATATACTTCTCAAAGGACCACCTGGAGCTGGTAAAACATTACTTGCTAGAACACTTCCGTCCATACTTCCTCAACTCACGATGCAGGAAACAATGGAAACAACAAAAATTTATAGCATTTCTGGATTATTAGGAAATGATACGCTTATTACAAATAGACCATTTCGAAGCCCGCACCATACCACGTCACATGTTGGACTTATTGGCGGCAGTAGCGTTCCAAGACCTGGGGAAATCTCATTAGCGCATAGAGGTGTCTTATTCATGGACGAATTTCCGGAATTCCAACGTTCTGTATTAGAGGCATTAAGACAACCATTAGAGGATGGATTCGTTACGATTTCCAGAGCACTTGGCAGAGTTACTTTTCCATCAAAATTCATGCTTGTAGCAGCGCAAAACCCCTGTCCCTGTGGATACTATGGCGACTCTACGAAAGAATGTAGATGTACGGCATCTCAAATTGCTCGTTATCAAAAAAAGATTTCTGGACCACTTCTTGATAGAATCGACATTCATCTAGAGGTCCCTGCTGTAAAAGTAAATAAATTACATAGTGAAGGCGATGATACAGGTGAGGAATCAGAGAAGATAAGGCAAAGAATACAAAAGGCTCGAAACAAACAAACGGATAGATTTAAAGGAACATCAATAGCAACAAATTCTGAAATGAGCAATAAACATATTAAGATATTTTGTGCACTACAAAAAAATGCCAATATGATATTATCTGGAGCAATCTCTAAATTTCAACTTTCAGCACGGTCTTATCATAGAATATTAAAATTAGCACGGACAATTGCCGATCTAGATAATAAAGAGACTATCGAAGCTCAACATATTGCCGAAGCACTACAATATCGACCAAAAAATATTCAATTATAATGAGACTCTTACAAATTTTTATCATTTCTTCTTTTTTATTACTTGTATTTATTTCTTTTTTCAAACCCATTACTGCATGGACGCAGGACTTAGGCAGGCATATTAAAACTGGAGAAATTATTCTAATAAATCAGTCTGTTCCAAGAACTAATCTTTTCTCTTACACCTATCCTGATTATCGCTTCATTAATACGCATTGGCTTTCGGGAGTGTTATTTTTCTTAATCCATAACTATATGGGAGAAACAACACTGTTAATAATTATGTCCATTATTGCTACTTGTGGATTTGGAATAATATTCATTAAGCCTCTTAGGCTATTACCCATTAATCCTACTCCACTTTTTATTTTTTTGGGAATTTTATATTTTCAATTTATTCAAGAGCGCACCGATTTAAGACCTGAGCTATTTAGCTTTTTTATATTTAGCATTTATCTTGCAGTACTCTATGCTTTTAGAAAAAAAGTCACAAGGAAAATATTTTTACTCATACCGCTACAGCTTTTATGGGTAAATTTACATATTTATTTTGTAATTGGAATAATAACTATTTTTTTATTTTTTCTAGAGGCACTATGGCAAGATCGTAATTATATAAAAAATGGCGTTATAAATTCATCTATTAGAATTTTTATTCTTGTTCTTTTTCTTTCTTCTATAGTCTGCATTATAAATCCAAACGGTATTGACGGAGCTCTTTATCCATTTTTTGTTCTAAATAATTATGGGTACTCTATTCAAGAAAATCAAAATATTTTATTTTTATGGAACTATAGTCACTCAAGTAATATAATGTATTTCTGCATTACAATATTTGTTTTATTAATAAGTTTTGTTTCAAATTTTCATAAACTTCGCATTATCGATATTCTTCTTTCAATTTTTTTTATATATTTAGGTGCAACTACAATTCGAAATCTACCTCTTTTTGCACTTGCCACATTTCCAGCAATTGTTTATAACTTCAATTTTATAACTGAGTATTCATACTATAAAAAAAAGCTCTTCCTCTTATGTATATTTTCTCTTTTTTTAATTTTATATAATATTTATTCACTTTTTTATTCACATAATAAAATTATTACAGATAATGGTGCAAAAAATGCTGTAGATTTCTATTTAAAAAATGGCGTTAATGGTCCAATATTTAATAATTTTGATATTGGTAGCTATCTTGACTATCGATTATATCCTAAGGAAAAAGTGTTCGTAGATAGTCGTCCGGAAGCATATCCATCTTCATTCTTTCAAGAAATTTATATACCAATGCAACAAGAGGAAAAGAAATTTGAAGAAATGCAAAAAAAATATAATATAAATACAATTTTCTTTGCGCATACAGATCAAACCCCATGGGCAAGTACTTTTCTTTATTACATTATGAATAATGATAATTGGCGAGTAATTTATCTCGATGAATATGCAGTAATTCTTGTTCGCAATATTGTTGCAAATCAAAATCTTATTAAGTTATCTCCTCAAAAAAATAATATGGCTACTATTTATAATTTAGATTATATTTCAGAGGTGTCATTACTACAAATTGCAAGATTATTTAAAGTAGTAGCCTGGAATGATCGAGAGAAAGATATTTATAAAATTATTTTATTTGTTAATCCACAAAGCTGCATTGCTTTATATAATCTATATTTGTCTCTATCCAAAACAGACAATATAAGCGCTGGGATATATTTATATAAATATCAATCCTTCTGCAAATAAGCTACAATTATCATTATGGAGCCAGGACTAACATCTGCTCAAGTTTTAGAAAAAATTCATACTTTTGGAAAAAATGAGATTATTATTGAGAAAAGATTTACAATTCTTTCATTATTATTTTCGCAATTTCCAACTTTTATCAATGGCATTCTTTTTCTAGCATCTTTATTTTCATTCATTATTAATGATATTACTGATGGGATTCTTATTCTTGCAATAATTTTAATTAATGCAATTTTTGGATTCTTTCAAGAATATAAAGCAGAAAAATCTTTAGAAAAATTAAAAAAACTCACATCCTTTGTATCAAGAGTCATTCGAAATGACAAAGAACAACAAATTTCAACAATTGGAATAGTACCAGAAGATATTATTATTATAACTGAAGGAGAGTATATTCCCGCAGACGGAATCGTAATAACACAACCAGAGATAGAAGTTGATGAATCACTACTAACAGGAGAGTCGCTTCCTATTGGGAAAAAATACAAAGATGAAGTATACAAGGGCACATTACTTATAAGAGGACACTGCAGGATTAAGGTTACCAACATTGGTATCCAAACACGTCTTGGACAAATTGCAAAAATACTTGAGTCAATTGAAATAGAAAAAACACCTCTAGAAATTCGCCTTATAACATTAGGCAAGATAATATCTGTGATTGTTATGCTTATTTCATTTCTACTTATTCCCCTTGGCATAATTAGACATAATGATATTGAATCATTAATTCTTTTATCCATAAGTATAGGCGTAGCAGCGATTCCAGAGGGACTACCCTCAGTCATCACCGTTGCCCTAGCAATTGGAACAAATAATATGGCTAAAAAAAATACCATAGTTAGAAAAATGGCAGCCATAGAAACATTGGGAAATATTCAAATATTACTAATTGATAAAACGGGCACTCTAACACAAAATATAATGCGCGTAAAAGAATATTGGGCTCCAAAAAAAGAGTATCTAAGCTACATTATGTATGCTTGCGTCCTAGGTAATACATCATCATTAATCGAAAAGGGTAAAACTGGTGAATTCGACACACTAGGAGATAAGACGGATGGCGCACTTCTATTTTGGGCAAAAAAAATGGGTACAGACACAGAATACCTTAAAAATAATGGGGAAATAATAGATGAATTTATTTTTGATAGTCTGACCAGAACTGTAACTACCGTTTTTATTAATAAAGGCGAAATTAATGTATTTGTTCGCGGAGCTCCTGAGGCAATTCTCTCAAAAAGTATAATTTCAGATGAAGAAAAATTAAAAATTACAGATAAATTCAATTCATATGCAATAAAGGGGCTAAGAATTATTGGATTTGGAACAAAAATTATTAAAGAAAAAACAAAAAAAAGAGATGATCTGGAAAATAATCTTATATTTCTAGGGTTTGTTTGTATCTATGATCCTCCTCGAATAGAGGCAAGTGCAACAGTTTTACAGGCAAAACAAGCAGGAATAACAACAATTATGGTTACTGGAGACAGCAAGATTACCGCCCTAGCCATTGCTAAGGAAATAGGGTTAATTGAAAATGATGAAGATATTATTACTGGTGCCGAACTTGAAAAAATTTCAGATATTGAACTTGAAAAAATACTTCCAAGAATTCGTGTATTTGCACGAACAAAACCAGAAGATAAATTACGTCTTGTTTCTGTATATAAAAATCTAGGCTATGTTGTGGGAGTAACAGGAGATGGAGTCAATGATTCACTTGCTTTAAAAAAAGCTGATGTTGGTATCGCTATGGGTGTGACCGGAACAGATGTTGCTAAAGAAGCTAGTGATATTATTCTTGTGGATGATAACTTTAATACGCTAATAGAAGCCGTTGAGGAGGGCAGACATATTTATAATAATATAATTAAAGCAGTCATCTATTTACTGGCAAATAATCTATCAGAGCTATCCCTTATTCTCTTCGGAGTAATTCTCGGAATACCATCTCCTCTTCTTCCTGTCCAAATACTATGGATAAATATTGTTTCCGATGGCTTGCCCGCATTAGCACTTGCTAGTGATACAAAAAACATAGGACTACTTATGCAAAAACCAAGAAATCCAAAAGAGCCTATTTTATCCAAAAAAAATATTATCAATATCAGCATATTAGGTTTTTCTATTGCGATTTTTTTACTTGGAGTTTTTCTATTACTGCTTCGTAATGGATCAGAAGACTTTGCAAGAACATGCATATTTAATTTACTTGTTATTTGTCATCTATTTCTAGCATATATTATAAGGGGTAAGAAAGGAAAAGAGATTAATTTTTTCCTTCTATATGCTACTATTGGAACTATTGTTATGCAAATACTAATTACATTGACTCCATTTACCAGAGAGATATTCCACCTTGCGTGGTAAATAGATATTTATGTTTTTAACTAAATTGATTCTGGATATACTATTCCTATATGATCATATGCTGCTTTTGTAGCAATTCTCCCACGAGGAGTTCTTCTAATAAATCCTATCTGCATGAGATATGGCTCAATCATGTCCTCAATTGTTCTTACGTCTTCAGCTATTGTTGAGGCAATCGTCTCAACTCCCACCGGACCACCACCGTGCTTATGAATAATTGCATCTAAAACGCGCTTATCAGAACTGTCTAATCCCAGATTATCAACTTCGAGCATATCTAGCGCATTGAGTGTAAAATGTGGAGTTATTTCTCCTTCGCCTTTTACAGATGCGTAATCACGAACTCTCTTCAATATTTTAAGAGCAATACGAGGGGTTCCCCTTGCTCTCCTTGAAATCTCTCGCACGCTAACACTATCTATAACAAGATGCATTTTTTCTGAAGCACGAACTATAATTACCTCTAACTCCTTAGGCGTATAAAATACCAAACGATGAACTACTCCAAACCTGTCACGAAGAGGTGCTGAAAGTAATCCAACCCGAGTTGTAGCACCAATTATAGTAAATTGAGGTAAATCAAGACGAAGCGTTCTAGCAGAAGGACCCTTACCCATAACAATATCTAAACAATAGTCTTCCATTGCTGGATATAGTGTTTCCTCTACTACTTTATTTAACCTATGAATTTCATCAATAAATAAAATGTCTCCCTTTTCTAGATTAGTAAGGATAGATGCCAGATCTCCCGCTCTTTCAATTGCGGGACCAGAGGTCACCTTAATATTGCTTCCCATTTCTCTTGCAATAATATGTGATAATGTTGTTTTTCCCAATCCCGGAGGACCATAGAGTAAAACATGCTCTATTGCCTCGTCTCTTTTTTTAGCAGCAGTTATTGAAATTTGAAGCGATTCCTTAACTACTGGTTGACCATGAAACTCTTGCCAGTTTTGAGCCCTAAGAGATGTAAATAACACCTCTTCTTCTGGCTCAACTTCATTTTTTGGTATTTTTACAATATCATCGCTCATAATCTATGACTTATTTTTTAACGCTCCGTAATGCTAGCTTTACTTTTTCTTCTAAGGTTTTACCATCTATTTCTATGTTTTGTAAAGATAATCTTGCCTCTTGAGGAGTAAATCCAAAATGCTTAAGTGCATCTATAACATCTTCATCTTCATCTTGGGAAGTTAAATCTAACTCTCCTACTCCCTCAAATTTTCCACGCAATTCGATAATAATCTTTTGTGCATTTTTCTTGCCTAATCTTGGTACTGAAGTAAAAAAGGAAACATCCCCTTTAATAATTGCATCTATGATAGATGATCGAGGACCTATTGAAAAAACATTCATTGCTGTTTTTGGCCCAATACCAGAAACACTAAGTAACCGCTCAAATAATTTAAGGTCTTGTATTTGTTCAAATCCAAATAAATCTAATGCGTCCTCTCTAATATAGGCATATGTATAGAGTTTTATGTCTGAATCCTGCTTAGCTTTTCCCAAAGTTCCAGATGATACAAGAACACGATACCCAACACCTTGTACATTTACTAAAATATAAGGAGCATCACGTAGCTCTACTTTGCCATAAAGTGACCCAATCATTACGCTTGATTATATCAGATTACCATCTTATAAAAACTCTATAATTAAACTAGGAATCTTCGGATAAAAAAATTATTTATATTTATCTATTTCTCCTTTAATTTATATGAAAAAAGATGAGTCAATCCAATCGCAAGAGCATCTGCTGTATCATCTGGCTTTGGCACTTCTGAAAGATTTAACATTACTTTTACCATCTTACCTACTTGCATTTTTTCAGCCCTACCATACCCAGTAAGCGCTATCTTAACCTGAAGTGGCGTATATGAGGAGACGGGAATATTGTGTTTCGCAGATGCAAGGAGTACGACTCCTCGAGCCTGTCCCACAATCAAAGCTGTGCTAACATTCGTATTAAAGAATAAGTCTTCAACTGAAACAGCCTGAGGCTTATATCTATCAATAATCTCAATTATGCCATCAAAGACCTGTTCTATCCTAATCGAAAGGTCTGTTCTAGCAAGAGTTTCTATGCAGCCAAAAGCAATTACTTTCACCTTACTTCCTAAGGCATCTTCCACTACTCCCCATCCTGTCCTTCCAATACCTGGGTCAATGCCTAAAACTCTCATACAATAGCCTATTATAGCACTCATGCCATGTTGCATCTTGATTCCTGCTTGCTAATTTTGTATAATATAGGATATGGCAAATCAACGACCGTTATTACAGGCACAAAAACGAGAAATTGTTGGAAAAAAAGTAAGAAAACTACGAAGAGAAGGATTTATTCCCGCTAATATCTATGGCAAAAGCGTAATATCAACATCTATACAGATAAAAGAAGAGGATTTTAATCCACTTTTTAAAGAAGTAGGTCAAACTGGACTTATCGACATAGAAATAAACGGAGAAAAAAAACCAGTTCTAGTACAAAACTATCACAAGGAACCACTTAGTCGGAAAGTTCTTCATGTAAATTTTTACCAAGTAAATCTTAAAGAAAAAATTAAATCCATGATACCAGTGATCATGGTAGGCATACCTATTGCTGTTAGTGAAAAGATTGGATTACTATTGCAACCTATTTCAGAAGTTGAAGTTGAAGCTCTTCCAGCAGAATTACCAGAAAAATTTGAGATAAACGTAGAACATTTATCTGAGATCGATGATCAAGTAACAGTCGAGGACATAAAAGCACCAGAGGGAGTTACTATCATTTCAGAACTAAGTCAAATCGTAGCTAAGATAGACGATTTAATCAGCGACGAAACAAAAGAATTAATAGCAGAAGAAGCTGCCGCTGCAGAAACTGCTACCGAGGAAGAAAACACTTCAGGAGAGGAAGAAGCATTAAAGACAGAGGAAGTAACAGAAGAAGATAAAAAAGAGTAATTATTGTAATTTTTTCTCTAATTTTCTCCCTAATTCAAAGTTTGGATCAAGTAATAAAGCTTTATTCAAATAAAACTTCGCCTTAACATAGTCTCCCAACTGATATTCAAGCGCAGCAAGTGTAAAATTAGCATCTCTGTATCCAGAATACTTATTTTCTATTTTTTGCCAATGAGATATTTGCATATATATTTCTCTACGCTTTATTTCAATAGCACTTTTTTTCTTCTGAAGAATAAATATATTTACTATTCCAAAACATATTGCTAGTAAAATGATTAATGATAACCCTATACCCAAATATCTCAAAAATGATTTCCAGTTATAAAAAAAGTTAATAGCCTTAGGAACCTTAAATTTATTAATAAATTCGGGGATAATTAGGTAAATATTCGTTAATTTACTTAGCATTGAAACTAGTTGATTTTTCATAAATAGGCCAATTTGCAATCATAATCGAATTAGGTTCACTTGCTTCTTTTGGCATATATTGATATAGCTCTTCTGTAACATAAGGCATAAATGGATGGAGTAATTTTAAACATGTTTTATATACATGCAGTAGGACTGTGAGTGCAATTTGCTTATCATCTCTATTTTTTACTTGCTCTATGTATTTATCTGCAATAGTATGCCACATAAACTGATATATCTCTTCTCCGGCATCTGCAAAACGATACTTTCCGAGAGAAATATCAACTTTTCCTACAACTTTACGCACATCTTTAAGAATCGCCTTATCTTCTTTAGTAAATTTTTTTGAGTCAATTGAATTAAGCGATATTATCTCTACATTATATTCATTTATCATTACGAGAATAAATCTTCCCATATTCCAAATTTTATTTGCAAAATGTTTATAAGCAATAACTCTGTCTTTGGGAAATGTAAAATCTTTACCGTTTGCAGTGCCAGCAATAAGCCCCATACGAAGTGCATCAACACCATACTGATCTATATATTCATCAGGGTTTATTACATTGCCTAGGCTTTTACTCATCTTTCGTCCATCTAGAGCTCTTACGATTCCATGTAGGTATACAGAATGAAATGGAGGCTTACCAGTGATATATATGCCTAGCATGACCATACGAGATACCCATAATCGAAGTATTTCCCATCCAGTTTCCAATACGCTTGTTGGATAAAATTTCTTAAAATCAGAAGATTCTGGATATCCGAGTGTCGCAATTGGCCACTGTCCAGATGAAAACCATGTATCAAACGTGTCTGTCTCTGGAAAGTATATCTTGCCGTCATCTTTATCATCAGCGAAAACCCAAGAAACATTTGCCATTGCAAGAACTCTTTGTAAACCACTAATTATTTCATCGATCTTAAAATCTTGATCTAAAAGCTTTCCTAAATTTCCATGCCTATATTCATTATTTTTATCTATAAACCATATATAAAATTTATTTGGATCAACCACCTCATACCATACGGGGATTTGAATTCCCCATACATTTTGACGAGAAATTGGCCAATCATGCATCTCATCTATCCAACGGGTATAAGTTATCTCTCTCCATTTAGGATATATTTTTACTAATCCTTTTTTTACCACATCAAATGCTGGTTTTTTTAAAGATTTTTTTTTGTCATCAACTTTTATAAACCAATTTGGCAAAACCATAGGCTCTATATCATGACCAGCTTTACAAAGAGTGACATTATGGACATAATTCTCATCTATTTTTTCTAGAAGATTTCCATCTCTTAAATCAGCGACCACTCTTTTTCTCCCCTCTAAAACACTTAGCCCTTGATACTTACCTGCTTTTTCATTTAATTTGCCATCCATGTCAATAACCGGTTTTATTTCAAGATTATGACGAAGTGAAGCGTCATAATCATTTTTATCATGCGCAGGAGTTACTTTTACCACGCCAGTTCCAAATAAAGGATCGACAAAATTATCTGCAATTACTCTTAGATTAAATTTGCCATTTAAACCTTCAACTTCTACTTCTTTTCCAATCCAATCTTTATACCTCTTGTCTCCTGGATTAACGGCAATAGCTGTATCTCCAAATTTTGTTTCAGGACGAACCGTAGCTAAAACAAATGGTCCATATTTTAAATAATATAGAGGGTCTTTTCGCTCTTCATGCCTCAGCTCAACATCAGAGTATGTTGTTCCACACTTGGTGCAATAATTCACCATGTAATCTCCCCTATATATTAGATTATCCTTCGCTAATTTTCTAAAAGTATTATGAACAATAGATATAGCCTTATCGTCCAGTGTGAAAGCATACCTATCCCAATCAACGCTTGCGCCCATTTGACGGATTTGCTTCTTAATAACATTCTTATTCTCCTGAACAAAACCCCATATCGCCTGATAAAGCTCAGTTCTATTATATGAAAATCGAGATTTTCCTTGTTTTTTAAGCTCTCTTTCAAAGGTGATTTGCGTTTCTGCGCCAGCATGATCAGATCCGGGAATCCACAAGGCAGAATAACCCTTCATCCGATGCCATCGAATTAGTATATCTTCAATTGCTATCATTAACACATTACCTATGTGCATTTTTCCACTTGCATTAGGTGGTGGGAGAACTATCGTATATGGCTTTCCTAGTGGATTAACTTCTGGCTTAAAAAATCCTGATTTTTCCCAAAAATCATACCATTTTTCCTCTGCATGCTTATGATTATATGCCTTATCCATATGAGGCTAATTGTAGCACACAATAGTCCCATAATGAATACTCTTAGATAAACTTAACTATTATAATTAGTATGCCTAATATTAATGACTAATTTAATTCCCGATAATTTACCGTATTATTCCCGACTATAACATGATTAACTTGTATCCCCTTGTTCTTATGGTTTGTATTGCTTGATTGCTTTTTTGAAGCCTTAACTTGCCCCTAACACGAGCCACAAGCCTATCTATTGCCCAATCAGAAACACCCATTTCTTCCATTTCTGGCCAAACCGCTTCTACTATTTTTTCACGCTCGCATATATTATTTTTATTCTCAGAAAGATATGTAAAAAGAAGATGCTCTTTTTTTGTAAAATCTATTCCCTCCTTATTCTCTTTTAACTCTTGTTGCTTTAGAAATAGTCCGAACAATGGAGAGAATAAAGTTCTTTTATTATTTTTTTCAATTATAAATCCTGTATCCCATAAGTATCTAGCAATCATCCTGCTATCTCTTGAAACATCCTTTCCCTTACTAACGCATAAAAGAACATTTTTCTCCTCTAAAATCAGACTCTCCCACAGCTCCTCTGATTGCAAATATATTCGTTCATCATTTAATAATCCATCAAAAAGTTCTACTCTTGTTTTTACTGGCAACTTTGCCTCATGAAGAAATATAAGCGCCAAATGCAAATACTGGACATATCCGTCCACGATATCAAAAAAAGCTTCCTCGATGGCAGGATCCATGCTTAATCGATAATTTGCACTATATGTCTTAAATATTATCTTAGAATCTTTTCTATCAGTTGGCTTGATATATATGTCTTGGCAAAAAAAAGCAAGAGATGCCTTTGTGAAGACTTCTGGCGCTATATTTCCCAAGCTACGAGAACTGGTAAATACATACGCTAAATTTTGATGGGTTGCATCTTTTAAGCCCTGTAAATTATGAAAAAATTCTTGATTAATTGCATTCTTCATTCGATCAAAGCGAATAAAAAATAGTGTTGGCAAAATATTATTATTGACCAATAAAACAAGAGCATCCCTAACGCAATCTATCGTAGTAAAAAGATCTCTAGACTGAATACTGCTAAGAAAGAATGATTCAATACGTTTTTTTATTAATCCCGATATACTTGTTTTTGCAGTTGCATCAACAATTCGCTTTAGGGTTAATCGCCAAAATGAATACGTTTCTCGCTCCACTAAATCATTCAGATCGATTGGTATAAATAAATGACTCTTATTGTCACCTATATATTTCGGGACAATTTCATTATGGTAAAGAAAAAAACGCAGAAAGTTGCTTATACCAACCCTTTTCATTCCAATCAAAACAATAGAGTTACGATTCTTAAGATTTTCTCCAATTCGTTGTGCATCATTGCTTCGAAACGTAATCGGATAATTTAATTCTACGATGTTATTCATCATTGCCATTGTACTTTTTTTATTAATGATAAACAAATCATTTCTCTTATTATTTATATTATTTTTATATTGTCAGAGTATTGTCTTATCATCGTCAAGTTATAAATGATCTTTTTTTGCTATAATAACTTTTATGCATACAAATCCATGGCTACAAGCGCAATCGCAAATGATGAAAATATCTTCACTCCTGAATATACCAAAACTTTTAATAAGTAGACTTACTGAACCAGATAGGCTTATATCTGTGTCCCTACCGCTCCAAAAAGATGATGGCTCAGTAGAGATTTTACGCGGTTTTAGATCTCAACACAATAATATACTTGGACCATATAAAGGCGGATTACGCTATCATCCTAGTGTTTCAGAAGATGAAGTAAAAGCACTTTCTCTTTGGATGACAATGAAATGCGCACTTATAAATGTTCCCTTTGGTGGCGGTAAAGGTGGAATAACAATCAACCCTAAGAGCCTTTCTGAAAAAGAGTTAGAACGTTTAACAAAATTGTTCACAAATCGCCTCTCCCTAGTTATTGGACCAAGAATTGATATGCCTGCACCAGACGTAAATACAAATTCAGAGACTATGAAATGGATAGTTGAAGAATATAGCTCAATTATTGGATCAATAACTCCAGCTGTCGTAACGGGAAAGCCAATAGAAAGCGGTGGAAGCTTGGGTAGGAGTGAAGCAACTGGACTAGGTGGTGCATATGCTTTACTTGAAATTCTACGTGAAAAGGGAATTAATCCAAAAAAATGCACTGCTGCAGTTCAAGGCTTTGGCAATGTAGGATATCATGTTGCACAATTTCTACATGAAGAAGGCGTAAGGATAGTTGCAGTTTCAGATTCAAAAGAAGGTATTTTTGTTAAAGAAGGACTATCTCCTGAAATAACTTTAAATTGCAAAAAAGAAAAAGGTTGCCTTAGTGAATGCTACTGCATTGAATCCATTTGCAATTTAACTAATGGTATTAAAATTACTAATGACGAATTACTAGAACTATCCGTAGATATACTTATTCCATCTGCCCTAGAGAATGTAATTACCTCAGAAAATGCACATAAAATTAATGCTAAGATAATTTTAGAAATGGCCAATGGCCCAGTAACTAGTGATGCTGATGTTATCTTGCAAGAAAAAAATGTTATTATTATTCCCGATATATTGGCAAATTCAGGAGGGGTATTTGTATCATATCTTGAATGGTATCAAAATATAGAAATTATACGCTATACAAAAGATGAAGTATTTGATAGATTAAAAAAACAAATGCAACAAGTTGTAAAAGAAGTAATTACAGCAAAAGAAGAAAATTCAATAACTCTTCGAGATGCATCATATGTCGTAGCAATTAAAAGAATAGAAAAAAAATGGAAGGAAAACTTAAATGCATAATTCCATAGCTTCACTTATAAACACAATAAAATCTTGTATAATTATTAAGGATGAAAATATAACTATTGTCGATAATAATATTCTTTTAAGAAATGGTATAGATACCTTGGTTTATACCGGAGTCTTTTCAACAAATGAAGATACTAAATTATATGCAAGAAATATTATTCGGAAATTAGCAAATAGCCTTGGCATTGTATCCTCATCTATTTATCCACTCTATAAAGCAATAGGTGAAGGATTAATCTCTCAAACATTTACTGTACCAGCATTTAACATTCGTGCTCTTACATATGATACTGCGAGAATTATTTTTCGCTTAACCCAAAAATATAAACTAGGACCTTATGTTTTTGAAATCGCCAGATCAGAAATTGAATACACGGATCAAGAGCCAGATGAATACACCGTCGTTATTCTTGCTGCAGGAATAAAAGAAGAATATCGTGGACCAGTATTTATTCAAGGTGATCACTACCAACTCAGTAGTCGAAGATTTAAGGAAAACAATAATGAAGAAATAGATAAGATAAAGAGCCTTATTGATACTTCTATTCAAGCTGGATTTCTAAACATAGACATAGATGCATCAACACTAGTAGACCTTGAAAAATCATCTCAAAATGAACAGCAGCGAGCAAACTATGAAGTTACAAGTATACTCACAAAACATATTCGTAATCAGGAATTAAAAGATATACCAATCTCAATAGGTGCAGAGATTGGGCACATTGGTGGAAAAAATAGTACAAAAGATGAGTTAATCGTCTTCATGGAAAATTACCGCTCTTCTCTTCCCATTGGTATGCCTGGCATTAGTAAGATTAGTGTTCAGACTGGAACGAGCCATGGCGGAATTCCACTAGCTGATGGCACAATGGCAAAAGTAAATATAGATTTTTCTGCCTTAGCTGGTACGGGTAGCGTTGCCAGGGACAAATATCGCCTTGCTGGTGTTGTTCAACACGGTGCTTCAACTTTACCAAATGAATTATTTGACCATTTTCCTATCAACAAAACTCTTGAGATTCATCTAGCAACAGGTTTTCAAAATATTGTTTATGATACTATGCCAAATGAACTTCGAGAAGAAATGTATGCATGGATAGAAAAAGAGGTAAAAAAAGAATGGGAAGATGGCTGGACCAAAGAACAATTTATATATAAAACAAGGAAAAAGGCAATTGGACCTTTTAAAAAAACTCTGTGGGAAATATCCGATAACGACAAGCAGCCAATTATTGCAAAACTAGAACAACAGCTAACCTTCTTATTTGAAAAGTTACAAATTAATAATACGAAAGATATTGTCCAAAAATATGTTAAATAAATCTCAAACACTGACAGATTTTCTGCTTCATGAAGAAATTACAAGTCCCCCAGTTAATGGAAGCCTAACTATGGTTTTATTGCAGATTGAAAACTCAGTCAAAATTATAGGTAGCCATATCAAACAATCAGGACTAGTAGACATATTAGGTAAAACTGGTTATAAAAATGCATTTAATGATGAGGTTCAAAGATTTGATGATCTTAGCAATACTTTACTAGTCACTACATTGCTTTCAAGTGGAGAAGTCTATGCAGTTGCATCCGAAGAACTAAAAGAGCCAATATACTCAAAAAATAAAGGTGGGGATTTTATTGTATGCATTGACCCATTAGATGGATCCTCCAATGTGGATTGCAATGCTTCACTTGGTACAATTTTCTCTATATATAAAAAGGGTGACAATATATTGCAAAAGGGCAATGATCAAATTGCAGCAGGATATGTTTTGTATGGACCAAGCATTATGTTTGTACTTACAACTGGAAAGGGAGTTAATGGCTTTACCCTAGATCCATCAATAGGATCTTTTCTACTTTCCCATTCAAATATAATAATTCCAGAAAAAGGAAGCCAATATGCCATTAACGAAGGATATTCTAGCAATTTTACAAATCAAACAAAAAAATTTCTTAAAAGCTTTAAGAGCAATGGAGCAAAACTTCGCTACAGTGGATGTATGGTTTCAGATGTGCATAGAATACTTATTCAAGGAGGCATATTTCTTTATCCTGCCGATAATAAAAACCCAAACGGAAAACTTAGACTACTTTATGAGATTAACCCAATGGCATTTATTATCAATCAGGCTGGTGGTCTTGCAGTTAGCGATGGCATTGATCCACTCACTATCTTACCCAACTCCGTAAATCAAACTATGTCAATTGTTCTTGGAAGCAAAGACAATGTTAAAATATATAAATCTTTTTAGATATGGAGTTTTTAAAAAATATTCGAATAGTAAGTTCAACATCTCCATCCAATAAGCGTGTCTTGCTTCGCGTCGATTTCAACGTAACAATATCACCAAATATGAAAATCGTTAGTGATCAAAGAATTATTCAAGCCATTCCCACCATAAAACTTCTCTTAAAAAATAGGAATAAAATTATTTTAATCTCCCACCTAGGCCGACCAAATGGACGAGACGCTAAATTATCCCTCTCAAATGTTGCCGAAAGACTTCAGGTTTTTATATCTGATTACAAAATAATCTTAATTGATGATTTTCAATCACAGCTAGGAGAACAAAAATTAAAATTGCAAAAAGATAATGAAATTATCATTCTAGAAAATATTAGATTTTATAAAGAAGAGCAGGAAAACAACAAAATATTTGCAAAAAAACTCTCCCTACTTGCTGATGCTTATGTAAATGATGCATTTGGAGTATGCCATAGGAGTGATGCTTCGATCGTTTCGATTCCTTTATTTATACCCTCATTTTGTGGCCTACTACTAGAAAAAGAAATAACAGCAATCTCGATGCTTTTTAAAAATAGAAGTCATCCAATTACTGCAATAATCGGAGGAGCAAAAATTTCAACAAAAATAAAATTTTTGTCAAAATTAACTACTATCGCAGATAAAATTATTTTAGGAGGTGCATTAGCAAATACCTTTCTCCTTGCAAAAGGATTCCCTGTTGGAAACAGCCTGATAGAAGAAGGCTCAATAGAGGATGCTAAAAAAATAATGAGTCTTGCGGAAAAAAACAATACAAAAATTATTTTACCAATAGATGCTTTAGGAATAGATAATAATGAGGTTAAATCATTCACCATTACCTCTATCCCCATTAACTTTGCTGTACTAGATATTGGACCCCAAAGCAGATTATTATTTACAGATAATATTTCAAAAGCAAATACAATTATTTGGAATGGTCCAGTTGGAAAATGCGAAGATTCATCATTTAGTCAAGGGACAATCGCCATATATAATGCTATAGCAAATAATAACCATTGCTTCTCCGTGATAGGTGGAGGAGATACCTTGGCTGCAATTTCGGACAAAAAATATCATGAAAAAATTTCCCATATCTCAACTGGTGGCGGAGCTCTTCTTGCCTTCATAGAAAACAGCACTCTACCCGGTATCGATGCTATAAGGCAAAATTTATAAGCTGCTGTTTGCTATAATTGTAAAATGAATCCTATTTCTTCAGGAGAATCAGGCAAGATATTTTCACTTCTCAAAAATGAATATGGTTTTCCAAAAACAATTCTTAATTTTAGTAACGAATGGGAGCTAATGGTTGCAGTTATGCTTTCAGCGCAATGCACTGATATTATGGTAAATAATGTTACAAGTAAATTATTCAACAAATATAAATCGATCAATGAGTATGCAGATGCAAATATTTTAGAGTTTGAACAAGATATTAGGTCAACTGGGTTTTATCGCAACAAGACAAAAAATATTATCTCTACCGCAAAACTTATAAATAACCATTTTGGTGGCAATCTTCCAAGAAGCATTAATGAGATGCTAAAATTACCAGGGGTTGCCAGAAAAACTGCAAACGTAGTTCTTGGAAATGCTTTTCAGATATTTGAGGGTATTGCCGTAGATACTCATGTAAAACGTCTCTCAATACGACTCGGATTAAGCTCAAGGTCTGATCCAGAAAAAATAGAACTAGATTTAATGAAACTATTCAACAAAAAGGATTGGTTTCAGCTAACATATCTCTTAATTGATCATGGTAGAAAAATTTGTAATGCAAAAAAACCTAAATGTGATAAATGTATTCTTAATAAATTATGTCCTTCGGCATTTAACTTCTCCCATTTTCAAAAAAAAGAATAAAGTGTATAATCTCTAAATGAATAAACATATAACAGGGCAGGTTATTCCAATTTTTATTGCAATACTAACTTTTTTATCACTTTGGGTGGTTCTTTATTTTTTTATTATTTTTCTTAATCTACTTCCAGTTAGTGAGCAAATTAAAACAGAAATAAACATTAAAGATATTTTAATAGGATTAACTATTTATCTAAAAACATCTATTGATTTCGGGATATTTATAGGAAATCTTATGCGCAGCAATCCTGGATGGAAAAAAAGAGTAGCTATTGAAATTGGCACAGCGTTTGGAAATGGATTAGGAACAATAGTTGTATTAATTATATGGAGCTTTTTTAAAGAAGTTCCAATCATGATGGCTGTGATGATATTTTTTGCGTCTCTTGTTTTACTTCGAATGGCTGAGGATAGCTTTGTAGAACTTATAAAGAAAGATAACAATATATTTACTAATATTATTTTTATTTTTCATGCTCCCCTACTTATCATAAATAAATTTTTTAATCCTATTATTAATAAGATTATTCCTCATGCTGGGATATTAAACATTAAATCATTACCATGGTTTAAATTAATAATTTTTTCTCTTAGTATTCCATTTATTCTTGGACTCGATGATTTTGCTGGATATATTCCTTTGTTTTCAGTTGTTAATATTTATGGATTTTCAATTGGAGTATTTCTAGGACACATGTTATTAAGCATAGCATTGTTTATTTCACCAAAGAAAACAGTTGAAATAGTAAGTGCTCCTTTAATTATGTTTATCGGAGGATTTGCATTTATAATTATTGCACTATGGGGATTTTATGAAGTAATACATCTTCTTTCTTCAATTATATTTTAAATTTATTACTTTAATTTAATAATAAATAAAAAAAACAACTATCCGTTACACGAAAAATATACAAATCCGCATTTTAAACAAGATGTTACTTATGAGAAAGAAGGATGCGAAGAAGAAAATCATTTAATAAATTCGCAGAAAACTCTAACCCAGAACCATTAATATTTAAAGGTGATGATGATGTAGTAATGGTATATGCATCTGGGAATTTAATTGTAAAAATAAAAGGGTCATCTTCTGTTCCAGGTTGTTTAATAATTTTAGTATCATAAATAATAGATGGTATATCTTTTACAAGTATTTTTGGATGCTGATAGGTAAGAGCTACGACTCCATTTTTACTTGCTGGTATATTTACCAAAAAACCAATATAGTCTTTATTCTCAAATGTCTTACTATCAACCTCAAGTCCTCTTGGAGCAATAAAATTCTTTGCCTCATATACGGATGGCTTTATTATTGCAGGAGTAATTTGTTGCTCAATTCCATCTATAAATATTGAGATAATTTTACTACCCGTTGGGATGACAAATCTAATATAATTTTTATAATCCCCCCCTGGCCAATCTTTACTTTCATTTATAAATCTTACTACTGCTCTAGTCGTAGTCTTTCCTTTATCATCTATAACAACATGCTGCTCTATTTTTCTTTTAATAAAATAATTTGCTTTATTAACGCCAATATTTGCATCATTTATTACTAAGAAATCATTAATGGTTCCTCCTGTTTCTGTTCTTAAATCTTTAAGAGATGATGAATAATTATTAATTGAAAAAAGATTCTGGATACTAATATCTGAAAATGCAAAAAGTAAATGTTTTTTTGAAAGACCTTCGCTGAATGAATTTATAATCGCTGCATAATTAATATCTTTTTTTGAATTAAACTTTTCCATCATTGCTTCAAAAAGTGAACGCAAAAATTCTTTTTTTTGAATAGAACCAGGAAAAGAATTTTTTTCAGCATGACCCTGGGTAATAATATAAAAATTTTCATCAGTAACAATTTCGTTGTAATCTAATACTTCAACTGATACAAGTGCCCTAATTAGAAGTTTTACAAATGTTACATCAATTCCAATTACCCCATCGACATCCGTATCCGTCTCTTCACGAAATAGAAGAGCTGACATTGAGGCACTTTTTGCAAAATCAGGATCAAAATTACTATCTCTTAGATATAAATGGGCTGATGGAATATGTCTTCTTACGGCAAAGGGTGGCTCTACGTGACCTTTTAACTGACCATCAGCATCATATACATCATGAATATCAAAACTGATCATTTTTCCTTTATTAATCTTTGCTAATGCATATGAACCAATGAACCCTCCAGATGGTCTAATTTCCATATTATTTTGAAAAATTATTAAATATTTTTTTTCTCCATTAACACCAAGGATATCTGGCAAAACATCTGCTGTTACCGTAAAAAAATTGACCAAGGGATCTATTTTATCAAGCTGAATTAAAAGATTATTTTCTTTAATAAAATCTGCTTGTTCAACTTGTACTTTTTTATAAACAGAAATCACCTCTCGAATGTCATTTACAGCTCTATATATATCTTCTTTAGGAGCACTACTTTTTCCACTAGCAATATCTTTAACTAAGATAACACTTTCTACAAATGATTTCATTGCATACGATATCTCCCTTAGAGAAGATAATCTATCGCTCCAAAGCAATATATCTTTTTTAAAACCAAATACTTCTGATTCAGCAATAACAAAATCTAAAGAACCCTGAGTTATGGTTAGGGCTATTGATGATATATTTGCATATTTTTTTGATTCATTTAAATTTCCCTTGATAAGTAAGTCTTTACTATATTTTAATGATGATATTCCAGATGTCGCACTTATAATTGAAATAATTAATGGTAATAACAAAAAAAGTATTAAACTAAATAAGGAAGACAAATAATTAAATAAATATTTCTTTTTACGAGGCTTTTTTAATATTTTTATTGATTTTTCTTCTAATAACTTTGACTGCTTTAATCTTTCACGCAAATTATAATTATCATGCAATAAATACTCCCCATTTGAAGGTAGGGGGATCACTACTTGCCTTAATTTTTTATTTTTAGAAAAATCTACCCTGATTAGTGGGTTAATTTTTTGAAACTCATGAGCAAGCGCCAATCCGGTAACTGCATGCTTAGGAAAAGCAAAATACATTCCTTTTCGCTGACTTTTTAGAGAAGCAGATATTATAGCTAACATGGCGTCATCTACGAAAACTGGGTATGTTTTTTCAAGTCCGTCTCCGGATATGATTATCTTTTGATCTGTTAATGCATCTATTAAATAGTTGTGCATTAAAATATCATGAGTTAGAGGAATATTTTTTCCAAAAATATCTCCTAAAAAAACTACGCATATAATTCGAGAGAGAAGAGATAATTTTTTAATTAAAAAATCCGAAAGTATATGGATGGGAACAGCTATAATAAGCTTAGAGTTATCTTTCTCTGCCTTTTTAATAAATGATGGTATTGAATCGAGCATTGAGCTTTCTCCATTAAAAAAAACTATAAGGTGACTATATGTAAGATCTGGGATTGTTGGAATACTTAGATTAAAAGGAATGTGGAGAAACTCACTATCAACAGTGTGACCATCAATGTTAAGGGGGGAGACAAAAACTAATTTTGATTTTTCAAATAAAAGTGTAGCTAATGCTCTTCCATAAATGCCGGATTTATCTACAATAAGGATAGGGGAGCTATTTTGATTATCCAGATATTTTTGCGTATCATTTTTCATGAAATAAGAACTATAAATGTCTTATTTAATTGTAATGTGCCTATGTTATGTTGTCCAGAGCCATATTGACCAACCTATCTGCTTGTTTGTTTTTCTCTCTTCGAACATGCCTATATATAATGTGCAAAGAGATTTCTTTTTCAAGCTTTCGAACAATAGCAAGTAGATCGCCTATATGCTGAGTTCTTACCCTGTATACGCCCTGTATTTGAGAAACCACAAGTAGTGAATCCATAAAAAACATTATTGGCATTACGATTTCATTTTTATGCTCAGAGAGCCAAGAAAGCGCATCTATAACAGCCATATATTCTGCTACATTATTTGTTGCTATCCCTATCCTCTTTCCTTCTGCATACAATATATTACCTTTTTCATCTGTTACATAGGCCCCTGTAGCAGCTGGACCAGGATTGCCCCTTGAACCACCATCGGTAAAAATAGTTATCATAAATTTTTTCTTAAAATAGCAAGTCTTCCAATAAGAAGTGCGAAAACAATAAATTCTGATACTCCAGTTATTAACGAAGCTCCTATATATGAAAAGTATGGTATAAAAATAATATTAAGAATAATATTTAGGACTCCGCAAAATAAATAAATGAATACGAGAGCCTTTTGATCTCCATCCACTATGAGGATCCACTGATAATAACTAGATAGAAAAAATATAGGCAAAGATAAAAGAAGCAATCGAAATGGTAAAATTGAAAGAATAAAGCCGGGACGAACAATGCCAATCAATGGAGCGAAAATCCATCCTACTAAAACAATACCTATCGATGTCATTAAAAATAATAAAAGGTGTTTTTTTACAAATAATGCTTCTCCACTTTGTTTTCTTAACAGAAGCGACGGATATAGTGCATTTGAAAAAAATAATGGTACCGCAACAAGAAAATCAAAAAAACGATAAGCAAAACCATAGATACCAACATCGCTTGATGATTTAAAATAAGACAATATAAATATATCTGCACGAAAATAAATAAGATTAAAAAGCATCATTAATGCAAGAGGCGTAGATGATTTTAATAGCTTTTTTGCCCAAATTAAATCTATGGGATAACTTTTGCTTTCTTTTTTTACTATTAAAAGATAGCTCATCAACGACGCCACTATGCCACCAATAACCATAGATATGAATATATATAAAAATGGGTATTCAAATATAGTTACTAAGCCAATTAGGATTACAGTTGTTACGCCACCTACTGCAAGATGAAATGCCTGCAAATAATAGCGAAGGTGTTTTTGAAAGTAGACACCAACACTTAATTGGATTGATAATGGAAAAAGGGAGAATAATAAAACAAAAGATCCAATATTTGCATCATTTGAAAAAAGAAAAAATGAACTAATAGGAGATAATATTAATAAAGAGCCAGCAACAACAAGTACGGTCGCCATAAAAATTCGGAGAGTTATAAGTTGATAAAGAGAATTATTTTCTTTCAAGAAAATTGGGTTTAATCCAAAATCAAGAAAGATAGCTAGAATACCAATAAATGTGACCACTTTTGTAAATTCTCCATATCCGTTTTCTCCAAAAGAAAATGCTATAAATAAAGATATAGCGAGGGTGGAAAGCGAAGTAATCACTTTTGCTAAAGCTTGAAAGCCAGCATTTTTTATAATTAAAATGAGAGACATCTATCTAATTATACCTTTTTAATCACCTTATTGTCATTTATTGAATCTCTCCAGCATGCGCCAATAACAAGGGCTGATAATAATTGCCCCTGCTGAAGGGTAAGCAAATAGTGATCAAAAAGGCCAATCACTAAAATACTAAGGAGACAAAGAAGTAATAGTCTATTTTTTTTATTGCCAGAAACATGAATTACCGTTCTTACAATAAATAATAATATTATTAATAATCCTATTATTCCTATTTCTGAAAAAAGAAGGAGATATATATTATGAACTGGCTGAATAAAAAAAACTTGCCCAAGCTTTTTATCTACCAATGAGAGATACACCAGAAAATTATTAAAACCAACACCTAGGAAAAAATGGCTTTTTATTATTGTCAAAGTATGCGCTATGAGATCATTTCTCTCTGTAAAAGATGGCTGCATGGCTATGTCTATAAATCTTTTCCAAAAATTCGTTAAAATAAATAGACCAAAGCCTACCACAGTAAGACCAAGCAATGCTAATCTTTCCCACATGCTTTTTAAGGTAATTCCCAAAATTAACAATGAAAGAACAAGTAAAATAAATACAATCCTACTAAAAGATATGCTCATGCCTATGACTCCAATGAGACAGGTTATGTAAAATAAAATTGCTTGCTTCTTGTTATTTTTATTCAAAAATTGAGCAATAAGCAAAAGGGATATAAAAATATATCCTGCCAAAACATTAGGATGCGGAAGAGTTCCATATGGACGCATGATTAATTCTCCCTGTAGTGATACATTTGCGATTCCTGGAGTTTGTGCGGTAAATGTTCTTTCTCCAAAAAAATAAAACAAACCACCAATTGATTTTTGATAAATAAATTGGTGGATTGCTAAAATAGATTCAGTAATAACTCCAAAAGTTAATAAATAGTATAGGTATTTTTTTTTAAAAAATTTGCTATGACTAGATATATACCATGCAAAAAATGACATTTCTAAGATTTTTAAGACACCATAAAAGGAAAGTATTGAAACCTTTGCCATAAATGACCCCATAAGTAGCAATGAAATAAAAGAAAAGAATACCGGGGATAGATTTGATAAAGATTTTATATGATTATTTATATATAAACAAAAAAGTATAAATATACAAATATCAGTAATGTAAATGGTGGGGGAGAGATAATCTATTCTCAATCCTAGAAGATAAGATTGTGGTGGCCAAAAATGTTTTGCAAGCTGAGTAGGGAGAAAGAGAATTGTAGTGTAAAAAAAAACTTTTTCCAATCTATTAAAAGACAGATTACTCCTTAGGTTTTACAACTATCATTCTGTCTCTTCCTTTACCGATTGATTCTGATATGACAGAGTCATCTTCCTGAAAATATACGTGGACTATCCGTCTTTCCCAAGATTTTAAATTAGGAATAGAGATTGCTTTATTTTCTTGTATCGCTTGCTCTTTTGCCTGTATTGCCAAATGCTCAAGCCATTCAGTACGATTCTTTTTATAATCTCCTATCTCCAGAGATACTCTTAAAAATCTTCCTAATTTTCTTGAAATACAAAGGGAGAGAATTAGCTGTAGTGATTCTAAAATCTCCCCATGATACCCAATAACTACACCCGTATCTTCGGTGGTAAGAACGACATCAATTATTTCTTCGCTTATACTTACCTCTATTGACCCTTCAACATTAAGTAGGTCTAAAACTTTTTCTATCGTAGTATTTATTATTTTTTTATCTTCCATATCATTGTCCTTAATTTTGCTAGACTTGATGAGAACCCACCCCAACCGCTAACCCTATACTGCTGCATTATACCAAAAATTGTAAAAGTATTCCAATACAAAGATAGCGCTATTGGAAAATTAAATGAGGCAAATCCTATCATGATTGGAAAGAGATAGAGTGATTGCGTTTGCATGGCAGACGCAAAATCATCTTTTTTAACTTCTTCTTTCTTTACGATAGTTTTTTTAATAACTAATTCCTTTTTAGCCGCATCCGCTACTTCTGGCAGCATCATCGCAGACTGTATGTATTGAAATACGGCGGTAGCGATTGGGAAAATAAATACGATAACTCCCCATGATGCCTGCAGTTGATGTGGTGTTTTTTCAAGTGGAATACCAAAAAAAATAGTATCCCATACATAATTAAGACGAAAATATGGGCCATATGCAGCCCCATTTACATATGCAAGTGTTGCTTTTGCATTTAGCTGGGCGACTTTTTGAAGAACTGAATAAAGTCCCCATGCAATAGGAATTTGAACCAACATCGGGAGACATCCAGCCAATGGATTAACACCATGCTCTTTATATAGAAGCATTGTTTCTTCTTGAATTTTTTTTGAATCACCCTTATGTCTTTCCTTTAATCTTGAGAGGTGGGGAGTTAATGATTGCATTTTTTTAGATGCTTTAAGATAAGACCTTGTAAATGGATAAAGAATTAAGCGTATAGCGATTGAGACCAAGATAATAGAAACTCCAAGAGTAGAGGGTACGCGTATTAGTAAAAGTAAATTATAAATACCAACTAATAAGTTTATTATTGGATTAATGAATAAAATATCAAACATTATATTTAGCTGAAAACCAAGGCTGACAAGACACCAGTCTCATTGTTGCAATAAACAACCCCTTGATGAATCCATGCTTTCGAACTACAATAATAGCATATTGAGAACAAGAAGGCGAATACCTACAAGCATTAGGCGCTCCAAGAAATGATTTCATAAGAGGGGATATAAATAATCTATAAAAATATAGCGGCAATAATATTGTATATTTCATTTTAATATTCCTTCTTTTTTAAAGATTAGGTCAATCTCTGCACCGATCTCAATTGAATTTTTTCCTAATGATAGTTGTTTAATTATAAAAGTCATATCTATTCCTTCTCTTATCAACGATTGGTCAGGGTGAAGGTGTAAAAGCATAATTCTTTTTATTTTATTTCTTAAAACTGCCTTTTTACTTACTTTCTTAGAAACAATTACATTAATCCTATTGTAAGATAACTTATTTTTTAGATATCTGAGCGAGAATAGGGGAGAAAAGACGGTTTTTGCCGTATAGGGTACTGGGCGAATTAATCTATTGACTATTTTCAACATGCATCTATGCGCTTAATTTCTCTCTATTCTTACTCCTTCTTCTTTTAATTACTTTTTCTCCACCATGAGTACTCATTCTCGTACGAAAGCCGTGCTTTCTTTTTCTTTTTATCTTTTTTATGGTTGTTAATCGCTGCATGTATGTATTATATCAAAAAATCTGCCCTAATTAAAGTGCCCATATTATAGATATACTTTTATGTATTTCCTCCTATTGACAAGGAGTTATCCACATCGCTAGAATTTGAGTCCTACTAATTATGAATGAAGCAAATGATGTTATATGGAATAAAATTCTAGCTGAAATAGAAACTGAGATTTCTAGGGCAAATTTTTTAACTCTTTTCAAAAATACATCGCTACTATCTGTTGATGATGATATCGCAAGCATTACTGCGCCATCAATAATGATTATTGACCTAATTCAACGTCGTTTTCTTGAAATGTTAAAAAAATCATGCCAAAAGCATCTGGGGGAATCTATCGAGATTATTTTTGTACCAAGAATTATTTTATCAAAAATTAATGAGACAGAGACGCCTCTCTTTAATAAAAGCGTAGAATCCACGCAGTCGGTAGGACACCTTGTAAGAGTTAGGCCTGAATTTACTTTTCAGACCATGGCAGTATCCGGAAGTAATCAGCTTGCTTTTATCTCTGCGCAAACCGTCGCGGCAAACATTGGTGGCTCATATAATCCGCTTTTTATATATGGTCCTGTTGGTGTTGGTAAAACTCATCTTATGCAGGCTGTGGCAAATGAGGTATATCGAAAAGATTCTTCAGCAAAAATTGTATATATCACAAGTGAAGAATTTACGAATGAAGTTGTTGAAGCGATACGAGGAAATCAGACGCAGTCTATGAAAAAAAGGTTTAGGAATGCGACTCTTCTTCTCATAGATGATGTTCAATTTATTGCAGGAAAAGACCGCGTGCAAGAGGAGTTGTTTCATACCTTTAATATTTTAATTGATAGGGGATCTCAGGTTGTATTGTCCTCTGATAGGCCACCGCATGAAATTAAGAAACTTGAAAGCCGATTATCTTCTAGGTTTGCGGGTGGACTGACTGTGGACATAGAGGCACCAGATTTTGAATTAAAAACTGCAATTCTATTAATAAAAGCTAAAAAATTTGAAGTTGAACTACCAATCGAAGTTGCCAAAATTGTTGCAGAGAGGGTAGAGGATACGCGAAGCCTTGAAGGAGCACTTCTTCGTATTATAACTGAGTCAAAAACAAAAAATGTTCCAATAACTGAAGATATTGCTATTCGCGCACTTGGAGGCAAGCGAGAAACAAATAATTTTCACCCAGAAGAGGTTGTAAGAAGTGTATGTCAATTCTACAGCATTAAACCAACGCAATTAAAGGGACCAAGGAGAGAGGCATCGCTTGTTAAAGCAAGACAGGTGGCAATGTATCTTTTAAAAAAAGAGCTTAACTTGACGCTTGTTGAAATAGGAAACCTCCTTGGCGGAAGAGATCATACGACCGTTATGCATGGTGTGGAAAAGATTGAGAAACTTGTTGACTCCAAAGCTAACGTAGAACAAGATATTTTGGGGATAACTAAAACGATAAGGGGCAACTTTTCTTAACAACATCACATTTTCAATCTTATTAACAAATTATGCTCAAAATTATCAACAGGTTTTCCACAATCTTCCACGACCCTCTTCTTGCTTTTTTCCACTTTTCCTCATACACTACTACTACAACAAGTATTAATTAAGAAAGATAAAAATAAAACTAATTAAAATAAAATGTTACTCATTTAGAATAAGATTAAAAGATCATCTTGCCCACAAAATATAATAATTACTATTTTATGAAAGTTCATATATTAACAGACAATCTACAAAAGAAGCTTCCATTTGTAAATCATGGAGTTTCATCAAGAAGCCAACTACCAATACTTCTTAATTTTCTCATTGAAGCAGAGAACGGTATACTTAGGATAAGCGCAACAGACCTAGAGATAGGAATAGTAGTAGAGATTCAAGCAAATGTTGAAGAAGAAGGAGGCACTACTGTTCCAGCTAAATTATTTCTAGAGCTTATTTCATCTTTACCACAGGGTAAGATTTCGATTCAAACAAAAGATGAAAAATTTCTTGAAGTAATTACTGCGAAAACAAAAAGCATACTACAAACTATACCAAGAGAAGAATTCCCAAAACTATATGAGGAGAGAGGAGATAGAGTTGCCATAATCTCTCATAATTCTGTTCAAAAAGACATAGGAAAGGTTGTCTTTGCAGCATCAGTAGACTCAAATAGACCAGCGTTATCAGGTCTACTTTTTAAATATGAAGAAAGTGGACCACTACTTGTTTCAACGGATGGATACAGGCTTTCTATAAAGCAATTATCATCCCTGAAAGATTTAAATCAAAAACAAACAACACCCCTACTTATACCAGCTCGCATAATAAGAGAAGTATTGATATTAAAACAAAACGATGAAGACGTAGAGGTGTATGTATCATCAGCTAATAATCAGGTAATTTTCACACAAAAAGAATCCATAATTGTTGGAAGACTAATTGAAGCAGAGTTTCCTAATTATGAAAAGATAATACCAACAGAGCAAACCTGTAAGGCTCTATTTTCAAAAGAAGAGATGCAAAAAGCAGTTAAAACCTGCGCTATATTTGCTAGGGAAACATCAAATATAATAAAATTATCCATTCAAAAAGACATAATTGTAGTTTCGGCTAATACACCATCGGTAGGAGAAAATACCGTTGAAGTTGAGGCTAGTATGGAAGGAATAGAAAATGAAATAGCTTTTAACGGAAAATATTTAATAGATTTACTAGCAAATATTGATGAAGAAAATATTACACTAGAAATGAATGGTCCACTTAATCCTGGTGTTTTTAAGATAGCAAACGACGATAGCTTCTTGCATCTAATAATGCCTATACGAGTACAATCATAATTTAGATTAATACACAATATATTAATCTAAATTATTGACCAATTATTTAATTTGTAGTATATTCTATCACTACTATGGGTGAAAGAGAATCTATAATACCAAAGAAAAGATGGTCTGGTGAAGGATTTAGTTTTCAAAGAACCGGATATGGACCACATGGTCAATTGGTTACAGAGGTAATTGATACAAAAAATGGAATAGTAAGAGTACGGGAAGACTTCATTACAGCAATAAGAACAAGTATAAGACTAGAAAAAGAAACAGATAAATCTCAAGAAAGCATTGATTTTAGAAAAACACAAGAAAATAATGATGTCCCCCAAATAATAGAAGCAATAACACCGCTTTATCTTAATGGACTAATGGATGCAAGTTTATTAAAAAATAATTCAATCAAAATACTTCTAGATAGAAATAATATGCCAGAACTTGATAATTTGGAAATATTAATAGGTAATGGTGAACCAAGGATAAAAAGAGGAAAAATTGTTGGAATAATGTCTCAAAATCCAACAATAGAGCTAGTATATGGAGAGAGAGGGTTATTATCTTTTTCAACAAACTTAATTAATGCAAAAAATAATCCAATAATAAAAGATAGAGAATCAAATAAAAATTGGACAGATGATGTAAAAGATTTAGTAGACATAATTAAGTCAAGTAAAGATGAATATCTTGAACTAGTAAGAGACTTAAACAGAAAAGACTTGGTGTATGAGATCGATAAAAAATTTAAAGTTGTTAACTTTACGGTTTCCCAAATGGTTGATATAGCTCAAGAGTCTGTTGGTAAATTGTTTAAGAATTTTTCAAAAAATGATGTAAAAAGCATAGATTTATATTTTTTTAAAATAGGTCTTCTAGATGCGGTTATGATAGATTTTGTAAAAATAGCAAGCATGGGTTACGATAAGCAATCATTAGCTCTCAATATTGATACTGACTCATTAATAAAGAAAGTAATTAAAAATCAATTAAAGGACATGATGTTTATTTATAATGAAGAACGAAGAGAGAAGAGAGAGATGAAGCTGGATCTTGGTGAATTTGGGAAAGATTCTTACAATTGGAAACTCTCAATCGTAAAAAACGGCATAATGGAGAAGGTAAAAAAAACACCACCATTAGTGGTTGGTGAAGGAAGCCGTAGTTATGGAGAAATAGACTTAATGGGTATAAGTTTTGGGGTAAAAAAAGTAGATGGGTTAGTGGCTGTTAATCGTCAATCAGTATATCCAGTAGGTAAATGGTTAGCAGCATTTCCTGTTGATAATGTAAACCTTAATAATGCAAGAGAAATAATAAAAGACAGCAGAACAAATGCCCTTAACTTAAATATGATAATGGATATTCATTTCCGCATGCCTGGCCCATACGTATCAATTAAAGAATTAGAATCTTTTTAGATTTAATGAAGATAAATATTCTTATCTAGGTAAGGCTTTAATTTTATAGCGAGAAGCGTACATTATATATAATTAGATTAAAAACGTCTCCTGTATAGCGTCAGCGTTCAATGGGGTTATGGTTTTTAAGCTTTCCTAAATTACACAACTTACATTATTTATTAAAAAGATACTTATCTATAAGTAATTGTTTTTATCTTTATTTTGTATATTTTGATATTTAATTTATTATTATGGATTTATGACACTATTTCTGTAGTGGGTAAAATTGTTTTGTGATTGATAATTATTTTTCATAATGATGATAATTAATTAAGACTGATTTAATCTGAGACTGTTGTTCTCACGGTTGTTTTTATTGTGTTACTATCTATGTCTCCATCTCCATGAATAGTAGGGTCTATATTTATGGAGGATACGGTAACTTTATTTTCTATAATAGCAACATTTTCTATGCGTAATTTTTCTATAATATCATCATTTAGTTTAGTTTTAAATTCAATGGTGTATTTATTTTTTCCCGGAGGATTATCTGTGTTATTTCCCGGAGGATTATCTATGCTATTCTCTGATATTTTCCATATTATTTTATTTGCACTAATAAATTCAACATCGCCAACAATGGCGTAGTCTTTGCTCGTGCTCATGTTATCTAATTCATCGGTAACATATATTTCCCTACTGCCGTCATATATTATTTCTGCTTTGTATTCAATAAAAACACCATCTTTTTCTACATTTAATTCTGGTGGACCAGAGAGTGTAATTGACGTAGCCGTAAAGTCTCTATGTGCCTCTTCATCACTTACTCCAGCAGAAAAAATAATCATTATAAAAATAATAAAAATAATAAAAATACCCAAAATTGGCCCCCAAATCCATGCTGTTGTTATGAGAAATTCTCCAGCAGCAGCAGCAGCAGCTCTTCCAGCAGCAGCAGCAGCAGCTCTTCCAGCAGTAGCAGCGGCTCTTCCAGCGGCGGTAGCAGCCCTTCCTGCTATTTTTCCTGGCTGAGATGCATATTTTCCAAGCATATCCCTTCCTTTGCTAGTTATCCTATCTTGAACGTTACTCCTTATGCTTGAAGAATTAGATTCTTTATCTGTTTCATGGCCCGCGGTAGTCAGTTCATTAAGTGACTGTCTTATTGATTGATTTGGATACCATATGTTGTCTGATAGTCCCTTATCTTTATACCATTCATCCCCCTGATCGTTTATCACATTGATTTGTATTTTTTCAGAATCTCTTCGAGCGATAGCTGTTTTTATTTCAATATATTTTTCTTCATTTTTTTTCGCAGTCTCTGGGTGCATCTCAACAAAACTATCCCAATAATTCTGTTTAGTTTTAGATAGAATTGTATCAAAGCTAGTTTTATCTCCTGCTTTTTGCAGTATTTGATATCTTTGTCCTGCTATTTCTTTTATTCTGTCGTTTCTTTGATCAATATTAAGATTCTCTTTCTTCCTTAGATTATCAATTTTATCTCTAATCTTCTGCCTCTTTTTTTCATCTGGTTCATCTGCAATATGCTTATTAATCTTATCGATGATTAAAAGCTCTAATGTTTTACTATTATTGTTATCCAGCGATCCATAAACAAAGCTTTGAAACTCGGGACCATTAATGGTTTTTTCGGGATTATTCTTTTTCCATTCGCTGATGGCCTCATTTTCCATCTTGACATAAAGTTTATTTGTACTTAGTGTCTCATAATTTATGAAAATAGATCCCGTAACAGCAATCAGGCCCAATCCATCTAATAGATTTATTTTAGTTGTTTCAGTACTAGAACTATCTCCTCCTCCCCTTTTTGTCTCTCTTTGTTTATCTATTTCTTCTTGAGCATATCTAAATGATTCTGCTATTTCTCTTGCTTGCCAAAGGTTTCCTTGATCACGGTATTGATTGTTCTCCGGTTTATCTAGCCAATCTGCCCAATCACCTTCGTTTTTAAATATATTTACTTCTGGGTGTATTGCTGAAAATTTTCTCCATTCATTGGCATGGTTTTGAGCAGCGGCGCCGTTTTTATTTATATAATCAATATTTTCTCGAAGATTTTTTATAGAAATTTCCATATTTATTTATAGTCACCTTTTCTACGCTAATACGCCATATGGTTTTTACGTGGTGATTTCTGTTTTTTGAAAAAGAGGTGCAGTTGCTACCTGTAGCTGTTCGGAAACCATTGCCTGAAGTGGTGATTGTTGATCGCCTATTATTGGCTGTTGTTGAATGGTTGATTGGGTACTAATTGGAATTGGTTGCTGTTTTTTTGATGATTGCTCCATAGTAGAGGAGTCTATGATTTTTTGCAATTGTGCCATGGTTTGCTGCTCCGGTGCCATGGTTTGCTGCTCCGGTGCCATGGTTTGCTGCTCCGGTGCCATGGTTTGCTGCTCCGGTGCCATGGTTTGCTGCGCTGATGTTTCAGATTTTTGTACCACAGTAATCCCTGATAAAGGATTCATTATGGAGCTTTCTTGTTGTTTTTTAAGAATCTCTTGTGGATTTGAAGTAATAATATCATGCTCATGTGGAGCGGACACTATTCTCATGGCTACATGATTTTTTCCAGCGAAAAAAAGCCCATCCCCAACACCTATTGTCAGTAGGATTTCTTTTTCACCCTCAGAAATATAGAAAGTTTTTGCAACGATATCTATAGAGGATGCACTCTGTTTTAGAAGTATTTGTATAGATGAATTGGATAGAACTGCTTTTCCATAATCATTAGATAGGAAGTCCTCCACGTCTTGCGTTATAGTGGTGAGGCCAAGATAGTATTTTCTTGCCCTTTTTGCTATTCCGTAAACAAAAGACGCGCTATCTTCATATCTCATCATATACCAAGCTTCATCAAGGATTAAAATCCGTTTTTTTAAAGATTGGCGCACCTTTGTCCATATAAAATCTAGAATTATGTGCATTGCTATTGGTCGAAGCTGATCTTCAAGTGCTTTTATGGAAAATACAGTAAGTGGATTGTTAATACTAAAATTTGATTGTTGATTAAATATCCCACTTAAGCTTCCTTTAATAAATTTTTCAAGTCGAAGCGCAAGCTCTTTAGAAATTGGATCATCTGTTTCCTGAAGAGTCCTATATAGGTCATCCATTAATGGGGGTTGTAATTTTTGAGTTGCTGGATCCTGAGTAATCCCCTTTTGTTTATATGTGTAAACAAGTGCTCTATCCAATATTGCATCTTGAGACGCATTGAGCCCTCCTAAGACTATTTTTAATAATGCATGAAGAGAGAGTATTTTTAGCCCTAACTCATTTTCACCTTCTTGATATATGCCCGATAAATCAAATGGATTAATTCTTACAGGAGATGATTGAGTAAATTTAATATATGCTCCACCCATTGTTTCCGTAAGTGTTTCATATTCGCCTTCTGGGTCAATGATAATTACCTCTGTGCCAAACATGTACTGGCGAATTGCCTCTAGCTTTACTAGGTAAGATTTTCCAGATCCTGATTTGCCAAATATTACTTCATTGGCATTTTCCATTGAAAATCTATCAAAGATTATCAATGAATTATTTTGCTTATTTATGCCATAAAGCACTCCTTGATTTTGCGTTAGGGTGGAAGAAGAGAATGGAAATGTTGTTGCTAGGGATGTTGTATCCATATTTCTTGTTATATATAGCCTATCTTGTCCGATTGGTATGGTTGTCTTGAAGCCTTCCTCCATCTGAAGAGTTGCAGCTTTTGGTATAAGCATCAATGATGTCATGGTTGAGACAAGTTTCCTGGAAGATTCTTCTAATTGAGAAAGGGTTCCTGCGGATATTGTGATATAGAGTCCGAGTTGAAAAAACCTTTCAAGTCCTCTCGCAAGCTCCTCCTGCAAAACCATAGCATCTTCTAGCGTAGCATTAATCTTGGGATCATATGCTTCCCCATTATCTGCCTGAGATGAAATAGTGGCCTCCATTTCTGCAATTTTTCGTTTTAGGTCAGATAAAATATCGGAAGATGAACTAGGATAGATAAACATGGAGATATCAAGAGAATTTTCGAAATCTATAACTGGCTGAAGCCAATTAGAGGATACATATCGAGGATAATCTACTATAAAATAAGTTCTATAAAAAATATCTCCAATTCGAATAGATTTAAAATCTATTTCTATGGACGATGGCGCAATAATGTCGGTTAGACTTACCATTCCATCCTCGAGAGGTTTTAATGGATGATCATTGGTTTTGCCAGGCATTTCTTGTGTTTGATCTTGTGTAATTTTTTTTTTGCCAAACATTCTACATTCCTCCTTTAACAATTGGACTACTAATTCCTTCAACTAGGCTATTTGGTGAAGATTGCCCCTCGTTATAAATATCATAATATACTCTTATAAGCTCGTCTCTTAACAACAAATTAGAACGTAAAGAGAAGCGCTTTAGCTCTCCTTGAATAATTTCTGCTTTTGCTTTTAGATTTGAACTTGCAATGTCAATAAGATTATGGGATCCATTCACTACTCCAATCACTCCTTGCTCAAGGGGGGAAAATGATAGTATCACGTAGAATGATTTATCAAGTACGCTATTTACCATTACTAGGCTTTGAATAAAATCTCTATATTTTTTAATCTGCATGATTAGTGATTGATTTTTTTCCTGAGATAGCTCTGCGTGTATTGTTTTTCTTTCACACTCTTTATTGAGAAGCCTGACGTATGATGATATGTCTACCTGCTTACTCCTTATTGATATTTGTATGGAAAAGGATAGTGAGTTGAGGATATTTGCATATGCGCCTATTATAGATAATTGCTCTCTATCAGAAAGAAGTGAAAAATTAATTGCTTCAATTTGCAGGATAGAGCACGCAGATCCATTGTTAATAAATACCACGTGATCAACGATATCTTTTACTTCTGTAAAAAGTTGAGTAGAGCCCATTTTTGTTTTTTGTTTTTTTTCTTCACTCATAATTTTATAATATTTTTTAAATTGTATTTTGTTCAAAGAGATTTTTTCGTAAGTCCTCCCTATCATCCGTTGATATAACTTCTATTGGTTGAAGTATGCTATTGTTAACCAATGTTTCCACAGATTGAAGCTTTTGCTTCCCTTGTGGATCCTCAAAATTAATTATATATTTTCCAGGTTGAAGCGGAGTTGCCGCTGCAAATATGCCAAGTTGATTTGTTTTGAAAGCTCTAACTGATGCCCCCTGATCATTAGATATATCCACTAAGATTCCCGGTAGTACATTTCCCCTAGAATCTTTTATTATTCCAAGAATAACATTCGGAAAATCTGGAGGAATGGGAAGCCCAGAGTCTGCAGCCATGGATCTCGGTATTAATCGAGCCCTCGATAGGTGTTCACCGGCTGCTTCTTTTTTTCTTTTTTCTTCAATTATATTTTCTGCATCCATTTTTTGCACTAAGTGTGCAAGCTTTTCCTCGATTTGAGCCTTCTCTATCATAAGTGCCCCTAGTTCACTTTCAAGTGTTTTTACTTTTTCATGCAGTTGTCCTGCTGCTGCTGGATCACGCAAGCTTAATTCTTCTGTTTTTGCTTGATCAATCTGTTTTTCTAGCTCTGTTACTTCTTTTAGTAATTCTTCTTGGGTATGTCCTGCTTCTTTTGGTTCATTTTTATTTTCGTCTTCTGGATTATGACTTTCATCCTGTTTTATTTCCCGGATATTATTTTGGCTGGGTGAGTCTGAAAAAATTGATTTAAAGAAACTTATTTCTTTTTCGTCAAGCTTACTTTGTGGTTTCTGAGAAAGAGTTTTTAGAAAAATCCTAAGATCCTCTCGTGAGTGAGTGGTAGATTTATTTTGAGCAATTGGATTTTTTTTAACGTGCATTTCCATTACTAGTTGTCCGCCAACTTTTTGATAAATAAATTGATTAGTCAAAAATATTGAACAAAAGAAATGATAAAGCAGAACATCCATAGGCCTTCCATCTATCGGTATAAATGCAAAAGCAAACCCCATAACTGCAGAAATAAATGCTAGGGGATATTTTATTATTGCAAAAACAGGAAGTGAGTAAAATATCCACGCAATTACCACGCCTGTTGCTAGGTATCCGAATTGTTTTATAGTCATGTCCCCAATTAGTTTAAATTGAAAACTTTTAATATCTTTTGGAATAGGATGATTCTCCATAAATGTAAACTATGACTCTATCTCAATCAGCATATAATGTGAAAAATCCATATGCAAGATTATCAAACTATGTCAAATATGTGACTAACTAGTAATTTTTTTTAATTGGAAAAAAGTATGGGAAAAGATAATGAAATTGGTAGTAAAAATAAAGACCATAGTCAAGTTATAGAATTAGAAATGAATGAAATCGTGATGGAAATTAATGGATGGTGAATATATACATTACAAGACATTAAAGAAAGAATAAAGAAGCTTAAGGAATAAAATCAATACTTGGTTAGATCAGCTATCTCTTCAGTAATATAAAATACCTTTTATTTACAGGTAGAGAAGCCAAATTTGAGTATGCAATCTGCCCCAGTAACTTGTGCGATAAAATCAATTATGAATGATGATAAAAAAAGTAAAACTAATCCTATCAATGCATATGTAATTAATTTTTGAGATTGATCTACTTGCTTTGCGTCTCCGCCCGAAAGTATGAAACGAATACCTCCTATAATCATTAGCATTACTCCTACAATGCCAGCAAAATAAAAAGCATAGTAAATAATACGTTCTGCAACTATCATCGCACAATCTATCGTAGGGATACCATTAGAGGAGCAAGAATCCCATACATTAGTCATAAATTAAGGTTATCAAATGCTGAGGGAAAAGACAAGAAAAATGTATTTATCTTGGTGAGATTATGCAAGGAGTAGCAAGATTGGGTATGCAGAATCCGCCAGATAGAGGATTTCCAAGTCCAAGTAGCTGAAAAACCAAGCTAATTATCAGAAATGCCCCTGCAATTATAAGAATACCAATAATTGCAGAAACAATTCTATTTCTTGCTGCTTCAACTCCAGCCTTATCTCCGCCAGAAATTATCCACATGATTCCGCCATAAATAATGTAGGCGATTCCAATAACAAATCCTATGAAAAACATCAATTGAATTATAAATGTAACAATTTCGACCAGCGTCACAGTGCCAGCAATTGATCCTATAGGCTGCTCAATTTGAAATTTGGTCATGACGGGCTCAGGGGTTATGGTAGGAATAGTGGTAGTCTTAGGAGTTGGTGTGCTAGCAATGGCAATTTTAATAGACGAATTAAATAAAAATAATTCTAAAACAGTAATCATTTTTATGAATGTTATCATAATGAATATATTTTAAATTATTTAATTACTTTTGTTAGTGTAGTAATAGGGAAATTATTTTTTTATTGATCTTACGGTGTGATTTTTGGTATAGAAAAATTATTATTAAAAGTACCTAGTCCAAGAACGCTATATACAAGAGAAATAATTGCAAATGTTCCAACAATTATAATTAGTCCCACAATGGCTGCAATTATATGATTTCTTGCTGCCTCAACTCCAGCTTTATCTCCACCGGAAATTATCCATTTTATCCCACCATAAATTAAATAGCATACAGCAGCAATTGAGCCAATAGCAAAAAGTGCTTGCACAAGAAAATTTACGATACTAGGAAGGGTAACGGTGGCGGGAATCATACCTGTTGGCGGGAGTATGGATACATTAGTACTTTGCGCGAAAGATTGATCATAAGAAGATAAAAGTAGTATTGATGATATTAAAATTAAATTAATCTTTTTCATATAAATATATTATGTCTATTAAAATATTTTGTCAATAGTCATTTTATAGACCAAGGAAAGAAGATGTCTTTCCACCAAGAGTGCTTATTATTAATTTAATTATGGCAAAAGATGAAATAACTAGCAGAAATCCTATGATTGAATAGGTCAATCTATTCCTTGCACTTTCAATTTTGCCTTTATCTCCACCAGACATTATCCATTGTATGCCCGAAATGAGAATCATAACTATTGTCAAAAATACTCCTACAAAAAATAGGAGAGAAATAGCTGTATTTATGATCGAAGAAATAT
>SIBS01000005.1 GCA_009695045.1 Candidatus Levyibacteriota bacterium | reverse complement strand
TATGCAATCTTGTTTTTAGGAAAAATCAAACATACAGTTATTATTTTTATTTTAGGATTGGGCTTTTCATCATTTTTTTGGATACCTGCGATCACAGAGATCTCTTTAACAAGATTTTCACAAACAACAATTTCTCAATATGGCGAATATTTTGCGTCTACAAAATTAATAGGTATATCAAGTATATCTATATTGTTATTTTGTATCACACATTTTTTTTACACAAAAAAATATGAAAAAAAGTCTTACTTTTTTTTGATTGTCGGAATACTTAGTGTTGTTTTTAGTTTATCAATTAGTAATAATTTATGGAAATTTATTCCAGTTGATATTATTCAGTTTCCTTTTAGAATTTTATCTCTACTTATTCCTTCAATAGCATTTCTTAGTGCATATACATTATCTTTATTTAAAAAAAAGCAATATATCATAGGTGGAGTTTTAATAATTTGTTTAGTATTTTCTGCTTTTGAATATATATATCCGTCTGAATTCTCTAATAAGCCTGATGGTATTTATGCAACTAATCAAGGCTCCACAACAGTTAAGAACGAATATATGTCTTTTCTGACAAGAATAAATCCATCAGCTCTACCTAATGAAAAGGTGTTATTTATAACTGGGAGCGGTTATGTAATGAATTTAGTTTCAAAATCAAATAATATTACTTTTTCTGTAAAAAAAGCGAGTCATTTGAGCAAGATACAAATTAATACATCTTATTTTTCTGGTTGGAAAGCATGGGGTAATGGATTGGAGCTGCCAATTCAGATTAGTCCAAATTCAGTTGGAGAAATGATTATTGTTGTTCCGGATGGAGATAGTAATATCGAGATTAAATTTCAGGAAAATATATTTAGGTTATTTGCAGATGTGCTCACTATCATAAGTTGTATAATAATTATTATAATATTTATAAAGGATTATTTTAATAAAAATGAATAAATATATTGGTTTTGTTATAGTAATTATTTTATCTTTTTGGGCTGTGAAAAGTCTTTTTTTGCCTGAATTTTTTTCTATGCATGATGATACTCAGCCATCTAGAATTTTTGAGATGGCAAAATCATTATCAATTGGTCAAATACCAGTACGTTATGTTTCAGATCTTGGATATGGATATGGATATCCGATCTTTAATTTCTATGCACCACTTGCATATTATATTGGTGCTTTATTTTTACTTCTCGGGGCAACTGCTATTACTGCAACAAAGATAATAATTATTATTCCAATTCTCTTATCGGGAGTATTTATGTATATTTTGGGAAAAGAGTTTTTTGGTAAATATGGAGGGATTATATCCGCGATTTCCTATATGTATGCTCCATATAATGCAATAAATATTTATGTAAGAGGAGATATAGCAGAATTATGGGCATATAGTTTTATTCCAATTGTTTTTTATAGTGCTTGGAAAATAGCATTTTCTGCAAGTAGTCGATATGTTATTCTTGGAGCATTTACGTATGCTTTACTTATTTTATCTCATAATTTAACTGCGCTTATGGCATCTGGATTCTTGATTATTTTTGTCATATTTTTGATAACTATTTCATTTCAAGAGAAACAAAAAGAAAGAGTAATTCGATTATGCTATTTTTTAATACTTGGTATTTCTTTTTCTGCATTTTACTGGATCCCAGCTATTGCTGAAATTAACTATACAAATGTTATATCTCAGGTGGGTGGTGGTGCGGATTTTAGAGATCATTTTGTATGTATAAATCAACTTTGGAATAGTCCATGGGGATTTGGTGGATCAACGATTGGATGTATAGATGGCATGTCATTTAAAATAGGAAAGATTTCTATTATTTTTGTTGGTTTCGCAATTCTCCTTATTGCATCTTTTATTTTAAGAAAGATGTCTGATTACTTATATGTAATTAATGTTAGAGGGCTTGTTTTTATTGGAGCAGTATTTGGTTTTTTACTATCAGTATTTTTCACCCTTGAAGCTTCAAAGCCAATTTGGGAAATAATTCCAATTATGGCTTTTTTTCAATATCCATGGAGATTTTTAATTTTCGTTGCATTTTTCTCTTCAATATTATCAGGTTATTCGGTATGGCTTATTACTAATAGTGTATTTATTGAATATCATTCTAAGCATTTTGTTTATATAACAACTGTAGTAGTAGTATGGCTAATCATAATATCAAATCAGATGCTATTTATTCCTAATAGATTAGTAAATAAACAAGATTCTGAATATATTTCTAAACAAAAACTTAATTGGAATATATCTAAAATATCAGATGAATATATGCCAAAATATTTTGAAAAACCAAATAGAGTAATTGATATTCCAAGCAGTTCAATAGAATTATTGTCTAATAATGGAAATATCATTTCAGTCATGGAAGATGTTGGTTTCGTATCCGCTCGTGTTAATTTTAAAAATTCGGGTGAAATTAGGATAAATAAAGCCTATTTTCCTACATGGCATATATTTATAGATGGAAAAGAAGTTAAGTATAGTCAGACAAAAAAAGGTCTTGTTGTATCCGTTACTAGTGGTGAGCATATAGTTGAGGCGCGATATGCACAAACCTTAGTGCAAATAATAGCAAATACTATTTCCCTTGCTGGTCTTCTAGCTATGGCAATTAATTTAATTTATAATGTTAAAAAAATAAAATGAATAAATTACCAGAATTAAGTATATTTTTTCCATTTTGGAATGAAGAGGACAATGTTGAGAGAGTTGTAAGAGGCGCGATTCCAATTGCGAAAAAAATTGCAGAAAAATGGGAAATTATTATGGTTGATGATGGATCATCGGATAATACTTTTGCAATTTCTAAAAAACTAGCAAAAGAAAACGTTAACCTAGTTGCTGTCACACACTCTCCTAACAGAGGCTATGGATCAGCTCTTAAGGATGGTTTTAATAATGCCAAATATAACACAATAGTTTTTTTAGACGGAGATGGGCAATTTAATTTTGAAGAGATAACAAAATTTTTAGATAATATAAATTCAGCAGACATTATAATTGGATATAGAAAAAGAAGAAAAGATGATTTTAAAAGACATATACTAATGTACTTATTAAAAATCTGGGATTTTATTTTTTTTGGTTTTTATTTTAAAGATATTGATTGTGGATTTAAGATGTTTAAGAAGACTGCATTATTAGATTTAATGCCTCTTCAATCGGAAGGCGCAATGATAACAACGGAAATTTTAGCAAAAGCAAAAATTAAAAAATTAAAAATTAAGGAAGTTGAAGTTACTCATTATGCTAGAAAATTTGGAATACAATCAGGCGGTAATTTATATGTAGTTATAAGAGCCATACTCGAGAGCTTTATACTATGGTGGGATTTAAAAAATGGAAGATTTTAATACAAATAATTTATATAAAAAATCAGTAAAGAGTGTATTTGCTCTTATTTCAAGATCATTCTTTTTAAATATTTTGTCTTATGTTGCTTCTATTGTAATTTTTACTTATCTTCGCCCTAGCGATGTCGGTATTTATGTAGTAATTATAGCTATACAAAGAATTATTAGTTTTATCACTGATTTTGGATTTGGTGCTGCACTTATTCAAAAGAAGGAAGAAATCAGCGAAGCAGATATTAAAACAACATTTACTCTTCAAATTATTATAACAGGAACAATTTTTATTTTCGTAATTTCTGTTCAAGGATTAATAGCTCAATACTTTTCATTTAATTTAGTAGCCATGCATTTGTTATTGATTTTAGTTTTTACAGTTTTTTTATCGTCATTTAAAGTAATCCCATCGATATTATTAGAAAGAAAGATTAATTTTCATAAGCTTATATTGCCACAAATAATTGAATCAATCTTTTTTAATTCAATATTGGTATTATTAGTTATAAAAGGATATGGTCTGGAGAGTTATAGTTGGGCTTTTCTTATTTCTGGTTTAATTGGTATACCTTTTTATTACATTGTCTCTCCTTGGAGACCTAAAATCGGTATTGATAAAAAATCTTTGAATAATTTACGATATGGGATTCAATTTCAGGCAAAAAATATTCTAGCGACATTAAAAGATGATTTATTAACATTATTTCTAGTAAAAATTTTATCTTTTAATGAAATTGGATTTATAGGCTTTGGTCAGCGAAACGCTTTTTTTACATATCGTTATATTGTTGATAGTGTTACAAAGGTAACTTTTTCTACCTTTTCTAGATTACAAGAAAATGAAAAATTTCTGCAAAAATCGATTGAAAAATCATTATTTTATGTTAGTCTTGCAATGTTTCCTTTTGTTTTTGGTATTATAATTATTTCACCACAGTTAATCTCTTTTATGCCTAAATGGCAAAATAAATGGGAGCCTGCGCTTCTATCTTTGACATTTTTTAGTCTTAATGCACTTGTGTCATCTATGTCGGGAATATTGGTAAATGTTTTGGATGCAACCGGAAGAGTAAAAACAACATTGAAGCTTATGATTTTATGGACAATTTTAACATGGATATTTACATGGATTGGTATATTTATATTTGGTTACAATGGTGTTGCTATTGCATCTTTTATTATAACATTGACGATATTTATAACAATAAGGTTGGTTAGGGAAAAAATTCAATTTCGTTTTTATCATAGTGTTTATAAACCATTCCTTGCTTCCTTAATTATGGCCATGTTAACATATTTAGGTACAATATTTTTTGTCACAAATTTACTAAGTCTTTTTCTAGTTATTATAGTATCAGTATTAATTTATGGAGTTTGTATTTTTTTATTGGCAAAGAAAGAAGTTTTACAGGTTATGAATCTGATAAATAATTAATATGAATAATAAAAAAATTTCAGTTGTCATTTCTGCATACAATGAAGATTCAATGATTAAGGATTGTTTAGAGTCGGTTAAATGGGCTGATGAAATTATTTTTATCAATAATTCCTCACAAGATAATACAATTAATATTGCAAAAAAATATACAGATAATATTTTTAATAGAGAAAATAATCTTATGTTAAATATAAACAAGAATTTTGGTTTTTCAAAAGCAAAAGGAGAATGGATACTTAGTTTAGATGCAGATGAAAGAATTAGTCCACAGCTTGTAGATGAAATTCAGAAAAAAATAAAAGAAGATGATAGATTTACATCTTATAATATTCCACGTAAAAATATTATTTTTGGTAAGTGGATTGAGCATGCAGGATGGTATCCAGATTATCAAATAAGATTATTTAAAAATGGAAAAGGACGTTTTAAGGAAGAACATGTTCATGAAATGATAACGTCAGAAGGAGATGTAGGAACTCTAGAAAATTCTTTAACTCATTATAATTATACAAGTATTAGGCAATTTATTCATAAGCATGCAAATATTTATGCACCAAATGAAGCAGATCAACTGTTAAAAAATGGATATATTTTTTCTTGGCAAGACGTAATTAGGCTTCCATTTAAAGAGTTTTTAAGTAGATATTTTGCAAGAGAAGGGTATAAGGATGGTTTTCATGGTCTAATTCTGTCATTACTTATGGGTTTCTATCATCTTGTTATATTGAGCTATATCTGGGAAAAAAAAGGTTTTCCTCAAATAGTAGAGGCGAATATGATTATGGTAAAAGATGAAATAAAAAAAAGTTCAAAAGACTTAAATTATTGGATTAATGATCATGATATTAAAAAAGAAGAAAATATAATAAAAAAAATCTATAAAAAAATTAAATACAAATATTTATGAACCACATTTCTCTCATTACTATTAATTTTAATAGTCATTCTCATACCATTAAGTTACTTCAGTCAATAGAAGAAATTGAAAAAAAAGATATGAAATTTTCAGTTATCATTGTAGATAATGCATCTGTAAAAAAATCAGTAGATATAATTAGAGAATATATTAATAAACAACAAAAAGGAAAATCCTACGATCTGATTTTATTAGAAAATAAAGAAAATATAGGTTTTTCTGGAGGCAATAATAAGGGAATATTATATGCATTACATAAATTACAATCAACACACGTTTTACTAATAAATAATGATACTATTTTAGATAAAAAAATATTAATAGAGTTATTAAATTGTAGTGAAGCATCAAGTATTGGAATTGTAACTTCAAAAATATACTTTGCTAAGGGGCATGAATTTTATAAAAACCGATACAATAATAAGGAATTAGGAAATATTCTCTGGTACGCTGGTGGAATAATTGACTGGAAGAACATGGTAGGGATGCATAGAGGCGTAGATGAGGTAGATAATCAACAATATGATAAAGTAGAGGATACCGATTTTGCAAGTGGATGCTGCATCCTTATAAAGAAAGAGATTTTAGAAAAAGTGGGCATGCTAGATGAGCGTTTTTTTCTTTATTATGAAGATAGTGATTATAGTATCAGGGTAAAAAAATCTGGATATAGAGTTATATATTGTCCAAAAGCAATAATGTGGCATAATAATGCTGGCTCCACTGGTGGTTCTGGATCAAATCTACAGGATTACTATATAACTCGTAACCGTCTTCTATTTGGAATGCAATATGCACCATTACGTACTAAGGTAGCGTTACTAAAGGAAGCGATAAAACTTTTATTTTCAGGAAGACAATGGCAAAAAAAAGGAATCTTAGATTTTTTTAGAGGAGAATTTTTTAAAGGGAGTTTTAAGAGTTTTCCTGAGATTATTAAATGAGAATTTCTGCCATCATAATTGCTAAAAATGAAGAAAAAAGAATTGCAAAAGCCATTGCATCAATATCTTTTGTAGATGAGATTATTGTTATTGACAATGATTCAAATGATAGTACAAAAAAAATATCAGAATCTCTTGGTGCAAAAGTTTTTTCTTTTTCTGGTGATAATTTTTCTGATTGTAGAAATTTTGGCTTAGAAAAATCAACTGGTGAATGGATTCTATATATTGATGCGGATGAAATTGTAACAGATGAATTGATGCAAAATATTAACTTTGTTATTCAATCTGAAAATTTAATTTCCACATATAAAATAAAAAGGAAAAATTTTTACTTAGGTAATAATGAATGGCCAAGAATTGAAATAATGGAGAGACTTTTTAGAAGAAAATTTTTAAAAAAATGGGTAGGAGTTTTACATGAAAGCCCAATATTTGAAGGAAATATTGCTATTCTTGATGGATTTTTACTTCATTATTCTCATCGTAATTTAAGTGAAATGTTGGTGAAGACGTTGGAATGGTCTCAAAAAGAGGCAAAGTTAAGATATGATGCAAATCATCCACAAATGAAATGGTGGAGATTTCCAAGAGTTATGATACCTGCTTTTTATAAATCATATATCTCCCAAGGAGGATGGAGAGTGGGCTCTGTTGGCTTAATAGAGAGTATATATCAATCATTTAGTATCTTTATAACCTATGCAAAGCTTTGGGAGCTACAAGAAAAACATGGAATTGAAAAATGAAAATAATTGATAAGCTGTTATTCAAATATGCGCCAATTTTATATATAATTTTAATATGGTTTTTATTTGCTAGCCCATTTTTTTTAAAAGGACTTGTTCCGTATTCTTCTACATATCAAGTAAATTTCTTTCCTCCATGGTCTCAGTATCAAAAATTTTTAGGACCAATCAAAAATAATGCAATGCCAGATGTTACTACGCAAATATATCCATGGAAAAAACTTACAATTGATACTTATAAGTCTGGATATATTCCTGTTTGGAATCCATATAGTTTTTCTGGAAATCCTCAATTAGCAAATTTTCAAACTGCAGTATTTTCTCCATTTAACATTTTATTTTTTATATTTTCTTTTGTAAATGCTTGGAGCATTATGATTTTACTTCAACCTTTATTATCGGGTATTTTTATGTATATTCTACTGAGAAAATATGAAATAACTAAGAGTGCTTCAGTTCTTGGAAGTATAGGATTTATGTTTTCTGGATTTATAGTGGTTTGGATGGCGTATGGTACTCTTGGATTTGCTATTCTTTTTTTACCACTCTTATTATTTTTTATAGAAAAATATGAAGAGTCTAGAAATAAAGTATATCTTTTTTTATATTCATTAGGAATATCGCTTACTTTTTTCAGTGGACATTTTCAAACAAGTTTGTATTTATTGTTATTTGTTATTGGATATATTTTATGGTTTTATGCAAATAAAAAAAATATACGTTTATTTTTGTCAATAATTTTAATGACTATTATCGGTATTGGTTTTTCCATGATTCAACTTTTTCCATCAATTAAATTTTATCAATATGCGGTAAGAAGTACGAGCTATATTGCTGGAGGTGGAATTCCATTGTCATATTTAATTACTCTTATTTCTCCAGATTTTTATGGAAATCCAGTTACTAGAAATGATTGGTATGGGTTTTACGCAGAATGGTCAAGTTTTATTGGAATAGTGCCACTTTTTTTTGCTCTCTTTGGAGCTTTTTTTGTACGAAATAAAAAAGTATTTTTCTATACAATTTTGACTATAATTATTTTTGTTTTTGCTGTTGATTCATTTGTCCAACCGTTATTAGGAATATCTAGGATCCCTGTTTTATCAACTAGTGTACCTTCTCGTATAATAGTGTTACTTAGTTTTTCTCTCTGTGTTTTGGCGGGATATGGGTTTGATGCATTTTGGAAGAGTAAATTGTTAAGTAAAAAAAATATCCTATTTATGAGTATCATGGGATTATTTTTTGGGTTAGTTTGGATATATTTGTTAATCGGTAAACCATTTTCCATAGAGTATATTCAGATTGCAAAGCGTAACTTTATTTTACCAACGATATTTTTTCTTGCAGTAGTTGGGCTATTTTTTTTTGCACAGGCATTTAATAAGAAAAAAAATATTGTTTTTTTTTGTTCAGGATTAATTATTTTTCTTGCAAGTTTTGATAGCTATCGTTTTGCTCAAAAGTGGATGCCATTTGATCCAAAAGAGTTAGCGTACCCAGCAACAAGTGTTATTCAAGCGATTCAAGATAATATTGGCTCTGGAAGAATGTTTGGAAATTTTGGCGGAGAAGTTGCAGTATATTATAAAATTCCTTCAATTGAAGGGTATGACCCACTTTATATCGAAAGATACGGAGAATTTATAAGAACAGCATCTAATGGTATATTTCAGTCAGCAGAAAGATCTGTTGTAAAACTAGATAGGAAGGCAAAATATATAGATAGGGTTTTAGATATTACAGGGGTGAATCTTATTTTTCATCCAATTTCCGATACGCATCAATCATGGGCATTTAATGTATGGGATGATAAATCTCGTTTTAGTAAAGTATATCAAGATAGCACCTTTGAGCTATATAGAAATAATTTAAGTCTTGGGAGAGCACATATTTTTTATAAATATGCTGTCATAAAAGGAAAATATGAAATACTCAAAATGTTTTTTTCGCCTGATTTTTCATATAGGGATACTCTTATTCTTGAAGAGGATCCAAGAATTACTATTTTAAATATTCCAACACAGGGAACTGCTACGATAATTAAAGACATACCGGATTTAGTGCAGGTGGCTGTTATAAATAGAGCTCCCGGTATCCTTTTATTGTCAGATAACTACTATCCAGGCTGGAAAGCTCGACTTATTATAGCAGCAAACACCATAGAGGCTAAGGTATTCAGAGTTAATTATACTTTTAGAGGAGTTGTAGTTCCAGAAGGGAAATTTATTGTAGAATTTTATTACAGCCCTTTTTAAAATGATGTTTCATACGATTTGATTATAGGATTTCTTCGCTTTTTTTAATAAATTAATACGATAATCATCGTGAGAAATACATATTTTTTAAATTTAAAGTTTTGTGTAAAAAAGAAATAGAAATATTTAAATATATAAAGTTATTAATAAAAACAATATAATAAAATCACAATATATATAATAAAAATATGATATCAAATCAGTGAATATTAATTTGTAGCTGTAAATATATTTAATCTCTTAATGCGTAGAAGAAAATATCAGATATTATTATTAATTAAAGTTGCTGAATGTATAAATAATTATATATAATAAATACGACGATTTTATAAATAATATTTAAAATAGTGAATATATATTAACAATAATTATAATGAAATAGTTTTATATAAACTAAGATTTAAAAATTGATTAATAGATGAAAATGGAGATTTAATTTATACTTTCAACAAAAAGGGCTTAATAATAAAATCAGTTTTGAAAAGCCTCATAATGGAGAGAGTATACAAATATAACTATGAATATAGGAATTTTCAATCCATATCTCGATAGCTTAACGGGAGGTGAAAAATATATTTTAACATTAGCATATTGCTTGGTACAAGAATTGCATAATGTAACGATTTTTTGGGATGATAATTCTATACTTGATCGAGCTGAAGATAAATTCGGCCTAGATCTTTCAGGTGTTTTAATATCAGAAAATATTTTTTCTATAAAAATATCTATTTGGAAAAGATTATTAGAAAGTAAAAAATATGACGCAATAATAATTCTAAGTGATGGTAGTATACCATTGGTTTTATCGAAACTATTTGTTCATTTCCAGTTTCCAGTGGAATGGGTTAATGGGCGATCTTTAAAAAATAGAATTAAAATGTCTAGGGTTACTCAAGTATTTTGCAATTCAAAATTTACAAAAAATTATATAGATAATAATTTTGGTATAATTAGTGAATTATTATATCCACCTATAGAAAATAAAGTTAAAAATCTTCCAAAGGAAAATATAATCTTAACTGTTGGAAGATTTGGTATAACTAATGAAGGAACTAATTATAAAAAACATGATGTTCTGATAAAATCTTTTAAAAAAATGGTGGGTAAAAAAATTAAGAATTGGAATTTTATTCTTGTTGTCAGTCTTAGGGAGGAAGACGCAGAGCGTTTCAAAAAATTACAGTCACTTGCGGAAGGGTTTCCCATAGAATTTATTATAAATCCTTCAAGCCAGATATTATGGGAATGGTACTCAAGATCAAAAATTTATTGGCATGCGTCTGGTTTTGGTGAAGATCTGGAAAATCATCCTGAAAATGCAGAACATTTTGGTATGTCAACAGTAGAAGCAATGAGTGCTGGGGCTATACCAGTAGTTGTTAATGCAGGTGGACAGCGAGAGATTATAGATAGTGATAAGAATGGGTATCTTTGGAATACGATTGACGAACTTATAACATTTACAAAGCAGCTTATGAATTCTGAAGATACGATGAAAAAACTTTCTGTTTCTGCACAAAAAAAAGCTTTGAATTTTAATGCCCAAAAATTTAAAAGTAAAGCATTATCAATGATACATATATAATGCAAAAGTATTTATCTTTATTTTTTTTAATAACAATTTCTTTAATATTTTTTAGACCTGTTTTCATGTCGGCGAGACTACCTATTCCGGCAGATACTATTGTTGGACTTTATCATCCATTCAGAGATTTATATGCTAAAGATTATCCAAATGGAATCCCATTTAAAAATTTTTTAATTACAGATCCAGTTAGGCAGCAATATCCATGGAGATATTTGTCAATAAATTTAGAAAAGAAATTTCAACTTCCCCTGTGGAATCCTTATAATTTTTCAGGCACTCCTCATTTAGCTAATTTTCAATCAGCATCTCTATATCCACTTAATATAGTTTTTTTATTTATGTCTTTTAATTATGGATGGACATTATTGATAATTTTACAGCCTTTATTGGGAAGTATTTTTATGTATTTGTACTTGCGATTTTTAAAATTGGAAAGAGCATCAGCTTTTTTGGGTGGATTTGTTTTCGCTTTTTCTGGAAGTAGTATTGCATGGATGCAGTGGAACATAATATTTAATGTATTATTATGGTTGCCATTAATTTTGTTAGCAAAAGAAAGATTATTGCAGAAATTTTCAAAAAAATGGATTTTTATATATATCTTTGCGCAAATTTGCTCTATCTTGGCTGGTCATCTTCAAATTTTATTCTACTCAATTATTATAAGCAATGTGTATTTATTTATAAGATTTTGGCAATTAAAATCAAGCGGGAAAAAAATAATATATTTTTGTTTTTTAAATATAATTATTTTATTGATTGTATTATTTCAATTGATTTCAACATTTCAGTTTATTTTACTTTCTGCAAGAGATCTCGATCAAGCATTTGGTAGGAATGGATGGTTTGTTCCATTTCAAAATATTGTTCAGTTTTTTATACCAGACTTTTTTGGAAACCCTGCAACTCTTAATTATTGGGGAGAGTGGAATTATGCGGAATTTATTGGATATATTGGAATAATACCTCTCATAATGTCACTTTATGGAATTATGTATAGACGTGATAATAAGGTATTATTTTTTACTTTTATTTTTCTAATATCACTAATTTTTTCAATTGATAATTTAATTGCTAGGATTCCATATATTTTAAATATCCCTTTTATATCTACAAGTCAGCCTACGCGTCTTATTCTCATAGCAGATTTCGCATTAGCAATTTTATCCGCATTAGGATTTGACTATTGGCTTAAGAAAAAAAAATCTATAAATACCTCAATAGTGATATTTATTATTATTTTTGTAAGTATATGGATAAGTGTTTATAGTAATCAAATTAATGTATCGAAAGAATTATTAGATATAACAAAGCGGAATTTATTATTTCCGTCAATTATCTTTATTCTTAGTAGTTTTTTTCTATTTATTAATCAATTATATAAAAATAAAGTAATTAATAAAGTAATTATAGTTTTACTTATTTTAATTACATTTTTTGATATTTTTAGACTGGCAGATAAATTCTTGCCTTTTATAAGTAATAAATATATATTTCCATCTACTAAAACTATAGAATTTTTGCAAAAAAATGCTGGAAATTATAGAATAATGTCTCTTGATAATAGAATCCTTCCTCCAAATTTTTCTATAATGTATAAATTGCAAACAGTAGATGGTTATGATCCCTTATATTTAAGGCGATATGGGGAATTAATATCTGCTTCTGAAAGAGGGGAGCCCAATATTAGTCCACCTTTTGGATTTAATAGAATAATCACGCCAAAAAATTATGATTCAAGAATTATAGATATGATTGGAGTTAAATATATATTGAGTCTTTCTGATATAATTTCACCAAAGCTTAGGAAAGTTTTTCAAGAGGGACAAACGCGCGTTTATGAAAATAGGAATGTATTTCCACGAGCTTACATAGTTCAATCATTTTTTTTAACAAATAGTAGACAAGATTCAATAAATGCTTTATTTGATAAAAATAATACGAATTTAAATAATATGATAATTATCGAAAAAAATATGTTGACTGATAATAAAAGATTTAATAATCACATAAAGCTTTCAACTAATAATGGTAAGGTAAAAATAACTGAATATGCAGCAAATAAAATAGTAATTAAAACTGAAAATAGTGGGAACTCTTATTTAATTCTAACTGATAGTTATTATCCAACTTGGAAGGTAAAAATAGATGAAAATAATGCAAAAATTGAGTTAGCAAATTATAATTTTAGAGGGGTACTAATTCCAGATGGAAAACATACGGTTGTTTTTTATAATACATTACTATGAAAATAAGTATTATTATTCCAAATTATAATGGTTCTATGTTGCTTAAAAAAAATATCCCTGCTGTTATTAATTCTATTAAAAAATATAAAAATTCAGAAATAATTATTATTGATGATTGCTCAGTGGACAATAGTCTTTCAGTTCTTAATTCATTTAAAAATAATATTATAATAATTGAAAACAATAAAAATATTGGTTTTGCAGATTCGGTAAATATTGCAGTTAAAAAATCTATTGGAGATATTATTATTTTATTAAATAGCGATGTTCGGCCTGATCTGGATTTTATTAAACCATTATTATTTCATTTTGAAAATGAAAAAGTTTTTGCTGTAGGTTGTTTAGATAAGAGTATTGAAAATGGAGAAATAATTCAAAGAGGTCGGGGAATTGGTAGTTGGACTCGAGGATTTTTTCAACATAGTGCTGGGGAATTAGATAAGAAAAATACACTATGGGTAAGTGGAGGAAGTGGTGCATTTCGAAAAAGTATCTGGGAAAAACTTGGTGGATTTAGCTCCGCATATTACCCCTTTTATTGGGAAGATATAGATATTTCATATCGAGCATGGAAATTAGGATATGAAGTTCATTTTGAGAAACAAAGTAAAGTTATACATGAACATGAAGAGGGAGCAATACGGAAAAAGTTTAACTCTCAGTACATTAAGACTACAGCATACAAAAATCAGTTTATTTTTGTATGGAAAAATATCACCGATGTAGAACTTTGCATGAGTCACGCATTATGGTTGCCTTATCATTTTTTGATAGCGTTAAAAAATGTAAATTTAGCATTTTTTATCGGTTTTTTAAAAGCATTTTTTTATATTCCTATTATTTTATTAGAAAATATAACATTAAGAAATAAAAAAATTATTTCAGATAAAAATATATTATCACTTTTTAAGAAATGAAATTATCAATTATTATCCCAACATTTAACGAGGAGAGAACTATAATTCAGGTTTTAGATAAAATTATAAAACTAGATTTACGTGGCGTTGAGAAAGAGATTATTGTAATTGATGATGGATCTATAGATTCAACAGTAGAAAAGATAAAAAACATGAAATATAAAAATATAATTCTTATTATACATACAAGAAATCAAGGTAAAGGTGCGGCTGTCTTAAGTGGGATAAAAAAGACAACAGGAGATTATATTATTGTTCAAGATGCTGATTTAGAATATGATCCTAAATATATACATAAACTTCTTCAGCCAATTATTGCAGGAAAAGCACAAGTTGTATATGGCACTCGTTTAAAAAGAAGGCCAAATATATATAAAGAAGAAAATAATACTTTATTTTTTATTCATTATTTTGGAAATAGATTCCTGAGTTTAGTTACGAGTATTCTTTATGGTCAATGGCTTACGGATATGGAAACTGGATACAAAATTTTCCCTAAAAAGATTATAGCTGGAATGAAATTAAATTCTAAAAGTTTTGATTTTGAGCCTGAAATCACAGCAAAATTATTAAAAAGAAAATATTATATTTTGGAAATTCCAATTACAACAACTCCTCGTGGATATGATCAAGGAAAAAAGCTAAATACGATAAAAGATGGAATTATAGCATTATGGACTCTTTTAAAATATAGATTTGTAGATTGATGAAAAACATAGTTAAAAAGTTTTCTGCAAATAAGTTTTTAATTTTTGCTTCTTGTATCGTAATGTTTGCAATTTTTCTACGATTTTATAACTATGAAAATAGATGGGGATTAGCTTATGATCAAGCTCATGATGCGATTATCTCTAAATATGCATTAGATAATCATAAATTACCACTTCTTGGTCCATTTTCATCTGCTGGTCCATTTCAAACTGGTGGAGAATGGTACTGGCTTCTTATGATACCTCTTAGTCTGTATCCAAACTCTATTTATTCTCCATGGATTTTTATTACCATAATTTATGTATTTTTTGTTGGCATGTGTATATATGTGGGAAAGCAATTTAATGGACCATGGTTCGGTTTATTATTTGGATTTTTTGCGGCAATATCAACAGCTCAAATTGCTCAATCTGTAAATCTAACCAATCAATCGCCGCATGCCATACTTGGACTTCTTGGGATACTTAATATGATTTTTTTTGTGAGAACAAAAAAGACTAAATATTTATTTTTTTTAAGCTTTTGCATAGGGCTATCTGTATCTATTCATTTGCAGGGGGTTGCGCTTGGAGTATTATTATTGATTACCCTCGGAATTACTCGTGCATTAAATATTAGAAATATTTTAGTTATTATATTAGGTGGTATTATCCCATTATTATCAATAATTACATATGATGCAAATAATGACTGGTTCAATATAAGAAATATGTTTTGGTATTATTTTCATGACCAATATAAAATCTCTCTAGACGTACTCGGGCGTAGATGGTTAACTTTTGGGAGCATTTTTATTCCGACGTCATGGGCACACGTAATTGGTGGATACAAAGTTATGGGTTATATTGAAATATTTGGAATTATCACAATATTTATATATCTTCTTTTGAAGAAAAAAATTACACAGGAAATTCTAATTATTTGTATAAGCGTACTTGGTATGTTTATTATGATTCGTTATACAAGAACTCCATTATATGATAGTTACTTAGTTTTTATGCATCCATTTATATTAATATTAACAAGTTATTTTATTTATATATTATATAAATACAATCGCTTTATCTCAATTATATTATTCTTTTTTATAATTGGAGCAACGCTTTATAGGGATAGATTAGAAATAAATGGTGGATCAAATTTATCTGCAGTAAATTCAAGAATTTTAATTGCAAATTTAATTAGAAAATATCCAAACGAATCATTTTCAATTTATGATAAAGATTTGCGTAGTACAGATAAAAGCCTTCCTTTGGTCTTATTTCTTTATTTTGAAGGAAAGATTTCAGATAAGGGTAGAAGAATTGGAATAACAACTAAAACAGATAAAGATGTGATTAGATTTCCTATAATTACCAATAGTGATGGTGGATATGCGTTGTTTGATTTAAATAGATCTTCTAATAATGAACTTAATAGTGATAGATGGGCATTTGTAAATCCAAGTGCTATCTACAAATCTACAGAAGAGTGGTATCATAAATAATATGACAAACATTTCCCTGAGTAGTATTTTATTATTTTGCTTAGTGACTCCATTTATTATGGAGCATCGAATTGGTCCAGGAGAAACTCCATACTGGTTATTTACTTTGATTTTTCTTCTACTTGGTTCGCATCTATTGCTAGATGTAATTTCTATTAAAGAATCGATACGAACAAATCTTAAGCAAGTAATTTTATGGTTAAGCATTATTTTTATTTTGGGAGCTACTTTTATCTCTGCAATTATCGTAAGGCATCAGACAGCGCCCGTATACATGATTCACGATATTATATTGCAACAAGAGGCGGCAATTAGATATCTAATACATGGAAAAAATCCATATGCCGCTACTTATTTTGGTACACCTATGGAAGCGTGGAATTATTCATCTACAGAAATTAATCCAGCACTTTATCATTTTGTAAATCAACCTCTTTATTTAATATTTGCTTTGCCGTTTTACTATATTAGTAATCATACAATTGGTTATTTTGATGGAAGAATCCCACTTTTGTTTTTGTTTTTTTCTGTTTTAATTCTTGGAGGATTTCTTATAAAAGATAAAGAAAAAAGGTCTCTATTTATTATTCTTATGGCTTTTAATCCAGCAATATTGAGTTACACATTAGAGGGAAGATCAGATATGTTTATGTTTGGATTCGTCTTTTTTAGCTTTTATCTGCTTTATAAAAAGCATTACTTCATGGGTGCTATTTTTATGGCTTTGGCATTCGGTGTAAAGCAGTCTATATGGCCCATATTGCCGCTTTATTTTTCCTTTTTATGGTTTAATTTGAAAAAACTAAATGTATTTATAAAAAATTTAGTTATATTTTCGATTACTTGCGCTATTGTAATTGGTCCATTTTTAATTTGGGATTATAAAGCATTTTTGAATAGTACAATATTTTATTTATCAGGCAATACACCGCATAGCTATCCAATTTCAGGATATGGATTAGGAAAGCTACTCTTATCTTTTGGTTTAATTGCAAATGAATCAGCTTATTATTCATTTCAAATATGGCAATTTATGCTTGGTTTACCAACGCTCGCATGGCTTGTAATATTTCTCAAAAAAAAACCAAGCGTAAAACGACTTATTTATGTATATGGAATTTTCCTTTTTGTTTTTTGGTATTCAGCTCGTTATTTTAACAATAGTCATATTGGATATTTATCAGTTGTATTTTTGACTTCTTATTTTTGGCCAGAAGAGAGCTAGTAAGTATACAAGCAGAAAAAAACCAGAGGTAAGTGCACCAATCTTAAAAGATAAAGGTTCATATAAAAAGTTAATTATATTATTTCCAGCTGGAACAATAATACCTCTAAATGCGTAATTAGTTCGATATATTTTTACTTCTTTATTATTTACGAATGCTTTCCATCCTGGAAAAAAATTGTCGCTTAGCACTAAAAATTCTTGGTTATTTGATTTTGATTGTATGGTTACCTGATTTGGTTTGTAGTTAGAAATTGATACAATTCCAGATATATAATGATTTTTAATTTTAATATCATCTTCTACGATAGCAGATGTATATACATCGAAATCAGGTGAAAATAAAGAATTTAGTATTTCAACCTTTTCCCTTTTTTGTTTTACATTCTGTACAAAATATGCTCTTGGAAGAGATTTTTTATTTTGCATAATGGTAAAGTTTTTATCGGAAAATAAATTTTGCATATTTTTATCTATTTCTTTTGATAATTCAATCTTTTTATATATAAATAATTTTGTTCCGAGTAAATTAAGAAGCCTTTGTTGATTACTTGTAATATTTACATTGTTTATCTCTACGTCACTTCTGGAAGTTTTAATAGATCCAGTATTTGCATAACCAATAAGCTCTCCATAACGTTTAATATATAAAGGATCATAATAATTTGGATCAAATAAATTATAATAAGTACCAAAATTTGTTTTTATAGAAGCGCTTCCGATCCCAAAAAATCTATTCACCTCGTTTTTATTTTTAATATATGTAAGAATATTATTTTCGGGTAATATATTTCTTTTTGTAGTAAATGGAAGAAATTTAGAGCTATTATATAGTCCTCCAAAAATGACACAAAAAATTAATATATAAGAAGATAAATTTTTATAAAAGCTTTTTTTAAATATAAGATTATAAATAATAGAAATAAAGCCTAGAAATAGTATTATAAATTCGAAAATAAAATTGCGCATTGCTATTTCTCGACAGTTTATAATAATAGAGTTATTACATTGGAGTTTATTTATGTATGCATAACCAGAAAAACATATTATATATAAAATTAAAATAAAAAATGGAATATTTTTAATAAGAAAATTTTTTATTGTTTCTTCCCTTCGTAATACTTGATCAAATCCCATTGCACCAAGAATTGAAAATGAAAATGTATTAAGAAATAAGATTCGACTTGGAATTCCAGTAGAAAGAATAGGAATTGGTAGCGAAAATAAAAATCGGGTAAAAAACCAATCAAGCGTTAAGAGAATAGTTGTTAAAGTTGTTAATCCATAAAATATTACAAGTGCATTGCGAGTATTGCTACGAATTATATAGAACATAAATAAAACTGGGATTGAACCTATTGCGCACACCGTTTCTATGTAATCAGCAGAGCCCCAATAATTATATGTTGCTTGATTGCCAAAGTAGTTTGGTATAACTATACTAATAAAGTGTTGCATTGGGAGTAAAAAACGTTCAATAATAAATAGCGAAGATTCAGTATTAATATTGGCATATTGGTATAGTTCAAATGTTGGGATAATTTGGATAGCGCTCAATCCAATGCCGATTAAGAAAAATATCCCAATATTGACCATTTTTTTAAAAAAGTTTTCTTTATCTTGAGTATAAAGTCGAAAAATTGCATATATCATTGTACTAATTGCGATATATAGAAATAGTTGAATCTGTGTAGACGTAATGGTTAAAAATATACCAATGGGTATAAGAAAAAGACCTTTTTTATTCTGCATGTACCATTCTATTGCATTTAATAGAATTAATAGTCCTATTAATGAATAATCGTAATCTGCATATATACTTCTCGTAACAACAAATCCAGAAAAGATAAATACAATGGTGCCAAATAGAGATCCTGATTTTGAAATCTTAATCTTTCTACAGTAAAGATATGTTAATAATGAAATAAATAATGGTTGCAATAGGATAAGAATTCTCCATGAATTGGCATTATCAAAGAAAAAGAAAACAATATTAAAAGGGTTTAAGTATCCTACATGCATCGTAGCAAGAAGAGGCATTCCTGCTCCACCATATGGATTCCAAAGTGGAATTTCTCCATTTCTTGCTAGATTCATGGCGAAGGTTTTAAATGGATATAATTGTCGAAATATGTCATCTGCAATTGGTTTATGTGAAACAGTAAGTGAATTTCCCACCATCGAATCGCTTTTCCATGGCTCAAACCAAGCAACTTGAAAATCTCCCGTGAAAGGATATAGGTTTTTTACAAAAACAGGTAAAAAAAGTAATATGGTCAAAATGAATCCAATGATACTAGCTGTAATAATATTATTTTTCATACTTTAAATAATTAATGCCTACGTAGAAGAGTTTCAAAAAACAAAATATGGAAATACCGCTTATACTCCATTGAAAAGTAGCATTTGTCATTAATATATATGGTATGAGTGGGGGAAGAGCAGGATGCCATACAAGATACAGATTGATTATATTAATAAAAGAAAAAATATAATAATATATCTGAATTTTTTTTTCTAATCCAGCATAAATTGCAAGTAGTGGAAATAAAGGATACATGTATCGTTCATGCATACGAGGCAAGAACATAAAAGCACTAAGCGCAACAAGTGAAAGAATTAAAAAAATATGATGTGAAAATACTTTTTTATTTTGTTTAAAAAGAAAGTAGAATAAAATTCCTGAAAAAATACAAAACAACAAATATCCCCATATTTCAAGAGATAATCTAAGAAAAGTCTGTTGAGACAATGGAGAACCAATGAGTAGTATCTCGCTAAATTCAAAATTATTAAATGGTTTACCAATTATAATAATTGGCCTATATAAGAACCACCAGAAATTTAATGCAAAAGTAGTAATATTTTGCATTTCTCCTCCTGCGTTTTTAATAAAAAGTTCATATAGCCACAACCATGGTGTTCGTGAAAAAGGAAGTGTGAGCGCTAATACTGAGAAAGCTGAAATAGTTATGCTTGAAGCATAATTTTTAATTTTTGGATAAGTAAGCGTCCATGCATAATGCAAAATAAATGGAAACATAAAAATAAGAGAGAATTTTATATACAAAGATAAAAAGAAAGTGGTAAAAAATAGCAAAAGTCGCTTTTTAGATAAAAAATACAGCGAAGACATAAAAAAAGCATTGTTTATTGAATCCATTTGTCCCCAGAAGCTACTATTATATAAAACAACTGGATTAAATAAAAATAAGCTCATGCAGGAAAGTGCGGCTTTGTGCGACTTGGTTTTTTTTATAAATAAGTAAATGAGAAATGATATTATTAGGTCACATATCATAGCTGGAAGTCGTAGATAAAAATTTAGCAAATAACCATTGATCCATTGAATTGAGCCAGGTGCACCATGAAGTATTTTTAAAAGTATTCTCGCAGAATATAAATTAATTTGGTACATGCCAGAGATAACATAAAGAGAACCGGGTGGTTGATTGTTGGCTAGTGTGCCAAATTCTAAATTATCCGTGGTATAGGTATTTTTTAGGGAATGCAAATATGAAATCCTAGCCCAGTCTTTGTATCTGAGTACATCTGTATTTTCTCTATATTCAAAAGACCAAAACGAAATACCTATGCGTAAAATGAATCCAATAACGAGAATAAATGCAAGATATCGAGTGGAGTATTTCATTTTTAACAATAGGCACTTTGCGTATGCTATCATATACTTAGAAATAATTCATTCTTTTATGCCAATAGTTAATCACTCTTTCTACTATAGGGAATTTTTTATTAGAATATGAAATTTTCAATTTAATAGCTCTCTTTATTAATATTTTATTGATTTATTACATTAAATATTTGTCATTATTATTTATGAAAACATTTAAAAAAATTATATTTTTTAAAAAATATTTTTTAGTAATTTTTCTTTTAGTTTTTTTATATTCTATATCTAGAATTTATTTAAGGAAAACATCTTCATTTGGATGTTTTGATGATTGTTTTAATTATACAGCTGGCTGGTTAATTTTGAAGAATAAAATTCTTTATAAAGATATTTTCTTTAATCATCAACCACTAGCTGCATACCTTAGTGCATTAATTCAAGCCATTTCTCATCCTAAAACAATTTATGAGCTTCTTCTTGTGCATAGAAATTTTTTAATTGCCTTTTCCTTTATTTGGAATATTTTAATTTTTAAAAGATTTAATTTTATAGGGTTAGTTTTTATACTTTGTTATGAATCAATTAAATATTATATTTTTGGTGATCGTTTTCTTGCCGAAGGCATCATTGTTTATCCACTTGTTTACTTGATGGGAATCTGCCTTGATGGAATAAGATTAAAGAAAATTTCAATAATTGACGTTATTGTCGCTCCTATATTATCATGGTTTGTAATTTTTATGAGAGAGCCATATGCACCTCTTAGTTTTTGGTTATATATAGTTATAGTCTTTTTATATAGGAATAAAGATAGAATTCTATTTTCATCGTTATTTATATTTTTAATTTTATCGATAGGAATTTTCATTTTTTTTCCTATCACCGATTATTTATATAATGTATTTTATATTAATTTAAATTCAATATTAATAGAAAATATTGCTAATGATAAATTAATTATCATAAAAATATTAAGAATTATTGGATATCCAATAGACATATTTCTAGAGGGAAAAATTACATTTCTTAGATTACATATGATAATCTTATCAAGTATTTATATATATACTATATGCCTTCTTTTTAATAAAAATAATAAGTTTATTTTTTTCTCTATTTTTACGTTTGCACTTGCTAATTTAAGACCTGTTCTTCCTGGAACTATGTTTTATGAGGCTTTTCATATGATTCCATGGTATGGAATTTTCCTTTTTTCTACTTCTTATTTTACTTTTGTATTATTAAGTGAAAATAAAAAAAAAGTAGTACCAATTTTTATTGGATTTATTCTTCTTTTTTTACATGTATTTTCTCCAAAATCTTTCATTTATGAAAAAACTGATAGATCTTATGAATATCAGATAAATTATGGTAATTATTTGGTGCAAGCAGATATAATCAAGACACTTTCTATTTCAAGCGATTCGGTATTTCTTGATGGTTGGGATGAGATTATTTATATTCAGTCAGATAGAATACCTAAATATAAATATGGATGGTACACCTCGATGATGCCTCATTTTTTGAAATATTCAGAGGAAAGAATTAAGATGTTTAAATTATCCCCCCCAGAAATTTATTATGGAAATTGTTATTTTGGTGGTAAATTACCAAAATTTGTAATAGATGACTACGTGCCCTTTTATTTTTCTAATAAACAAACATGTCTTCATATCAAGAGAAGCAAACTCTTAATGATTAAAGATGATCAATGGAATAAAATAAAACAGTATAATTTCTACTTAAAAAGTAAATAAATTTGAGCTATAATGAATTTAATGTTTTTAAAGAAAAAATATATTTTACTTTTTTTTATATCTTTATTAGCTATTATTTTAAGATTTTGGAAAATTGACTCATTGCCATCTTCGCTTACATGGGATGAAGTTTCATGGGGATATAATGCGTATTCATTGGGATTAGATGGTAGGGATGAATTTGGTCGCTTTTTGCCCTTAACCTATCTTGAATCGTTTGGAGACTTCAAACCACCAGTTTATGCATATCTTACAATCATCCCTGTATGGCTATTTGGATTAAATGAATTTTCAACTCGGTTTGCAAGCGCATTTTTTGGATCACTTACTGTATTTGTTACATACTTTTTAGTAAAAAGTATATTTAAAGAAGAAAAGTATGTAGAGGCAATCTCTCTGTTTTCTGCTTTTTTTCTTGGAATATCACCTTGGCATGTTAATTTATCTAGAGCAGCCTTTGAAGCAAATGTATCTACATTTTTGTTAACAACTGGTATTTATTTTTTTCTTAAGGCAATGCGATATAGGAAGGCATATTTATTTGCTTCTGCCTTATTCTTTGTCTTATCTATATATACTTTTAATACTGCGCGTATTTTTGCTCCACTTTTTTTAATATTTCTTGCTTTTGGATTTAGAAAAGAACTAATTGCATATAAAAAAGATGTTTTATTTGCAATAATATTTGGATTTGTATTATTGCTTCCTATATTGCCATTTCTTTTTTCTGCTCAAGCAGGACTTCGTTATAGAGAGGTTAATATTTTTTCTGATATTTCAGTTATCGAAAGAACTAATCAGGAAATTATCAATGACAATAATGCTGCTTGGTCAAGAATTATTCATAATAGGCGTCTTGCATATAGTTTTGAATTTATTCGTCATTATTTTGATAATCTAAATCCTTCATTCCTGTTCATTAGTGGAGATGGAAATCCTAAGTTTTCTACCCAAGATGTTGGACAATTATATTTGTTTGATTTACCATTTTTGATAATTGGGGGATTTTTATTATTTAAATTTAAAAAGGGATTTTGGTGGATATTGCCAGGATGGTTGTTTTTGGGAATAATTCCTGCTGCAATTACAAGAGAGACTCCTCATGCACTTCGTATAGAAAATGTACTTCCAACATTTCAAATAGTTGTATCTTATGGGTTGGTATATGTGTTGAGACATATAGATAGCTATAAGTCTCTACTTAGGAAGGGTTTAGTGATTGCTATATTTAGCACACTATTTTTACAAATGTCTTATTATCTTCATGGATATTATTCTCATTATTCCATGGAATTCTCTGGTGAATGGCAGTATGGTTATAAAAATTCAATATCATATATTAATAATATTCAGAGTAATTATGATGAGGTGTATTTTACCACAGAGCTTGGAAGACCATATGCATATCTATTGTTCTATCTTAAAATCCTCCCAGAAGATTTTAGAAAAAAATCAATTATAACCCGTGATGCTTTTGGCTTTGTAACAGTAGAGAAGGTGGGTAAATATAATTTTATTAAATCTTTTAATAGAATTGTTAAAAAAAATAAGCAACTATTTTTGACTAACAGCACAGCTCCTGTAGGAGTTAAAATTTTAAATGAGTTTAAATTGCTCAATGGTAATGTAATTTTGACAGCTTATGAATATTAATATAGAAAGATTTATACCAATAAGTTTATTTTTGATAATTTTTATTGCTGGTCTTTTAAGATTGTGGCAAATTGGCAATGTGCCCCCATCACCAGATTGGGATGAAGCAGCGCTTGGTTATAATGCTTATTCAATTCTTAATACTGGTCGCGATGAATATGGAAAGTTTTTACCTCTCGTACTTCGATCATTTGATGATTATAAGCCGGGCCTATATGTATATTTTATTATTCCGTTTTTATATATTTTTGGTCTTACTCTTTCCGTAGTTAGGCTTCCATCCGTTATTTTTGGATTAATATCAATTTTTGTACTTTATTTTCTGGTAAAAGAAATATTAAATAATAATGGATTTATAAATGAAAAAATTGTTGGCCTTTTGTCTTCTTTTATGCTGGCTATTTCACCTTGGCATATTCAATTTTCTCGTATAGCATTTGAATCAAGTATTGGCATGTCTTTTAATCTCTTAGGAACATTCGCTTTTTTTAAAGGATTAAATCGTCCAATTTATCTTATTGCATCTGTTTTCTTTTTTGCTTCTAATGTATATGTGTACCAGAGTAATAAGGTTTTTTCTCCATTACTGTTACTATTATTAATTATTATTTATTTTAGAACGATTATTAACATTTCTAGAAAATACTTAATTTTAGCAGTAGTTTTTGGAGTCATAATATCTACCCCTCTAATTATATCTACTCTTACTGATAGTTCAACTTTGTCTCGAGCAAGAGGTGTAGCTGTTTTTGCTGATCAAACTCAATTTTTAAAACGAAATGTGCAAAGAATCATTCAGGATGCTAAGAATAATGATAGGATTGGCCTTATCTTAGATAACAGAAGATACCAATATTTACAAGCAATTATTTCAGGATATATTTCTCATTTTGATTTAAATTGGCTTTTAATTTCAGGAGATTTACCTCGTCATCACGCACCGTTTATGGGATTACTTTATATTTGGGAATTACCATTTGTTTTAGTTGGTTTATATGTAATAATTTTTGGAAAACTTACAAAAAAAATTAAACTCTTTTTGATTGGTTGGTATTTGATAGTACCTATTCCTGCTTCTATAACTAGTGGAGTGCCTCATTCTATTAGAACTTTAAATTTTTTACCGTTATATCCAATTTTTACCGCAATTGGTCTAGTTTATAGTTACTATTTTTTACAAAAGAAGTATTCTATTTTATTGCAAAAAATTATTATTATTGGATTTATTTTCTTTGCAGGATTTCAATTTTTATATTTTATTAATCAGTATTTTATCCAACTAAATTATTACACTTCTCAGGAATGGCAGTATGGATATAGCGAGGCAGTGGACTATGTAAAAAAACATGAAGGAGAATATAAAAAAATAGTTGTAACCAATAAGCCTCCCCTTGATCAATCATATATGTTTTTTTTGTTTTATCTTCAATATTCTCCGGTAGATTATCAAAGAGAATCACAGTTATCTTCGGGTGGATTTAGGGAAAATCATGTTTTTGGAAAATATATTTTTAGGCCAATAGACTGGAACAGCGAAGAAAAAGCAAAGAAAACATTATATGTTGGCAGGCCAGGTGATTTTTCAGAAGATGCAAATATACTCAAAACAGTTAACTATCTAGATGGCAAGCCTGCTATAAAAATTGTGGAAGGAAAATAAATAAATCATATGTGTTGTTCTGATTAGAATTTATATGTTATTATCAGAAATACATAAAGCTATATGAAAAATAAAGTGCTTATTACTGGAGGAGCAGGATTTGTTGGAACACATCTCGTAAATTATTTATTACGTGAAGATAACTGTGAAATAGTTATTTTTGATCAACTTCCTAAAAATGAACAAGATTTTCTTTCCAATAGAATTGTCTATTTTGAAGGCAATATTATCATGATTGAGCAAGTAAAAAAAGTTTTTAAAAAATATGGCCCATTCTCTGTTGTTTATCATTTAGCATCAGCAATGCCAAATAAGGTGGTTTCAGACGATATTTTATGGAAAACTAATACTATTGGTACATTTAATGTTATCTCACAAGCAGTTATTAATAGATCAAAATCATTTATTTTTACTTCAAGTAATGTTACATGGGGAATCCCAGTTTCTTTACCCGTTATTGAAGAGACACCGACTCTTCCATTGGAGATTTATGGAAAAAGTAAAATTCAAGCAGAAAAAGAAATAGAAAAATTTATAAATAGAATAAATATTCAAATATTTCGATGCCCAGTAATTACTGGAATTGGAAGATTAGGGCTTCAAGCTATTTTATATGAATTTATCTCTGAAAATAAAAATGTTTATATGCTTGGTAATGGGTCTAATAAATATCAATTTATAGATATTTCTGATCTTGTAGTTGCTTTAAAAAATTCAATTAAAATAAAAGGATTTGATATTTATGCAATTGGAGCAGATAAAGTATTGACATTAAGAGAAATATATAAAAGAATTATTCTATACGCAGGAAGTACTTCTAAGATTATTTCATTACCAATGTCTCCTGCTTTATTTATATTATCAATTCTTGATAAATTAAATATTTCGCCTCTGGGAGTATATCAGTATACGATGTTGGGATTATCTATCTATGCAGATACAAGAAAAATAAAAAATAAACTTAAATGGTTGCCTAAAAAAACAAATTTAGATACATTTATCGAAAATTATAATTGGTATATAAAGAATAAGAATTCTTTTCAAGAAATTGGTTCTAGTAATTTTTCTGCAAATAAAAGTTTGCCAAAAATGGGAATTTTTAGATTATTAAAAATATTGTCATAAGTGGTAAAGATTTTTTTTAAATTTCAAATTATAATCTTAATCGGTATTTTGTTTACTGCTGTTATTTTGCGCTCTTGGAAAATAGACAGCGTTCCCCCAAACGCATCAATGGACGAATCTTCAATTGGCTATAATGCATATTCAGTTTTTAGAATAGGAATTGATGAATATGGACAAATACCAATATTGTCTCATCGCTCCTATGACGACTGGAGAAGAGCCACTTATTTATATATGGTTTTACCATTTATCTTATTTTTAGATTTAAAAGTTATTTCTGTTAGATTACCATCTATTATATTATCTGTTTTTACTATTTGTGCTTTATATTTTATTGTCCGATCATTATTTAAAAAACAATCTGTTTATACATATAGTATTTCTTTACTCGCCTCATTTTTATTGGCTATTAGTCCTTGGCATATCTATCTTTCTCGAATAGGACATGAATCAAATGCATATTTATCTTTTTTTGTTTTTAGTGTTTTATTTTTCCTAATGGGTGGAAAAAAAAATATATTTATTTCAGTTCCATTTTTTATTCTTGCAATGATTAGTTACTATGCGGGTCAAGCTTTAGTTCCTATTTTCATAGTTGGAATAATCATAATTTTTAGGAATGAGATTATGCAAATGCTTTTTAAAGATAAAAAATTATTATTAATCTCTATTATTGTTTTATTTTTTATAGCAATTATTATGAAAGAACTTTTCTCTCCAGAAGCTATGATTCGTTTTCGAGGAACTAGTACTTTTAATCCCGAAGTTCATCAAAACCTTTTTAATAAAAGAGTTGAATTATCAAATAAGGCAAAAAATAATAATAATATATTTGAAATGTTTATTTACAATCGACGTCTTTTTCCAGTACAAGTATTTTTTGAAGCATATCTATCTCATTTTAATCCTCGATGGTTATTTTTTAGTACTCCAGGAGCTCCACATAAAATTCCAAATATGGGTTTATTATATAATTGGCAATTTCCTTTTATTTTAATAGGCATATATATATTTATTAGAAATATAAATATTAATTCTAAATTTAAACAGGTAGTTTTTCTTTGGGCATTGCTTGCTCCTCTTCCCGGAGGATTAGCTACTCAAGCACCACATGCAATGCGTTCATATGTCCTTCTTCCAGTTCTCGAATTGTTTACAGCATTTGGATTATTATACATACATCAATTATTCAAGGGAACACAGAGGTATTTAGAATTATTATTTTTAATAGTGATTGGATTTAGTTTGGTTTATTTTTATCAAAATTATTTTATAATTTTTCCAAGAGAGCAATCGCAATCATTTCAATATGCATCTTCAAATGTCATTCCATACGTGCTTTCTAGAAAAAATGAATATAAATCAATTATTTTTTCAAATATTGATAATTTATATCAATCATACATGCTTTTTCTCTATCAAAGTAAATATGATCCATTATTATATCAAAAACAAGGAGGAACTAAATCTGGTGGTTATGCCGAAGAGCATGCTTTTGGAAAATATGAATTCAAGCCAATAAATAATTTGATTAAAAAGGGAAAAACGATGTATATTGGAAATGTTTATGAACTTCAGAATAAAGGAAAATTAATAGCAGAATTTAAAAGTTTAAATGGAAATGTTGATATTTTAGTAGTAGAAACAAATGAATAGATATTTTTTATTAGTTATCTTTTTATCATGCATCCCCTTATATAATTTGCTTATGCCTGGGCTTCCAATAACGCATGATGGACAAGATCATGTTGCTAGGATTGCTAATTTTTATCAAAATCTTCAAGATGGCAATCTAATTCCTCGGTGGGCTCCTAATTTAAACTGGGGATATGGACACCCAGTTCTCATGTTTTTATATCCATTACCATCATATATGGCTTCATTTTTTCATTTCTTAGGTGCATCTTTCGTAGACAGCATAAAGCTAGTTTTTGGAATAACCTTTATTTTAAGTGGTGTTTCTATGTATATTTTTATGAAATCTATCGCAGATGATAGGTCTGCTTTTATAGCATCACTTTTATATATGTATGCACCTTATAGATTTGTAGATTTATATGTTAGGGGAGCCATTGGAGAGCATGTTTCTTTTATATTTCCACCACTTGTATTATTTTTTTTATATAAACTTTCTAGAGAAATTAATTGGTATTACATTATTGGTGGAGCATTTTCTCTTGGTGGATTTATAATCGCTCACAATGCTATTAGTATCATGTTTCTTCCGATAGAATTTATTTATTTTATTTATCTTTTATGGAATCTCAAAAATAAACGTGCTTTTATTATTTCTGCTTCCTTGATTTTTATTTTGGGATTTGGATTGACTTCATTTTTTTGGATTCCAGCTTTTTTTGAGGGCAAATATACGCTTCGAGATATAGTAACTATTGATGGATATTTGGATCGATTTGTAAATCCAAAAGATTTTATATATGGAAAATGGGATTATGGTGGTACTGGTTTATTTACGGTTCAAGTTGGAATAATTCAGTGGTTCTTTATACTGAGCGCAATCATAACATTTTTTCTTAAAAATAAAAAAAATAAAATATTAATATTAGGACTTTTTATTATTTTTATATTATCTCTATTCATACAAACATCATACTCTTTGACTGTATGGAAGTTGGTTACAACACTTCAAAAATTTCAATTTCCATGGAGATTTCTTTCAATTAATCTTTTTACAACTTCCATGATTGCTGGATTAATTATGTATGCTATTCCTAAAAAATACTCATTGAATATCTGTATTATTATAATAATTTTATCTTTATTTTTAACAAAAGATTATTGGCATGCAAAAGCTTATTCTCAAAAACCAGAATTATTCTATACGTCAATTTATAATGGAACTACGGATACAGGTGAAAGTGCTCCGATTTGGTCTATAAGATTTATGGAGAAAAGACCAAAAAGTAAAACTGAAGTTATATCTGGAGTAGCAAATGTCCAAGAACTATATAGAACATCTACAGAACATAGGTATTTAATAGAAAGTAAAATAGATTCTCAGATAAGAGAAAATACAATTTATTTTCCTGGATGGCATATTTTTGTAGATGGACATGAGGTATCATTGGAATTTCAAGATATTAATAATAGAGGAGTTATTACATTTCGTTTATCAAAGGGTAAGCATATAGTTAATATGATATTTCAAAATACAAAAGTACGGCTTTTATCAAATTATATAAGTCTTGGATGTTTGGTTATAATTGTTGTTTGTAGTATACTTATATCACGAATATGGCGACGCTTTCAGTTGTTCTAGCAACATTTAATGAGGAGAGAAATTTATCCGACTGTTTGGATTCTGTAAAAAATATTATAGATGAGATTATCGTAGTGGATGGTGGATCTACTGATAATACGTTAGAGATCGCTAGAAAATATAGGGCAATAATTATTCAGACAACAAATCCACCAATTTTTCATATTAACAAGCAAAAAGCTATAAATGCAGCTACTAAAGATTGGATATTGCAATTGGATGCCGATGAGCGAGTAAGTATAGAGCTAGAAAAGGAAATCCAGTTAATTATTAATAATAAATCATCAGTGAGCGGATACTGGATTCCTCGCAAGAATTGGTTTTTAGGGAGATTTTTAACAAAAGGTGGTCAGTATCCAGATTATACATTACGACTTTATAGAAAAGGTAAAGGGGCATTGCCCCAGAAATCTGTTCACGAGCAAGCAGTCATTAATGGAAAAGTAGGATATTTAAAAAATCCATTGATTCACATGGCAGATTTAAATCTGTCTCATTATTTAAAGCGTTTTGATAGATATACTAATCTTATTGCGAAAGAGTTAAGTGAGAAAAATGTAGGCAAAAATCCTATCCAGTTTGCGAAACACATGCTAATCCTTCCCAGTTGGTGGTTTGGGAAGACCTATCTTATGCATAAGGGTTTTGTGGACTCTTGGCAAGGATTTGCTTTCTCTCTTTTTTCATCTTTGAGATTTCCGATTTCCTATGTAAAATATATAAGGAGTAAGAAAATATGATCCTCCTTCGCTTAGGCTACGGAAAGATCATGCCGTCGAAGCTAGGCTAGTGTTTATTATGAGAATCAGAGGACTAAACAATATTAATTTAAAAATAAGTATTCTGGAGAGGAGTGAAGTGGCATGACAATACTCGTTACTGGCGGAGCTGGGTACATAGGATCTTTTATGGTCAAGCGATTAGTTGATAAGGGAGATACTGTGATTGTTATCGACAATTTAGTGCATGGACATAGGAGTACGATTGAGTCTTCGAGTAAACTTGTTAATGGAAATATACTGGATAAAGAATTTATCTCCAAAGTTTTTTCAGAGAACAAAATAGATGCAGTTATTCACTTCGCTGCATATATTTCTATGGGAGAGTCCATGCGGAACCCAGGTCTTTACTTTGAAAATAATACATTTGGGCTTTTGAATATTTTGGAAGCTATGCAGAAGAATTCAGTCAAAAAAATCATCTTTTCTTCAACTGCAGGCGTATATGGCGACCCCGTTACCGTTCCAATTCCAGAAGATCATCAGAAGAATCCCAATAATCCATATGGAGAGAGTAAGCTAATGTCAGAAAAGGTACTTCAATGGTATTGGAAGATTTTTGGAATCCAGTCTGTTGCTCTTCGTTACTTCAACGCGTGTGGTGCCGCTCTCGATGGATCTATGGGTGAAGACCATCCAGATGAATCCCATCTTATTCCAAATGCTATAAAATCAATATTGAATAATAAAGAATTTATTCTTTTCGGAAATGATTATGATACCCCAGATGGAACTTGCATAAGAGATTATATTCATGTATTAGATTTAGTTGATGCTCATGCCCTATCTCTTGATAAATTAGAAAATCAAAAAGGGAATTTTATATATAATGTAGGTACGGGAATAGGTTATTCAAATAAAGAAGTTTTAATCACTATAGAAAGAGTTAGCGGTAGAAAAATTAATATAAAACAGGAGGCAAGAAGAGAGGGAGATGCTCATGCTTTAATTGCAGATGTATCTAGGATAAAAAATGATATTGGATTTGTTCCTCAGTATTCTGATTTAGAAACGATTATAAAATCTGCTTGGGAATGGCACACCAGTCAAAAAGCATGAAGCTTTTTATACTATCTTCACTTCTCGTTGCTTTCTTAACTTTTGCTCCAACGGTGCACGCTGGTACATCCTATGTCTTGCCATATCCTTCATCCATGCCGGGGAGTTCTTGGTACAAAGCACGACTGATAGTAGAGGCAATAAATAAATATTTGTATTTTGGTAACCTGTCGCAATTTAGATATAATCTTGAGCTATCAGACAAATACTTAATAGAATCAAAGACATTGTTTGAGTACAATCAGCTACTGTTGGGATCTCAAAGTTTGAAAAAATCAGATAAGTACTTTCAGGAAGCAAATGTATCTCTAGGAAAAGCAATGCTAGAAAAGAAGGATGTAGCTGAGAAGATGCAGATTCTTAAAAATGCATCTGCAAAACATGTCGAGGTACTGGAAACGCTCAAAAAGGTTGTGCCGCAAGAGTTTACTTGGACTCCGGAAAAAGAAGAAGCTACGCAGCTAAACCTTCATAACGAAATTGATTCATCTATCTCACAAAGAAAGCAGTCGCTATGAAGCACATACTAGGTCTATATTTAGCTTTTCTGCTTGCGCTCGTACTGTTCTCCTACGGGTTTGTAGATGTAAATTTTATATATTTACAATCATTCTATACCGGAATATTCACCCAGAACCGCGAGCTGTCAGCCATTATCTATGCCCTCATGGTTATAGTCTCATTTTTTTGGTATTGGCTGTTTCTTAGAAGTGTTGAAAATAAAAAAATTAGTGACAAGTTATTTATAAAAATTATTGGTATAACGGTTGGTATTTTATTATTTACATATCCAGCTATGCTCTCGTTTGATATATTTAATTACACAACTACAAGCAAGGTGCTGTACTTATATAAAGAAAATCCATATATTACAATGCCAATTGAGTTTTCTAACGATGAGTTTTTGCAATATACGAGGGCTGCAAATAAGGTAGCATTATATGGACCCTTGTGGATTCTAATAACGGGCATTCCTTATATATTTAATTCGATTAGTTTTCTTTCCTCCCTATTGGTAATGAAAGTAATCGTGGCCGTCTGCTACCTAGGAATTGGGTATCTAATTTGGAGGTTTACAAAGAACATGTATTCAGTTGCATTGTTTTTACTAAACCCGTTAGTAATTATCGAGACACTTATTTCTTCACATAACGATAGCGTTATGATGCTTTTGGTCCTAGGATCATATTTTTTGCTTTCAAAAAAGAAAATTTTTTATGGCATGGTAGTATTTATGGCATCAGTCCTAGTAAAGTATGTTAGCATTGTCTTACTTCCTGTGATTTTATTTTTGATTTGGCAACAAGTAACGAAAAAGAATATTCAATGGGAGCGGGTATTTTTAATATCGTTAGTTTTAATGACGCTGGTATTTTTTACTGCACCAATAAGGGAAGAGATTTATCCATGGTACTGGATATGGGTTTTACCATTTGTCTCATTATTATATAAAAATAATTTTATTCGACAACTCGCAATAATTTTCTCTTTATCGTTACTTCTAAGGTATATACCTGTTCTATATACTGGAAGTTATTTTGGGTACACACCGCATCTAAAGATCTTGTTCACATTTATCCCTCCTATTCTATATGTCATTTTTTATATATTAAGGAGGAGGTTTGTTAAGTAATGAGCATGGTTAAGAAAAATATTTACTGGATACTTATTCTTCTAATAACCTTGTTATCGGTAAAATCACTATTTCACTATGGTCTTATTCCAACACATGATGGTGAATATCATATTATTAGATTTTATGAATTTGATAAAGTTCTACGTAGTGGAATACTTTATCCAAGATGGGCCCCAGATCTGAATAATGGATATGGAATACCATTATTTAATTATGTATATCCATTGCCAAATTATGCTGCATCATTAATTCATGTGTTTGGATTTAGTTTTATTGATTCTTTTAAATTAAGCTTAATAATAGCGTCATTATTTGGATCTATTTTTTCCTATTTATGGTTAAGAAGATTTTTTGGAAATCTTCCCGCTCTCATTGGTAGTATATTTTTTATTTATTCACCATATAGATTTGTAGATATTTATGTACGTGGATCAATAGGTGAAATATGGGCAATGTCACTTTTTTTAGGAGTACTATGGGGAACTACAGAATACATATATATTAGAAAAATGAAATATTTTATAATATCTTCAATTCTTCTTGCATTCACTATATTTGCACATAATATATTAGGATTTATGTATTTTGTATTTTATATTACTTATTTATTATTTATGTTTATAAATAAAAAAGAACATGGTGAAAAAAAGATGTTTATTATTCCAATTCTTTCATTATGTATTTCTGCTATATTTTGGATTCCAGCATTATTCGAAACAGGTTATGTTAGAGGATTACAGGTCTTTGATGTTAATAATAATTTTCCTGAATTATTTCAATTAATATTCCCATCTTGGGGAACAGGATTTTCTACAACAGATTTAAATAATCAAATGTCGTATCAGGTAGGAGTTGCGAATATTTTTATCGTTTTTTGTAGTATATTTTTGATCAGAATAAAAAATGAACATAAAAAGTTAATGTTATTTTTTCTCGGCTCATTTTTTTTTGTAATATATCTTATTCTTTCTTATTCTGCTTGGATTTGGCAACACGTGCCACTTATCGCATATTTTCAATTTTCATGGAGATTATTGAGTCTTATTGTAGTATTTACTGCCTTTATATCTGCATATGTTGCGAATGCTTTTTCTGGGCGGATTATTCGATTGACGCTACTACTCTTACCCATAGTTTTTGCCTTGCAATATACCACCCCAGCTTATTATTTGGAGCGACCTGATAGCTATTACACAACGAGACCTAATTTTATTGACGGTACAAATAGTCCTGGTAATGTATTTAATACCAAGTGGATGAATGGCTTATTAGTCAAAAACAACGATCATGTTATTGGTGGAGAAAATGTAGAATATCAACTTCTTCAAAAGAGTGCAAGCGAGGCTAAATTTCTTGTTAAAACAGAAAAAAAACAAACAATTTTAGTTGGAATTGCTTATTTTCCTGGTTGGAAAATTTTTGTAGATGAAAAAGAAGTGCAAACAACATATAATAAGGATGGGATTATTGCACTGAGTCTTGAAGAGGGGAACCATGTTGTTCGCGTTGTTTTTGAAAATACCAATATTAGAATTATTGCAACAACGATTAGTCTAATTTCGCTTATCGGAATTTTTATTTTGGTTTTTAGAAAACGATTTAAAATATGAAAATTGCTCTAAATATATTGCCATTAAGTGGCGGACATTTTTTAAAACATAGAGTTCGGGGAACGGGAGTTTATACAAAGAATTTGCAAGAATCTTTAAAAACCTATTTTACTGATAATAATTATTTATTTTTTAATACTATTAATGAAATTTCTAAAGATATTGATGTTATACATTATCCTTATTTTGAACCATTTTTTTTAACACTTCCTTGGAGAAATTTGTCAAAAACTGTTGTTACTGTTCACGATCTTACACCACTAGTTTTTCCAGATTTTTTCCCAATAGGAATAAGAGGTTATTTGAAATGGATTATTCAGAAAAATATTCTTAAAAAGATTTCATATATTATTACTGATTCTGAAAACTCAAAAAAAGATATCATAAAATATACAAATATATCTAGTAACAAAATTGGGGTTGTATATTTAGCTGCATCCGAGAAATTTAAAAAAATTAATTTATCTTCTGAAAAGATAAAAAAAATTATAGATAAATATGGATTACCAAATAAATTTATCTTATATGTTGGGGATGTGACATGGAATAAAAACTTACCAAGACTTCTTAAAGCGTCAATAGATGCTGGCTTACCGTTGGTAATGGTGGGAAATGCTCTTACGGATGAAATAGATCTCTCAAATCCATGGAATAAAGATTTATCAATAATTAGAAATATTATTGAAGATAATAAAAAATCTATATTTCCTTTAGGTTTTGTTTCAGTTGAAGATTTGGTGGATTTATATAATTTAGCAAGAGTATTCGTAATGCCATCTCTTTATGAAGGATTTGGTTTGCCAATTATTGAAGCTATGAGTTGTGGTTGTCCAGTTATAACAACTCGTGGTGGTAGCATTGCTGAGATAGTAGAGGATAGTGCTTATTTTGTAGATGCATACTCTGTTAAGAGTATTTCAGATGGAATAAGAAAAGTATTCGATTCAGATATTATTCGGGAAAATTTAATAAAAAAAGGATTAAATCAAGTAAAAAAATTTTCATGGCAAAAAACAGCTGAGGATACCATTAAAGCATATAAAATAGTAATTCAAAATAAATGAAAAAGAAAATAAGAGAATTAGCTATTAATCCTCTAATTTCTGGTAGTTCTGTTATATTTATCGGGTCTATTTTGGTAAATTTTTTCAATTTTTTTTATAATTTATTTATGAGTAGAAATTTATCAATTGTAGATTACGGAACATTAGCAAGCCTAACATCCATAGTTTTTTTACCAGGCATGATAGCTGGTTCATTTCAGCCTGCGGTAGTAAATTTTGCTGCAAGATATTATGCAAAAAAAGACTATGGAAAAATTAGAAGCCTTTATATTAAAATTGGGAGCATACTTTTTTTACTTGGATTAATTACTTTTTTATTATTTATATTTTTCTCTCAACAAATCAGTATATTTTTTAAAATTAATGATTATTCATTAATTATTATTAGTGGTTTAATTATTTTTATAGGATATATAAGTTCCATAAATAATTTTTTAATTCAAGCAAAACTTGATTTTTCGTTCTCCATCCTAATAGGCATTAGTGCATCTTTAATAAAATTAATTCTAGGTATTATATTTGTTTTTTTGGGATATTCAGTATATGGTGCTTTTGGAGCATTACTTTTCTCATCAGTAGTTGGTTATTTAATTAGCTTTCTTCCTTTGGGCGAAGTACTTTCAAAAAAAGTTTTAGCAATTTCAATTGAGACAAAAAAAATTATTTTTTATGGTTTACCTGCATCAATTACGTTGATAGGATTAACCTCTTTTATAATGTCGGATATTATTATCGTTAAACATTTTATGCAACCAAAAGAAGCTGGAATATATGCTGGTATATCCTTAGTATCTAGGGTAATATTTTTTTTAACTGCACCAATAGGTACGGTGATGTTCCCATTAATAGTTCAAAAATTAGAAAATAAAGAAGATTATAACGATATTCTTAAATTAGCCTTAATTCTTATTATTATTCCTTCAATATTAATAATAATTTTTTATAAAATCTTTCCTGAGTTTTCAATTTTGTTTTTTCTTAAAAAAAGAGATTATCTTGATGCTGTTTCCTTATTGGTCCCTTTTGCTTTTTTTATTACAACTTTCTCTATTAATTCTATTTTAATTAATTTTTTTCTTTCTTTGAAAAAAACTATTATTTATATTCCTGTTTTATTTACAGCATTTCTCCAGATTATTCTTATTTCATTTTTTCATAATAGTTTGCAAGAAGTAGTTTATTCTTCTATAGTAGCCTCAATCTTATTATTATTTATTTTGATAATATTTTATATTACTAATTATGTTAAGACAAAATAAAAAAGATTTAATTTCGGTAATTATTCCTGCTTTCAAACAGGAGAAGACTATAGGGGCAGATTTGCGACGCATTAAAAATGTTCTTGAGCACCTTAATTATGAATATGAAATTATTGTTGTCGTAGATGGGACAACGGATAAAACACTAGAAAATGCCAAGAAAGTGAGTTCTAAAAAGATCAAGGTGCTTGGATACGAGAAAAATAAAGGAAAGGGATACGCGGTTAGATATGGCATGGTGCGCGCGAAGGGGACAATCATTGGTTTTTTAGATGCAGGTATGGAGCTAAATCCAAATGGCTTGGCTATATTGTTAGAAAAGTTTCAAGAGCTAGATGCAGATGTGATTATTGGTAGTAAGAGGCATGAGTTGTCAAAAGTTCATTATCCTTTCGTGCGTAGAGCAACAAGCGTGGCTTCGCAAATATTAATTCGTGCCCTTTTTGGTTTAAGCGTAAGAGATACCCAGGTTGGCATGAAGTTCTTTAAGAAAAAAGTCATAGAAGATGTTTTGCCACGATTATTGGTCAAGAAGTTTGCTTTTGATATAGAAATACTCGTCGTTGCTTACTATCTTGGATATAAAAAGATTTATGATGCACCCGTGGAGCTTACTTTTGATTTTGAGGGAAGTCTAGTATCTAAAAATCTAGCTAAAGCAATATTTAACACCCTTTGGGACACTTTGGCAATTTTTTATAGACTTAAAATTCTTCACTATTATAGCGATGGTAATCGAAGGCGATGGAGATTCGATTCAGATCTTAACTTTCCTGTAAACTTACCATAATTATGAACATTCTGATTTTAAATTGGCGAGATATTAAAAATCCAAGTGGTGGTGGAGCAGAGATCTTAACCCAAGAAATTGCCAAGCGATGGGTTAGCGCTGGTAACCATGTGGTGCTTTTCACTGCAGCGTTCGCAGGATCAAAAAGTGATGAATCAGTTGATGGGGTCAAAATAATTAGAAAGGGGAGCTGGTGGAATGTACATATAATTGCCTTTTTTTACTATCTTTTTTTCTTTCGCAAGACATTTGATGTTGTAATCGATGAAGTGCACTGGTTTCCCTTCTTTTCTATTTTTTATGCGCGCAAAAAGACGGTCTTATTAGCCTGTGAGGTAGCGAGTGGACTTTTCTCCTACGAACTACCGTTCCCACTTGATTTATTTGGAAGATTGATAGAGAAGTTTTATCTATGGTTGTATCGAAATGCTTCAACTTTAGCAATATCTCCATCAACAAAAGAGGATTTAGTACAAGAAGGTTTTCAATCAAAAAATATAACAGTTTTACCAATGGGGCTTACAATTCCACCAAATACAATAAAACAGAATAAAGAAAAAGAAAAAATTATTATATTTTTAGGTAGATTAAACAAGCAAAAAGGAATAGATGATGCAATAACAGCGTTTCATACGCTTAAGCGAGATAAAATTGTAGATAAACTTTGGATTTTAGGAGCTGGAAAGAAAGAATATTTAAAAGAGATAAAATATAGAGTAAATAGCCTAGATCTCTCTTCTTCAGTTAGTTTTTTTGGTTTTGTAAATGAAGTTGAGAAATTTAAATTGTTATCAAAGGCGCATATACTAATTGTTCCCTCTGTTCATGAGGGGTGGGGGCTAACTGTTTCTGAAGCAGGATATGTGGGAACTCCAGCAGTTGTTTATAGATCGAGGGGATTATGTGATACCATAAAAAATGGAGAAAATGGCTTTTTAGTTGACACAAATCCAGAGGGCTTAATTGCTGGGGTGAAGAAGGCGCTTAATGATAAAGCTTTATATGAGAGGATTAGAGCAAATGCGATTGAATCAGCAAAATTATATGATTGGCAAAAATCGGCGGATATAGGAATTAAATTTCTAGAAAATTTTGTAGCTCGTAAAGTCTAGGCGACATTTTTATTTAAAAAATATGATGAATATATTATTAGTTTTTATTATTGGTACCCCTCTAGCACTCATTGCTGTTTTTTTGGAAATTTATCCACGTTTAAAAAATAGACTATTTGGAGTAGATATATGGACCCATTTATTATATTTAAAAGAATATCATAAGCAAAAAGGTATTCCCGGTAAAATAGAAAATGGTTTTATTATTTCGGGACATTATGACTACCCACCAGCTTTTATTATGATTCTTTCAAGATTTCCTTTTCGCTTAGTCGAAAAGTATGAATTTATTTTTTCTCCTTTTTTTGATTTTGTTCATTTAATATTTATATTTATGTTTGTTTATCTTATAACAAACAGTATTGTTTTTGCTTTACTCACTCAACTTTTATATATATTAACTCCTATTATTATTATAGAAAATTCTAGTGCTACTCCGCGTTCACTGGGGTATATGTTGTTTTCAGCTGTGGTGCTTTCTCAATTTTTGTTTATGAGTAGTGGAAATTATATATTTTTGGGTGTGGCAATAATATTAGGAGCTTGCATTTTTCTTTCCCATCGTTTTACAGCACAGGGATTTTTATTTTTTTCTATATTCTTTACCGTACTTGAAAAAAACATATTTTTTATTGCAGTATTTTTAACTTCTTTCTTAATTGCGGTAGTAATGTCTAGAGGGTTCTATTTAAAGGTTTTAAAGGGACATATAGGAAATTTGCTTTTTTGGAAAGATGTAATTAAATATCGATTCTATCATCAAATTAAAGGAAGCTTTGAAGAGTATAAAACAAAAGATTTTGTATTTAAGTTATATAATCAATTTTTAAAATTTCCACCTTTTGTACTTGCTATAACAAACCCATGGGTTTTACCCGTTCTCTATATACTTTTTTTCTCATATCCAGCTGATATATTTATTCAACGTTTGGTATGGTGGGTTATTTGGTCATATATTCTTGCTCTTTTTACAATTTGGATTCCTTCTTTACGATTTTTGGGTGAAGGACAACGATATTTAGAATTGTCTGCTTTCCCTGCAGCATTTCTATCTGTTTATTTACTCATGAATGGTCAATTTGGTAATTTTACTTGGTTAGCTACTATTATATATATCCTGGTGGGAATATCAGCATTAGTCACTGTTTTTGTTATTCAGTATAAGGCGATTATTAAAGATACCATGCGCACCTTAACTCCTTCTATGAAACAAATGTTTGCCTATCTCCTATCTCTAGAAAAAAAACCGAGGTTATTGTGTATTCCACATCAAATAACGACTAGTACTATTTATCATACTGGTTGTCCTGTTTTTGTAAATGCTGATTATTCACACATAAATAAAATTAAGGATGTATACCCCTTTATAAAAAAACCAATTAAGGATATTATGAGAACGCATAAGCTTGACATGATTTTATTGAATGAGTCATATGCATCCATCGAAGATTTAAAAATAGAGGAATATAGAGTTATAAAGAAAATTGATAATTTTGTGCTCATTGAGGTCTAGATTTTAAGAGAAACTTTTCTGGTATAATTGCAATATGAGTGAAGAAAATGTTATAAGTGTTACCTCAAGCAGTGGATCTTTTTCTTGGAATTTTGACTCTTTCGATTCAGAAATACTTGAGAAAAAAACTGCAAAGATTCTCACTTTTTCTCCAAATAACAATGAAGATGACATGCGCGCACTAGGACAGGAGTTAGTGGATAGTCTCTTAAAAGAAAATGTTGAATATGTCATTTATAAAATAGCCCCGACTAACTTTTCTACAATTCATCTCTTGGAAGATCTTGGTTTTCGAATTATAGATGGAAGCCTGAAGCTTATATCCACAGATTTAGATGGTCAAGAGAATAAAAATATTACAACCGCACATAGTGAAGACTTGATATCGCTTCAAAAATTGGCTTCTGAATCGTTTTCACAGACACGGTACTATAATGATCCTTTAGTTTCAAAAGACAATGCAAATAAGATCTATCGCGAGTGGATTAAAAATTCCTTGTCTGGTGAAGCAGCAGATATGGTTCTTATATGGAAAGAAGCAGATTCTGTTTGTGGCTTTTTAACATTGGATAAAAATGGACGCATTATCTTGATTGCTGTTGATAAAAATCAACGAGGAAAAGGAATTGGGAAAGCATTGGTTAAATCAGCTCTTGCTCAGTTTAAAAAATGGGGGATTACTGAATCCACCATAGAAACCCAAATGACCAATATGTTAGCTTTAAAGACATATCACTCTTGTGGGTTTAAAATAATCGAATCTTATCTCACCTTTAGATGGAGTAAATGATATTGTTATCTAGCTAGTTGGATAACACTAATTTCATTAGACTTAAAGACAACTTTTGGACTCTTTACCTTAATATCTTCTAGTGTTGCAAACTCTTCATTTATCAGTAAGTATTCTAGATCATATTTCTTTTGTAATTCCTTGATCGACTTTTTAAGAATTGGATAAAAGTCCGATACTTGCATAAGCCCAGGATTGTCAGCGTTTACCAAAACATCTGCTTTTGTATTATATACGGTCATGGTTGTTATCTGATGCGGTATGCAGATGAGTCTCGGAGTTCCTTTTAGCTTGTTAATAAATACATATGCTTTTTGTAGATCCTCTGTTAAGGATCGATTCTTATCACGAATGACTGCTTTTATTTGTATGGTAAGAATAACTATAAGGTTCATAATCAATAGTAAGCATAATACTACTGTTGTAATCATATTATAGTGGCTCGAGAAATAAGTGAATAGCATAGAAGACAAAATTACGGAAGGAACAGATGCCATTTCCATATATCGTTGTCCTTCCCCGATTGGTATTAGTTTTTTTATCTTGAGAACAATCGACCCAAAGATATAGAAAAATACAATCCACAAGGCCATTTTAAAATATACTATATCTATGAATAGGTTGGGAGCTTTTTGAAAGTAGAGATATAAATAGACAATACCAGAAAATGCCCAAATATTCATGGCAAATAGAAAAACAGGAGATAGAAATGAAAGCAAGAAATATACTTTACCGACCCAGTCAATTTTCTTCCTGGAGTCTAATCCATATATTTGATGAGCAAATCTGTATTTATAGTTAATAACCCAGAAATAAATATTGTATAAGTGTCCTTTAGCAACTGTTATATAAAATCCACGGGTTACAATAATAACGATAATAAAACCCAATAGCACGTTTAATAAATAGATAGGTGATTGGTCAACGATTGAGAAGAAAATAGATATAATCACGAATGATTGCAGTGCGAATCTATGCGTTAGAAAAAGCGTACAGGTGAAGAATAGGGAGATTAACAGTAGAGCAGTATTGTGATTTATATGAAATAAGAATATGGGATAGAAAGCGAGTGTGAAATTAAGATATCCTAGCGAGCGTGGAGTAAGGTAGCTATTTTCAATTGGTATAATAGGTATGAGAGTATACATGGCTTGTGCTATTAGGGCAGTGTGTACATTGTTTGTGAGAGACACGGTTATGTAAAAAACTAAAACATTTTGTAGGCAGTCAAAAAATGGTGAAACAAACCCTTGAATCTGCAATAGAGTTTTTTTTGAAAAAAAAGAAAAAATCCATGGGAATATTATTGGATAGTCAAAAGATCCTTCTATGATAAAGCCTTTTTTTATTTTTCCAGGAATTCGATGATTGGCATGCTTTACGTGGTCAATTTCAAGAAGCCTAGTCCATACATCAACGCCAAAGTATTTATTAAAAAATCTAGGATATGATTGTAGAGCCAGACTTAATAATGGTATAATGAGACTAATTAGCATATGTATTAATATACGTATTATACAATAGTTAATTAGAAAACAATAAACGAACTTAATTAGATGCAAACTCCTAAAAAAATGTCTTTTGCGCAAAATGTTGATAAAACAGAGGCAAAAGGAGAACATAAGTTTTATTTTTCTTTTTCAGAAAAGTATATAAAAGACAAAGTGGTGTTGGACTTGGGTTCGTGGACTGGTCCCTATGCAGTACTCATCTATAACTTAGCAAAAGAAATTACTGCAGTTGATGCGGAAGAAAAGGCGTTGAAAGTTCTGAAAAATGAACTTCCGAGAGTAAAGTGCGTAGAGGCACTATCTCATAAGCTTCCTTTTGATCAAAAGTTTGACGTTGTTACTTTTTGGGATGTTATCGAACATATTCCAATAGGATATGAATTGGCAACAATACAAGAGATAAATAGAGTCACAAATAAAAATGGATATTTGTTCTTAGCAACGGTTCAGAAGAACTTCTGGTCTGATCTTTTGGATCCTGCATATTGGTTGGCAGGTCATAGGCATTATTCAGATGAACAGCTTGTGGGAATGCTGGAAGATTCAGGATATAAGGTCGAAGAGATAACGCACGTTGGGTCATTTATTAGTTCGTTTTATGCACTTTCCTTTTACTTTTTTAAACACATCCTTCGAATGAAGATGCCCGTTATGCCCTATTTTGAGAAGATGATGGAGGATGATATTGCTTCCCCGGGATATATTCAGGTTGCTATTAGGGCAAAGAAGATTAGCTAATAGAAACTGCTTTCTTTACGGTGTCTATAACATATTCAATTTCTTCATCCGTAAGTTTTGCATACATTGGGAGTGTTATCTCTCGTTTTCCTATTTCTTCTGCAATTGGGAACATTCCATCTTTAAATCCAAATTTCTCCCTGTAGTACGAAAATAAATGAATTGCTGGGTAGTTTATTACAGATGCAACCCCATTAGTATTTAGATACTCAAGAATCTTATTTCTTTTTTCTGGATTTACCCAAATAGCAAATATGTGTCTTCCGTGTACAATCCCATCATATTCTTTTGGAATCTTTATCTGTGGGTTACCGCCGAATCCAGCTATATATTTTTGAGCAACGTCTTCTCGTTTTTGACGAATGGCATTTATTTTACCCACTTGAGTAAGTAGTATTCCTGCTTGGATATTGTCCATATTATATTTCCAACCAAGTCTATCAATGTCATATGTGTGCAGACCCGTTCGATTTCTTTGAGCTACCTCACTGGTAATCCCGTGTGATCTAAGTTGCCTTATTTTTTTTGCATTTTCTGCGGAATTGCTTGCAAATGCCCCTCCCTCTCCAGATGTTATTGCCTTTGTTGCATAAAAGCTGAAGCAAGCCCCAAATGATTTTTGTCCAGGACGAATACCGTCTCGCTCTGCTTCGAGTGCGTGGGCGGCATCTTCTATGACGTGGAGATTATATTTTTCACCGATCGCAAGTATTTTTTTCATATCGACCATCTGACCATATAGGTGTACTGGCAGAATTGCCTTAGTTTTTTTTGTTATAGCTTGTTCAATTAAGTTAGCATCTATATTTCCAGTTTCTCTTTCAACATCAACGAATACAGGAGTTGCGCCTGCCATGCAAATTGTATGTGAGGTTGCAACAAAAGACATGGGAGTGGTAATAACCTCGTCTCCTTGCTTTACACCCGCTGCAATAAGAGAGAGTTGTAGGGCACCCGTGCAGTGTGTAAGGCCAACCACAGATTCTGTGCCCAAGTATTCTGCAAGTGCAGATTCAAAGTCATCGACTACAGAACCTGTTGTTAGGAAGAGGGACTGGAGAACTTTCACGCATGACTCAATTTCATCTTCGCCAACGTTGTGTCGATAAAATTCTACTTTCATTTTAGTGTAATTCTACGCTACCATCTGCAAGGATGATGGGTACCTGACGAAGCCATAATTGAGGCTCCCATACGTCCTTATTATGCTTATACCATTCAATTGTCGCATTAAGCTCTTCATAAAAGTCCATTTTTGGTTCCCAGCCAAGTAAGCCATTGATTTTGGTGTAATCACATTCAAAAGTAGAGACTTGTCCTGGTCTTTCACCAACAAAGTTTACACTGGATTTTGGGTTATTCATATACTTTGCTATGTAGTGCGCTATATCTAATATAGATATAGCCTTACCAGAGCCAATATTAAATACCTCTCCTTTTACTGTATCGATTGGAGCATGCATTATTAAATCGATTGCTCTTGAAACATCCTTCACGTGCATAAAGTCCCTTTGTGATTTTCCATCGCCATGAACCGTTAGCGGTTCGTCGAGTAGACCACTTGTGATAAATCGTGGGATAGCTTTTTCAAGATGTTGACGGGGGCCAAATATATTGAATGGTCTGATAATAACTGCTGGAATATCATAGGTAACATAGTAAGAATATACTAGTCGGTCTGCGCCTGCTTTGGCTGCTGCATAGGGACTATGTGGATTGAGAATATGAGACTCATTCATTTTTTGTGTCTGTCCTGCTCCATACACCTCGCATGTAGATATATGTATAAAGCGATCAACTGTTTTCTTGTGTATATGGACCGCATTAGCTACTGCTTGAGTTCCAAGGACATCTGTCTCAAAAAATTTTGAATTCTCATATATAGACCGAGTTACATGAGTTTCTGCAGCAAAATGAAGTATGATGTCTGTTTCTTTTACTAGTTTTTCTACAAGCGGAGCATTGCGTATATCTCCATATACAAATCTAAATCGTGAGCTTTTTTGCATTTCTTCCGAGAAATTTCTGAGATTGCCAGCATAAGTTAGGGCGTCTAG
>SIBS01000004.1 GCA_009695045.1 Candidatus Levyibacteriota bacterium | reverse complement strand
GGAGCAGTAGTCCCTATCCCAACATTTCCATTCCCAAGAATAGACAATCTAGCAGTAAGACCAGTATCTCCACCACTAGAAGTTTGAAAATCTAATCTTTGATTATTTAATATATCAATAGTAGGTGATGCTGCTCCATTAAATACAAGTGATCCAGAAGTAGAAGCATCACCAGCTCTAGCATTTATACCAATATCAGTCCCTGCAAATATTTGAAATGAAGCAGAGTTACTGGCACTACCTCCAATTAAAAGATCAAATGATGGATTGGTAGTAGATAATAGATTACCATTAATAACCCATGGTCCAAAAGAACCATTGCTAGCAGGTATATTTACAGAATTTGCATAAATAGTACCCCATCGCAGAGAAGATGACCCAATATTATATGCATTATCTGAGCTTGGACCAATATCTCCATCAATATCTAATTTAAAAAATGGCACAGTTGTTCCAATCCCTACATTGTTTAAATTTGTAACAACGAGTCCTGTTTCTAGGGCATTATTTCCGCCAATATTAGCAGCAAAGCTGGTATTGAGTGCATCATCTCCAAAAATCTGAAGTTTTGCATTTGGCGTAATACTTCCAATGCCAACATTTCCAGAATTACTGTTTGATATAGTATTTACGCTTGTGATCCATTGATTACCAAAACTTGACCCATTTACCTTAAATCCACCTGATACGTTGATGTCTCCGGTAACATCTAATTTATATCCAGGCGTTACGCTTCCAATCCCGACATTTCCTGAATTTGTAACAATGAGTCCTGTACCAGTTGACCCACCAATGTTTGCAGCAAAGATAGAATTTGATGTATCAGATCCAACAATCTGAAGTTTTGCATTTGGCGTAATACTTCCAATGCCAACATTTCCAAAATTTGTAATTGTAAATTTTGTATTTCCGGAAGATGATGCAGTAAATATATCTCCAACGCTACCTTCATTATTTATTATTCCAATTGAATTGCCCCCAACGCTTCCAGAAACATGAAGTAATCCTATCGGAGCAGTAGTTCCAATCCCAACATTTCCAGTATTGAAATAAATACTATTATTTAAATTAGTAGTCCATTGAGAGCTACCAGTAAAGCTTACGCCATTTACCTTAAATCCACCTGATACGTTGATGTCTCCGGTAACATCTAATTTATATCCAGGCATTACGCTTCCTATTCCAACATTACCAGAATTTGTAATTGTAAATTTTGTATTTCCAGAAGATGATGCAGTAAATATATCTCCTGATCCATTTTGATTTATTGTTGCTGCTGGTATTCCGGATGATGTAGCAAGTACGGAAAAAGTATCATCAATTTCCACGGATCCAATGGATGAGAGTATATTGTTACTACTTGTGCTATTTTGTAATGGTTTTTGAACATCTATCTTTCCAATACCATCTGGAGTAATTTCAATATTCGTATCTGTTCCAGCAGTTGTGTTAATTGATAAAACCCGTCCCGTAAGCGTATACTTTCCGTTTGCTTGAAATGTAGTCTTAGATCCGCTTGCTCCACCGATTGAAAGAGTGCCAGAACTATTCAATGCAAGTATAGCGTTTGTATTTGTATTATTGCTAATCCATGCAGTATCTATTGTGGGGGGTAGACCTTGAAGAAGTTCTGAATTTGTTGCAAATGCAACTGTTGCAATTTGTTGACGAGGAGTAAGCTCTGAATCATTTTCAACGCTTACGCCTAGCCATAATAAATCATGGTCCCCAAATATTGATTGTTTTATTCCACATGGAGTAGTTGCTGGAAAATCACCACATAGTCCAGTAGGGCCACCTGTAGGATTAGATCCTAGAAGTACGCTAAAAATTCCATCAGCATCAGGAGTGGCAATTCGTAACTCCTGCCATAAAAATGGCTCAATGGCTGCAGCAGCGGTTGAAGTCTCATTGCTGTAAATGCTAAATCTAAGTTTTTTTTGTGATGTGATTGGAATATCATTACTGTCAGTTAATCTTCCTTGAAAAGAAAGCACCCTGTTTGGCGATATTGGCCCTGCTAAAGCAATGCTTTTGGTGCCAGTTTCTTGTATAAATTTTTGATAAAATCCAAAACCTAATGCAGACATTACGATCACAAGAATTGCAAAATGGAGATAGTGGGAGATTGAGTAAGAATGATACTTATGATACCAATTTGGTCGAGTATTTCGTAGATGATGAAGTATTTTAAAATGTAATGGCATAGATGTAGTAGATATTTCATGATGTGAATAGTCATATTTTGATATATTTGCAATTGTTAATTTTTTGTTTGAAGAAATATTATTAATAATATTTTTGCTAATCTTTTTTGTGTTAACAAAAATTCTTTTCCCATTACTTTTCCAAAGCAAATAATCAATATTTTCTATAATATCAATAATATGACCTGTAAAAATTTCATCAAGTATCCAAAGTATTCCATTCCAAATTTTTTGTAAAAGTCGAATTGGAGGTAGTATTGAATATTTTATTTTTAATCTATTATCATTATTTGAATACAAAGAATTATTAGTCTTTATCATATTTACATTAGAAGATAGATCATTATTATTTTTTGGAATACTATATTGAGATGTTGGCTTTTTTATATTTATAATTTCAGATTGAAAATGCATTAGGCCCTTATCTTGTGCCCATCCAGTATACTTACGATTAGATGAAAGTTTTCGATTTATAGATAGCGCAGAGATATTAGAATTAATTAAGTTGTCTTTATATTTTTGGAGAAGTGAGTTATCAATTTTTTCTAGAAGGTTTTCTGTCCATATTCCCTGACCATTTTTTGCCATATGTGATTCTATCCAATTAGTAAATTGACGCACATCAGCGATATAGTTCTTTATAGTAAGAGGCGATGAATTACATGCATAAAGATAATCTTTAAATTTCTTAATACTCCATTTATCCGTAGGAACAATATTGTTAAAATTAGAAATAGGATCTACAAATGGATTAGATTCAATATCATGACTACTTATACTTAGAAAAGTATGAAATTTACGAAGCGAAGAAATATGCCTATCAATTGAGCTTAATGAAATACCAGAATCGTTTTTAATTTTTTTATATGTTGAAATAGTTACATAATTTATGTCTTTTGGAGAAAAATAGCCAAATTTATCCTCGCACCATTTTATAAATTGACCAACATCTGCTAAGTAATTTTTTATTGTAGCCCTAGATGCAGGCGTAGTCTGATCCTGTAGGTATTTTTTAAACTTTTCCAGTAAACTCATGGTAGCCTCCTTTTAGAATTAGAATTTATCTTAATGAAGAATGATGTTTTTGTGTACGACCCGACAAAAGATATAATATATATCAGATTATTACTTTTTGATATTAATAAACTCTTTAAGTGATCCATGGACAGGTTATTTTTATTAGCGTAATTTTAGATATTTATATTTTTATCTTGTAAAAAATAAAAATGTTTGACTTATTACAAAACTTAAAGTGATTGCAATTGATACCCAAAACATCTTGGCCGAAGCAGAGGCCATGAATGGGCGATAGGTTTGATAGTTTTTTTTTAATATTCGTGAATTAATATATGGTTTTATTTTATATGGATTCATTCTTGATTTACTCCTGTCATAGAAAAGTGTCTATAGTATGTAAATGAATAGGCACAAGCATAGGGAAGAGTTATTTGATGATAAAACATTAAATTAATATATCTGTATAATCTGTATAATCTGTATAATCTTGTATCTGGGCAATAATTTTCATGATCTAAATAATTACTTGAAATAATTTGATTTTTCATACACTTATAGCTTAGAAACTACTAGTATCGTTGTCAATATCCCATAGTATAAATACTAGGCTTGTCCAAATTAATATCTAGTATATTGATTTGGACGTATTAGAGGGTAATTTAAGACGATAAAAACCTTATTATTTTAAAGATTTCGTATTTTTTTATCATCAATCTATATATTAAATATCTCAAATTACATCATTAATAATATAATCTAAATTGAAAAATGATAAGTTTTTCTATTTTTATTCGTATTTTAAGCAAGGTATAAAGTCCTATAGTCCTAGTAATCTGAATGTAAGAAAATATTAAAACAGAAGTAATTATTAAAAATAACCATATCATTGTAGCTCAACTTTTAAAAATTATAATTTGGCAATCCAAATATAATAAATGCTATTTTTTATTATTTGCTATTTAGATTGTGTTTACGGCATTATATTTTATATTTGTTATCATTTGTTTTTCTACTCTAAATTCGTCTACAATATATATAGGTGAATTAAAAATAATTATATGAATCATAAATATATAGTAAAAATATAAAATATTAATTATTTCGAATGTAATATTTTATGGATAATAGTAGAGCATGTGTTAACTTAATGGGGCAGTTTGCAATATAATATATGTGGATTAAATTCAAAAAAATAATATTTAAAAAATTAATAATAAAATATTTTCTATTGATAGTTTTTATTACAATAAGTACTATATTGATATCTATACATACTAATTTCGCATTTGCGATTCAATCTAATAATTCCGTGAACGTAAGCGCATTCGTTGGTGATTATTTCTTAAATATATCTGGATCTGCTAGTCCTTATGCAAGCATAGTTTTAAGGATTAATGAAGATCAGTTTTTAAATTCTACCGTTGCTGACAAAGATGGTTATTTTACTTTCTCTAATGAAATTATAAAAAAAAGACTATCTGAATTCTGTTTAATTGCTGTAGATTTTAAAAAAATTGGCATATCTGAAGTGTGTTTTTCATTTCCACCAGCTGAAAGTGTGATTACAAAAAAAGATTTATTTTTGCCTCCAACGATAGGACTGGTGAGGACGAAAATAGCACTAGGATCTTCAGCTACGGTAATTGGATACACTATGCCAGAAGCAGAAGTGAAAATTATTAGCAATGGTAAAATTATTAAAACTATCTCTGATAAATCAGGCTACTATACTGTAGAAATATTTGGATTAGGATTGGGTGAAAATTATATTTTTGCTGAGGCGACCTTTAAAGGAAAGGATTCCTTTAAATCTAAAAAAGGGGCGATGATTATTGTTCTTTCGGTTACTGATCAGTTTAATAATTGGTTAAATGATTTCTTTTCTAGATTATGGAAATATATATCAAATATTAATTTTGATATATTGTGGATGATATTCCCATTATTTATTTTAATCTTAATGTTACTATTTAGGCTTTATCCAAGGATATTCTCAATTATTACTAAAAATAAATTTTGGAAGAAATTTCTAACTAAATTAAAAAAGAAAAAGTTGCATCATGGTTGGTTCATTGGTTATTAGATATAATTATGATAGTTTTATTTTAATAATGTTTTTAAATTGCGCATTGAGTAATAATTTAATAACTTTTATAGCTATATCTTGCTCAGGATAAAATATAACTTATTTAAAGAATAATTAATGGATTTCTACCTCTCTTACTGCCTCTTTCTCTTACGAAATATATAGTACCAAGAATAAATAGGGTAGTGATAAGAATTATAATTATTGATATTTTCCATGGAAATATTATGAATGTTATTGACGAGGAGAGAGGTTTATTATTGTATTTTCCATACCCTCCTAAAAATTCCACTCTATATTGTCCAATCATCCATTTTTTGCCCATGGTATTTTTAAAGTCAAGAGATGATCCTGGAAATATATTCGATTTTTTTAATTGCTGTGTTTCTATTACTTTGCCAAAGGTATCATAGAGCGTGAACTTTGCATCTGGTCGAATATGTAGATCGCCTAGATTTCTAATTTGTGTGGCTATATTTATTGGACCATATTCTTGAAAGCTATTTATTTTAATTTTGTTTAGCAATGCGTTTTCAATTATATTTCCTTTTATGTTAAGATAAAATAGAGATGCAAGCAAAGTGTTTACAGTAGCGCCTGTTCCTTCGTTGTTAATTCGATTAATTGGGCTGAAGATAATTGCAGCGTAATGGCCTCCCGGTCGTGAATCTTTGGGAATTTTAATATAGTATGATATTTCGATTTTTTTGTGAGGCTCTATCGTGACAGTTGATTGATCTGTTCCAATCCATGATTTTGCGGAATATTTACTTATTATTTTATCTGAAGATACGAGAGCTGGGGTTCCATTCGTGTCTTCTACTATATAATCTTGAGTTGATATTGATAGAATAAGATTATCATTATTTTGATTTTCGATTTTAATAATTCCTTCAGATATGTCTCCTGGATTAAGTTCTTTTTCTACAATAGGAGGACTGATGGTAAATGACCGTTGCTGTATTTCTTGAGCATATGTTCTTCCTCTATAGATATTGCAAGTAGAAAATATGATGATTAGTATAAGAATTTTTAATCTCCAATGATATTTCATTTTAATATTCATAATTTTATTTTAAGTTAAAATATTGGAATCGCAAGATATGTTATTGAAGTTTTATATGTACCAGCTAGTATAGATTTGTCTGTTCCCGCTGCATAGGATATGCTTGTGATGCCGGATCCATTCTCTCCCTGTACTGGGCCAATAGTTCGTGATGCAATAGTTATTGACTTGGTACTAGTGGGCCATGAGTACAGGCATTCTCTTGATGAAGATCCAGATGTTTTTGTAAAGCACTCCACTGAATGTGATAGGCCTTCATTAAAATTAATTGGAGCATCAGTACCACATGGATGTAGTCCAAAACCTTCCACATTTGGATTAAATGCTCTTGGAGTAATCCAGTCATTGAACCATGTATCGGTTACAGTATTTATTAAATGACTACTAGATGTGGCCGTGAGTGAATAACCATTTGATATATTTGTTGTAATGTTGATGCGTTGAGCGGTAATATTATTTAGTTTTTGATTTATTTCAGGCATTTCATCAACAACACCAATATCAATACTAGAAAATGTAGCATTGATGCCTGTATTCGTAGTTTCCTTTATTCCACAATTAGGATTTAGATAATTAATTGAAGAACCATTATTAATACCTGTTATCGTGAATGTAATTGTTGGATCTACGTTGGCACGGATAGTTACTGATTCAATATTGCTAACCACTGCTTTTCCAGAATCTATAACAATGGGAATCGTACTAGAGTCTTGAGTTGTTATTGAAATTAGCCAACTTTTTGACTCTCCTGCTATATTTTTTTTGGTAGGATTAATAATTGTTGGTGATTGTGTAATGCAGGACGTCTCAGTGTTGTTAGCGCATCCAATTAAAAGAGTTATAGTAGTGCCAGCAACAATAATATTAGAAGTGACACAAGTTATTCTAGGTGATTCAACAGTAATACTACAGATGGCATTGTGTGCCTTTATTTTTTCTCCCGTATCGGAATTGAGTCCATTAAAAGCAAATGATGAAGCAGATGGAGATGCGGTGTTGTTGCTAATTCCTGGAAAAGTAATAATTATTTTACCTCCAGCAGGAATAGGATTTACCGTCTTAAAGACTATCTTGTGCATTGCGGTAACTGGATTGATTAATACATCCGTTCCGGCTTGTACAAAATCAGACACTCCTTCATTGGTCAGATATACAGATGTTAATTCTGAGGCTTGAGAAGCAATCATAAATCCAGTTGCTATATTTGCTGCATTTGATGTTCGGATTATCTTTACATTATCAGATGATAGAAAACGAGAATTATTATCATAGATTTTGAGCACATTGTCTCCAATACTAGCATCAGAATTGAGCGGGGAAGCTGAAGATGGGCGAGAGGTAGTTGTTGTATCTGAAATAGTTAAAAGGGGCGAAGCCTGTGCTTTTGTTGTTAATAATTCTTGATAAATCAATACCAGAAATATAATTAATAATTTATTTAATATTTTCATAAATATATAAACATAAGTTAGTTTTGTAATTATCAATATAATTTTAGTAAATATCAATAGTTATGAGCATGATTATTAATAATTTAGCAAAATTAATTAATCATAATTAGACATTTTATGTATTTGGTTTATTTTTTTTATGATAATTTATTCTCTGCTTAAGCCAGAAGACAATAATTACTGACATAAGTATTCCAATTACTCCTTGAATAGGGAAACCAAAAAAATAGATAGTACGACTATAAATTGGCCCATTGTCGGTTAGTGAGGTTGTTAGTGTAGCTGTGTATGGTCCTAGTAGGAAATATTCGGTCCAAAAAGCTTTTGGATGATCCATTGATAGCATTTCTTTTTGAGTTTTCAAATTTATGATATGTTCTATATCTGGTATAGAGCGAATAGTTCCAGCGAGTATATTTACCTGCGCTAGTTCAATGTTGCCAATTAGTTGTCCAAAAAAATTTTTAATTAAAATATTTCCTTTTGGTGCCACTGAGTGTTCGCTTTTATTGTTAATCCTTACTGTAAATGGAACTGGTCCCTTTTCCATAAAGAGCGGTGAGGAGAACTCTTCAATTGTACCTTTAGCAATACCTTTTGGACCTACTGATAATAATATATTTGTAGAAATCCCTACCTGCATAAATGATCCACTTTGTTTTGGCTCTTTTTCTGATTGCGATATTTGATCATATTGATATGATTTTGATATAAATAGAATAGAAAAATAGTAGTCTGATAGCGGTGATTCTTTGGGAATAGTGATATTTATTTTTAATGTTTTTTTCTGTTTGGGACCAAGAACGGTTTCTTTGATAATTTTTCCATTTTCAACTATCTCAATTCTTTGTAGCAATAATGGATCAGCTCCAAACGGCTCATTTTTATTAAGATATCTTACTTCTCCATTCTCTTTCTTAGATGCGGTAAATGGTCTTAGTTCAATAGATACATTAATTGACTGATTTTCTAGGTTTTGTATAGTTACCTCGCTTTCTATTTTTGCTGGTGGAGTTGCTATTATTTGAATAATTGGAGGATAGACACCAAGATTAACTCCATCAGCACTAGCATTGCTTGCAAGCATGCCAATTATATAAATGCCTATTGATACTCCAATTATAAACTTAAATTTTAAAAATCTCATTACTTTATCAAATTAAATGTTGACCATGAATATATCGTATCATTTTTCTTGATTCTATCAATATGGATAAAGCAAGAATAGGCCTTATTGAGCAATAATGTTTTTTATTACATTTAAGTATTAATTATCTATATGCGATTTAGATAAGTATATTAATTTATAGATTTTACTGTAAATATGATTTTTTTGAATAATTATAATTTATCCCACATAATAATTAGCAGACATTCATCCCAAATGCTAGATAAAAAACTTGAATTTAATAGGGCTAAAATCTGTGAAAATTTATTGAGGCGATGGTAAAATATTATCTCCAAGAATACATATTTGAGAGTAGAAATTGTTCAATAATCAAAGCTAATTATGATAACATCTAATTTTATAGGCATAAATTTTTATTTTTGATTTATAATCAATGTTTTTTAGGATAAAATCTGTGAAAAGTTAAAAAGAGCTAATGCTGAAAAAGATAATTATTTTACCAAGCTAAAATCTAAAAGACTGGAGTGGCTATAAATGAGATAAAATTACTATATTGACCAGCGACTTGGGAATTTGAAATATTCACCTTATAAGTAATTTTCACTTCTTTTTCCAGAGAGTCGCCTATGCCAGACATTATTTTTTGTGGGCTTTCTTGTATAGAGGAATTTGCAAATTGTTTATAATAATTATCTGTTGTAAAATCACTAGTGCAATCGGTACCAGTTATATTGTCACATCTATATCCAAAACCATATGTTAGGGGACTATCCCAGCTAGAAGATATAGCTTCAGTGCATGACCCATCATCACAGGTAGTGTCTGCGATAACATCACCTGTCCTTAATTCTCTTAACTGGCTACTTTCTGAAGCTGTTACAGTATATCCTGATACTGGCCCATTGGATATCCTAATGGTATTAGTCCTCTTGGATGGATTACCTGGTGAAAGAGATCCAAAATCAATAAGTAATTCGGATATTGAAATAGAAAATGATGATGCACTAGTAACATTGATATATTGAAATCCAGATCGAGTTTTATAATTTGTTCCCGAAAACATTCCTGCTGCAGTTTGACCAATAGTAACTCCCATTTTATAATTTAAATTTGTTGTCTTTCCTGCTCCAGAATTAAAATTGCCAAATTGTATAGTCCAATTACTATTGGACATTGTTAGGGCAAGTGCTTGTTTTGAGCTTAAAATTATAAAAATAAGACTAAGAAGAGCAATGATTAATTTCATTTATCAGAATTATTTTAATTTAGAATTATTTATTTGATTGATTTAGTGATTCTGCTTCGTCTAGGATCTCATTTATTTTTTCAATACTGTCCTTTTTTAATGATGGTTCATTATTAATGATTTCCGTGGCGTCATTTATAATTATATTTGATGCATTAGTTGATTTGGTAGCTATATTATCGATTATATTATTTTTTTCTTCTTGATTACTGTATTCTTTTCCAAAGAAAAAACCAAGAGGCGAGACTAGGAGTATTGATCCAGTGCGCATAGCATTTCCATAGACATCATTCTTGAGCGTATCGGGTAGAAATATGAGAAAAATACCAATTGCAAAGATAAATACAGCTGGTGGCTCAAAGACAAATGCAATACTAAAAATTAAAAAATATAAAAGGAAGAATAATGGGGAACTAATACCACCTGTTGAAAAAACAAGAAGTAGCATTATGATACATAGTATAGCAATACTAAAAGGTTCATCGTTATCGATGTTATTGAATGGATTGAGCCCCTTTTTTTTAAAAGATACAAGTATGAAAATCGTAATCAGTGAACCAAATATCTGGATTGTATATATAGATAATATGGTATTTTGCCATATAAAGACAAATATAAATGATCCAATAAGACAAATTGATTGCCAAAGTAATTTCATATAAAAATATTTTAAGTCTTTTAATCATACTATCGGAATTAGCTATAGGAAAGCAAGTAAAATAGATGATTCATTAATTAACATTTGTATTAATATATTAATATATCTTTTGATATATTTTGATATTTACAATTAATTATTAAATTAGTGTTTTTTAAAATAATAAATAGTATTTTTATAAGTGTTATTTTTTATAAATGAGATATTTAATAATTTTATTAATGTTTTTATGAGGGTAAATAGCGGATATGATATACTAATCATTATAAATCTTAATCATCAAAATAGATTATGAAAAACCCCATAGAAGAACAAAAAACAGGTGAAGAATATCATCCTTCCGAAATTGAATCTCGTTGGCAAAAAAAATGGGAAGAAGACAAGGTCTATTCGCCAGATTTAGATAACGCAAAAAAACCCTTTTATAATCTTATGATGTTTCCTTATCCATCAGCGGGGGGACTTCATGTTGGAAATGTCTACGCTTTTACGGGTAGCGATATTTATGGTCGATTTAAGCGTATGCAGGGATATGATGTTTTGCAGCCAATTGGCTTGGATGGTTTTGGTATTCATTCAGAGAACTACGCACTTAAAATTGGTGAGCACCCAATGGAGCAATCAAAAATTACAGAGCAGAATTTCTATAGACAACTGAGAAGCATAGGAAATGGATTTGACTGGACAAGAACACTGGAGACATATGATCCAAGATATTATAAATGGACACAATGGATTTTTATTCTTCTTTTTAAAAATGGATTAGCATATAGAAAGAAGTCTCCTGTAAATTGGTGCCCCGATTGTAAGACTGTACTCTCGGACGAACAGGTAATTGATGGGAATTGTGAGCGCTGCAGTAATCTTGTTGAGAAAAAGGATTTAGAGCAGTGGTTTTTCCGAATAACAAAATATGCAGATCGCTTAGATAAAAACATAGATTCTCTAAAATGGTCAGAAAAAGTTAAAATATCACAAAAACAATGGATTGGTAAAAAAGATGGAATAAATATTATTTATCCAGTAGTTTACGGTAATGGTAAAGCTCCTAATAATGGTAAAAATAGCCTATCTGTAACTGTTTTTACTACTAGGCCAGATACTAATTTTGGTGCAACATTCGTAGTTATTGGTCCAGAACATGAATTAGTAACATTGATGCTAGATTCATCTAATGAGATAGTGATATCTAGAAATATTCGAGATGAAATTAATTCTTATGTTGAAATAGGAAAAAATAAAACAGAAATGGAACGTATGGTAGATGGAAGAATAAAAACAGGAGTTTTTACAGGTCTTTATGCCTTTAATAATCTTAATGATGCAAAATTACCTATTTGGATAAGTGATTTTGTTATTGGGGATGTTGGTACTGGTGCAGTGGTAGGTGTTCCGGGACATGATGTTCGAGATTTTCAATTTGCCACAACATTCGGAATACCCATAATTAGAGTTGTTGTTGGTAAAGATGGAGATACTTCTGAGATCACAAATGAAAATAATGTACAAGAAAAAGAAGGAACCATGATTAACTCTAAATTTCTCGATGACATGGAGACTAGCGAGGCATCTAATAAGATAATGGATTATCTAGAGGAAAAGAAATGGGGAAAAAGAATAACAAGTTATCATCTTCGGGATTGGCTCATTTCTCGTCAGCGATATTGGGGACCACCTATTCCAATGATTTATTGCTCAAATTGTGCTTCTTTAGGAAAATCATGGTTTACAGTTAATGGGCTTAAAAAAAATGAAGATAATTCTTCAATGATTGGTTGGCATCCTGTTTTAGATGATAAGTTGCCAATAGAATTACCGCATATTGAAGATTATAAGCCGTTAGGAACCGGAAAATCACCACTTGAAAGTCACCCTGAATTTTATAATACGATTTGTCCTTATTGTAGAAAAGAAGCCAAGCGTGAAACAGATGTATCGGATACTTTTTTGGATTCTAGCTGGTATTTTTTCCGTTATCTTTTTACAGAATTTGATAATATACCTTTTGGTTCAGAAATATTTGAACAAGAATCTCAGTTATCAAACAAGTCTTATGTATTAAAAGAGAAAGCCGGCAATGCTGCAAAGAGGATTCGCAATTGGCTTCCCGTGGCTCAGTATGTCGGTGGATCCGAGCACTCTGTCTTGCATTTATTATATTCAAGATTTATTTCTATGGTATTTAAAGATAATGGTCTTTGTTCTAATTTTGAAGAACCATTTTCCAATTTCTTTGCACATGGACTTATAATTAAAGATGGTGCAAAAATGAGCAAGAGCAAGGGGAATGTTGTCATCCCAGATATATACATTCAAAAATATGGAGCAGATACACTTCGAACATACCTAATGTTTATTGGTCCTTTTTCTGATGGTGGAGATTTTTTCGATAGTGGCCTTGAGGGTATCTATCGATTCCTCAAGCGAGTATGGGTATTGATAGAAAAGAGCAGCACTGCTTCAATGGGCGTGACAGCAACTCGAGTAATGCGCCATAAGACAATTAAGAAGGTAACAAATGATTTAAGTAATTTTCGCTATAATACTGCAATTTCAGCCTTAATGGAGTATTATAATTTTTTAGTAAAACAAGAAAGACTAGATAGGGAAGATTATTTAGTATTTCTCAAACTACTTGCGCCTTTTGCTCCACATCTTACGGAGGAGCTTTGGCAAAATATGCATATGCAAAGTGCTAGTATTCACAAACAGGCATGGCCTACCTATAATGATTCGTTGTTAGTGGATGATGAGTTGACAATAGTTGTGCAAGTCAACGGTAAATTGCGCGATTCTTTTATAATAGAAAGTGATAAAGCAATGAATAAGAATGAGGTAGAGAATGTGGCAAGAAGTCTTGATAGGATTCAACAGTATCTAAATGATGATAATCAAAAAATAATCTTTGTACCAGGTAAAATAATAAACTTTGTTACTAATTAAATATTTTAATATATTAATAATTTTACTCGTTTGCTATTAAAACGGGGGAATAATAAGTGAAAATAAAGTAATGAAAGAAATCCTGCAAGATTTTTGGCAAGAACATTCACCGTTGGTAAGACTTCATATTGTTCCATTAGCTCTTGGTTGCATAGGTTTGATATTGATTGGATATGGTCTGATTACTTTAATATTTTCAAAAAATTCTGAAAATAAAGTAGTTTTTGAGTCTAGTGATGAAAGAAATATTTTAGAAGTTGCTGAAAAAATAGTTATTGACGTGAGTGGATCAGTGGTAAATCCGGGAATGTATTCACTTACTAATTTAGCTAGAATGCAAGATGCACTTATATCTGCTGGTGGATTATCTGGGAATGCAGATAGGAAATGGGTTGCAAAAAACATTAATTTAGCACAGAAAATTACTGATGGACAAAAGATATACATACCATCTATCGGAGAAGTATCTAGGCCTATACAAGATAGCAAGGCGGTTTTAGGAAACTCCGATAATTTTACTTTAAATGGATTGATAAATATTAATTCTGCAAGCTTAAGCGATTTGGATACGCTTTCTGGTATAGGCATAGTTTCTGCACAAAAAATTATAGATGGTAGGCCATTTTCAGCAATAGATGAATTATTAAAGAAGAAGATATTGTCCAGTAAGGTATTTGAGCAGATAAAAGATAAGATATCAGTGTACTAAGCGCATCAATTAGGCAGGATTTATGAAATAGGGGATTTTTGATTGTAATTATCTCTCTGTGGCGACAGTTAATGAAATTTTTTATTTTTTTTATAATTGTTGTTTTACTTTTTAGATTCTATATTTTCTACTATAAACAACATAGCATTATTGATGGTCAAATGCTTAATTTTAGTACAACGTTACTTACTCAGCCGCGTGAAAAAGGAAGATTCCAAGAATTATCAGTGATACTAGCAAATGGTGAGCGTGTTTTTATACGAGCAAATCATTTTCCATTATTTCATTATGGACAAACTATTTATATTTCAGGTAGAGTTCATAAAACTATCACGCCTGATATTAGCAATCAAAATGACCAAGTGCTAGATAGAAAAAGGGTTGCATTATCAATGTTTTTGCCCCAAATTGAGGCTCAGAAAAAAGATCAAAACAATATATTAGCAGCTACTTATATAGTCCGCCAAAAGACAATATCATTATATAGAAATACGCTCCCAAAGACACATGCAAGCCTACTATTGGGAATTGTTTTTGGTATAAAAGAGGATATGTCGAATGAGTTTATGGATAAACTTCGTATATCCGGAGTATTACATGTTGTTGCCGCTTCGGGAATGAACGTCACGCTTGTTGCAGCGTTTGTAAGTAATCTTTTTATTGTTTTTTTCAAACGGCAATATGCATTGATCCTTACTTTATTTGTGATTGCTTTTTATGCAGTTTTTTCTGGCTTAGAAGCCTCAATTTTGCGTGCGTCAATAATGGGTGGGCTTGTTTTTTCAGCACAAATAATGGGAAGACAGGTTCTTAGCTGGTATATAGTATTATTAACGGGATGGATGATGCTTTTATTTTGGCCATATTTGCTTTTCGATATAGGATTTCAACTTTCTTTTGCTGCAACTTTGGGCATATTATTTTTACCAAAAGCTCTACCCTTGCGAATAGAAAAGTTTCTGATAAATAGTCCTATTGGAGCTGATATTCTAACCACTATATCTGCACAATTGGCTACGATACCAATTCTGCTTGTAAATTTTGGTACATATTCATTAATTTCGTTAGTAGTTAATCCATTAGTTTTGTGGGTTATTCCGCCTTTAATGGTAATTGGTAGTTTTGTTGGGGTAATTGGACTTTTTATACCAATTATTGGAAAATTTATTCTTTTTTTATCAATTCCATTCCTTTCTTACTTTATATTTATTACCCAATTTTTTGGCGATATTCCAATAGGTATCGTTATTGAGAAGGCTTCAGTACCAATTATAATTGGATATTACTGCTTATTAGTAAGTATCGTTATGGGACTGAAGCAGATATATGCTAAAAAAAATATTGATAGGTAGTTTTTGTATTCTTTTTGTTCTTTTTGGAATGATAATTTATCAAAGATATATTTTTTTTGATGGTAAGCTTCATGTTGTATTTTGTGACGTTGGTCAAGGAGATGGAGTATTGCTGAGAACTCCAAGTGGCATTAATTTTATTATTGATGGCGGACCAGATAAGAAAATTATAGACTGTTTACATAGACACTTACCCTTTTGGGAGAGGAATATTTCAGAAGTTTTCCTTTCTCATCCACATGAAGATCATTTTATTGGTCTTATTGATGTTTTGCAGCAATTTAATGTGTCTTCATTTAGCACAGAGCAATTGGATAATCCAATTCCCTCATTCATTTTCTTTAAAGAAGTTATTACTAGAATGAATTTAAAGCCTCGCTATGTAACAGCAGGGGATAAATTTACAACTTCTGATGGTGTAGGAATAGAGATAATAAGTCCATCAAGAGATTTACTTAATAAGACAAGTCCGAATGGTAAAATTGGGGAGAGTAGGGAGTTTGGTTCGCTTGTATTTCGTATTTCATATGGAAGTATAAAATTTATGATTACTGGCGATAGTCAGGCTAATCCATTAAATGATGCATTAAGTAAGTATCATGATACGGTCTCAGTATTACAGGTTCCACATCATGGATCGCGATTTGGCCTTGATGAGCGTCTTATTGCCATACTTAATCCACGGATTGCAATCATATCTGTGGGAAAAAACTCATACGGGCATCCATCATCTGAGATACTTAACTTATTAACAAAGAAGCATATCTTAGTACTAAGAACAGATACCTTAGGCGATATAGATTTGATAACAAATGGAAGTAGTATAGAAGCTATATATTGAAAAGGATTGCTATATCAACCCGTTTTATTATTATCACTTCATAATTATAATTGCTAATTAATAGATTTTATAAAATAGCATTATTTTAATCAGTATAACTTTTTTAGTGCTAGATTTTGATATAAATAGATATGTTTGTCTGATTTAAAATCTCTGAATAATTTGTTCCAGTTTTTATAAAATAAATATGATTTAAGTAATGGGATTTTGTTAATATTTTATTCTTGAGGTATAATTTTTCTTATTTTTTTAGCAAGATCTTCAGCGCTAACTAGATATTTGATAATATATTCTATTGCACCAAGAGCAAGTGCTTCACTTATTCTTTCCTGATCACTAAGATTAGATAGGATAACTACTGGGATATTTTTTGTAATATCATCTGATTTTAGTAATTTAAGTACTTCGTTTCCACTTATGTCTGGTAGCATTTGGGCTAAGAGTATCATTATTGGTTTTTCTTTAGCTTTTTCTAGTCCAGTTTTTCCATCTAGCGCGCAGGTTAAATGAAAATTTTCTGATTTAAGAATAGTGATGAAATTTTGAGGCATGTCATTGTCGATAATTAGCAAATGCTGCATAGCGTTAGATTAACAATCGCCTAATGCAATGTCAATAGGTGGTTTTAGCTTTGTGGTCGTGATTTATCCTTAATTTACTAATTGCAATGATATACTTGCTTTATGATACTTGATGTAAGTGAGCATATCGCAGATCAGCTAATATATATTCTGATTGGTTTGGGATTATTTGATAAAAATGTAAAAGTTACTCATCCAACTAGTCTTAAGCATGCGGATTACACAACAAGCATTGCGATGCAGTTGTCGGTGGATGCGATAAAAAACAACATTGCTTCTTCCTCATTAGATCTTGCTGAAATAATAAAAGAACGATATCTTGCTTTAAATGATGAGATTATAGACGAGATAAATGTTGTTAATCCTGGCTTTATAAATTTCTGGTTGTCAAAGAAATTTATTAGCACCTCAATCGGCTTACTGATAGATAATAAACAGATTGATTTGGCAATTAAAACAAGGAATCGAGAAAAAATAATGATAGAGTTTACGGATACTAACCCTTTTAAGGAATTTCACATAGGCCATCTCTATAGTAATATCGTTGGTGAATCGCTTTCTCGTTTACTTGAGGCACAAGGTGCGAATGTTCGTAGGGTAATTTATCAAGGTGATGTAGGGATGCATGTTGCGAAAGCAGTGTGGGGATTTATGCAGAATTTAGAAAATAAATCTGGGCAAGATCTAGTCTTGAGAATAGCAAATCTTGAAGAGAAGAGTCTTCATGAGAAGATAAAATTTTTAGGAGACGCTTATTCATATGGATCAAGAGCATTTGAGGATGATTCTCAGGCTGCAGAGCAAATAAAGGTACTTAATAAAAAAATATATGACAAAGACATAGAAGTTATGCCTGCATATAATGTTGGACGTGAATGGAGCTTGAAATATTTTGAAACAATTTATGCTAGATTAGGAACAAAATTTGATAATTATTATTTTGAAAGTGAAGTGGGTCCAGAAGGGTCAAAGATTGTCAAAGAGTATCAATTAAAGGGTATCTTTGAAGAAAGTGATGGTGCAATTATTTTCCCAGGAGAAAAATATGGATTACATAATCGTGTTTTTATAAATTCATTAGGACTTCCTACTTATGAAGCAAAGGAATTAGGACTGGCTCCTCGTAAATATAAAGATTTTTCTTATGACATGTCAGTTATAGTCACGGGAAATGAAATTAATGAATATTTTCGAGTCCTTCTTAAAGCGCTAGAGTTAATTTATCCAGATATTGCGGTAAAGACAAAACACATATCGCATGGTATGGTTCGCATACCAGAGGGAAAAATGTCTAGTCGAAAGGGAAACGTGATTACAGGCGAATGGTTATTAGATGAATCAATGCATCAAATTCAAGATCGTTATGTAAAAATGAGTGAGGACTCATCGGAGAAAGTAGCACTAGGGGCTGTGAAGTACTCTCTGCTTAAATTTTCACTTGGATCTGATGTATTATTCAACTTCGATGAATCAATATCTCTAGATGGTAATTCTGGTCCCTATTTGCAATATGCATATGTGAGGACTCAGAGTATTCTTGCAAGATTAGAAATAGAAAGCATGGATAAGTTTATTTTCCAGATACCAGAGTCTAGTAGCAAGGATGAATTATTATTACTTCGAATGATTATTCAGTATGCGGATGTGATAAATGAATCAGCTAATATGTTTTCACCACATATTTTATGTACTTATTTATTTAGTCTTGCCCAGCAATTTAATATTTTTTATCAAAAGCACAAAATTTTGGAATCAGATCAAAGAGGGTTTAGGATACATTTAACTACTGCTGTAGGAATAGTTTTACGTGATGGTCTTAAGATTCTTGGAATACCTGTTCCAGAAAAAATGTAGTTTAAGATTGGATACGCCTTTTTATTTATATAAATATTATATTTTTCGCTTGGCAAAATAAATAGAGTAGTGTTATAATAATTGTCTTATGATTTACAATCGTCAAGTTCTGTCAAATGGAATACGCCTCATTACTATTCCAATGAAGTCTTTTGAAAGCGCTACGGTAATGGTAATGGTTGGTGCTGGTAGTCGGTACGAGGTAGAAAAAAATAGTGGCATATCTCATTTCTTAGAGCATATGGCATTCAAGGGAACAAAAAAAAGACCAAGTGCAATGGATATAGCTTCACTTGTTGACGGAATTGGTGGAGAAATAAATGCATTTACTGGCAAAGAAGCAACTGGATACTACATAAAATCTTTATCAACTCATGTCGATCTTTCATTAGATGTTTTGTCAGACATGCTTAAGAATTCATTATTTGATAATCGAGAAATAGATAAAGAAAGAGGTGTTATCTTGGAGGAAATTAATCTATATGAAGATACACCGGTAAGAAAAATTGGAGATATATATGAAAAATTGCTATATGGAGATACCCCAATGGGATGGGATATTGCGGGAGAAAAAGATGTCATCAATAAAATTACAAGAGAGGATTTCCTTGAATACTTGAAGAGTCTTTATTCAGCAAGTAATATCGTTGTAATTGTTGCTGGTGGATTTGATAATAAAAAAATAAATGGACTAGTAGAAAAATATTTCGGGAAAATGGATAAGTTTGAGACAAAGGGATATATTAAGATAATAGAAGAGCAGAAAAAACCAGAAGTTATGATAAAACATAAGACAACGGAGCAGGTGCATATTGCATTAGGAGTTAGGACCGTGCAAGCAATGCATGAGGATCGTTATTCGTTATCTTTGCTTTCTGCTATTCTGGGTGGTGGAATGAGTAGTCGATTATTTCATGAAGTAAGAGAAAAACGTGGCTTAGCATATTATGTTAGAACTTCATCGGATCATTATCAGGATTGTGGAAGCCTGGTTTCTGTTGCAGGAGTTGATTCAAAAAGAACAGAGCAAGCAGTAGAGGTAATAGTTGCTGAATATAAGAAAATTAAAAGCGATAATCATGGGATAACAAAGGAAGAATTAAAAAAAGCAAAAGAATATCTTAAGGGTCATTTAGTTTTGGAATTGGAGGATAGTAGATCTGTTGCTGGTTTTTATGCAAATCAAGAATTGTTAGAAGATAAGATTGACAATCCAGATAAAATTTTGATAGAAATAGATAAGGTTACTATTGATCAAGTCGTTAATGTCGCCAAGAAGTATATGGTAAAAAATGGATTGAATCTTGCAATTATAGGTAACTTTGAGAATAAAAAGCCGTTTGAAAAATTGTTAGAAATTTAAATAGATATATTATGGAAAGAAGTGTTGTATTGGTAAAGCCAGATGGATTACAAAGAGGTCTAATCGGTGAGATTTTGCATAGATTCGAGCGTAAGGGGCTTAAGCTTGTTGGTCTCAAGATGGTTTCTCTTTCCGATGTTCTCCTGGACGAATGGTATATTCATCATAAAGACAGGCCATTTTTTCCAAGCCTAAAAAGCTATATGCAGTCATATCCAGTTATTGCTATGCTTTGGGAAGGATTAGAGGCAACATCAGCTATTCGCAAGATGATAGGGGTAACAAAGTCTAGAGATGCAGAACCAGGCACTATTCGTGGTGATTTTGGAATGAGTCAGCAATATAATCTTATTCATGCATCAGAGGATTCAGTTAATGCAGATAAAGAATCATCGCTTATATTTAAAAATGATGAAATTTTTATGTGGGACAAGATGGATCTCTCCAGTATCTACGTAGAAGAAGAACGGAATCGATAACTTAATATAAAAATAATTAATATAATTACTTCAGAAAGTATGCAATATTGACAAAAAGCACGTAATATGACTGCTTGTATTAGAAATAAAATAATAGAAATTAAGACTCCTAAAAAGGATAAGATTTTAAGATAATGATAGGATCCGAGAATATTTATAAATATCAGCGATAAGAAATATAGACTACCTATAAGCGCAATTGGAATAGATAAAATTGTTGAAAATTGACTATTTAATACCGTTTCGCAACCTTTTGCCATGCTGCATGGTGGAATTATATTTTTATAGTGAAGTATTGTAAGATAGCTGCTATCAAAAAACCCTGCAATAGATAGTAGTAGGAGAAGTATTTTATTTTTTGTTAATTTCATCTTGGATAATCTTTTTAAATTCTTCGTAATCACTTGGGGATTCAATAAGTTTTTCATTTAAGAAAAAGGATGGAGTAGACATTACTCCAGCAGTAGACCCCTTAAGTTGTTGGTCTAATATGAATTTCTTTGTTGATTCTGCCTGCATATCTTCTACAAATTTTTTTGTGTCCATATTAAGCGCATTCGCATATTCAATAAATGTTACAATTGGATCAGTATCGCTCCATTTATCTTGATTTTCAAAAATTAAATCATGCATCTCCCAGAATTTATTTTGCAATCCTGCTGCGTGCGCAGATTGCGCTGCTAGCATTGCATTTTTATGAATATTTGTTAGTGGAAAATGTCTAAATACCACTTTTAATTCTTTTTTGAAATTTTCTTCCAATTGTTTAAGAATAAAATGGTATTTACTACATGCTGGGCATTGAAAATCTCCATATTCAATCAATGTGACACTGGCTGAAATAGACCCACTCTTAACAGATTCATCCTGTCTAATATTGTCGGTATCAGATATTTTTGGAGCAATATTTTCACCAGATGATGTATTTTCGGGTAAATCGGAGTAAATAATCAATAGATATAATCCACCAATTAAGAATGCCATTACGCCTATACAAATTATTATTGTTTTTTTAGTCACATTTTTATTTTAATATCAATTGAGACAAAAATAAAGTACTAAAATTTGAAATGTAATTTTATGCTAAGTATTGATTATTGATAATTAAAAATGTGATAATAATATCATGACTGAAGTTTTTAAGATGGATGGAGATGGTAGCAAAAGTGAATTGCCGAAAAATTTGATCACCCCTGTTCTAGAAAATAAAATTGAGGAAATTGATCCATCTAATGCTCAATCTATGCCTAGTAATTCAATTGATATTATAAGACAAGAGTTATTGGATCCATATTTTATTTCAAAAAAATATAATCAAAAAGGAAGAGATGATATGGCAATTTTAATTTCTGAAAATAGGACAAAATCTCAAGACATTAAAGCAGGCATTGGTAATGGAGGAAATAATGTCTCACAGTTTGAAGAGCAGAAAATAAAATTGAATCAATTGAGAGAAGAAAAATCCATAATGCTTAAGAAAGAAAAGATGGGAATATTTGTTAGACTTAAGAGCATTTTCGGTATTAAAGATAAGATGATTTCTGAATTAGAAAAAGAATTAGAATCCATAGAATTAAAAGATAATTCTCTATTCAGACAGATTTATGAAGAAAAAGAAAAGCTAGAAAAATTAGAGTCTCAAAAGAAAGAGATACCAAATAACAGGGAGTTGCTCAAAGGGTTTTATGAAAAAATGAAAATAACTCCCTTAACGAATGAAGAAAAGAAGGAATTGTTAAAGCCAGAATTTCTCAAAAATCTTTCAACGGAAGAATACATAGCTTTATGGCGTAGATTAAATCCGTATTTCCTCTCGCATGTTACGCGACAAGGTTTTAGAGATCACAATGGAATGACTTCTCATTCATCTGGGCTTCAGGAATTCCATAACGGATTTATGAGCGTTTTGGATGATGATAAAATATTGCGTCCGCCAATGAGTATTGGCGCAGATGGATTGCGCGGAAGAGATGAGGAATCTGTGAGAAAATTTCTTGACAATTGGGTTTTAAAAGCAGAGAGTAAGGATGAAGCAGTGCAGAGATTAATTGCTCAATTAAATTTTACAACTGCTGCTGCTCCATTATATCCAGATAAGACAGCTATTCACTTTGCCGCTCAGACTGTTGCCGATAGTTATTATGGTGGAGAATCAAATAATGAAGTTTTTTTCTTGTATCCCACTGATGTTTTGGTCTCACAACACAATTTTGCCTTCAATGGTTGGGAGAAAGATTTTACTAAACCACAGAGCGAAACAAAATGGAACGATGTTTTTATTTGGCCCTCATTGTTAGATAATTCAGGAATCTATATAGATACTGGATTAGTATTTTTACCTAAAAATACTCCTGTTGATCCAGAAACAGGATCAGTATATGCTTATGAAATAAAGACTATAGATGGTGAAGAAAAAAAAGTGATGGTAGAAGATAAAAAAATCGTTTCTTCTTTTATAAAATGGATAGAGGATCTTAATATTGAATCACCCATAGTTCAATCACATAAAGAATCTGGAGATAATAAATCAGAAAGGAAAACCAAGATTGAAATTATTAAAAAAGAGATTATTGGACTCGGTCTCATTGAGGGTCCCGCAATGAGCATTGCGTGTTATCTGTATGATAAATTTGATGGTATTAATAAATTTAAACGGGATGGCATTATTGGTTTTGGAGATTCTAAAAGAGATGGGGCACTTAAAATACTTAGAGAAATCGGTGCAAATTGGAAAAGAGCAGAAAATACTGTTTTGTCAGAAGAATATTGGAAGAAATATTTTATTGAAAATCCTCAAAAGGAGCCAAAGCATTTAATTTTTTATGATGGGGATCCGACATTAGCTGTTAAAGAGTTTAAAGAAAAGAATGATATTAAACGAGTTGATATTTCTAAAGATAAGGGAGAATTATTAGGCTTTGATGACCATCATATCAAAGATTTGCGTGGAGATACTAGGGCATGGGGTGGATATAATGAATTAATAGAAATGGCAAATAAAATAATTGCTGGACATTACAATGACTAACTTAGAAAGAGGATATTGATTATAGAAATATAGATTATAAAAGGTATAATCTAATACATTTCTTACCTAATTAACCTATCGCTGTGTCCTCGGGAGGAGTCGAACCTCCAATCTTTCCCTTAGGACGGGACTGCTCAATCCATTGAGCTACGAGGACTTCTAATTTGTATTTTATCATAAAACCTAATAGGATTATTGAGTGACTAATAAAAAAAATATTAAGTTCATAATCCTGCGAATTATTGGAAATTTTTTGGTAATCTTTTCTATATTTGGAATAATTGCTACTCTTGGTCCAACACTTTTTTATGAAATTAGTTTTAGGCTGGAAAAATTACAGGGGATTAAATATGAGATTATTGAAATCGATACTCCTTCAGAGTTTGGTAAAATAAATAAAAAAATTACAACATCAAAATTGCCAAAAAATGATCAAGGCATTAGAATACTTATTCCAGTAGATACTAATTTTAGTATTGTTATTCCTAAAATTGGCATAAATACAAAAATATTTCCGAATGTGGACTCATCAAGTGAGGCTGATTTTTTGCCTATCTTGCAAAAAGGTATCGCTCATGCAAGGGGGTCGATTTTTCCAGGAATGAAGGGAAATATTTATTTATTTGCACATTCAACTGATAATTTTTGGAATGTAGGCAGATATAATTCGCAATTTTATCTACTCAAAGACATGACTGCTGGAGATGAAGTGTCCATTTTCTTTGAGAATATCCGTCACAATTATATCGTAGTTGATTCAAGGGTGATTGAGGCCCTAGATACATCTTATCTTATAAATAGTCAGAATAAGAAGGAAGAGTCGCTCATCATGCAGACCTGCTGGCCACCTGGTACAACATGGAAAAGGCTTATTGTTATTGCGAGGCCGAAATAGAAACTATCTAAATAGTTATAATTGAAATTATGACATGATAAGTTAAATACCGTGGGCTAAATATTATTTTAGGCTAATTGTGTAGAGATTTGGAGCAAGCTGTTGATTTCCAAGATTTGTTAAGATAACTATCTTGGATCCGTTTGGCCATGGGAATGCATATTTTCCAATAAAAGGCCCTGCGTAGATAGTTGTTGCATTGGTGCTGTCGTAATCTGCGATAAATATTTTTTTATCTTGTACATAAAGAATATGCTTTGAGTCAGGAAGCCAAGTTAGCGAGGTTAATGCTTCTTCTTGGACATTAATTTTATAATTTTTATCCTCTTTTAAATCATATAAATATATATTTTTTTGTTTTATATTTCGTTCTTCGGGCGTGGAGTTTGTGCCAATAAGGCGAGGACTTATGATTATAGGTAGGCCTGCAGACGAAGATGCTTGATAAAGGATCTTCGTCTCGTCAGGTGACCATGAAAGAATATGAAAATTCTCCATGACCATTTTCTTAAGTGATAATTTAAGCCCATACATGCGTGCTTGTTCTTTTTCGGCTCGTTCAGTATTCCATGTATCTTGTAATATGGTTAATGTATTATTGACGTCTTTTGGAATCTGGGTAGAGTTAGTATTCTCTAGAATATACATAGTCCCACCTGATGTAGTTGCTAAAATTTCTTGTCCGTTTGGAGACCATAAAATAGAAGAAGAAGAAAAGGTATCTATCGTGTCGTCAGCAATTTGTGTTGATGCACTTTGCAGCGTGAGTAATCTAGTAGTCATATTTAGTACATATACTCCATTTTTGCGCGCAGATTGACTAGATACTGTATATCCTATGTTTATCATCGATGGATCAATAACTGGATTAGATATGCCTATCGAAGTAATGCTTTCTAATTTTGGTGCCACTGGCAAAAGGAGCGCTTCGGCTTTTGCTACTACTTCTTTTTGAACTTTTATTTTTTTAGTCCAAGGAAAATATCCTTCTTTAAATATTTTTACATCGTAATCTCCAGGCATTAAATTAATTGTGTTGTCGGTGGCAGTAGAAAGGTGGCCATTTATAAAAACTTGCGCACCATCTGGTTCACTAGTAGCTACGAATAACCCAGTTCCATTTACCTCTGGCTTGCTTAAATTAAAATTAAACCTATAACCTCTTCCGTAAATAAAAACTAAAGTAGTTATTGTAAATAGTGACGCAACAATAATAAAGGAATAGAGCAGGTGCTTATTCATCTCTATTCATTATATCAGATTTTATATAATTATATGATTATTATATTCAGAGCATTATTAATACTATTAGAAATAACTATTGCAAGAAGATTAAAGGCACTTTATAATTAAATTTATCTAAGGTTAATTAGAAAAATTGATATAGTAAAGTTATGTTTTGATATATTTAAAATTAATATTTCAAATCATAATACAAAAATAATTTTATATGTTTTCAAAAAGAATAGGTATAGATCTTGGAACTGCTAATACATTAGTTTATTTAGCGGGTGAAGGAATAGTATTGAATGAGCCTACCGTTGTGGCTGTAACAGCTGAAGAGAATCGAGTAGTAGCTGTAGGTAGGGAGGCAAAAGAAATGCTTGGCAGAACGCCTGGAAACATCGTAGCATTGCGTCCACTAAAAGATGGCGTAATTGCAGATTACACAATTACCGAAGCTATGCTTTCATATTTTATAGATAAGGCTTGCGGGAGGGCTCGTTTTTTCAAGCCGGAAGTGATGATTTGTATACCGTCGGGAGTTACACAGGTCGAGCGCAGAGCAGTTCTAGATGCGACCATGTCTGCTGGGGCAAAGGTAGCATATCTTATCGAAGAACCATTGGCTGCTGCAATTGGAGCTAAGATACCCATTGCTCAGGCTGCGGGTCATATGATAGTTGATATTGGAGGAGGATCTACGGAGTGTGCTGTGATTTCTCTTGGTGGAGTTGTTGTTCATAATTCTGTTCGAGTAGCAGGAAACAAGGTCGATGAGGCAATAGCGCTTTATATAAAGAAGAAATTTAATTTACTAGTTGGAGAGCGAACCGCAGAATTAATAAAAATGGAGATTGGGAATGCGTTGCCAGTAATCTCTGATGAGGGTAAAATTAAGCTTTCTGATGAGGATAAGGAATCATTATGGAAAAAAATGGAAATTAGGGGAAGAGATAGTATTTCTGGTATGCCTCGCATGATAGAGTTAAATGAGATTCAAATTAATGATGCAATACGGTCAACGCTTCTGGATATTATTCAAGGAGTAAGAGGTGTCCTAGAGCAAACTCCTCCTGAGCTCGCTAGTGATATTATTGATAAAGGTATTGTTATGTCGGGCGGAACATCTACGTTAAAAAACTTTGATAAATTAATGACGCAGGTGACAGGCGTACCTTGTCACGTGGCCGAAGATCCTCTTCTTTGCGTTGCTCGGGGAACTGGTGTCGCACTAGAGAATATAGAATTATATAAAAGAAGCATTTCTCGTAAGTAGATAAATGAATAAAAATTATTATAAATAATATAATTTTTAATCCTATAATTAATAAATTTTCACAAAAATACAATACTTTTCACAAATAATAAAAATTAATATAATAATTGATGGTTTTATAGTAAAAAGATAAAAATACATAGTAATTAGCGAAATAAATTATAAATGAGATTAAAAAAAGAGTATTTAGTTTGTTCAAGGAGCTTATATATTCGTCGTCTACGATAGCAATAAATATCTTATAATAATATTATGTCTATAATAAAAAATAAATTATTAGAAGTTGGAATTACAAATGCAGATTGTTCTTATATCCTAGAATATGTTATTGATAAAATTGAAAAAACACAAGAAAAGTTTTATATTGTAACTCCAAATCCTGAAATTTTGGTGTATGCAAACAATGATAAGTCGTTTAAGGAAATACTCAATCAGGCACGAATTTCATTGTGTGACGGGGTTGGTGTATTTCTTTCGGGCATATTTTTGGGAAAACCCTTTAAAGAGAGGGTTACTGGGGTTAATTTCATGGAAAAATTGTGTAGCGAGGTATCCGAAAAGCCTATCACGGTAGGCTTATTGGGTGGAGGACCAGGAATAGCAGAGATGACGGCGAAGCGCTTACTTCATAACTACCCTAATCTTAGAATAGTTTTTGTAGCTCAGGAGTGGGGAGGAGATGGATTTAAGACTGGTGAATATATTGGCATGCGTAATCAGGCGATAAAAATTCAAAACAAAAGTCAAGATTTAAATAGAGTTAATAGTAAATTATTAGTTGAGAAAAATTATGGATCATCAGGATCAATAGATATCTTATTCGTAGCATTTGGTTTTCCAAAACAAGAAGAATGGATAGTCAAAAATCTTCCGCATCTATCAGTTAGGGTGATGATGGCGGTTGGTGGATCATTTGATTATATAAGTGGTAACGTAGCTAGGGCACCATTAATTATTCGTAAAATAGGCATGGAATGGTTATTTCGCCTGATGATTCAGCCTTGGCGAGCTAAAAGGCAGTGGAAGATTATAATCTTCTTGTGGCTAATTTTGAAAGAATGGTTTACAATGGAGCGCAAGAATTAAGATTCGCTTAATATCTACAAACCATGAAAGTACTTTATATCTATATGTTTCCATTGTGGGGTAATGGGTCAGGGACATGGCTTCGTAGTCTTATTATACAAATGAATGCTCAGTTTCCTGATTTCAAGGCTGGTATTGTTGCGCCTGAGAGTAGAATGTTTAAGGATGCAAGGATGTTTAGGCTTAAGCCTCCACAGATGGGTGTTTTTGTAGGAAACCCTGAGCTAAAAGATATAAAAAAATACTCTAAATTCACGTCTCAAGAGTTTATCTCAGTTTATAATTATTATCTATTAAGGTGTAGTAAGGCGATTGAGCAATTTAGGCCAGATGTTATTCATGTTTTTCATACTGCTTTTCTGCCTGCCGTAATGAGAAATTTAGATATTTTCTATAAAATTCCTTATGGAATAACTACACATGGTAGTGATTTGTATTATTTTAAAGAGGATAATAGATGGGTGGGGCCCACGCGTCAGGCATCAGAGAGAGCAAAGTTTATAACTGCAAACAGTAACTTTACGCGTCAATGGTATTTACAGATGTTTGGAAATGATTTGGCAAAAAAGACTAGAGTTATACCTGGTGGAGTTAGTAATGGGATTGATTTCAAAAAGGACGTATCATGGATTGATAAAAAATATAAATTCAAATATTCGCGAATGGTTTTATTTACAGGTAGATTGACCCAACATAAAGGGGTGGAGTACCTTATTAAAGCTGCTCGAGGGATTAAGGCTGAGATAGTAATCTTAGGTGATGGTCCAGAAAGGGGATACCTGGAGACTCTTATTTTAAAATACAAATTAGAAAACGTGCATATGCTTGGATATTTTTCTCAGCGATTAGGTGAGATTAATGATTTTTATCTCAGAGCAGATGTATATGTGGCTCCATCAGTATGGGCTGAGCCACTTGGAATGGTTATCCTAGAGGCAATGTCGAATAAGACACCGGTTATCGTAACGAGAAAGGGAGGAGTAACTACAATCGTGAATGATGGCGAGAACGGGTTTCTCGTGAGAGCAAAGAGTGCGAGTACGATTGTTGAGAAAGTAAACATTCTTCTAAGCGATGATGAATTGCGAAAGAGAATGGGTGACAATGCGTACAGAAGCGTATTGAATCGTTTTAGTTGGGAGAGAATTGCAGCAAAATTCTATCATCTTTATGAACGTTCAATGAAAAAAAGGCTCCAGTCTTGAAATAGTACGATATATATAATGACTATTAATATAGGTATTGATATATACATATAAGTCTTTTAATCTTGAAATAATAATTTCGAAATTAATCTTCTTATTGTGAGAGAACGTTTTTGACTAGAGAATTTATTTATTATTATATATAATACCCAACATGAATAAAGAGCAGGAATTTTTTAGTCTAAATTTAGATTCTATTCAAGATAAGAATAAAGTCACAGAAAATGATCAAGGAGAAAATATAATCTCAATGCATAATTATGGGATAATTCGAAAATGGATGAAGTCTTTGACCTCAGGAGAGAGAATCGAATTTAATCTACAAAAAAAAAGAGTACTAAAACTAATTGGATTAGAGAGTCGACGTGGATTGAGTGATTGGCTCCAAGAATTTAACAATGACGAAGATTTTAGAAAATCAATATATGATAATGCTAATGAAAGAATTGCAAAAAACTACAATATTCCCATAACTGAAATTACTTCTACTTTTGAAAGATATGCTGAAGGATCTAATCAGAGCATTGTGGTTCCTATGGAGAAAATGCCAAAATTTATATCTGGAATGTTTGAAATGGCAAATGAGATAGAGTTAGCCAGTCATCCCGTAGACCTTTTATCTATTGCTTTTAATCCCGAAGTTTCAAATAAATACAATTTTGAAGCTATGAGAAAATTAGGACACATGGAAGATGCTGCTATAATTGAGAGAGACCCACTTTTAATTAAAAAACGTGAAGAGATGATTAAATTTACAAATATTCTTAATGAATATCTATGGATAGAGGGAAAATCGGAAATTAATCAAAATGTTTATTTTCTAAGTACACATGATATTAAAAATGAATTTGAGTGTTTGGGAGTTGAAGTTATGGAGCTTAGCTTTGAGGAAGCAGATTATATCTATGATAATCTTCCCATAGATCAGAAATTGGTAGTGGTTAGCAGGCGTAAGTTTAGTGTTAAAGAAGGTCCTGAAAAGGGTAGGATTATTGACGTATATATATCAAATAGATTAAAAACACCTCATGACAGAAGAGTTAAATCTGAACGGAAGAATAACGGAGGTGATTCAGGTAGTTATACTAAGGATACAATTGGCGTAAGAGTTGTTGCTAATGATAAAAAAGATCTACTTTTATTTATTGATCAGCTTTGTTTGGCTTCTGATGAGGTAGGATCTGATGTCAAAATATATGATATTAAAGATTCAATAGGAAATAATAATTTTGAAGGTGATAATCTTGGTAGCTCAAAAGATATACAAATGATAAAATTTTTGGTAAGAATTTCCGGTATTGAGTTAGAGATGCAGTCGTTCGAACACATAGGATTTGCAAACTATTCTTTTAAGAGAGGATCGTCTCATCCTGAGTATTACTGGAATAGATTATTTAAATCTAACTGGTTTGAGAAAAATTTCCCAACTAATTTATATAATAATTATGACTGTAATCTCTTACTTAAGAGATTAATTAGTAATGAAAGAGAATTGATAGAAGGGAAGCCAGCTGTAATGCCAGAAAACACTAATGAATCCAATGATGGATTTCAGATATTTCCCAATAATGAACCTGATGAACCCTCCATCCCCACTTATTTAAATCGGTTAATGTCAAAAATTGAAGCTATTAGGAAAAAAAATATCGGATATTAATTTAATAGTGCAATAATATTAATCTATGCGTCTTTATTTTTTAGATGGAATTATTAATTTTTATCTTCTTGATTCTTTCTTGCTGATTCTTTATTCTTAAAAGATGAAAATACTTATTTTATCAACTCTTAAGCGTAAGGTTGCTGAAAATGAATTCGCATCTCGATCTAGGATAATTTACCAGCTTGCAAGAGGATTGGTTAGTCGAGGACATGAGGTGTCATTGCTTGGAACAGGCGACAGCATAATTGAAGGAGTTAAAATAATTTCTATTATTCCATCTGGATGGGTTGATTTGCCACCTGTTGAGAATCCATTTATTCGAGAAACTGCAACTCTTATTCAACAGGCAAAAATTATGCTATCTTTACAGAAAGATTTTGACATAATACATAATCATACATATCCTGATATTTTTCCTCATATCGTTGATGAGCAACTTGATATTCCGCTGGTCACAACTTTACATGCTGTTGCGGCAGATTATCTTGATGATGCTATGGGTTTATTTCATAATTCACATTTTATTGCGCTTTCAAAAGCATATAGAAATCTTCTAAAAAAAACATCTGTTCACGCTGTTGTATACAATGGTATAGATACATCTGTTTATCAATTTAAAGAAAAGAAGGGGGATTATTTATTATGGATTGGTAGGATAAATGGTTCTAAAAATGAAGATGGTACGTATATTGATCCAAAGGGAGTAGGGTGGGCTATTCAACTCGCACAAAAAACAGGAACTCCTTTAAAAATGATAGGGGATGTATTAGATAATGAGGCATTTGCTAAAGAAGTAGAACCATATTTATCTAATACGATTGAATGGGTAAGTAAAAAAGTTTCACAACAGTCACTTTCCAAAGAAGACGTAGTTAATTATATGCAAAATGCAAAAGCACTTCTAATGACCGTGAATCAAGAAGAACCATTTGGATTGGTAATGGCGGAGTCGATGAGTTGTGGAACGCCTGTAATAGGATTTAACAAGGGAGCAGTTATAGAAGTAGTTAAAGATGGCGAGACGGGCTTTGTAGTTGATGTAGAAGAGGGCGTAGATGGTCTTGCAAGAGCTTTAGAAAAGATTCCTAGTATATTACCATCTCAGTGTAGAAAACGTGTTGAGGATCATTTTAGCGTGGATGTAATGGTTGAAAATTATGAAAAAATATATGAAGAACTTATATGTGCAAGTAAATAATTGAATATAGTTTTTTGATTTTCTTACTTGGTGAACTTTAGATAAAAGAGATAAATATGCTTACGGAAATTTATAGATTTATAATATAAATCTTGATTAATTAACAAAATGATTAAATATTTAAAAAAATTAACTTTCGCACCTTTTTTATTAGTTGCCTTTGCATTCTTATGCCATAAATTATCATATCTTTTTAATACATACGATTTTATTTTTTCTTTATCTTCACAGGTATATATTGACATGATAAATATCTCAATTCTTATTTCTCTTTTTTCCTTTTTATTTATTTTATTTTCAACTCTGGCAATGGAATTAAAGCTGATTATTCCAATTGGAGTAGCACTTTTTATTTTGGCAATTATTTTTTTTGGATATCAGTTATCTGGATTGGTATTTGCCATTGGAATATTGGTAATATTATTTATTATTTATATTTCAGTGGAAAATGTAATGAAAAACTATCTTAACTTTTCCCCTGCTTCAATTTTTAGTCCAATTGTTAAATATCTATCTGGATTATTAATTTTTGTGATTGCTGTATCTTATTACTTTTCAATTAATAATGTTCTTATGAAGAATGGATTTCAAATTCCTGATTCTATTATAGAAACAGTTATAGAATTATCACCTAATATAAATCAATTAATTAAGCAAAGTAATGATTCGCAATCTTTGCTTAAAATAAACTCAGAATCTCAACAGAATTTCATAAGAGATTCGATTAAAAAAACGATAAGAGGACAGATACAAGATATAATAAAGCCCTTTATTGGTTTTGTGCCAATAATTTTGGCTTTACTTTTTTTTATCACTTTTCAGTCCATAACGTCCTTAGTTAACTTACTAATATATTCTTTGTTTTGGCTGACATTTTTTGTTTTGGAGAAAATTGGATTTATAACTTTTATTGAGGAGCAGAGAACAGTAAGGAAAATTGTTATTTGATGTTAAGTGGCTATTTTTATCTACATAGAATCTTTATTTATTATCGAAAACGATATCGGGATTTGGTGGTATTTTTGTTGGTGAGATATAAATTTGAATAGAGTAATCTATTGAATAAGGTAATTGATAGATATATCTATCCTCAATAGAAGTTTTTGAATTATATTCAGTGTTAACAAATACTATAATACTTCAAGTACCGAATCAATATCTTAAGACTTTATATATTTAAAATAGATTGTGGATATTGAGATAAGGATATATATTCTTTCAATTTTATAGATTTTAACTTATACTTTATTTAATATATTTATATATGGCTGATTTTCGTTTTTTACATAATTCAGATGCTCGACAATGGGTCATTTCAGCGCCTAGGCGAGCAAATCGTCCGAACTCAGATTCTGTAAAAAGTATAAGCTCCAAAATGGATGCTAATTGCCCATTTTGCGTAAAAAATCTTCATGAAGATCCACTTTACATAAATGGAGAAGTTCGTATCCTGAGCAATAAGTTTCCATTTGCTACAATTCATGAAGTGGTAATTCATTCAGAGAGTCATTATAAAAGTTTTGAATCATTACCAATAGATTTAGTTAAGGATATTTTTATTGCATTTCGTCAGCGATATATCACTCACGAGAAGAAGGGGAGAGTATATATATTTCATAATAGAGAAAAAGATGGTGGTGAAAGCATTTTGCATCCTCATTCTCAAATCGTGATTCTTCCGTACGATGTTTCTATAAATACCCCAACGCTTCAAAAAAGTGACTTAATAGCCTCGCAAATTGCATTTGAGAATTCAAATTTTGTTTTATTTTGTCCTCAAAAATCTCAATGGCCAGATGAAGTCTGGATAACGCCAAAAAGATCTCACAATAGTTTTGGCGAAGTGAATGACATTGAAATGAAGGATTTCGCAAGCATTGTCTCTCGTTTATTCCAGATATACCTTATTAGGTATGAAGGTGTTTTTCCTTGTAACTTTTATATTTATCCTGGAGATAATTGGTATTTTCGTTTAATACCTCGTAAGAAGATTATGGGTGGATTAGAGGTAGGTACGGGGATTTTTGTAAATACACAAGATACAAAAGAGACGGTTAATTTTATTAAGACACATCTTGATAATCCAAATGAGTGGTTAATTCGAATAAGCCATCAAGCGGAATATCATCCACATAGTTAAAATATTAGTATTTTTATGCTTGAATATGTGGATGTTTCTTTTGTGGGGAAAATAATAAATATAGATTAATAATATATTATTATCGGGATTGCTTAATATTTTAGATTTAAATTTTTTGTTGGATTCCAAGTAGCCAAAGTACTGCTTCTTTTTTATATCTCCTGTCTCCTCGGGAATTAATTCTAATTGCTGGCAATTTTCCTCTCTTGCCCCATCTTTTGATAGTAAGGGGAGATACTCGAAGAACCTGTGCTACCTCTCGGACGGTTAATAGATCTGGAAGGTTGTTGATTGATATATTTTGATTAACGATAGGCATAAGAGTATATATAAGTCTTCTATAAGGTAACAAACTAGCATATTCTTGTCAATGGGTAATATTATTTTTTTCTTCCAAGCCTTATTATTAAGGCCAATGTAATAAATTTTATCCTAAACTAAAAAAAACAATAATGACCGTCCATTTGGATGATCATTATTGTTATTCTACTCTCATGGTATCTAATTTCAATGACAATGATTGCTTAGCAGAGTCAAGATATAATTTTTAGATAGCAGTTATTTAAAAAATTACTTAAGTTCAATAGTTGCACCTGCAGCCGTAAGTTTTTCTTTTGCTTCATCTGCTGTTTTTTTGTTGACTGCTGTCATTACTTCCTTTGGCGCAGCATCAACTAAATCTTTTGCCTCCTTAAGACCAAGTGTTGGAACTAACTCTCGAAGTGCTTTAATAACGCCTATTTTGTTGGCGCCTGTAACTGCGATTATCACATTGAAGCTGGTTTGTTCTTCTTTTGGTTCTGCATCACTTGCTTGAGCTGCTCCATTTGTTGGTGCTGCAACCATAGCTTGTGCGCTTACTCCAAATTTATCTTCAAGTGCCTTGACTAATTCTGCGAGTTCCAGAACGGACATTTCTTCTACTGCTTGAATCAATTCATCTTTAGAAATTTTTGCCATTATACTCACCACCTTTCATCTTAAACTTTTTTTGCTTCAATTGCTTTTAATGTCATTACAAATTTCTGTAAATTCCAATTAAGTGCTCTGTGTAATCCATAGATGGGGGATTTTAGGCCACCAACTAATTGTGATAATAATACTTCTCTTGATGGAAGCATTGCGAGTCTTACTACTTCATTCCCTGAAAGAAATTTTCCATCAAATACGCCAAATTTTATAATTGGCATCTTGAGTATTTTTATAAATTTACTTAATTCTTTAAGCGCAGTAGAGGGCTCATTATACGTAAAAATGGTAGCAGTAGGTTGGTTAAACATTTCCACTGGTGCATCTATCTTGCTTTCTTTAAGTGCTCGAAGAAGAAGGGTATTCTTGGTGATAGTTAGATCTGAATCAAATTTTTTAAGGATACGCTTCAAATCCTCTATTTGAATATGAGTCATTCCTTGGTAGTTGGTCAAAATCATAGCAGTTGATTTTTTTACTTTTTCAAATAAATGTGCAACTACTTTTGCCTTGGTTATCTTTGTTATTGATTTTTTTGCTTGCTTTGTTGCCATAAAAAAACTCCTCTTTCCTGAGGAGTTTTAGATACTTATTTTATTAGCCTTAGTATATACAATGCTAATTTTCTAGTACTTTTTACTCCTCGGCAGGCTAATTTAAGTCTAATTAAGACGCCTACTGTCTCTGGATTGAATGTAGTATAACACGGAAAGATTTATAAATCAATAATCAATAGCATTATTGATAATTGACAACCTTTCTTACTGATTTTTATAATGTATGTCTTATAATAAGATAAAAATAAAAAAATAGGCCGAACTATAAGATGTTCTGTGGATAAGTTGGGGATAAAAATAATATATCTTATAGTTTATGAATATGTGAAAATGAAGCTAGAAATCATAAATAATGTTTATTATTTTTTGATTTTATTTTTTTAATTTTTATAAGAAATTAACAGATATATTTGTAAATTTGAAGATAGTAGTGTTTCTTGGTTAATTGGCTTTTTCCGTATAAAGATTAAGCCTTCAAGGAGTTTTTATGCGTATCCTCACCGTATTGGAGTTGAGTTGATAGGTATCTTCTCCAACTTTTTTAAGTAGATTATCATTGTAATCGGTTATGTCTATACTTTTATCCTGATCAATATTAGCTCTAGTTTCTCCTTGTTGTTTTTGCTGATTAAGATATGCAGTGATTATTACTCCAAGCAAGAGTGAGGCTATTATTATATATATTGTCAAATTTGTATTGATTAGGTTTATTTTTCTTGACATATTTATTGATGTTATTTAGGTAATAAAGTGATCAATGAATTCCTTAATGTGCCATCCGTATAGTATGTCTCCATGCTCAATTTATGAGTATTATTTGAATTAAAAGAGAAGTCAACATAGGATTCTTTATTTGGTATAAGTGGCATTTCTTTATTATTTTCTAAATCATTTATCCAGATAGCTACGATAGATCTCTCTTCTTTTTTAATTTGAGCGCTGTTGAGTGATTTTTTCATATAGTCCCTGAGTTGTTTTAGTTCAAGATTTATTTTTTCATCTTTTGTTTTTTCATAGAGAATTATAAGTTTTTCATATGTCTTAACATAAAATGCATATTGTTCATCTGGATTTTTTTGTAATTTTGCAAGATTAAGAAGCAACGATATCTCATTATTATTATCTTCCTTTATGGATTCTGCAGTTTTTTTCAAGATATCTTCTTGATTAATAATTGCAGGTCTGATTGGCTTACTAAGTAATAATCTTTTTTTATTAAAAATTAAATTTGTCTGATTAATTCCAATGATGATAATTACAATAATTACTACATAAAAAATGACTTTTAATAAGTCTATTAATTTAAGAGATTTATCTTTATTTTTTTTGTTTATATATATAGACTGATTATTTATAGCATTATAATTATTATATATAAATAAAGAAGAAGCAATAGTTTGATTACGATTTATTTTTAGGCTAGTTAGTAGCTAGAGTATATATCGTAAGGTAGGTAGGGGGATAGATTTTATATTGAAGAGATTTCTATTCTTATACCTGGGCTCATTGTTGATTTGATAATAATTTTTTGCATATATTTTGGTTGGACTGTTTGTACGGCAATTTTGATATTTTCGGTAAGCTTCTCCTTACCAAAAGAAACCTTTCCAACTAGAAGATGAAGTAGTGGTGTTTTTGATTCTGTTTTATAACTTACTTGTCCTAGTTCATATTTTTTTGCTGATTCTTGAATATTTTGTGTAACAGTGCCATTTTTTGGATTTGGCATAAGTCCTCTTGGTCCAAGATATTTTGCAATCTTCGCTAGTTTTGGCATCATTTCTGGCTCTGCAAGTAGTATATCGAAGTCAATTTTACCATTTTCAATTTCTGCTATAGTTTTCTCATCAGCAATTGCAACTCGTATTTTTTTACCAGTTCCATGTGGAAGTTGTATATTTCCAGATAATCCTGATTCAGTGGTATTGATATGTAGCTCAACTGATTCATCAAATTTTGTTATTTGTAGTTCTGGAAGAAGAACTAGCGCTTCATCAAGAGAATAAGTCTTTTTCCTATCTACTTTTCCAGCAATATCTTGATATTTTTTAGAGCGAAGACTTTGGTTTTTACTAAGCTTTTCTTTATATGTTGAGATTTTATTCTTATCTTTTATCTCTGTTTTACTTGATGAAGCAACTATATTAATCTCATTATCTATAGAGGCTTCAACTTTTTGATTTATTTCATTTTTATCACCTGAGAAAGAATTAACTTTTTTAAGTTTCTTTATTTTATTACTTTTTGCTTCATCTCCTTCTGTTTTTATTCTTATTTTACCCATAAAATCCTTATTTTATAAAAATTATAATTTATTTATCAACTTGAATACCCATTGATCGTGCTGTTCCCATAACAATTCTTGCACCCATCTCTATGTCATCTGTATTTAAGTCTTCTAATTTTGCTTCAGCAATTTTTCTTGCTTGATCCATGGTAATCTTTCCAGCTGATTCTTTGCCTGGTTTTTGCGAGCCTTTATCTCTGCTCAGGGCTTTTTTAATCATCTCTGCAACAGGTGGCTTCTTTGTTATAAATGAGAATGTTCGATCATCATAGACAGTTATAACTACTGGAATAACTGTTCCTTTTTGATCTGCTGTTTTATCATTAAATGACTTTACGAATTCCATAATTGGAAGTCCGTGTTGACCTAGTGCTGGTCCAACTGGTGGGGCAGGCGTTGCGGCTCCAGCAGCAATTGTAAGTTTAATAAAAGTTTTTATTTTTTTAGCCATAATTTAGATTATAGTTTTGCAACCTGAAGTAAGTCAAGTTCTACTGGGGTTTCTCTACCAAATATAGACACGAGAACCTTTACTTTTCCTCTTGCATCATCGATTTCATCAATTGTTCCAAGAAAATCAGAGAAAGGTCCATCTATAATCTTAACTGCTTCGCCCGATGAAAAGGAAGTTTTATAAAGTGGCTCTTCCATATTCATAAATTTCTTAATAGCTTCAACTTCTTTTTCTGAAATAGGTGTTGGCTTATTGCCTGCACCAATAAAAGCAGTGACCCCTGGTGTAGTTCTTACAAGAAGCCATGTTTCATCATTTAGCTCCATCCTTACTAAAACATAGCCGGGGAATATTCTTTCATTTATGCTTTCTTTTTTTCCCTTAGATACTTTAATTGTATTTCTGGTTGGGACAATGATGTCATGTATCCTATCTTCAAATCCCATTGTTTCGATTCTCTGCTTGAGAGTTTTGGCAATTTTGTCTTCATGTCCAGAATATGTATGGACAATATACCATTTACCTTTATCTACTGGAGGCGATAACGGTGTCACTGAGATATTTTCCATTACTTTTTCTGTATCATTATCAGTTGCGCTGTTAGAATTAGATACGTTATGCTGGCTGGATTCGTCACTGGTACTAATTGTACTGACTGAGGAATTATCTTCTTCCACGGGAATTATTTCTTCAGCAATTGATTCATTAGTCTCATTAACTAATTGTTTTTCTATTCCTTCTTGTTGATTTTGATCATCCATATTATTTAATTAAAAATGCTAATAGTTTGGTAAACAAAATATCTATCCCACCGATAAATACTCCAACCATAAGACTTATTATTATCACCAGCGTAGTTAATCGTATTACTTCTTTTTGCATTGGCCAAATTACTTTTAGTAATTCATCTCTAGTCTCTTTTAGAAAGGTGATAATAGACCCCATACAAAAAATTTATAATATCTAAATATATTATTAAGATAATTAAGTTATTAGATACGAAACTGTAGGATTAATTCTATCAGATTCAAAATCGTATGTAAAGAGTCCGCTTGAGTAATGCTTTACTGCTGATTGGATAGATTAGTGCATATAATGAGATGAAAGATTTTATATACGGTTAATTTTATATAAAAATATAATAATTTATATTGTTAAATATCAATAATACCATTCTTTATGAGTATATTTTATTTGCATCCTTTTCTTTTTTATGTAGGTAGAAAATAATTTCATTTTTGGCTTCGTCTATTAAATAAAAAATTCTCATACGTCTTTTTTTTATTTTAAAATATTCTATTCCATTAATAGACTCTCTTAATCTAGAAAATAAATGGTCAGATTTATTTAAATGATTTAGCATTAGTTCAAGCGAATCAATATAGATATGAGGATCGAGACTAGAAGGCGTATTGTTTATTCCCATGTATTCGCGAAGAGAGCTTGTCATTTCCTCCTTATTTTCTCCCTTAATATGAGTTAGATTTGTTTGATTATTATTATTAGGATTGATAGTAATAAATAATTTCCAATTGACTATAGATAATTTTTTAATTTTCTCAGTCATTGCCAGCGTGTTTTGAGTTTCCTGATTTATAGATTTAATTATTTTTTGTTTTTCTAGCTGTTTATCTACTTGTTTTTCAATAATTAATTCTAGATTTTCAGACTTGGGATATTCAGTAGCTTGCTCAATGAATCCATTTTTGGTCAATTTATTTATTTCTTCAAAATAGTATTCAAAATTATCATTTATCCATTTATTTATGAATGTTTCTAATTTATCCATTTTTTTATCTGGTTTTTTATCTTTTATTTTTTGATTTCCTTGGAGCATGTATTCTGCAAAAATAAAAATAATAGATTCAAAAGAGTCACCCTTTTTCTCATTAAAATATACTTGAAGAAACGATAATTCATAAGGACTTAAATTATCTAGATATGGTTTTACATCGTGCTGAAGGAAGTTATATAATACTTTGGATTCATTCTTAACTTCTTTCCATTCGGAGGAAATAGAATCATCTGTTTTATTTGTTATATATTCAAGAAATAGATTAAAATATTTACTAACCTGATCATTTAATGGATTTTTTACTGATAATATTCCTGTTTTTGAATCAATAAATTCTTTTTCAAGCCATAATGCAAAATCTTCTTTGTGTTTTTTATTTTGTAAAGAATATAGATATTCAGATGACGAAGTGTCCAAGTTGAGATTTTTATCTTTTTTAGTGATTGATTTAAAGTTAATATTTTCTTCATAAGATAATCTTACCTCATTAATAATATAATTTATAAAATATTTTGTGATTAATTTTCCTGAAAACCCTCTCAATAAACTCAATGAAACAATCTCTTCAAGTATTGATTTATTATTTTTTGATATTTTTTCATTTATTTCTAATATAATTTTATCCATCTCTGTATAATTATTAGATAGATCAATATTTATTGAATTAATTTCTTCTTTAAATTCTATTGCTCTCTCTTCTATGTCTTCTATTTTTGGAATATCCTTAATAGGTTCAATTAGCCAATCTGGCAAATCTTCAGCTTTACTATTGGTTTCACCAAATAAACCATTATCTTTATGTTCTTGATTTATCATATTAATAGATTTTCCCGAATTAATTAGAATAGAGAAGTTTGAATATTTTCTTAGAAAATCAAACCATTTTAAATCACTCCCGTTAAACCACGGTGGTTTTTTTACATCTTGTAAATTTTTATTAAATTGATTTATTTTTTCAGAATTTGATATGGTACTTTTTTTTGAACTAAATTCAAATATTTTATTGTTAGTATTTAGGCAGTTTTGAAAAAAAGTAAATTTATCTTCTTGTGAAATAGAAAATGCGGATAAATCTCTATCTATGATTAAAAAAGCCTCTCCAAAAGTAGCCTGAATAAATGTTTTATCCCTCAATAAATAAATTTTTTTATCATTTTCTTTTAGAATATTAAGTCTATCGAAAATTTGTTTATAAAATTCAGTATCTGCTTGAGTAGATAATTCTTTAAATTTGATAATTTCATTGATAAATTCAACTTGGCCGATATTTTTAGTAAATTCCTCTTTTGAATAATTAAATAAATTTAGATCGGTGACTGGACTTATTGGAATAATTCCTTGTTCTACTCTATTCATAAGCATAATTATACCATTGCATAGATTTGATTATCTTTTGTTATTTATAATAATATTGGTGTTGACAGTTCAAGTAAATGACGAGTACAATGTTCATAGACCAATACAAATAATACTATACTATAAATATTTGCTATTGGTTATTGTTTTTTATGAAAAAAATTAGAAAAGCAGTTATACCAGCAGCTGGATTTGGAACTCGATTCTTGCCTCAAACAAAAGCACTTCCTAAAGAAATGCTTCCAATAGTAGATAAGCCAGTTATTCAATATGTTGTTGAAGAGATTGTAGCATCAGGGGTAAAAGATATAATTATAGTTACTGGTGCGCTTAAACGTGCGATTGAAGATCATTTTGATGTTCCTAACCAAGATCTTATAAAAAATCTTGAACAAGGTGATAAGCATGAACTACTTGAGCAGACTCGTATGATTTCTGAGATGGCGAATTTTATTTATGTTCGACAAAAAGGTCTTTATGGGAATGGCACACCTGTTTTGGCTGCGGAGCCAATTATAGAAGATGAGCCCTTTGCTGTTTTATGGGGAGATGAGTTTATATATTCAAAGCCACCGCGCCTAGCGCAAATGATGGAAGTACATCAAGAACTTGGTGGAATCGTTATATCAGGGGTTCGTATAGAAAAAAAAGAAGATCTCAAGAGGTACGGAATCGCTGATTTAGAGCTAGTTAGAAATAATGTTTACAAAATTAAATCAATTGTTGAAAAACCAGATCCAGATTCGGCACCATCAAATATTGCGACTCATGGCGCATATATTGTCCCTCCTGAGATTTTTAGAGCGCTTAAAAGTTTAAAACCTGGAAAAGGTGGAGAAATTTGGCTTGTTGACGCAATCAATCTCCTTCAAAATGAAGGAGTTCCAGTGTATGCAGTAGAAATTCAAAATGGTCGCTATTATGATACGGGAAATAAATTAGAATATATGAAAACTGTAGTAGAGCTCGCATTAGAGCATCCAGATATAAAAACAGAATTTAAAAAATTCCTCAAAGATCTAGATATTAGATAATTTACACTTTTTATCAATCATCTGATATAATCCTTGGTCTATGGCAGTAGAAGGACTCAATCTAGAGAAAAATTTTGAAACAATTATAAAATTAGATTTATAGACACATGAATCTGAAGTAATAAAACTTTTTAATACTATAGATTATGGTCATGTATTGCTAAATAAGGATGGTAAAATAAAAGAGGTTAGGGGATACATGGTCATAGATAATTTACCTATAATTTTCCGCTGTTGGCCAATTTTTGGATCCCGAGATTTAAAATATAATCGTTCTGTAGTTGATGGGAAAATAGGATTAAAATTAATTAGAGATAAAACTGATTGGTATCCAACTGCTCCGCATAGTTCTACCGAGTGGTCATCGTTTATTCAAAATGGAATAAATTCTCCATCAGATAAAGAGTTTTACCTTGATTTATGGGGACAAGACACAAAGCATATTAAGGATGCAAGAACTGAATTGATTGATTCAGCGAAATTGTTAAAAGAAAAAAGTGCATACCCTTCGTTTATTAAAAAAGTAATTCAGCTTGCAGGTAGCAATGATATCAATAGTCCTGAAATTCAAGCCATGATCATAGAGAATAATATAATTCGAGATATGGAGTTATTAATTAATTCAAGAATAGAAAATGATTATTTAAGTGAAAAAGATAAAAGAATAGTTCAGGATATGAAGCACAAATTAATTTTGATTATGGCTAGTTCGGAAAAAAAAATAGATCCTGATATTCAGGATGAGGTAAAAAAAGAATTAATGAAAGAAATAATCATTGATTATAATAATAAATTTAATGAATTTTCTAAAAATTGGGGAGTAGGTAGGTCAGCTATATATGATAAAGAAGAGAAAAAATGGATAATATCAGAAGAATTTATTAGAGTTTATGCTTATAGTGAGGCTGTAACTAGATTTTCAGAATCATTACAGATAAAGCTGAATCAACATAGGCTGGTGAAGAGGTGATATAGGACACTTTTATTAAATGTCCATTTATAATGGATATAAATAATATTGCTATTGTCAATTTATTCTTAATTATTAAAAAACATTTTATACTCTTTTATCAATCACCTTGATACTTTTAATCCTTACTGAATTATCGATTGTAATTTGCCATAAATATATATGAAAATTAAAATAATTGAGGCTAATTAGATAAAAATATCATATTAATATGATTAATTGGAATTGTTTGATAATTAGTGATATTATTATTAAATGCTGCGACGATTGCACATATTCCTTATTGGATTATTAATTTTATTTTTGTTTGTTTTATTCTCATATCTAATTCATAAGAATATTTTTACTCAAATTGATTTCGATACAACTGTTCGCGTGCAGGACAATATCAGTAGAAGACTTGATAAATCATTTTCTACTCTTAGCTTTGTTGGTAGTTTTGAAATTGCGACATTTATATTACTAGTAGTATTAGCTATTAGAAAAAAATTGAAATCTTTTTTTGCTCTTTTTTTATATGTTATCCTGCACCTTATTGAGATATTTGGAAAGACTTTTATAGATCATAGTCCACCGCCAGAATTTATGATTAGAACAGAAAAATTAGTAGAATTTCCTCAATTTACGGTAAGTACAGATTTTTCTTATCCCTCTGGTCATTCTGCAAGAGCAATATTTATAACACTTATTATTGGATTATATATTTATAAATCAAGGAATATCTCTATGAATCTAAAGATATTATTATTATTTATAATAGTTTTATATGACGCTAGTATGTTTTTAAGTAGAGTTTATTTAGGCGAACATTGGCTATCCGATGTGCTTGGTGGCATCTTGCTCGGTGGCGCGATGGCATTATTATCTGAATCAGTAATAGCCTGACATATTTTTGTATAAAATTGGAATAGAATTATATAATTTTTAATTGTTATAATAGATTTGTTTATTAAAATAAATTTTTGATAAATAATAAAAAGATATATTTCAAATTATGCGGCATACTTTAGAAACTTTATTAACCCGTTTATTTATTATTCTAATAGCTGCAAATCTTTTCATATTAGACGTTTTAATTTTTAAAAATAGATTTATTTCAACTACTAATATCAATAAAACTTTGCCTACGCCTTCTTTGCCTATCACCCAAAAGCCTGATAAAGTTAAGCTTAATGAGATATGTAAAACAGACTGCATGAAGGACATAAGAGATTTTGTTACTTCTATAACAAAAATTACAGATACTTCAAGCCTAGATAACCCTTCCTTTACTAATTTAGTTTCTGAATTCTTTGTCCCACTTGGTACAGGAATTAGTGCAAGCGATGATTGGGAAAATATCGTTGGCGCTAGTGCCTATGTGGATACTGATAGATATAAGAACATAAAAAGTATTATTTTTGAAGCATCGATTCGTGTTCCTAGTTCAAGTCAAATAGTTTATGTAAGGCTTTATAATTCAACAGATAAACATCCAGTATGGTTTTCAGATATGTCTACGACTGAACCATTTAAACTTTTATTTTCACGGCAAATAATTTTAGATAGTGGAAATAAATTATATCAAGTACAGATTAAAACACAGTTAAAGGGGCAAGTAATTCTCGATCAGTCTAGGATACACATTCTTATTTCAAATAATTAGACTTTATTTTTGGAATTTTTATTTTTTTGTTCGTCATTAGGTAAGCTGTTTGAAGATTCTCGCACCACCTCTCGTGAATGTTGAATTTTTACTTCATCTGGGTGTTCCTTATGAAGTTCTTCTGTGATGAGCTTTATGGCAGTTTTTATTTTTTTTGTATTGATGGTTTTGTCATAATCATCCCAATTTAATCCAAGATTTTCTATAAATTGACGCTCTACTCGATTTGACATATCGTGAAATTTTTCATAAAGCTCATATTCTCTTGGGTGCATTTCTGGGGCATCATCATCAGTATCAAATCTATCAATGAGTGATGCGTCGATACCAGAGGATTTTATAAGCATATATTCAATAAATTCATGAAGAAATATAGCATTTGTAATGATATCATCTTTGAAATCATAAGCAATTATCTTGTTATCGAAATAATCACCAACATCGTCGTAGCGCATTACGTCACGAACTTCAAATTTCAAATTTTTTAGATCTAATAATCTGTTGCTTTTCATATATTTGATTTCTTATTATATCACTTAAGAGAGGGAGAGTATATATCCTATAGTATGCGTATTAGGCATATTTATATTTTAGTAATCAATATCAAGTTCGCCAACCCGAACGTCAAATGGTAACCTGTATAAACCTCGCTCTAGACCATAATTGAGCCGATTTATAATAGAATTATGATAATCTTGGGAAATAAAATCATCCTGCGATCGATAATAAGAGCCAACAAAAGAGAAGCCATCAACGTTTTCATAGAGCTTTGTTACGGCTTCATCTATGGACTTACCTGCTCCAGTTAGAACTGCTAGATTCCAATCCGTACCTGCTGTCGCTAATCTATTTCCGCCATTCTTTTTTACATCCCATAGCCACAAATCTTTTTCTATTTCTGGCTTGAAATCAACTGTGATTCCATCAGAAATTTGTTCGCTATCCTCATCTCTATTCATATTAAAAAGTCTAAGAGATGTCCCTACTGTCCCAGGCTTTAATGGTGCCTCTCTTTGGACTACTCCTTCAAAAAAATCATGAACTGATTTTGCTTGAGAAAGTTCTGTAAAAAAAGAATTATATCCAGGACGATTAGAGCAAAATTCTCCAAAATATATCTTCCCATCCTTTTTATTTATAAGTAATGATGCGTCCCATATAAATAATCCTTTGTGTTCTTTTGCCATCTCATAAATTACAGGTGGAAATGATATTTTATTAATGCGATCTTCCATTTCTGTTGGGAAAACTAGATCTTCTGCGCATCCTGTTTGTACTGATAAATTTCCACTTCCAAATGATTTATTTTCAATACCGACAGTAGTAAATAAAGGAGTTCCATCATAAAACATAATTTCTGGGGTAAGTTCAATTACGGAAGGAATAAATAATTCTAAAATAAAACCAAGCTTCTCATACTTTAATGGAAAATTTTCTAGCCAATCAATTACTTGCGCGTTTGCCAGCTCTGCGGAGTCAACATCTGCAACGAATGTCGCCGCGCTATCATCGCGTCCTTTTAGAACCCAGATATCCTTTGCTGTTTTTAGAAATTCTATGCCATCCCTGATGGAGTCAAACTCCTTGATTTCCGGGGTATATAATTTTGGATAATACTTCCTAACAAATTTTTTTGCATTATCTCTGTCTATTTCAAATAAATAATCTTCTTTGGTGGGAAAATTTCCCTGACAATCTAAGTCTCTTACCTTATCCGCCCATCTATAGAGATTGTTTTCTTCAAAAAAAAGAAAATAATCTTTGAGATTTTTTGAACGACGAAGTTGCTCTATGACTTGATCTGCTGGTCGAATATCTAGCATTCCCTTAAATAAGTCAAGTCGCCTTTTTTTATTGAAATCTATTTCGATCGCTTTTTCTGATTCGTCTTCCATAACATAGTCTTTGATATTTTCTATTTGTCCAACAATGACTTCATTTTTTTCCTGTTGTAATTTATATGCTATGGGTAATGATAGTCCACTATATGTGATAAAAATGTATTTCATAAATTAATTAGATTATAAATATAATTACATATATAACTATACTTAATAATGGTTATAATAATCAATAAGAAAAATAGTTTTATTCTATAAATAGAAATTATTCTTAGACAGAATTTGTTCTAGGATTTCTTGAAGTCTAAAAAGCTTTGAATTACTTATGG
>SIBS01000012.1 GCA_009695045.1 Candidatus Levyibacteriota bacterium | reverse complement strand
TTTTTCCCCATATAGTCTTTCCTCCAATCTATATCTCTATATTCAAATTCATCATAATATGTATTTGCAGAAGCGCTTGCATGGGGCAGATAAAAGGCGTCGCTCTCTTGTTTTGTTGCAAAATCTTTCTCCCACTGTATGTCACGAAACTCAAATCGATCAAAACTTTTTACATGCGAGAATCCATCTTGTGTCAGCGGATAACGTAGTGCATTTTCTTGATATTTTTTTGGGTCATATTTTGAATAAAAAAGAAGATAAATATAGGGAGAATATTCCGAATGAGTAATGACCACATTCTTGTTTTTTTTATCCTCTAATGAGAGAAATTGGTTAAGCTTTTGATATCCGATACCCCAACTGTTTCCATCATTTATAGGAAAATGTACAAAATAACAATCTAAATAAATAAAAATATTCAAGGAAAAAATTACAATGAGTGACACCATAAGTACTACCGAATACTTTCTCGATATGAAACTAAATGCACTCTCTATGCCTAGAGCAACAACAAGAGGTAGTATGGGAAAAATAGCAAACATCCTACTGGAGTGTGGTGCATCTTTTGTAATGCTAGACGCGATGGGAGCGATCAAAAACCAAAGCAAAACAAGCCAGCCTTCCTTTGTTTTTTTTTGAAACAACAGATAAGTAAAACCAAGAAATAAAAATGGTGCCTCTACAAGATACATATTACCAAAGTTAGGTATATTATGAGCATTATTATCTCCTCCCTTGGTAAATAAAAATTGCGGAGAGAAAGAAGATAGATAATTTTCAGCAATTTTCCCTGCTGCAAAGACAACTTTATTGTGAATGAGTTTGGTAAAAAATATTTTATTTGCATGTTCGCTACGAGGAACATTAATTCGCTCACTTATGATTGATTGATCGCTAAATATACTAATACCAGAGAGCTTTGTCCTATTAGCATGGAACATCGTATTGGCGAATATAAAAGCCGACAAGATGACAAATAAAAATAACCCTATATAAACATATTTATCTCTACGGATTCTTGACCTATATATAAGAAAGAGTACGCACACAAGGAGAGTAGTAAAAATATAATTTCCAGCATAAGTATAATAAGTAAGAGCTAGCAATGCCCAGCTTGGAATAAATAAATATGTTCTTCCATTAAATCCTTTCAAGAATAATAAAATTGCCCCAGTTATCAGAAATGCTGCAGTGTTTGATTCTGACTCCACGCGAGAAAAGTGTATGTGCCATGGTGCAACTGCCAACAAAAACATAGTAATCAGCGCCAGTGATCTTTTTTTGAATAATTCAAGCACCAGGAAATAGGTTAGAGCGACAGTTCCTATTCCAACCAAGACTGAGACTATTCTAACTGCAAATTCATTTAATCCAAAAAAGTACACCGCGGGAACTGTGGCATAGATATATAATGGCAACTTCCAATCGCCAAATGATTGAAATGAGATAGGATATGGTCTCGCATATTCATCCTTACCAGTTAGCAGAAGTGAGTATGCAGTATATCCAATCGAAGCCTCATCTCGGTTGACACCAGGAGGAATTTGGGTAACCATGTATGTCCGCAGGAATATTGCTATTCCAAGAATTAACAAAAATAAAAATAGTGGTTTTTTAAAAATCATATGGATTTTCTACGCTGAATACCCAAATATAGTATAAAGCAAAGTAAGCTCAAAATGGAAACATACGCTCCCACAACAAACGACCACGGGCGGTAAGTAAGTTTAATCGAGTGCTTTCCAGATGGAACCTCGAGTGCTTGAAATGCATAGTTTGCCCTAAGGATTGGACTGATCTCATTATCTATTATTGCTTGCCATCCTGAAGAGAAGCTGTTGGAAATAAATAATAGTTGATTCGTTTTCGCCGAGGTAATCAAACTAATACGATTGAAATCAAGTTGCACAGTCTTAATCACCGCAACTGGGTCATTGGCAAGCTTTGAGCCTAGCTCCTCCTCTAGTAAAACTCTATCTATGGGAGCATTGCGGTCAAAAAATTTAGTCTCAAATTCTTTCCCAGATGTAAATACTCCATAATCTGCGGTAAGAAATGCATATGGTAACGACTGTAGGTTTTTATATATATTCCAATAGTCATCTTCATATACCCTTTGGAAGCGATATGGCGGAAAGTCTATCTGTGAACTTCTGTTTTGTTTGGCATCTAAAATATATTTTACCCCGAGAACATCTAGAATTTTTAATCTAAATGGATTCTCTGGTAAAGATTTTTCCTGGCTAATTACTGCATCAGAACGCGTAGTTGTTGAGAATTTATGCAGTAATACTCCGTCTTTAGATGCGCCCAAAAATTCCCCGTAGCGTCTTGCGTATAGTGGATCATACCCATCCGTCGACAACAAATTAACTTGTGTTGCAAAGTTGGCTTCCATTGCGCCTGCATGGTACCCCCAAACTCGACTATGATCTTTTTGATTTTGTAAGAAAGTTATGACTGGCGCGGTTGGATATACGAGAGACTGTGGAATAAACGGATTAAATTTATGAAATGCACGAAATAAGTCCAAAAGAAGAATTCCAAGTAGCAAACACGCTATGTAGAAACTGTATTTTTTATACAAATTCCCCGAGACAATAAGTGTTGCTCCAGTAACTAAGATCAACGCTTGAAGAAGAATGGCTTTATGTGACGCCAGATCTGAAGTAACCCAAAGCAAACCAAATAAAACCAAAAAGCTAACAACAATAACAAGTATCCTATTCCTTGATATACGAATCCACTCGTCAAAACCAAATCCTGCAAGAATGCTTAGACAAAAAGAAAAAATAAAAACCAGCAATGTTGGGCTGCTGGAGGAGATCAAGGGAATGGAAAAGGAATATAGCATCATTGTAATAGGGTTCAAACTGATCAATATAGCAATGACAATCGCTGACACAAGAAAAAACTTTTGAATTGTATTTTTTTTGCTAAGAAGAAACAGTCCGACAAAGAGTAATGGTATAAGTCCAATAGAAGTAACTTTTCCAATATAGGTATCTGATAGAAAATAATTTCTCGTAGCAGGATTTCCAAAAAAATCAGGAATAAGTAGCATGATCCATTGTTGGGGTTGGATAAGAATTTTTTGGGTTATAAAGCTGTATTCATGATTGCTCCTCGCCGAACCATAAACCAACTCAAAACCTGGAATTAACTGAATCGATGCTATACCTAATACAAATAAAAATAAGAAATATATGCCATAATTACCTCGAAGCCAGATGTATCCAGCAATAAATGCACACGAATATAAAGCAAGCTGGATATGCCCAGCAAAAAATATAGATACCAAAGAAAACACAAAAATACCCATCCACATGATAGTTTTTTTAGAAACCATGTGCTCTACGGATAAAAGAGCCAAAGGAAACCATGCAAGAATATGTCCGATGGTGTTATATTCTAACCAAACTATCATATATTGAGAGTAGGCATATGAAACACTTGCTAAGACAGACCCCAGTCGACTGATTGACAACTTTCGTGCATAAAAATACATGAAAATAGATGCAAGTAGTGGCTGCAGAAAAACCAAAATTCCCCATGCTAATTTTTGAGAGAAAAATAAAAATACAATTTGCAATGGGTACAACACCGCAGACTGGAAATTGGCAAACAATGGGGACCCAGAGAAACTATACGGATTCCACAAGGGAAATTCCCCGCTTTTAATCGATGATAACACAGCGGTTTTCCATGGATATAGTTGACGAATTACATCAAAGTACTGAGCCTTGTTAGGGTATGACCCGGGATTATATCCCAAATATGAATATGCCTTCCAAGGATTATATTCTGCAATTAATAGATCTCCCGGAAATGGAATAAGACCAAAAATAACAAATTTATAAAAAAAGGTAATAGCGATTCCAATCAGCAAGACCAATACAATGATATTCGCCTTTTTATCCATACATTTGCTTTGGTTTTTTATACAAAACTAAAATAATTACTACAAGACCCAGTAAAGAGACAGCGTCAGCAATCTGCCTCAGCTTAGATTCTCCAAAAACTACTCGTACAGTATGGTTTCCTTTTGCAACAGGAAATGTAATTAGTCCTCTCCAATTTACATCCTGAAATTGAATTGAAACAGGTTTTCCATCTACCAGCACTTTCCAACCAGGAAAATATTGCGTGTTATCAAGTAAATATTAATCTACATCTGCTTGCACATTAAAGGTGTGGATACTTGACTTCTTCGTATATGCAGTAATATCGCCTTTTCCTGACACAAACTCCACAGGTTCTTTGGCATATGTTTTGGCTGGACCAGCGCTCCAGATCACGTCTGTCTCTCCATAATAGGTTGTGTTGAGTGGAAAATTCCAATAGTAATCTTCATCTATCTTATCGTACCCAAGTGAAGGTCTCCAATAAAAAACTGTAGAAAAAACAATACACGCAATAAGAAGAAAATAAATATTTTGATTTTTAACGTATTTTATAAATACAACGATAAGAAGTGATGTGCCAAATCCGACAACAGCTAAAAATCTCCATGGAAACTGGAATTGTCTAAGAAGGGCAATACTCTCCCATAATAGTCTTGAAATAGGTTGCATAAAAAATAACGCGACACCTACACACAACAACCCAAACCACGCCACAGACTTCTCTCCACCATTAAGTTTTTTCTGAACTAACATCCAAACGGATATAAAAATAATTAGTGTATGAATTAATCCAATCCATACACTAATGCCCCCTGTCTGTAGAGAGCTTGAATTGGTAAAGTTGGGAAGAAAAAAATTAAAAAAAGGAGCAAAGTGCTCGATATACAAACTCTTCATAAATAAGTCCCCGTAGGTGTATTTATGCTCTACTATTGCTGGGAGCCAATAAAAACAAGATACCAACAGACCAAGAATTAGGCCTACCACAGACGAAACAACACCGACTTTCTTTTTTCTAAAGAAGACTATAAATCCTGTACACACCACGAAAAACAACAAACTAACAGCATTGTGTGAGAGAATCAGGAGAACAGTACCTAAAATTGTACACACGATACTCAAGCGAGTAGGCTTTTGCAATGTGCTCGATAATCCAAATAAAACTAATGGCAGAAAAGTATAGGTATATACCTCCCCAAAACTTCCCCTGACCAATAACTCTATGAAACGAAATGGAAAGAACTGATAACAAATAGCAAATAAAAATGCTTTCCGAGAATCTTGAAAAAACGACTGACCGAATAGGTAGGCAAATACTCCAGATAATAAAAAGCTGAGAGCGAGGGTAATTTTAAAAGACCACGCCAAGCCCAACCCCAAAAAAACAAAAAAAGATGCTATAAAATAAGGCACTTGATATATAAAATTAAAAAGAGGCATCCCGTATCTATAATTTAAATCCCCAGCCCAGCGAACAGGAAATTGTCCGTCAGCCAATGCTTTATAAAAAGCTGCTATTCTTGGAATATGCACTAACCCATCATGTGTATGAAATAATAATGGATTAAAGATAAAATACAATAATGGGATTGTAGATAAAATTAATACTAAAAATAAATATTTGTTTTTTTTCATATAAAATATTTAAAAAAACTCAAAAAATACCTTAAATATAGATAAATAATTAATGGGTTCTTCATCAATAAATTATTTATTATCTACTTTATATAATCTGAGGTAGTGACTGCTATTTCCTTGCTGTTTTTGAAAAATAAGCTTTAATGGATAACTAGATGGTATTATAAAATGCTGAGGTTGATAGAAAACAAAATATGTTGGTATATTTTTTGCACTATCCAAAACTTCTTTAGGCAATTTAATTGAATCAAGTGGCCAATATCCTTTTATTTTAATATTTTTATTTTGCACAAGATAAAGCTCTAGCGACGCTGGCATCAATCCAAAGGTTCCCTCTGTTGCAATAAATATTTTTTTATCTTTTGCCTCCTCTCTTAATAAGGCGATTATTTCAACAACGCCCCAACCAGCAGTCCAATTATTTATATATTGACTACTATCTGCAATTGAAATTGGTGCATTTATGGGATCATAGGCAATTTTGAAAGATACAAAAGCAGAATAACCAACAAATAATAATACTAGTAGAACTTTAATAAATAACTTATTAATTCTTTCTATTATGGAATAAAGTCCTAAAGAAACTAATGAAAGCAATGGAATAGTCATAAAAAATATGAATCTAGGAAATAAAGTTTTTGCAAATATAATTAAAGCAATAAATGGAAGTATAAAATATAAAAATAGTAATAATTTTTCCTTTTGATACTTACGATAAAAGAAAAAGGAAGAAATTATTAGAATAATATATATTGGATTTAAATATTCAAATAACCATGTTATTAAACTTTTTGCATTTGTAATTAAATAAATTCCAGGATTTTTAATCCACTCAGAAAAAGGATAAACAAAAGTTGCATTTTTTATATTCACCATAGAAAATAATGGAGACAATCTTAAAATAAAATAAATTGCATATGAAACTAGAAAAACTACGATAATTAAACCTATCCATGTAAATAATCGTTTTTTCAAGTTTGATTTTTGCCAATCAAACAAAATTAATGTGAAAGGTAAAAGATATATACTGAAAAAATTTGTTGACTTTGTTAAAATCCCTCCACCAATTATGAATCCAAGCGTATATGCTATATCTAATCTTATCCCTCTGATAAGTAGAATGGAAAAATACAATGCCCATGTATAGAATGTGGCAACCAAGCTATCATAAAGAGCCATTCGATCGTAAACTTGAGCAAATGGATAACATATATAAACAAGAACAGATAAAAAAGAGGCATATTTATTTCTAAAAACCTCCCATGTTAATATCCATAAGCCTATCATTGTAAAAAAACCCGCAAATACAGAAACCATACGAGCAGAAAAAACTGGATCATTAAATAACTTCATTGAAATCATAGCCAGCCACACAAACATTGGCTGTTTACCATCGGTTAGGGATATAAAACGCCAATTAGAATCATTTAGCGCTATCTGCGCCCATCTAGTATAAATTGCCTCATCAGTAAAGATGGGTAAATATGTAATTCTATAAAGTCTAAAAGAAAAATATAATAATACGAGGAAAATTGTATATAAGAAAAATAATCGATTATTTTGGAAAAATCTCATAATATATTATACATAAAAGATAAAATAAGAAGCAAATTGTCTAAGAAATATTCTTTGCTTTATTATTTCTCCAGAACAATAAAAATTCATAAATAATAATAATAAATAATGCTCCTAGATACATATTTGTACGAATTACCGGTATAGGCGCATCCCAATTACCTATAAAAAGATAAGGTACATAGGATAATTCTAAAATAATAGAGACAACAAAAAAAGGAAAAATAATATATTCTTTTTTTGTTAAAAAAAGAGAGAAAGGCATAATCCACAACAAATACCATGGTTGAAACTCTGTCCTAAAAGAAGCAAAAAGTATAGCTACTGCCATAAAAAAACAACTAGAAATAGCAAATAAATACCATTTATCTAATTGTTTTTTTGCAATAAAAATATATGCTGGAACAATAAATATTGTTGCAAATTTAATCCCAATAGAAAAAAGTAGTAAAATAGAAGATATAAGATATCGTTTTTCAAAGATAAAATACAGACTTGCAACCGCAAAAAATATCATAACAATATCATGATGCGCAGAAACCAATGACTCAGTCACAACGAGCGGATTAAAACCAAATAAAACAACTCTCGTAAGCGCATCTTTTTTTGATAATTTTATAAATATTTTCTCCAAATAAAATAATGTTCCAATAAAAGTTCCTGCCATAAATAATTTAAAGATTATAAGAGTTGGAGCAAGAAATTGAAGCCCAGCATAGGATAAAACGATACTTATTGCTAGCCAAATTGGTCCATAGGGATATACTCTATGTGTCCAGTGCATGAAGGAGAGCATTGGATCACCAGGAAAATCTAAAGCCTTATACATATATGGATTTAGATTGTAATTAGTAAAAATTTTAGCATCAAAAATATAGTTAAATAAATCATAAGAAAGCATATTGTATGAAAAAGACAAAAATATTGTAGAAATTATTAATAGATACCATATCTCTTTTCTATTTATTAATTTATTTTCTGTCATTTTTATAAAGTAAAAATAGCAAAAAAATAAAGAGGTCATAATTCCAATATATAAATATGTAGAAAGGGGTCGATTAAAATAACCTATATTTTGAAATAATCCTTGAATTGGTTGAAGAATCAAATGACGAGTAAAAGTCAAACCTAAATCAACTTGGGTAAATGAATAAAAAAATAGTGAAATAATACTAATTCCATACAAAAAAAATAATATTTTTTTTGACATAAAAATTACTTATACACTCCCTTAACTGCATTTATACGTATCTGGATAAGCGCGATTAATCCATCTATGGAATCCCATATTGGATTTACTCGCCTAGTTTCCACATATAGCCAATCAACTGGTGCTTCTTTAATGGAATACCCCATTCTTCTAGCTAGATATAGCAACTCGACATCAAAGCCAGCAGATACCTTCGATCCTTTTACTGTAGAAAATCCACTATGTAGACTTTTTATCTCAGTAAAAAGATTTTTGGCAGATTTTTTTGAAAAAAGCTTAAATCCACATTGAGTATCTGAAATATCATATATACCAACTATAATTTTACGAAGAAGTATCATCCCTTGAGACATAACCGCCCTAGTCCATGGCGCACCCTTTCTCGCATTCCTTGAACCAATAACAATATCGTATCCTTCTCTTGCAAAAATAAGTAAAGAATCTACTTCACTTATTGGAGTTGCTTGATCCATGTCTGTAAAAAGAATAAATGAACCCTTAGCTTTTAGCACACCGGTTGTGACAGATCCAGACTTGCCTAGATGTCTATTTTTTATTAATGAAAAATCTTTATGCAATGATGTAAATTTTTCCAAAAAAGCAACGCTTCCATCCATTGAGCCATCATCAACAATTATAACTTCGAATGAGTACTTTCTTGTTTTAAGGAAATCATGCAATTTAACTAATACACCTTTTTGTAAATTAACCAACTCATCAAAACACGGTATAACAATAGATAGGAATATTTCGTTCATAATTTAAATTATACTAGAAAATTAATCTTCATACAAACAAATTTTATTTGCAATTCAAATCTAGTATGCTAAACTTTATTTATGCCAAACTTAACTCAAAATTGCTCAAAATGCACTCGTCAATTTTATATCCTAGAACAAGAACAATTCTTTCTTAAGCAAAGAGAGATGGCTTTTCCAGCGCAATGCCCCACCTGTAGACAAAAAAGACGATTAAAGCTGAGGGGTGAAGATCGCTTGCTATTTAAGGCGACTTGCAAAAAATGTACAAAAGAAATTATAGTTTCATATGACCCAACAAAAGTTACCAATACTATTCTTTGCAGAGAAGACTTTCAGCAATATCTTATGGAAAATGACTTTATTATAAAAGAACCACTTCCAGAATAATGAAAGCTCAAACTTTTTTCAAAGAAATTATAAAAATAATTGCTCTGGGTCCAAAGCCAGCATCGTATATTCTCAATTCAGAAAATTGTAATTATGGTGAACATATATATTATTCCAAAAATTTATTTTTTTCTTTTGATTGTTTAAATTGTTCAGATTCTACTTATATTTATGATTCACTGGTATCAACAAATTCTATGGATTGTGATTATGCTAATGAATCAGATCAATGCTATGAATCAGTTGATATACATAAATGCTCTAATTCAAGCTTTCTAGAGAATTGTGCCGATATTCAAGATTCATCATATTCTACGAGTTGCGTTGATTGTCATGATGTTTTTGGATGTGTTTTACTTAGAAATAAATCTTTTTGCATATTTAATAGACAATTTTCTGAAACCGAATATCATCAACAACTTGAAAAATATAAAAAATGGCCACTAGAAAAAATACTCTTAACCATTGAGGAATTAAAAAAACAATATCCAATAACACAAACCAATGAACTACATAATGAAAATTCTAACTATGGTAATTATGTATACTACAGTAAGGATTGTTATATTTGCTTTGATACATCATATTCATTTGATTGTGGATACAATTTTAATAGCAGTAATAATAAAAATAGCTATGATTTAACATATTCTACGGAAAATGAATCATGCTATGAAATGATTAATTCTGGAAAAAATATAAATAGCAGTTATCTTGCATACTCAGCAAATTGCAAAAATAGCAACTATCTTATAAATTGTTTTGGATTAAAAGATTCGTTGGGATGTTTTGGATTATCTCACAAACAATATTGCATATTAAATAGACAATTTACAAAAGAAGAATACGAAAAAATCAGTCAACCATTACTTGAAGAATTAAGAATTAAAAATCTTGATTGGTCAGATATCATATATTAAATATCAAAAATATGAATAGATCTACTTATTCCCATAAGATATTCATCATTAATAAAAGTTGTCATTCCAAATGATTTGAGGTAAAATATAATAATTCAGGGAAGAAAAACCTGACCCCATCGTCTAGTGGCCTAGGACAGCGGATTCTCATTCCGCTAACCGGGATTCGAATTCCCGTGGGGTCACTAAAAAGTTAGAACTGCTTTTCTGTATAGGTTCACAAATCTTATATATATTTCGCCTTTTTTTAAAAAATTTTACTATCACATTAACCTATTATATTATTGTTGGAATATTTTTCTCAGATAAAATGTTGTCATTAAGATAT
>SIBS01000011.1 GCA_009695045.1 Candidatus Levyibacteriota bacterium | reverse complement strand
AGCGTCAAATGGAAACTCTGTATGATTTGTGTAATATCTTATATTAGCATTAAGATATTCTACTGCTACGTTTTTTGTATTTGAATCACTTGCTTTTTTAATCTGTTCAAATGGATTTATGGTAGCTACTAACGTAGCAACAAGGATGCCCAATATACCTATTACTACAAGAAGCTCTATTAATGTAAAACCTTTATTTTTTTGATTAGAAACTTTTTTCATCTATAATTAATTTATAACTAATAATGAATAGTTGTCAATAGGTAAGATTACTTAATTTGATTTATAATTGAATAGATTGGTGTAATTACTGAAATAATTAAAAAAGCAACACCAATTCCTAAAACGATCATAATAACTGGCTCCATTGCTGTCGTTAAAGTTTTTACTCTTTCCTGTACTTCTCTTTCAAAATACTCAGAAACTTTTGTTAGAGATTCATCAACTTTTCCTGTATGTTCACCTATCCTTACCATTTCTACAAGAATTTTAGGGAACATTGAATTTCCTGACATTGCCTCTCCCAAAGATACCCCTTTTTCTACCTTATTTGAAACTTCAATAATTGCTTTTTGAAAATGTATATTTCCTACAATATCAGCCGTTTGATTTAAAGAATCAATAATTAAGGACCCTGTATTCACTAATAGCCCAAGCGTTCTTGTAAATTCAGTTAAGATTGATTGTCTGATCACGATACCAATAATCGGCATTTTTAAAATAATATCATCTGTGATTTTTCTTCCATTTTCAGTTTTAATCCATCTAGCAAAAAGGTAAGATATGACTATAAACAATCCAATTGCTAATGGCCAGTAAGCTGTTAAAAATGTAGAAAAAAGAACCATAGCTTTCATGGAGAGCGGGACTTCAACACCCAAATTTTTATATAAGCCAGAAAGCTGAGGAATAACAAAAATTGTCATAAGAATAATAACGCTTATGATTGCTACTATAACTATTACTGGATATGCTAATGCTGATCTAATAGTGCTTTTTAAAAGTGATTGTTTTTCTAGATTTTCTGCGAGATGTAGCAATATCACGTCAAACAAGCCCGAAGATTCCGCAGCTCCTACAAGTGAGACATAGATAGGACTAAATACATCATTATGTTTCTTAATTGATTCGGAGAATGATTTTCCTTCTTCTACCTGTGAAATAACGTCTTTTATGACTATTTGCATTGAGATACTTAAATCTTGACTTTTTAAAATATTTAATGCTTGAAGAATAGTAAGCCCAGAAGATAGCATGGAGGATATTTGTCTTGTAAAAAAAATAAGATCTTTTTCATTAGCCTTATTAAGAAATTTTGTTATCTCATTAATAATATCATTTTTTTCTTTTATAAAAATTGGGATAAGTTCTTTCGAGTGAAGATAAGAAATAGCTTCTTTGACTCCTGGAACATTTAATTCACCTATAGTTATTTTTCCTTTTTGAGAAATGGCCTTGAAAGTTAATTTCATTATTTTAACTTAGTAAACGAGATAATTCATCGTTATTTAAAGAGTAATTTTTTGCTGTATCAAAGCTAATTTCTCCATTATAAACAAGTTTAGCAAGTGAGGCATCAAGGGAAATCATTCCATCCTTGCTTGAAGTTTGAATTATTGAGTCAATAAGATTAGTATTGCCTTCTTTAATATTAGTGGCTATAGCAGAAGTCCCAATAAGAATTTCAACTGCTGGTATTCGACCGCCAATTATCTTGGGAACTAGTCGTTGGGATACGATACCCATTATTACAGAAGCAAGCTGTGCGCGTATTTGATTTTGCTGTGAACCAGAAAATGAATCTACGATTCTATCGATGCTTTGCGCTGCAGAATTAGTATGAATTGTCGAAAAAACTAAATGACCTGTTTCCGCAAGCGTCATTGCTGATTCCATTGTATTACTATCTCGCATTTCCCCAATCACAATAATATCTGGATCTTCGCGGAGAGCTGAGCGAAGAGCCACGGACCATGAATGTGTATCAATTCCCATCTCTCTTTGAGAGAATATGCTTTTTCCTAATGGATAAGCATATTCAATTGGATCTTCAATTGTTACTATATGCGCTGATCTAGTTTTATTAATCTCATTAATAATTGCTGCAAGCGTAGTTGACTTACCATGACCGGTGGGGCCACAAATAAGCACCAAGCCTTGTCTTAATGTCGCAAAAGAAGAAATTATTTTTGGAAGATTTAATTCCTCAACTGTTTGAATAGTTGAATTTATTAAACGTAAAACTGCAGATAATTTACCTCGCTGATAATATGCATTGACACGAAATCTTCCCCTACTTTCATTTCCATCACCAGTAAAATCAATAGAAAAATCAATCTCCTTGTTAGTAAGTAGAAATTCTTTTTGCTCAGGATTAATCAACGAAAAAATCATCTGCTCAATTTCTTCAATTGTTAATATTGGATAATTAGAAATAATTGTAAGTAAACCATCTATTCGCAATGTTGGAGAAATATCTGGCAATAGATGAAGGTCGGATGCCTTTCTGTCAACTGCTTCATTTAATAAATCTTTAATAATCATAAACTAATAATTCCTAAAAAATCTTTTATAAATAAAGATATAAAAACTATCTATGAAAAATATTATTCTTGTGCAACACGCAAGACTTCTTCAATTGTTGTAATACCTTTTAAAACTTTAAGAAATCCATCTTGTTTCATTGTTATCATTCCTTCTGAAATTGCTCTCTGCTCCATACTAACGCTATCTGGATTCTGAAGCATGATTTGTGCAACTTCTGAGCTAATTATAAATACCTCATACATGCCTATTCGACCATAATAGCCCGTCTGACCACAGTCGCCACAACCCTTTCCTTTGTACATTTTTATATCTTTATCTTCAGGAAATAATTTTCCTAAATCTTTTTTTACTTCATCTATTATTTGAGCTGATGGAATATACTCCTCCTTACAAGACGAACATATTTTTCTTAAAATTCTTTGCCCAACTATTGCGTTCATGGTAGATGCCAAAAGAAATTTTTCCGCTCCTAAATCCAAAAGCCTAGGAAGTGCGCCCGCGGCATTTGATGTATGAAGTGTTGAAAAAACTAAATGACCAGTTAAGGCAGCCTGCAAAGCGAGATCTGTAGTTTCAGTATCTCTAATTTCTCCTACTAAGATAACATTTGGATCTTGGCGAAGGAATGACCTAAGTCCACTTGCAAAAGTCAATCCAGCTACGGGATTGACCTGAACCTGATTAACTCCAGGAATCTGATATTCAACTGGATCTTCCAACGACATGATATTTACTCGTGAAGTATTAAGCTTAGATAAGATCGAATAAAGAGTGGTGGTTTTTCCACTCCCAGTTGGGCCACAAACAATAATAATACCATGAGGGCGTAAAATAGATGCTTCTAAATTTTTTAGAGCTGCACTATTAAATCCAAGGTCTACTAAGGTTGGTATACCTCCCGACTTGCGAAGTAAACGCATTACAATTTTTTCACCATTTACGGTAGGTAGGGATGATATACGAAGATCAACTTCTTTATCGCCAACTTTAAAATTAAAACGACCATCTTGTGGTAATCTATGTTCATCAATTTTTAATTCAGCTAGGATTTTTATGCGCGATATTATTGCATCTTGCACTGATTTTGGCAATGATAATCTATCATAAAGAATTCCATCTATTCTATAGCGAACTCGCATTCCATCCTCCTGCGGCTCAATATGTACGTCAGATGATCGACTTGTGACAGCATAGTCTAATATCGTAGAAACAATTTTTGCAATAGGTGCTTCTTTTATCGTAGCTGATGCATCTGCAGCATCTGCTATTTTTTGATTCATACTCTCAGTTTCTTTTATGGCATCATCAACTTCACCGACTAATTTATGTTGATATTGTTGAGATATAGATTTTATAACTTCCCCTGATGAGGCGGCAAAAACCTTTATTTTTAAACCTGTTTTATGACCTATGAATTGAACTGCTTCAATATCTGTTGGATCTGTCATCGCAACCGAAAGAATTTTATTTTTTTCATCATATGCAAAAGGTATTAACTGAAATCTTTCTGCAACTGGTCGAGATATAAAGCTAATTGCAATAGGAGAAAATGTAGTTTCTAAGAGTGATAAATAGGGGATTTTAAGAATTTTTGCTTTAGCTTCAGCAATTTGTGATTCTGAAACAATATTCATGGATTTAATAACATCAATTATTGAAGTATTTTTACTAATACTTTTTTGTTTTATATCATCATATTGCTCTTTTGTTATTAATTTTTCATTCAGAAGATTATCTATAACCGTTTCTCCATGACTCGATGATGACTCAGGCATTTTTTCGGGCACAGGTGAGATTGGCTTAGGTAACACAATTGGCAATACTGATGAAGTAACTACATCAACTGATGGCACAATTGGCGATGTTGGCAAGGGCGTCAACAACGAAACAATATCCTCATTTAAATTAGGCATTTAATTAATAGTAGTAAAAAATTAAGCATATTGTCAACTTTATAAAAATGATTTGTTATAATATTTTAAAACTATAAGAAAATAAAAAAAGCGTTTATTTATAATTTCATAGATTATGCAAAGTATAATTATTACCTCAATAAATAAAAAAAATAGGGAAGCATATTCACTTTCGCTTTGTAATGAATATAACATTCATATGCACGATATTAATCATATAGAAAGTCTTGACGAAGTCGGGAAGGAAATATCGCTTGGCATAGAAGCGATAAAACTAATGCAAGAAACAATTTACCTTGCTCCTTTTCGAGGAAAAACAAAAGCAATAATTATTGAAGGATGCGATAGGATAACCCCACAAGCACAAAACGCACTTCTTAAAATACTTGAAGAACCACCACCTCATGTAGTCATGATACTTTTAGCAAGTACAAAAAATGTTTTTCTTCCCACCATTCTATCTCGATGTCTAATTTTTGAATTAAAATACCAGCTAAATATTTCAAAAGATGAAGAAGATAAAATACTTGAAACACTTTATAAAATACAGAATGGATCAATTGGGGAAAAAATGGCGATTGCCGAATCTTTTTCAAAAAAAAAAGAGCTAACAAGAGAACAAATATTATCATTTCTTGAAAATATACTTTTTATACTTCATAGAAAAATTATTCAAAATGATATTAATATGAATACAAGTATAATTCGTATGATACAAAAAACTCATACTATCATAAATACAACTAACGCAAATCCCAGACTAATGCTAGAATCGCTATTTATTTCCCTTGATTAAATATTTTACTCTGGCAATATACTGAATTATTTGATATTATATATTAAATTAACTTATGGCATCATCATCACCATCCTCTGATTATTCAGCAAAAAATATACAAGTACTTGAAGGACTCGAGCCCGTAAGGAAACGTCCAGGAATGTACATCGGATCCACTGATTCGCTTGGACTTCATGAGTCATTAAGGGAGATTATAGATAATGCTGTAGACGAAGCACTTGCTGGTTTTGCAAAAAATGTATGGATAGTCTTAAATACTGATGGGTCTGCAACGGTAGCAGATGATGGAAGAGGAATTCCAGTTGACGAAGTGGAAGGATATGGTAAATCAGCGCTAGAAATCGTAATGACAAAACTACACGCTGGTGGAAAATTCGGTGGCTCTGCCTATAAAGTTTCCGGTGGATTACATGGCGTTGGTGCATCTGTTGTAAATGCATTATCTGAATGGACATGGGTTGAAGTTCGTAGAAAAGGAAAAATACATCGTCAGGAGTATGAAAGAGGAATTACAAAAACAGAAGTAACCGTTATAAAAGAATCTAAAGCTTCATCGATAATCTCAACTATAATCAAAGATCTTTCTGGGACCACGACTACATTTATGCCTGATAATCAAATATTTTCAACGATAGAATTCGATTTCGATTATATCAAGAAAGCCATTCGTGAAAGAGCATACCTAGTCCCTTCTTTATATTTTCATTTTATTGATCAGCGCATTGATAAAGAGAAAGAGATTAACTACTATTTTGAAGGAGGGATAAAATCACTTGTTGAAAAAATCAATGAAAATAAGGAACCATTACACAAATCTATTTATTTCAAAAAACAAAATGGTGAAGTGGAAGTCGAAGTCGCTATACAATATAACAATAGTTATGCAGAAAATGTAGAATCATATGTCAATGTTATTAATACTGTAAATGGTGGGTCACATCTTACTGGATTTCGAATGGCATTAACTCGTGCCATTAATGACTATGGCAAAAAAATTGGTAGCTTCAAAAACGAAGAGGATTCCATAACTGGCGATGATACAAGAGAAGGACTTACTGCGGTCGTTTATATAAAAATGCCACAAGATATTATCCAATTCGAAGGACAAACCAAGGGCAAATTAGGAAATTCAGAAATACAGCCATTAACTCAACAAATTACCAAAGAAGGCATTTCATTATTCTTCGAAGAAAATCCAACCGAAGCAAGAAGGATTCTTGAAAAAGTTTATCTTGCTGCAAAGGCTAGATTAGCAGCGAAAGCAGCAAAGGAAGCAATTCTCAGAAAAGGAGCGCTTGAAGGGAGTAGTCTTCCTGGAAAATTATGGGACTGCCAAGAAAGAGATCCAAGTAAATGTGAGATTTATTTAGTAGAGGGTGATTCTGCTGCCGGCACAGCAAAGGGAGGAAGAGATAGGAAAAATCAAGCAATTCTCCCAATTGGTGGAAAAATTCTAAATACAGAAAGAGCAAGATTAGATAAAATTATAGAATTTGAAGAACTTAAAAATCTTATTATTGCTCTTGGAATGGGAATAGGCGAGACACTCAATCCACAAAAACTAAGATATCATCGAGTTATAATAATGACCGATGCAGACGTTGACGGAGAACACATTGAGACATTACTTCTCACATTCTTCTATCGTCATCTTACAGAAATTGTAAAACAAGGTTATCTTTATATAGCTCAGCCACCTTTATATAAATTACAAAGAGGAAAAGACATACGCTACGCATATTCAGATGACCAAAAAGATTCAATTATGAAAACTATGAAAACTGGAAATGCTGTAATAAATGTACAACGATATAAAGGCTTGGGAGAGATGAACGCAGATCAGCTTTGGGAAACAACGATGAATCCTGAAAATAGAATTTTGAAAAAAGTAAATGTAGCCGATATGGAAGAAGCCGATGCGGTATTCACAATGCTTATGGGAGATCAGGTACCACCAAGAAAACATTTTATACAAAGCAATGCAAGAGAAGCTAAATTAGATTTATAGTATTTATATTTTAGTAAATATATTTTAGAATAATATGCTAAAATATTTGATATAAAAAGAAATAGGAGGTGAAACAATAATGAATTTTAATAAAATATCAGCAGGAAAGAATCCAAAAGAAGGTGATGTAAATGTATTCGTGGAAATACCAAAAGATGGCAATATAAAATATGAAATAGACAAAGAATCAGGAGTGATTTTTGTTGATAGATTTTTATATACTGCTATGTCTTATCCATTCAACTATGGTTTTGTTCCAAATACTCTAAGTGACGATGGTGATGCTCTAGATGTCTTAGTATTAAGTGATCAGAAAGTTATGCCAGGTGTCATAATACCATCTAAGATCATTGGTGTTTTAGAAATGGAAGATGAAGAAGGACTAGATGCGAAAGTGCTCGCAGTTCCTACCATGAAAATTGATCCAATTTATGGAGTTTTTGAAGATATTAAAGATGTTCCAGAAGCAATAAAAAATAAAATAAAGCATTTCTTTGAAAATTATAAAACTCTTGAACCAAAAAAGTGGATTAAGGTAAAAGAATGGAAGGGAAAAGCAGAAGCACTAGAAATAGTAAAAAAATCACTACAATAACGTTATAGCTTTTAGCATTTTACGTTTAGCTAGTGAGTATATTTTTTGCATCAATCTATAGCTTACCGATTTTTTAAAAATCGCTAGATTATTTTTATGGAAGAAGATAAAAAAGAACAAAACAATATAGGAAAACTCGAACAAACAGAAATTGTTGCAGAAATAAAACGAGCATACTTGGACTATGCTATGTCTGTAATAGTTTCTCGTGCATTACCTGATGTTCGAGATGGACTCAAGCCTGTTCATCGCAGAATTCTATTTGCAATGCATGAAATGGGACTTTCTCACCAAGCAAAATACTCTAAAAGTGCAAAGATTGTCGGAGAAGTCATGGGAAAATATCATCCTCACGGTGATATGCCTATTTATGATGCATTGGTTCGTCTTGCACAAGATTTTTCAATGAGATATCCACTCATAGATGGTCAGGGTAATTTTGGGTCAATGGACGGAGACCCACCGGCTGCAATGCGTTACACAGAAGCAAGACTTGCAGCAATTACTTCAGAGATGTTAGTAGACATAGATAAGGAAACCGTTGCTCATGCGCCTAATTTTGATGCAACCATAGACGAACCAAATTATCTTCCAGCCAGACTTCCAAATCTACTACTAATGGGATCTGAAGGAATAGCTGTTGGCATGGCAACCAAGATTCCGCCTCATAATCTCGGGGAGCTAATCGACGCCGTGTCTCACATGATTAGTAAAACTACATTTAAAGAAGAAAGAACAGCCTCAGGTAAAAGAATTCTTACATCCGAAGTTACCATAGACGAACTTATACAATTTGTGAAAGGACCAGATTTCCCAACGGCAGGAAGTATTTATGACATCAATGAGATAAAAAATGTTTATCTTACTGGAAGAGGAAAAATTGTAGTTCGCGGAAAAGCAGAAATAGAAGAAATTGGAAATGGTAAATCTGCAATTATCATAAGTGAACTTCCATATCAAGTTAATAAAGCTATTTTAGTTTCTAGAATCGCTGAACTTGTAAAAGATAAAAAATTAGAAGGAATATCCGACCTTAGAGACGAGTCAGATAGACATGGTATTCGAGTATATGTTGAATTAAAAAGAGATGCGATGCCTAAAAAAGTACTTAACAATCTCTACAAGCACACATCTCTTCAGACTACTTTCCCTGCCAACATTGTTGCCCTAGTAGACGGCACACCTCAAACACTTAATCTCAAAACTATTCTTGAAGAATATCTAAAACATAGATTTACAATTATTACAAAGCGCTCTGAATTCGAACTTAGAGAGGCACATTCCAGACTTCATATTCTGGAAGGGCTTCGTATTGCGGTTGACAACATTGATGCAGTCATAAAAACAATTCGCGAATCAAAAACCCAAGAAGATGCCAAAAATAATCTTATGGAAAATTTCAAATTAAGCGAGATTCAATGCGTAGCTATACTTGATATTCAGCTTCGTCGCCTTGCTGCTCTTGAAAGACAAAAAATAGAAGATGAATATAAAATAATAAAAGATACAATAGAATACCTTGAAGATCTCCTAGCAAATCCGCATAAGATTCTTAATGTTATCAAGGAAGAATTAATAAAATTAAAAGACAAATATGCAGATACAAGAAGAACCAAGGTTTATAAAAGTAAAGTTGGAGAATTCTCAGAAGAAGATTTAATCCCTAATGAAACTACCGTAATCACACTTACTGACACTGGGTATGTTAAGCGCCAAAGCGGAGATAGTTTTCATCTACAAAATAGGGGAGGAAAGGGAATCAAGGGCATGACAACAAAAGAAGAAGATGTTATAGCACATATTCGTTCTGCTCAGACACATGATAATATTCTTTTCTTTACAAACAAGGGTAAGGCATATCAGATAAAAGCATATGAGATATCAGAAAGCAGTAGAACAAGTAAGGGGACTGCTATCGTAAACTTGCTAAATATAGAGTCTGGTGAAAAAGTGGAATCATTTATCACATATCGAGGCACAAAAGAAGAAATGAAAAAGAAATTTATCTTCCTAACAACTAAGAAAGGAACCGTAAAAAAATCTTCATTGCAAGAATTTGAAAATATAAGAAAAAGTGGAATCGCTGCAATCAAATTAGAAGCTGGAGACGAGTTGGCATGGAGCAATCTTACAGATGGCGATCAAGATATGATTCTTACAACCAAAGAAGGAAAAGCAATTCGTTTTTCAGAAAAAGCAGTTCGCCCAATGGGAAGAAGCACAATGGGAGTCCGTGGAATAAAAATATTGAAATCCGATATAGTCATAGGCATGGATGTAATCAATAAAAATGAAAAGCTTGAGTTGATTACGATTATGGAAAACGGTCTTGGAAAAAAAACATCTGTCGACCAATTCAGAGGACAAACAAGAGGTGGACAGGGTGTAAAAGTAGCAAAAGTTACAGATAAAACAGGAAAGCTTGTATTCGCTCAGGTAATATCTCATACAGCAAAGGAAGTTATTATCACATCTAAAAAAGGGCAGATCATAAGAATAGATATGAATGCTATCCCTCGTCTAGCTAGGGATACGCAGGGAGTCATACTCATGCGCTTTTCAAATACCAATGATGGCGTTGCGTCTGCTACGTGCATTGAAGAAAATATATAAATATGCTACTCTTAAAAAATGGGTGAAGGAGAAAATTATGGTCAATCAAATAATCCAAATAACGCTGCAAGAAAAACAATCGACCTCGCAACCGGAAGAGGAGATTGGACAATATTAAAAAAAGAAGTTCCTAAACCAATACAGGAAGAAGCCCCTAAAGTAATACAGGAAGAAGCCCCTAAAGTAATACAGGAAGAAGCCCCTAAAGTAATACAGGAAGAAACCCCTAAAATATCTGTAAGTGAAAAAATAGATCAATTAATTATAGAATTAGGTAACGAACCAACAGAAATCGAAGATATTTCCGATGATGAACTTTCTTCTAGAATAAAACTACTTGGAGAGCTTGACGACTTAAAAATTCTAGAATATAAGTTCATTGATATAAAAAAGTATAAAAAACAAATTGATATAAAATACGATAAATTAAAAAATCAAAAGGAAATAGAACAATCAAAAGATAAAAAAATTGCTGAAAAATTAGAAGAAATTAATAAATTAAATTTTATAAAAAAAGTATTTGAGCATTTTAACAAAAAAAAACTTGAAGAGGAAAGATATTTTATTGGCGACAAATTAAAAGAAAATAATAATGAACAAATGAAATTGGGAGACATATATGAATTAAGAAATAATTTTGAAAGAAAGCTATATATAAAAAAGGTTGGAAACGTAATTGAAGAATTAGAAAATGATTATAGAAAAAAATTGGAAAAATTAAAAAATAATGAAGAATTTAAAGAAGCAGAACAATCCACCAAAAAAATAATTAATGACTTAATTAATAATGATATTATTACAAAAAGTGATAATCTTATTTCTAAAATTCCATTTGAACTAATAAAAAAAATACAGATTGAAGAACGAAGATTTGGTTATATTACAGATTATAAAGGTTGGATTAAGCTAAAAGAATCAAAAGCTGCAAATGAAATATTTGGTGAATTAATACAACCTGAAGATAGTAAAATTTATAAAACTGTACTAGAACAATCTTTAACTGATTTTTCGGGTGAATATATTGATTTACTTTTATATTATCCAACGCCAGATACGATAAGGAACGTTCTTATTTTAGCAGCAGCTGATTATAGCAATTATCGTACAGTTCATGCGAACGGAGTATTAAGCTCTTTTGCAAGAAGGAGCGACTGGAAAGATATTTTAGATAAAGCGGAGCAAGTCTACCCTGCTCTTCGATCTGCTAGACCAGTACTCGAAGAATGGAGATATGGTGATCAAGGTAACAATCCTCAGGCTCAGGAAGCAGTCAAGGATTTTGCGTTGTCACTTATTGAAGGAGATCAAGATATTGGACGCTTAAAAGGGTTGGCAACAGCAGCTTTGCCAAACCATTCTTTATTAGAGGTACTAAATAAAAGAGGTGTTGTATCTGAAGTTGAATTAAGTGCTTTAGGAGAAGCAGAATCTTTTATAGATAGAATATCCGAAGAACTTTGGCAAAAAATACGAGCCAATCAACAGATCAAAATAGGTGAGAATGTAGATACTGAGTATAAGGACATTCCGTATATTGATAGTTATTCATTAAAAAAAGCTATCAGACAAAATCTATTTAATTTGATGTATTCATGGCAGGGTGAGGACAATAATGAGGTTGGATCTATGCGAAGATTAGTTACTCTCTCGCAGAAAATTCTTGATAATCAAACAAATTATTCATCCCTAGGCTATTTAGCATCAAACGAGGTTGTAGAAGTAATTGCTAATAAACAGATCCCACCCGAGTTAATCTTTGCATTTCCAGAACAAGCTAAACCATTAATGGATGAAAAAATGAAAGAGACAAGAGCATTCATTTTTGAGCATGGTGAAACAATCCTTAAAGACGCTACTGATCTTAGATTTTTAAGTAATGTTGTAGGAGAGTTTGGACAAAAATCTGATCCTTTGATTAGAGGATATCAAGAATGTTTGGATGCAGGAGTTATTACGCACGGAGATAGGGAGTTAGTTTTAGAATTCGCAAGACAATTTAGAGTTATATCCCCAACTACCCTTGGAGGCTATAAAGAAGCTAAGGAAGCGGGTCATGAGAAAGTTTATATTGCTCAACTTACTGCTTTAGCAGAAAAGATGACTGGATCAGGGGTCATTACAGATGAAGAGAGGGCAAAGCCTGTTTATAAAGATTTATTAAAGCATGTGTACTCTAATAATAGTGGTCAATGGAGTAGCTTTGAGAGTAATGAAAGTTGTGCCGATAGAAGAAGTGACATTGCTGAATTTAAAATCCGACCAAGGTATGAAATTGACTTATTATCTCAAAGCGAAATAAGAGTTAAAGCTGGAGAAGCCTTAGATCC
>SIBS01000002.1 GCA_009695045.1 Candidatus Levyibacteriota bacterium | reverse complement strand
ACATAAGAGTTCGAGTCTCTTCCTCGGCACAATAAAATTGAAATAAAAGAAAAAATAAATAGTCTCAATTATTACGGGGAATAGCTCAGTTGGCTAGAGCGCTCGGTTTGGGACCGAGAGGTCGGAGGTTCAAGTCCTCTTTCCCCGACAAGATACGAAATTGCAGTTTTTTGTACCTGTTGGTAATGGTAGAATTGATTACGTGGTGCATCTTCCCCATCAATGACAAAATTCAAGAAGATTTTTATAATTGATATTTTTATATAAATTTTATTTAGTTAAAAATTCTAATAAAAATAGAGATTAATTATGCTACATATTTATAGTAGTATTAAAATTACAAAAATTTTTTAGAAAATATATTAATAAAATAAATAAAAATATAAGGTCAATAATTAAATCTTCATATCCTTGAGTAAAAATTGAAATTTTAGTATAATTACTTCACGTATGCGGGTGTAGTTCAATGGTAGAACGCAACTTTTCCAAAGTTGTCACGAGAGTTCGATTCTCTTCACCCGCTCTAAGAAATAAAAAAAATCTCAATATTTACGTTTTTCTTTAAAAGAAATATTAGATATGTAATTCATGCGCTTGTAGCTCAACGGATAGAGCAACTCCCTTCTAAGGAGTAGGTTACAGGTTCGATTCCTGTCAGGCGCACAAGTATAATAAAATACTCTTTTTGTAATTAAAAATGTCTATTTATGATATTTTTATTCAATCTTTAATTTCCCTCGTTGTTATTTGATGAATTGTGCCTATTATGTTATACTTTTTGTGGAATTCATGGTGGTTGTAGCTCAGTGGTAGAGCACTAGCTTGTGGAGCTAGTCGTCGCGGGTTCGAATCCCGTCAGCCACCCAGTATCAAAAGAGCAGAAGTAATGAGCAAAATCCAAATCATTATCTGAAAAAGCAGAAAAGTTGCTTGAGGCACAGTCATATTATCAAATGGAGCAAACGCAAATCTTGAGAATGAGTCTAGGTTGTAAAAATTAGTAAAATACTCCTCCAAACCGTGTGCAATAAAAACCGGTATTGAAATAATAAAAATATTTCTTAGTTTTTTTGATAGCATTTAATTATTCCTTTTCCAATCCTTTGATAACTGTCTCCAGTAAAATATACCCAAGATAGGGTAAATAACGCTTGTTACCATGCCTGGATAATACCCATCCGACAGTAATCCCTTAAGGGTGTGATGAATCTCGGTAAAATATACTAGGCCAAAGAGTGCTAATAAAGTGTAAACCATTTTTCTGCCTCCAATCAGCAGAAATACCGCAACAGGCACTAAAATCCACCACATGATATGGAAGGTCCAGTAAAAAACTTCTGTCTTAGTTTCAAAAAGATTGCCAAACCAGACCATCCATGGATCATCAAATTGAAAACCCGAGAGTATCTCTTCTAAGCCATTAAGATATACCAGGGCCAAGTGTTAAAAGAAGAATGACTTTAAGTTTCTTGGAAACCATCTAACATCAGTTTACATCAATTATGTAGTCTGTGGTAAGTACTTTTCCCTGATGTTGAAATTGAGTAAAGATTTTATATTTACCAGATTCTGGAAAGGTAGTTGCAAACTTAATATCTGGGCCAGTGCTTGCAGTTGTTGATGATTCCATATGACCTCCACCATGTTCTGCATTATCTCCTTCTAAAGCGTGAGTATGAATAAAATCAAGAGTTCCCTCTTTTAAGATTACACTATGACCTAATGCTCCTAGATAAGATTGTAAATTTGCAACTGGTTTTCCGCCTTGTTGAATGGTTAATTCGTAAGTTAATTCTTGCTGTTTTTTTAGACTTGCAGGGACTGTAAATGTAATATCGTATCCTTCAAAGGTTTTCTTACTTTGTGTATCAGCTGTGACTGCTTGAGCTTGGTATTTACTAATGTTTCCTACGTTAATGTCTTCAAAAACTGTAACTGGTAATTTTTGAGGATTTTCCTCACCTGGTGTAAAGTCTGGAAATATTCTATATGGACCATCAGTTGGGAAGGTTACATCAACTTTAAATTCTCCAGTTGATTCATTGTAGTCTGGGTGTAAATGTTGAAATTGTTGTAAGTCTTTTCTAACGAGAATAAAGTGCATAATCTTCTCGTGAGCAATCTCAAAGTCTTTTAAGATTTCATCTTTATCGTTTTTAATTTTATAAGTAATGGTCGTTGATTTTTGTGGCTGAATATTTTGAGTATTTGAAGTTACCTCAATATCATATCCTCTATGACTTTGTGCTACTGGTTGCCCTGTGGTATCTTCTCCATGCTCATTAGACATATTTTTGGAATTTGTATAAAAGTAAATTCCAACTCCTACTAGAACAAGTGCGATAACAGCAACAACAATATTTTTATTCATATTTTCTCTATCTACTACATAGTGTAGTCATTAATTTAAGTCTTGTCAATTTAAAATTCCTTTGTAATTAGTTTCTTTTAAAACGTCCTTTAATACCTGTAACTACATCACTTAACTTATCCAGGCTAGAACGTTTGATCTTTCTCATATACAAATCAATGCGTGATGGTTGATTGGTAAAAACAGGAATCCTTCTTAACACAACGCAATATTTTTCCATAAAATAACAAAAAAGTTTTAAGAAATATTATAAATAGTTCATTAATGATATTTCTATATAGTTATTAATCAGCTTATCTAATTAGATTGAGAAAAACTTAGAATTATTTACTAAATATATTTTTTAAAATTTAAATTTGAGCAGAATATTATGGTAGATTATTTTATGGATTTTTAATTTATAGTTAATTCTATTATGTATAGTAATAAAATTAATATTCCATACTAATTATAAATCTTTAAAAATTTCATTTAAAAATATAACATCAGAATAAAATAATAAGTTGCAATAAAATATATTATAGGATATAAAAAGCGCTTATATGTTTACAAAAGAAATAGGTCCAAGAAATGGAATATCTATCTATGAATCTGACAAAAATATGTCAGTTGCAGATTTTTTAAAAAATATTTTAAATGAATCAAAAATAATAGATACTAGAGAGATAGTTTTAGAAAAAAAATCTTTCTTTGATGATTTTAAGAGATCTAATTCTTTTGAAAATTTATTTTCACGTTATCATAATGATTCAAGAGTTTTTAGAGGTAAATTATTTGAAAAATTAATAGTGTTTGATCTTAAAAAAAAATATAAGTCTGGATTAATTTTAGGAGATGAGGACTTAATATTTAGAACAGTAATGAGATTATTTTATTCAGATAAAAATCTAGAAATAATTAAAAACAAACATGGCGATAGATATGTTCATGATGATAAGTTTCCCGTACCAGACTATATTTTATTTTCGGAAGACAAGGATGGAAATCCATTAATAGATATATTTGGTGAAGTAACATTAGGCAATGCAGATATTAATGATGATCGTTGTAAAAATAATGATTATTTTCAAAATAAATTAAATAAATACAATAATTTAAAAAAATACTATCCAAGTAAATTTTCTAAATTTAAAATACAATTTTATTTAAGAAAAAATCATAAATATGTAAAAGCATATAGAGATAGTAAAATAAGCGATCTTATTGATTTATATGAAATTAATACTGAATTTATGAATGCTCCATTCTCAAATAAGGAATTCGATAATTTTTTAAATAAAATATATAGAAATAGAAATGGAATTTAAAATTATATCTATTATTAATTATTCTTTATATTATATTTAATTTATGCTTGACTTTATAATAAAATAAATATAAAATACAGACTCACTGTCTTTATTATCTTCGAAGATTTGTTGGTATCATCTACAAACAATTTCAAATATAGAATATAAGATATCTAAGCAATATTTAGGTATTAGAATTTATTTATACTAATTTAAAAAAATTAAATTAGTGTGATTAATTTATTATTCAAATTATAATTAAAGATTATTATTGTAAATAAAAATATGATTACAGCAGAAATAAGAAAATCAGAATTAAGTAATGAATTAACTCCCGAAAAGAGCTTAATGGAATTAGAATTTATATTTAATAGAGCTCGAGAGTCTTTATTATGTCGTCCATCATTAGATAGAGGTATTTTTGGAAAATATATGGAAGATAAATTTATAGAAATAGATAAAAATACCGGAATAAAAACAATAAATAATTCAATTCTCACAAGTTATTTAAGAGAAAATATGCATCCTTCAAATTTAATTCAACAAAAAGATATAGTAAATAAATTATTTGAAGTTGGAGATTATTTGAAAAAAAACGGTTCAAAAAGATTAATATCTACAAGTTTAGAATCATCAATTAGTGAATATGCATTGGATACAGATAAAAAAAGAATTCGTCTGAAGCCAGGTTTATTAGAAATACAATATGATATGACAGGTAAGACAGGTTTTTGGCTCCTGCTGGATGAAGCAGGTAGATTAGGTATTAATATTAATTATAAATATATGTGTTGGAGCATTAATGATAAACCTATTGATGAATTAAAGCTACCTGAAACTATTATAGTCAATCATTATTTAGGTAAAATATTGCAGAAATAAATCAAATTATTTTAAAATAATAAATAGGTTAATAAATCGAATAAATTTACAAAATTAAATATTAATCTTTAATAGACTCAACTTTTTCTTTAACAGTTTTTATAAGTAAAGAGATTGATAATGGATTTTTTATAGAAGTAACGATAACTTTTTTATTTAATTTTATTTCAATTTGTTTTTTTAATATTTCTACTTGACTATCTTCTATTAAATCAGACTTAGTTAAAACTATTATTTCTTCTTTTTGAAGTAATAATTGATTATATTGTGAAAATTCTTTATTTACTATTTCGTAAGATGCAATTATATTATTTTCTGATATATCAATGCAATGAAGAAGCAGTTGTGTTTTTTCTATATGTTTGAGAAATTGTATGCCAAGTCCTTTTCCATGAGATGCTCCTTCTATTAATCCCGGGATATCTGCAAGAATAATGCCACCCATGCTTCCTAGATTTGGCTCAAGCGTTGTGAATGGATAATTACCTATTTTAGGACTAGCTCTAGTTACACTTTGAAGTAGGCTACTTTTTCCTGCATTTGGTAATCCTACTAGGCCAACATCTGCTATGAGTTTGAGAGTGAGTCTAATTTTTTTAAATTCTCCATTCTCCCCTTTCTCAGCAAATTTTGGTGCTTGAACGGTAGCACTTTTAAATTCATTATTTCCCCTTCCACCCTTCCCACCTTTTACTATAAGTATTTTTTGTCCTTCATTTTGAATATCATAGGTAGTATTTGTGGATAAGTCAGTAATTAGGGTACCAATTGGTACTTTTACCATTAATGTCTTTGCATTTTTACCATACAAGTTTTTCTTGCCCCCAGCTACTCCGTGATCTCCTTTTATGTCTTTTTTATATTGAAATTGCTGAAGCCCAGTAATATCGTTAATGCCTATAAAATATACGTCTGCCCCATTACCACCATTACCACCATCTGGTCCCCCTTTGGATGTTATAGCATTACGCAAAAAAGATATTGCCCCATTACCACCATTACCAGCTTTTACGCTAATATTTACATCATCAACTAACATATTGGTATTATATCACGAGACGAGGCTATAGGTTTGATGTAGTTATGATTTCTACAGGATTTTCTGTTTCAGTTCTTTTAATTGAAAATGAATTATAAATTCTAATTATCTCTTGTTCATTTATTTTGGAAAATTCCATAATTTGATTAAAAGTTTTCTTATCATTATTTTTAACTTTTTTTATAATTTCAGATAAAATTTCTTGATGTTTTTTAGCAGATAAAATTAAGGCATCTTTCATCTTTAGGGTTGGTTTGATGTGTGAAAATTTATAAATAATAGTTATTTTTGTATTATTATCCTCCGCTTTTAATGCAGTTTTTATAGCAAGATTTACATTATTATCATTAATTAAATTATTTATCATTCCAATCTGTTTATCTGCTTGCATGAGATGAAATGCTATTTTTATTTCTGGATCGCTAATAAGATTTTCTATAAATTTATCTCTGATTACTTTTAATATATATAGTGGATTATTTGGCAACATGCCAGGAAAAGGAAGTATATAATCATTTTTTTTAGTATCCGTTGTTATCTCATTGACTATTTTTGGCTGTATTTCTTCTCCATATGTATGTGAAAATGTTGTTAGAAATAAAAATAATAAAATAGTAATAAATTGTATAGTTTTCATAAATTCTTTAAATAATAATATCTTTTTAGTTATAGTTTGTCAATTAAAAGTCTTAATAAAAACTCTATATTAGGTTATAAAAATAGATTAATTATCCCTTTACAACAAGTATTTTTTTTGTTATAAATATATAATGGAAGAAAAATTTATAATAAAAGAATTTCATAAAAAATATCCCAATTCTCATGCATGCTTGGAAGAAATAAGTAAATTACGTTGGCCACGCGGAATTTTTTGTATAAAATGTAATAAAATTACTAAATTTTATCATGTTAAAAAAAGAACATCCTATGCATGTGAATTTTGTGGAATACATATCTATCCACTTACAGCAACTATTTTTGAGAAATCTACTACGCCACTAACAACATGGTTTCTTGCTATTTATTTAATGGTTCAGACTAGATGTGGTATCTCTATAAAGCAATTACAGAGAATACTTATGGTGACATATAAAACTGCATGGAGAATGCAAAAAAGCATAAAGGCGCATATGCCAGATTCTATGATTACTGGTCTCGTAATAAATGACGAGACTTTTATTAAAAATATTTTTTCAACAAAATTGTTGAGCTAATTTTATTTATTAGTAATGCGTTTTAATACTAAATAAAAGTCTCTTTCTGCATTATTTCTTCCACCATTAGCTATAAATTTTTTTATTTTTGAATCCCTTTTTTTTATTATTGGTTTATCTTTTATCATTATTAGTATTATATCAAAATTAATTTAATTTTTGATATAATTTGTCATATTTATATTCGTATATTTTTTCCGTAATATATATACTATATTAAGATAATATTTCATATAGATTTTGATTCTTTTTTTGCTAGCGTCGAGCAACAGTGTAATCCTTATTTTCGTGGCAAACCTATTGGCATTACGGCAACAAATGGAAAAACTTGTATTATTGCAGCAAGTAGAGAGGCAAAAATATTTGGTATAAGCAATGGATCTCGAACTTATGATGCTTTGCTTTGGTGTCCCGATATAATTTTTGTATCGGCTAATTTTGATAAATATTATGAAGTTTCAAAAAAGTTTTTGCAAATATGCCAACAATACACTCCATATATAGAGTTATTTTCTATTGACGAAGTATTTATGGATATGACGCAAACAATTCATTTATTTGGTGATATTCCAACTGTTATAACAATTATTAAAGAGCATTTAGCAAGAGAGATTGGTCCCTTTATTACTGTTTCTGTTGGGGTATCTTATAATAAATTACTTGCAAAATTAGCATCTAAAAAAAATAAACCAAATGGATTATTTGTTATCACACCAGAAAATAGAAGAACTGTATATGCAATATCCAGTCTTGAGGATATATGTGGTATTGGAAATAATATTAAAAAAAGATTAAATATAAATGGTATTTATACGCTTCATCATTTAGAAAAAACTCCACTTATAAAACTTATTACTGAGTTTGGGAAAATAGAAGGAATTTTTTTGAAAAATATTGGACTTGGTATTGATAATGATGAGATTATTTTCTATACAGACATTCCATCAGTAAAATCATTAAGTAGAAATTATTCTTTTGATAAAAATGAATATAATCAAAGATTTATCTTGCAAAATATTTATGAACTTTCCGAAGACATAGCTCGTAGATTACGAAGCTTAAACAAGAAGGCAAAAACAATAAGATTCTCTCTTAGGGGAAATCGTATAGAATGTGGTCAAAGAACATTTTTATCACATACTTCTTCTGGTAAAAATATTTTTATTGCATGCAGAGATTTTTATAAGCAATGGAAATGGAATAATCTTTTTTTTCCTGAACAGGGTATGGTTAGAGTTATATCTATATTGGTAGAAAATTTTATTATTAATTCTGAAACAATATCATTATTTCAAAAGGATAGAGATGAAAAAGCATTAACCGAAGCCATAGATATTCTTAACAAGCGTTTTGGTGATTACACGATTAGAAAAGGTTTTCTACTTAATGCTAAAAAATTAAAAATTGTATCAAATGGTTATTTGGCAGATAAACATGAGCGAACTAAATTGGCATTAGAATCACAAATATCAATATAATTTTTTTTGTAATATAATAAAATCTTCTTTTTCGGCAATAATATTATATTTGTTACTTGTCTTGAGATTTATTGAAATATCTCTAAGTATTTTTGGAGATGGAAGTGAAAATTTGTCAGTAAATAAAAAAACAATTGTATCTGCATCATCTATGCCAATAGGAATAGTATAGATATCATCTCTATGAGTTAGATGGGCACCTATATTATTAGTTGCAGCAATTTTTGCATAGGGTGATATCATTCCTAATGAATAATTAATATAGTCTTTATATGGAAGTATATCTGTAAACATTTTAATATTTGGATTTTTTGCCCCAGGTAATGGGCCATAATTATAGGCCCCGACAATTGTCATTATTAGTATAAAAAAACTAATACTAATAACTGAAATTTTTCTAAAAAAACGTTTAAAAGATAATATCCCATAAATAGCTGATATAAAAATGAAAGGAGTTATTGTTGCGGTATATTGATAATAAATCTGAGTAAATTGATTGTTATTGCTTAGCATATTAATAAGTAGATCAGGTAAACTAAATATTAAAATAAGTGGGGAAAAAAAAGAAATAAATCCAACTGGAATAAAAAGTTGTAGTAAGTAAATTATTTTATTTTGTTGAAACAATAAAGGTAAAATAATGCTTGGTGATAGAATAGAATTCTTTATAATCTGAGTGGGAGAATTACCAATACTAGAATAAAATGATAATGCAAAGTGATTACTATTTCTAAATAAGGGAATAATGTTCCAGACAAGAATATAAAAGGTAATAAATGAAAAGATACTAAAAAATATACTAATTTTTTTCCATGGTGATTTTATTGCAGAATAAATAGACAATAATCCAACTATTATCCAAACATGTTCTTTTGTTAATGCTGCAAGAATTAAAAAAAGAAAAAATAGTCCCCTCTTCTTTATTAAAAAATAATAATAACTTGCAAGAATAAAGGTTGTTGCAAATGTTACAGAATGAAAATCATATAGATTTGTATAATGCATGCTCGGATTAAGTAGATATATAATTGAGCAAATGCAAGCAGCAATCTCATTTTTTATTAATTTTTTTGCAATAAAAAATATAAATATAGACCCTGACCCAAGTGCGATAGTTTGTAAAAGCAATAATATCTTAGGTGTTTCCGTAATCCAATAAAATGGAGATAAAAGCACTAAGAAAAAGTCTGCATGAAATGCAAGCCTAGATATGGTCTTAATCCCATCAGGATCGCTAAATTGAAATATTTTCCCCTTTGCTGTATTCCATACTACTTGATCCATATTTCCAAGATCAAACTTTCCTGAAAAAAAATTATCATGTCTTGCAAAAGATGCAGTGGTAAAATAAGCGCAATATGCCAAAAAGAAAATAATAGAAATTATTAAAAATCGATTTTTATATATAAATAATTCTTTTTTATGAAGTATATAGCTATTAGTCCATATAAAGCATAAAAATAAAAAAATTATTTCTGTAATTATAACTATAATTCTTGGAAAAATAGAAAGGAATCCTGCAAGATTTCCTGCGATGTTAGAAATTCCAATGGTTATTATCCACTCTCGGACACCGATACCGGAGGGGGCGAAAATGGCTAAATATCCAATTAAGAAGGAAAATGTGAAAAATCCCAATAATGAAATCCACATAGTTGGATTAATAAATATAAGTGAAGATATGGAGAAATATGTTCCTAATCCAAAGAAAAAAAATGTAGATACACCAATACATACTAATGATGCATTGCTCTGCCAATAAAAAGAAGGACTAATTATTAAAAGTATTTTGCGAACAGCTACATTTTTAATATATTTTATAAATAAATCTTTAAAAATCCAAAAAAAAGTAAAGCCTATTATTCCAGCTCTAAGTAGAAATAATAAATATAGATTTATATTTGGAATTTCAGATAGTCCAAAAATAGATAGTATTAAGGTAGAGATAACTATAACTTGTGATTCAATAAGCATTGCTGATATGACTGTTTCTTTAGAAATTTGTGTATTTGAAAAAAGTAATGCTCGTGATAAAAATGAAATAAAACCAATTGGAATATATCTTCTTATTTCAGACTGTGACCATAGAAATGCAGAATCTCTTAAGAGTATATTACATCCCTTATAAAGTAATATATTTTTCCATAAAAAAGTTCTTAGTAAGAAATAAATTAAAAAACATAATACTGCATATATTAACATTAATATATTTGCTTTTTCTATCCTGAGAATAAGAGATGGTATAAATAAATATGATTTATATATCATAAATAACAATGCTAAAATAGAAAAAGGCCAGCCGATGGAATATTTCATAATTATTAATAATTTACTCATATTTTTATTTTAACATCTTTAAACTTTTATTTGGGAATTAAAATAATCGTTAATTATTTTGACGTTAAATTTAATAGATATACTATATATTCTTTAATGCTTATCTTTAAAAATAAAGTTAATTTTATATATTGTTTTTTTATTATTATGCTGATATTCTTTATATGATGGATAAGAATATAGCTATATCACTTAATGGTGTATCAAAAAAATTTAATAATAAAATTATCATCCACAATACGTCTCTTGATCTACCTAGAGGAAAAATTTTTACAATGATTGGCCCAAATGGAGCAGGCAAAACAACTCTTATCAAGATGATGGTTGGGTTATTAACTCCTACATCCGGAAATATAAAAATATTTGGTTGCGATATTGTTAAAGAGCCAATTGAAGCTAAGAAAAAATTTGGATTTATTTCCGATGATCCATCTGCCTATGATTATTTATCTGGTTTGGAATTTTTAGCACTAACTGGTAAATTGAGAGGCATGGAAGAGCTTCATATTTCAAATAGAATAAGAGAGATTGGGGATATATTTCCTTTAGACGATATCCTTTATCAACCTATGGCTTATTATTCAAGGGGTAGTAGACAAAAAATAGCATTACTATCTGCTTTAATACATAATCCTAAGATCCTTTTTATAGATGAACCTATCGTAGGACTTGATCCAGCAAGTATTAATATTTTCGGAAACATCTTGCTGGAATTTAAAAAAAATGAAGGAACTGTATTTTTCGTAACACATACATTATCATTTGCAGATAATTTTGCAGATCATGTATTTATAATGAATAATGGTATTATTATAAAAGATCAACCAATATCTAAAAATTCATTAGACGATATATACATGGATGCTTTAAATGATAAATAGTTTCATTACACTTTTTAGAACCGATTTTAAAATCATTTTATTTTGGTTATCAAAAAGGCCTATTAGCAAGATTATAGTTATTATTGGCTTCTTATTATTATTTATTTTAATAGATAGAATTATTTATTCTTCAACTTTTATAATTTTTTCATTTTTCAAATCAACAGGAGTTTTTGGTAGATTAACAGCATTATATATATTACATACGTCAATAATTATGCTTATTTGGTTTGCAATAGTAAGCATTATGTTGACAACAATAAGTAGATTTTTACGAATAAATAGCATTATTAGTTTTTTAATTACTTTACCAATTTCACCAACTATTATTGTTTCTTGGATTTTTTTCAAAACTTTTATTATGAATATTATTTTATTATTTATATTCATAATGCCGATTTTAATTGGATATGCAAATGTTTTTTTTGAAAAAATTAGTTTTTCATTTTTATCAATAATTTTTATAGTTATTTCAATAATTTCATTTTTTACAACAAGCATAGGGACAATTTTGGGATATATTATTGTTTTGTTATTTAAAACATCTGTTAAAAAAAGTTTGATGATTTATGGTATTTTTTTACTAATTTCTGGAATTACTATTATTAAATTAATTTATCCTTCTAATATTAAGTTATTTGATTATACAAAAGGATTGCCTGAATTTCAAAAAATATTTCATTCATTACCACTTGGATATAAATTAAATCCAACTTATTGGTTAATAGATTCAATAGTTTCAGGATTAGATATGAGAATATTCATACTTTTATTCTTTGTTGCTATTCTTACGATATTTACTATAAAAATGATTAGTAATAGATTTATTATTGTTTTTCAAAGATTACAAGAGTATAGAATTGTAAATAATTCTAATAAAGAAAATAGAATAAAGATATTAATATCATTACAGGAATTATTTAAAATTACTAATTATCCAATATTTTTAAAAGATATTATATCTATTTTAAGATTATCAAGTGAAATTGGTTTTGCTATTTTTATCGCATCACTTACAATTGTTTTTTTTATTCTTAATTTTGTTATATCAAATAAAGTTTCTGAGTCAAGTTTATTTCATGAACAAATTATTTTGTTCTTTTTCTCTAGCTTTATGTTTTTTGCAACAGCTTATTTGCTTCGTTTTTCTTTTCCTCTCATCGCTAGGGAAGGTGGGAGCGCTTGGTTTATCTTCACTCAACCCATATCAAAGAATAAAATTTTAAAAGAAAAATTAATTTTAAGCCTAATTATATCAATACCATTTTTTATATTAAATTTATTTATATGGGAATTTTATAAATTTATAGAAAATAATATATTTTTTATTATATTAACATCTATAACATTATTATCAATAGTTTTTTCAACTATAATTATTGGAGCAATTTCACCTAATTTTGATGAAAATAAAGATGCAGAAAGAATTAGCACAAGTGGGCCTGGATTATTATCTTTAGCATTAAATATAATTATTGTTTTAATAAATGGATACGTATTGCATTTATTTATCAACAATCAACAATTATTTTTAATAAGTTTCTTATCGATATTTTTTGGAAATGCAATTATTGTACTATTTATATACTTTATTTTTAGCAAAAATAATAATTATCAGTTTTAAAAATATAATTATTTTTTATATTTAGAATTATGTGAGCCGCATAGGAATCGAACCTATAACCGTCTCCTTAAGAGGGAGATGCTCTACCAATTGAGCTAGCGGCCCTAAAAATAATTTTTAAATCTTATTAATTTTATTAATTAGATCTAGTTTATGATATCTTTTCAAATTTTTTATTAAAGCTTCTCTTTTACTTGCCTCACCTCTTGAATTAAAAGATTCAAAATATTTCAATACCACTGGTCTTTTTCCTATTAAGGATTTAGCCCCTTTTTTATTATTATTATTATGTTCCTTTAATCTTCTATCTATATTTGTCGTGATACCCGTATAGAGAGATTCATCTTTTGCTTCTACTATATATAGATACCAATTCATATAAATTTATATTGTGCATCTGGAGGGATTCGAACCCCCGACCCCTTCGTCCGAAGCGAAGTGCTCTAATCCACTGAGCTACAGATGCAATAATTTATAGTATACTAAATTATTGTCTATTCTCCAAACTTTTATATTAAAAAAATCTTTTTATTTAATATAGGCAATTCTCACCCTTTATATTATTTTGATATAATATCTATATGAATATTGCTACACTTCTTCGTCCCCAATCGCTTGATACATATTTTGGTCAAAATCATTTAGTTGGTAAAAATGGATTAATCCGTAAAATTATAGAATCTGATTCTATTTTCTCAATGATTTTATGGGGTCCACCTGGTAGCGGAAAGACGACACTTGCTCATATTATTTCTAAAGCAACTAATTCTGATTTCCATCAAATATCAGGAGTTACAAGTGGAAAAGAAGACTTAAAAAATATTATTGGAATTGCACGTGAAAATAATAAATATTATAAAAAAACAATTCTTTTTATTGATGAGATTCATCGATGGAACAAGGCTCAGCAAGATGCTCTTTTGCCATATGTTGAAAGTGGACTCTTAATTTTAGTTGGTGCGACTACTGAGAATCCATCATTTGAAATAATTAGCGCACTTATTTCTAGATGTAGGGTATTTGTACTAAAAAGCTTGGATCAAGAAGATTTGCAAAAAATTATTGATAGAGCACTGATAGATATCGATAAGGGTCTTGGCCAGTATAAAAAAACTATTAAAGATGATGCAAAAGAATTAGCGATAAGATTATCGGGTGGAGATGCAAGGATACTACTCAACGCAGTTGAAATAGCTGTAACATCATATAAGGAAAAGTCAATCACTTTAAAAATAATTAAAGATATTTTTCAGACAAAATCAGCAGGGCTTTATGATAAAAAGGCAGAAGAACATTACAATATAATAAGTGCTTTTATTAAGTCAATGAGGGGATCAGATGTAGATGCATCGCTTTATTATTTATCTCGAATGATGGAGAATGGAGAAGATCCAAAATTTATTGCAAGAAGAATGATTATATTTGCATCAGAAGATATTGGTCTTGCAGATAGAGGTGCCTTAATACAGGCAAATGCCGGGTTTGAGGCGGTTCATAAAATAGGAATGCCAGAAGCAAAGTTAGTATTAGCTCATATATGTATTTATTTGGCAAAATCATCAAAATCTCGATCAGTACCTAATGCACTTAGCCTTGTTAAGAAAGCTATCTATGATTATCCAAATGAACCAATACCTATTCACTTAAGGAATGCCCCAACAAAGCTTATGAAAAATCTTGACTATGGTAAGGATTATGAATTTACCTTAAGTAATGTTGGCCCAATTAAGAATATGAAATTTTTACCAGAAAAATTAAAAAATATTAAATTTTACGAAGAAAAATAGATTAATACTTTAATAAGTAGTTTATTTTAGCTTTCTTTTTTATAGCTTCTACAAATTCTTGGGTTTTTTGACCTTCTTTTTGTTGTTTTATTTCAGTTTTTGCTATTTCTTTAAGTTCTATTTCTGATTTATCTTTTGGAAGCATCTCCTTATTTTTTTCTAGAAAATCATTTATTTCTTTTTCTGAAGCTGATAAATTTTGTTTTGAAATAATTTTTTGAAGACCTAATTGAAATCTAAGATCAGCTTTAAATGTATTCATATTTTGACCCTGTGCTTTTAAAAGAGTAAGTATATCTTGACCCCTTTCCTTTACTATATTAGTAATTCTAGTCACTTCGGTATCGATGTCTTTATCTGTTAGTATAATTTTTTGATTTTTTATTTCTTTCTCAATCAAACTTTTTGTTATAATATTATCAATTGCTTGTTTTCCATATCCTTTTTCTAGTTCCTTGATTACTGTTAGTCTGTAAATTGGTTGACCATCAACAACTGCTACTACAAAAACACTTTTAAAATAATAAAGAAATCCTGCAATAATAATTACTCCAATTACCAAAGAGAGATATTTTTTATTTAATTTATTATTAGAAAAAAAAGTAGTAATTATTGAAGTATTTATCATATGTTTTAATTTTGACTCATTATTTACGTCTATACTCTTTTTAATTTTATCTTGTTTAATACTTTTTTTAACTTTCATTTTTTTATTATAAACTTAAATTTTAAAAAATACAATATGCATTTTTGCAATTAGTAAATAACATATCTATAATATAGATATGCTTCCTATTTTAAATCAATCATTTTGGAGAGATGAGGCATTTTCTGCTTTACTTTCTTCGCATTCTCCTTTGGAGATAATAAGATTAACAAGTAAAGATTTCAGTCCCCCATTATATTATATAGTATTACATTATTGGGTAAGTATATTTGGAAATAATGAAATAGTTTTTCGATCTTTATCTTTTGTTTTTCATATTTTTATTGCAATTGTTGCATTTTTAATTATAAAGCGAATAACTAAGTCCATATGGGTACAAATTCTTACTACGTTTGTTATTTTTGCAAATCCTTTTCTTCTACAATATGCTTTTGAAGCACGACAGTATTCACTTTTATGCTTACTTTGTTTATGTGTGACTTATTTTCTCATTGATAGAAAATATTTTATTGCAAGTATTTTTCTTGGATTAGGTATATATACTCATAATTTTGCTGTATTTACTTTTTTAGCTTCATTTATTTGGTGCTTATTGCAAAGAGTTAATTTATTAAAGAATTTACTAAAATTATCAATAATTCCATTAATATCATTAAGCTTCTGGGGATCTATTATGCTTACTCAATGGCAACATGTAGCAAGGGAATTTTGGATTACTAGAGTAACTACGGCAATATTCACGCATTCATTAGAGGTTTACACAAGTGGGGATTTGATATTTGATTTACAACCACTTCTTTATCTTCTATCGCTTGGTATAATTTTTCTAGCTTCATCATACTGGATAAATCATAAAAAAGATAAAGATAATTATATATCTATTTTTATTACTCTTTCCCTTTTACCAATATTTATTACTTATTTAATCTCTGTTTATTTTGCTCCTATTTATCATGAAAGATATCTTATCGCTAGCTTACCTCTTATTATTATTGCAATTGCTTATTCCCTATGGAAACTTTATAACACAATTGAGCATATAAGAATTCCTTTAATATTCATAATTGGTATGTATATGATTGTGCTAGTTCAATCTAGTGAAAAAATAGTAAATATATCGACTAAGCCAGCTATTAATTGGGGAATAGAGCAGGTGATCAGTCTTGGAGAAAGTGGAGATATTTTAATATCTGATCCAATTAATTTTTTGGAAGCAAAATATTATTTAAGTAAATCATCAAAAAATATAAAATTATTCGCTTATCTTCCAAAAGGAGAGCCCCCTTTTTATATAGGAAAGATTTTATTTAAAGTAGAGGATATTATTCATGTAATTCCAAAAGATAAAACAGTTTGGAAAATAAATTCTGATGGAGGATTTAAGCAAATTGCAAAAAAAATAATAAAAAATAAAATAAATCTAAATAGACAGGAATCTATTCAAATTAAATGAAGTTCTATGTACCTTTGATAATCCATGATTAAATAAAGCTTTTTGATGGATACTAGTCCCATAACCCTTATTATTGTAAAACCCATATACTGGATAATCTTTATCAAGATTTTTCATGAGATCATCTCTAAATACTTTTGCTATAATCGATGCTGCTGCTATAGATATACTTTTCTGATCCCCTTTTATAATTGCTTTCTGCCATTTTTTTTCTAATCCTGGGATACAGAATCCATCTATTATGGCATATGTATTGTTGCCTAATTTTTCTTTTATTTTTTCAAGTGATTTTGTCATTGCTAAAAATGTTGCTTTTCCTATACCAATCTTATTAATTATTGGAACCCCGATTGAAACAATAGAAAAAGCTACGGAATATTTCTTTATAAGAATATTTAATTTTTCCCTAGTACTAGAACTAAGTAATTTTGAATCATTTATAGAGGTGAATAATGTATGAATTTCATCGTTTAAGTTTTTGATGTTAAAATTTATTATTTCTTTGGGAAATGTAACAGCTCCAACTACGACTGGTCCAGCAAATGCGCCTCTTCCTACTTCATCTATTCCAACCACATATTCAAAATTATTTTTCCATAGTTTTTTTTCTTCATTAAAATCTGGTTGAATTAGATATTTATTCATCAAGGAGATTTTCTTTAATTTCACCATCATCAATAAGCGTTATATTAACTCCTTTTATTTCTGGTAAATTGGGTATAATTGTTTTTAGTTCTGCATAAAAATTTATAGTATTCAAATCTAGTTTATTAATTTGGTTTTCTGTTTTTTTCCATCGAATTAATGTTGATCTTTTTTCACCCTCAAGACCATTTCGAAGTGAACTTATTCCATCAAAATGAGACTGCATTTTATGTCGAAATGCATCACTCATGATATAGTCTCGAACTAATCCCCATTCTTCTTCAGTTTGCACAGTTGATGATTTTACTTTCCAAATGGATGTGATTAGAAATCTAACATAGCGACAAATGTTAATGGCATGTTCGTATGATGATATCCATACTCCATCTTTTCTATCAAAGCTTCCTATATCATTTGGAAGCACGCTTGATACAAGTATTGCTTCACTAGCTGATATTTTTGCTGCATCTTCTTTAAGTTTTATTATCCATTCATTGCTCCAAGCTTTAGTACGCTTTGTTTCCCAAATAATTGATCCAACAATTTCATTTTTAAATTTAACTTTTTGTAGAATATCTGCTCCTTCGAATCCCTTGGGGATTGGTAGAAAATCATCATTTGGAAATATTTGTTTTAATTTTTCTTCTAGACTGCGTTCTAATGCTTCACCTTGTAGCTGTTGAGATCCTTGTTCAAGTTTTCTTTTTAAATCTTCATTTACTCTTTTCATTTCATCCGTGCTCTTCGCAGCCTGTTCTAGTTGCAAATCCTTTGCTTTTAATCGAAGCTCTACATCTTCTTCTGCTTTTTTCTTTGCTTCGATTTTAATTTTTTCTTCTAATTTTTTACTATCTTTTTCTTTTTCTTCTTGATTCTTTTTTAGTTTAAATAATTCTTCGATAAGTTTTTCATTTGCAGACTTGGAAAATATAAGCTCTTTCTCAATTTTTTCTTTAATATCTTTTTCTGCTTGAATTTGTGCTTCTTTTTTTACTCTTTCAATCTCGAGTTTATGATTTTTTTCTTGTTCTTTTGCTACTTTTTCTCCAAGCCTATGCATTAGTGCCCGAGTTGGCTCTACTGGTTTTCCGCAATGTGGACAGGAAAACGAATCATCATTCATAAAAGCTTTTTAACTATACTTATTATTTTTTTTTATTGCAACTAGATTGTTTGACACAAAACATGGTATTTGATAAAATATATAAATGAGAGCTATATTAAAAAAAAGTCTTATAAATGCTTCTGTTTTTTTTATAATCTCACAACTTATTGATGGATTAGTAGTTGAAGGAGGATTGCAAACATATATTATTGGTGGACTTATTTTAACAATAATCTCCTTCTTGAAGCCATTAATGCAGCTTATAGCGCTTCCATTAAATGCAATAACGCTTGGAACTTTCTCTTTTGTAATAAATGCTGGTATTTTTTATATACTTACCATAATAGTTCCTCAGATTATTATTCGACCCTTTATACTTCATAGTGTTTCTTTATTAAAATTTTCTACCCCACAGCTTAGTTTTAATCTTTTTTTATCTTTTGTTTTTATTGCATTTATATTTTCAATTATTGTAGCTATAATAGAATTTATTACTAAAGGATGAAAAATAATAAAAAAATAGTTTGTCTTGGTGGTGGAATTGGTACCGTAAATCTTATTAAAGGTCTACGTAATTATAGTAAAAATATTGTAGTTGTTGTTTCAATGGCAGATGAAGGAGGCTCATCTGGTAGATTGAGAAGAATGTACGATATTTTCCCCCCAGGAGATCTTGTATCTTGCATGGCCGGGGTAAGCGATGACTCTACCCTTTCAGAATTGTTAACTTATCGATTTCCGGGTGATAGATATAGTAACGATGAGGCTCTAGCAGGACATAAGCTTGGAAATCTTATAATGGTTGCCATGAGAGATATTGTTGGAAATTTTTCTGATGCTATTGATTTATTTCAAAAAGTCTTTAAGATAAATGGAACTTTTCTTCCTGCAACAGTGGAGCCAGTTTATATATCAGCGCAAACTATAGAGGGAAAAACTATATTAGGAGAAGAAAATATTGATCTTGGTAAATATACAGGTGAACGTATTTTAAGCAGAGTATTTCTTCATCCAGAAAATGCTAAAACATCGCAAGAAGTTATAGATGCAATTATTTCAGCAGATGTAATTTTAGTTGGCCCAGGAGATTTATATACCACACTTCTACCAGTGCTTATTGTTCCACAGATAAAAAATGCAATTCTTAAAAGTAAGGCTATGAAATTTTTTGTAATTAATACTACAAATAAGCCTTTTGAAACTAAGGGATATGATGTGATTGATTATATATCAGCTATTAAAAAACACATTGGAAATTTTCTATTTGATAAAGTTTTTTTAAATACAAATTATAATATTACCATACCAGATGAATATAACTATTCTTATGTTCTATTAAAAAATGAATCTGATTGTGATAAATTTAACATTATAAGAAAAGATTTAGTGGATGAAAATTTTCCACTTTATCATAATTCTCAAAAACTTGCAAAAGCTATAATAGAAGAATTATAATATACTCATGTTTATTATTGTTTTTCAAATTGTCATATCATTTTTTTTAATAGTCTCCATATTATTACAAATGCAAGGAAGTGGTTTTTCAGCCTCATTTGGCTCTGCGTCAGAATTTTATAGAACTAAAAGAAGCATGGAGAAGATATTATTTTGGATAACGGTGATATTAGCATCAATATTCGGAATTGTTTCCATAATTCTTCTACTTCCTCATAAATAATTTATGATTTTTGTTAGAAAAAGACTATTAATATGGCTTATTAGGGCCTACATAAGAAGATTATGGAAAAGAATATTAATCTTCTTTTTTATTGGAATTATTATTTTTTTTTCTATTCTTAAAATAGGTAAAATATTTATTTCTCGATTTCCTATAGGTGAAAAAGAATCAATAGGGATTATGGGGTCATATACTATGGATAATTTGCCTCTAATTGTTTTATCAGATCTTTCTTATGGATTGACAAATATTTCTTCAAATGGAATACCCATACCCGGTCTTGCGTCATCATGGAAGATCGATAATAATGAAAAAAATTATACATTTTTTCTTAAAAAGAATATTTTATTTAGTGATGGGCAAAAATTAAAATCACGTTTAATTAATTATTCATTTAAGGATGTAGATGTACAAAATCCTAATGATTCTACTATCGTTTTTAAATTAAAAGAAAGCTATAGTCCATTTCTAGTAACTGTTTCAAAGCCTATTTTTAAAAACAATTTTATTGGAATAGGTAACTATGAAATAAAAAATATATTATTAAATGGATATTTTGTTGAATCAATTATAATTGCATCTATTAAAAATAATTATAAAATTAAAATGTATAGATTTTATCCAACAGAAGAGGCATTGAAGCTAGCATTTATTTCTGGAGAAGTAAATAAAATTTTAGGAATATCAAATATAAATTATAAAAATACATCATTTAATTTATATCCAAATTTAAATGTTGAAAAAAAGGTTGATTATAAAATGTTAGTAACACTTTTTTTCAATACAAAAGATTCAATACTATCTGATCCAAAAATAAGAAATGGTTTGTCTTATGCTATTCCAAAAGAATTTTTAGATGGAGAAAGGGCATATTCACCTTTTCCGCAATCACTTTGGGCATTTAGTTTTGGAAATGAAAAGCAAATTGATATAGAGCATGCAAAAATACTTATTAATGCTTCAAGTATGGGTGGTATGAATAAACCTTCGCTCGTAATAAAAACACTTTCTAAATATAAAAAATCTACTGATGAAATTGTTAAAACATGGAATAAAATAGGAATTTCTACAAAAATAGAAATAGTTGATAGTGTGCCATCTGTATTCCAGATTTTTATAGGTGATTTTATTATGCCAAAAGATCCTGATCAATATGCACTGTGGCATACAAAACAAATTAATAATATTACAAATTATGATAATCCTAGAATAGATAAATTACTAGAAGATGGAAGAAAAATAACTAATCAGGATGAGAGACTAAAAATTTATTCTGATTTTCAAAAATATTTACTAGCTGATCCACCTGCTATTTTTCTTTACTACCCATTTGTATTTGATATTAAGAGAAAATAAATTTTGAACGAAGTTTTTTATGATATGTAATTGCAAATCGATGAGCTTCATCCCTTATCTTCATAACCAGCAATAAAGCTTTATTTGATTTTGGAAGTAAAATCTCTTTAAAATTTTCTGTTATAATAATCTCTTCTTTTTTTGCAATTCCAATAATAGGAATGGAAATACCTGCATCCATAAGCACTTGCTTTACTGAAGAAATTTGACCTTTTCCACCATCAATAATAATAAGATTTGGATATTTCCATTCATGATGTTTAATCCTTCTCTTAACAACTTCTGCCATCATTGCAAAATCATTTGGCCCTACGATAAATTTACTTATTTTAAACTTTCTATATTGTGAAGAATCTTTCTCACCGTTTATAAATACTACCATTGATCCAACTGAGTTTGTTCCTGAAATATTTGATATATCGAAACATTCTATTTTTTGTGGAAAAGATAGGTTTAAATGATTTGATTTAAGAATATTATAAAGTTCATCTAGTTCATTCTTGCGAATATCAATAAGTAAATTTGGATTTAATTCATATTCAATTGATGAATGATGACGAGTAGTAATATATAGAATTGCATTAATTTTTTCTTGAATCCTAATTGCTTTATGATATAGCTCTTTTTTGCTTAATATATTTCTTTCTTTTTCTAGTTCTCTTATTATTTTTTTTGTTTGACCATTAAGGAATTGTATTATATATCGAATTGTTTTTTTATATTCGTTTTCCATTTCTATGGAATCATATATTGGTGGGCAAGGACAAAGACCTAAATGATAATATAAACAAATTCGCTTTGGATGTTTAAGTATTGAAACGAATGGAAAAATTTTCCTAATAGATTTGATAACTATCCACATTGATTTAGAGCTTGGATACGGTCCAAAATAAATTGAATTATTGTCATCTTGACGTCTAGCTGACAATAATGCGGGATATTTATCCTTTTTTGTTATCCTAATTAGTGGGTAAGCTTTTCCATCGATAAGACGAGAATTAAATTTAGGCTTGTGTTTTTTTATAAGGGTAGCTTCCAGTAAAAGTGATTCAATTTCTGATTCAACGATAGTAATAGATATCTTCTTAATTAATGAAACAAGTATTTTTGTTTTTTCTAATAATGAAGAATTTTTTCTGAAATAAGATGAAACTCTCTCTTTAAGCCTGATGGCTTTCCCCACGTACAATACTGTCTCGTTTTCGTCGAGAAATAAATAAACTCCAGGCTTTGATGGAAGCGATAAATAATCTTGTAAAAAGAATTCCTGCACAAATAATTAACCCAAATAGTAGCCATGTAAATTTTCCTAAATACAGTAATGATATATTTACTGATTGAGATATTGTTTTACCAGCGATTGATATTGTAACGACATCTTGTTTATTTGTCAAAATTGGCATTTTATCAAATGAAAGTAATATTTTAGAATTTCCATATGGTGGTATGCGAATGGTATTTATCTTCTTTATTTTAGGTTCAAGAATTTTAGATGTAATTGTTAATATTTCTTTTTCAATTACTATTGATCCTATATTACTTATTCTTATAGAGCCAGATAATGGAATTATAGAAGAGCTATAATTTGCTATATCAGTTTTTAATTGAATATTTTGTGTTTCATTTATCTCATTATTTGTAAAAAAAACTTTCACATCTTTTTCATTTTCATTTTCCTTGAGTTTATATCCCCCTGCTGGGATAGGATACTCGCTATCTTTTCCTTTTATGGCAAAAACTATATGATCGAAATCTAGTACATTAAAATAATCTACTCCTTCCGTAGTATTCCCCCAAGTAGGATCTATCATTATCCATGTTTGCAATTCTTTATCATAATATTCAGGCCATGCATGTAATATGTCTTTAATAGCGGATAACGGACGTTTTTTAACATTATCAGTAAATCCAAATCCATTAATTTCTCGAGCTGGAATGCCGGCTGCTCGAGCTAATGCTATAAAAAGATCTGTAAATTCTAAGCATACAACAGATGATGGCTCATTTAATGCCAATAATGCCCCTGCTCTGGGTTTATTATCTGTAATTCTTGAGAAGTCATATTTTAAATTATTTATTAGATATTCATAAATGGCATAAGGTGTTTTTAGTGTTTGCGCTAATAATTTAATCTTTTCATTGTTAACCTCCCAATATAAGTCTTCTTTAAGATATTTTTTTAGCTCATCATCGTCTACCACTTGTGTTTTTGGAAAAAGAGAAAGTTTTACTCTACCTTTTACTTCAATATCTTTTTTTTCAGAAGGTAATAGCGAATATGTTGCTAGCCAATTTCCATCTGCATCCTCTGTAACATTTATAGGCTTACTACTGATTTCATCAATGGCTACTTCTTGATAATTAGTAGAGGGAGGAAGAGCTATTTCAGTATTTATAGGATAAATATTAGGATTTTTTAAATGATAGAGTAGTTCAAATGCATAAGTTTGTTTAGTTCCAAAAGCTAATGATATTCCAGATTCATTTAATTGATCTTTTGTAAAATGAATTCTATTTTTCCCAATTATAGTTTGTGGCTTAATATATGATGGTGTTCCAAAAGAAGAAGGAGCAACTACGTTTACGTCAAAAATTTTGTAATCTGAAATATTTGATAATCCTGGTATATTTACTTCCCAGATGCTTCCTCTCTTTTTAGCAATATCATTAGTATCAAAAGATAAGGAGAACATTGTTGAATTACCAATGCCTACAACAATGGTTTTAAATGAAAGATCAATGATAGATTGATCGTTAGATTTATCTATTAAAACCGGTATACTGCCTCCACTATCGCTAGCTTTGATATTATCAATATTTTTAAATCCAAGCTTTAATTGGAATGAAGAAGTATAGTGATCGGGAGTTTCATTTGTAAGTTTTCCTTGTAACAGTACTTTTGTTTTACCATTGATGTCAATAGTATATGTTGATTCTATTGATACGGATGTATTTCCTGATGCAGTTACATATTCATGCGGAAAAATAAAAAAAAACGTTAATATAAAAAGTGATAATTTTAATCTCACAATTTATTATACGCATCTATCTGGATATCATACAAGTAAAAAATATCGGAAATTATAATATTTTTTTAAGGAATTGACCCGTATATGAATTAGATGTATTTGCAATTTGCTCTGGTGTTCCCTGTGCGATAATTTCTCCTCCTTTTTCTCCCCCCTCTGGGCCAAGATCTATAATATAATCCGCATTTTTTATAACATCTAGATTGTGCTCTATGACGATAATCGTATTGCCTTGATCCACTAATCGTCTTAGGACAAAAAGAAGCTTTTCAAGATCAGCAAAATGAAGTCCCGTTGTTGGTTCATCAAGTAAATATATAGCGTCTCTTCCCTTCTTTGATAATTCAGCAGATAATTTTATTCGTTGTGCTTCTCCGCCCGAAAGTGTTGGTGCTGGTTGACCAAGCTTTATGTATGAAAGACCAACGTCATTAAGCATCTTTATTTTATGAGCAAGATTAGGTATAAATGAAAAAAAATCTAGTGCTTCAAGAACGGTCATATTCAATATTTCAGCAATATTTTTTCCATTAAAAAAAATTTCTAATGCTTCATTATTATATTGTTTGCCAGCGCATGTTTCGCAAACTATATAAACATCTGCTAAGAATTGCATCTCAATTTTTATTTGACCCCCGCCTTCGCATGTCTCACATCTGCCGCCTTTCACATTAAATGAAAATCTTCCCGGTCCATATCCTCGAAGTTTTGCTTCTTTTGTTTTTGAGAATAATTCTCGTATATAGGAAAAACAACCAGTATATGTTGCAGGATTACTTCTTGGAGTTCGACCAATTGGGGATTGATCTATTAAGAAAACACTTTTTATATTTTCACTTCCCGAGATGCTTTTAAATTCTCCAGGCTTTTCGCGATGGAAAGGATTTTGCTCTCTCATTAATGCGTGATATAAAATGTTATTTACTAAAGTTGATTTACCACTTCCGGAAACACCGGTTACAACAACAAGTGCATTGAGTGGAAAGCTGATATTAATATTTTTTAAATTATTTTCTGATGCATTTATGATGGTAATTTGTTTGTCGAATTCTTTTTTTGGTTTTCGGATAGACATAATTTTTCTATTTCCAGATAAAAATTGTCCAGTTAATGAATTGGGGTCTTTTTTTATCTCATCTACGGTTCCCATAGATGTTATTGATCCACCAGCTTGTCCAGCTCCGGGTCCAAAGTCTAATAAATAATCTGAAGCAAGCATAGTTTCTTCATCATGTTCAACTACAATTACACTATTACCTAAGTCTTTTAGTTTTATAAGAGTTTTAATTAATCGAGCATTATCACGCTGATGTAATCCAATCGATGGTTCATCAAGAACATAAAGAACGCCGGTTAGCCCACTTCCTATCTGGGAGGCCAAACGTATTCTTTGTGCTTCCCCACCAGAAAGAGTATGCGCTCCTCTTGATAGATTTAAATATTCCAATCCAACATCGATAAGAAATTGTAATCTTGTTGTTATTTCTTTTAGAATAATTTTTCCTATCTCCTTCTCCCTTTCTAGTAAAAGATTGCTTAAGTTATTTATAAAAATAAAACATTCAGTTATTGATAGATTGGAAATTTCAATAATAGATTTATTATGTATTGTTATTGATAGCGCTTCTACTTTAAGTCGAGATCCATTACAAGTGATACATTTTTCATAACGCATATATTTTTCAATCTGCGTTTTCGCAAGAATTGACTCACTTTCCATATATCTATCTCTTAGCTCTTTAATAATTCCATAAAATGATTCTTCTATAATTGTTTTTCTTCCCCATCGATTCTTTCCTTCAACCATATATTCTTTACTACCTGTTCCATGAAGAAGTAGGTCTACTTTATCTGATCTCATATCAACAATTCTTATAATTGTAGAGATATTATTTTCATCACAAAAAATTCTAAATGTTCTAGCAAACCAAGTATCTTGATGAAGCAAATTACTAAATGGAAGAATTGCTCCTTCATTTATGGATAGATTCTTGTTTAGTACTAGCTCTTGATCAACTGTAAGATTATTTCCTATTCCATTACAATCAGCGCAGGCTCCGTGTGGCGTATTGAATGAAAAGATTCTCGGTTCAATTTCTGAAATTGAAATTCCACAATCTGGACAAGCAAATTTTTCTGAAAATAATTCGTCCTTCATTTCTATTGGTTTTTCTGGCATTACAAATCCCTTGTCTAGAATTGTTGATACAATAATTTCTCCATTCCCAAAACGTAATGATTGCTCAACGTTTGTTGCAATCCGTAAAGTATCAGTTTTTTTTGTTAAAACTATTTGGTCAAGAACAAGCTCAATGGTATGCTTATTAGTTTTTATAAGCACAACATCTTCATCGAGTAAATAGATACGTTTATCTATACGTATTTTTTTATAGCCTCTTTTTTTCAGGTCTATAAAAAGCTCTGAATATTCTCCTTTTCTATCTTTGACTAACGGGGCAAGTAATAAGATTTTTATTCTTTGTTCGTTATTTTTTTTTAACATATATATAATTGCATTTACAATCTGCTCCTTAGACATATGCGATATTTCTTTTTTGCAGGTTGGACAATGTGGGCGACCGATTCTTGCATAAAGTAGTCTTAAATAATCATATATTTCAGTTACTGTGCCAACAGTAGACCGAGGATTATGAGAAGCGCCTTTTTGATCAATGGAAATTGCGGGAGAAAGTCCTTCGATGAGGTCAATATCTGGTTTCTTCATGATTCCCAAAAATTGTCGAGCATAAGATGAAAGACTTTCTACATATCTACGTTGTCCTTCAGCATAAATTGTGTCAAATGCAAGAGAAGATTTTCCACTACCAGATAGCCCTGTAAAAACGACCAGTTTATTTTTAGGGATTATAACGTCAATATTTTTTAGATTGTGCTCTCTAGCACCTTTAATAATTATATTCTCCATAGAGGATTAGTAGGTAAGTTTATATTATACTTTAAAATAAAATTACTAGCAATAAGCCTGAAGTAATGATTGATAAGCTATGATTTATAAATCTTAAAAATATATTTTAGATAATAAGTGTAATTATATTTATTTTCCAAATTCAATAAATCTTTCTGTTCTATTTATAATTCTAATAAGATATTGGAGTGATTCTATTGGATATGATCCAAATGCTGTTTCATCAGATAGCATAAGAATCGATGCACCATCTAGTACAGCATTGGCAACATCAGATACCTCTGCTCTGGTTGGTCGATGATGACCAACCATACTCATTAGCATTTGAGTTGCGACAATACTTTTTTTTTCAACTAATTTGCAACTACTTATTATCTCTTTTTGTAATAATGGTAATTCTTCTAATGGTAATTCTATTCCAAGATCTCCTCTTGCTACCATTATTGCATCTGAAATATTGATTATCTCATTTATATTTAAAATTGATTGTTTTAATTCTATTTTTGCAATTATCTTGGAAGTAGATTCGCCAATTATCTCCCTAAGCTGTTTAATATCTTCAGCATCTTTTACAAAAGATAATGCAAAATAATCAACTTTATTTGCAATACCAAAAATAACATCTTTTTTATCTTTTTCCGTAAGTCCCCTTGTTGTTAAATTAGTTTCTGGTACATTAACAGCTTTTCGTGAATGTAAAGTTCCACCACGTACAATAGATGTATAGATTTTATTATTATTTTTTCCTGTTACGATTAACTCTATGTCCCCGTTTGCTAAAAAAAGAGGATGATTAACCTGAATATCATCATGTAAATATTGATCATTGATATATATGGCATTTTCTTCATTTTTATCTGTTGAGAAAATTAACTCTGTATTTTCTTTTAATTCAATTCCGTTTTTGGGTAAATCTCCAACTCTCATTCGGGGACCCTGAAGATCAATAAGTATTTTTACATTTTTCTGATATTTTTTATTAAAAAAATCGACATTTTTTTTAACAGATGAAAATTGTTCATATGATGCATGGGAAAAATTAAGGCGTAATATATCAACACCCTCTATGATAAGCTTTTCTATGATATCTGAAGACTCAGAAGCTGGTCCAATAGTGCAGATTGTTTGTGTTTTTCGCATAAGTTATTGTAACATAAATTAAATTAAATTAAATTAAATTAAATTAAATATGTATAATATGTAGAAAGAAAAATTAATTTTCTTATTTTTTTAGCAATATGATTCATTCAGGAATACTTGATATATTAAAAATATATAAAAAAAATATAAAAGATGATGAATTTGTATATCCAAATTATGGTAGTTTTTCATTAGCTGAGATAGTGCCAACTATACTTGCATATTTTAATATTAATCAAGAAAGAAATGAATTTGCTAAATCTTTTTTTCCAAAACAATCTTCAGGTAGAAAAATATTACTTTTTCTAGTTGATGGATTAAGTTATAGTCATTTTGTAAAGAATTATGATAAATCTATTTTTTTTAATTCCCTAGCTTTGAATGGAGATGTGTTTCCTATTACTTCAGTTTTTCCATCTACTACCCCCGCAGCACTTACAACTATTCATACTGGCCTTACTCCTCAAGAGCATGGTCTTCCTGAATGGACGGTATACTTTGAAGAATTTGATAAAGTTATAGAAACACTACCATTTCGTCCTATCTTAACTAGGGCAAAGGATACATTGATGATGTTTGGTGGTCATCCAGAGCTACTATATAAAGGGCAAACAATATATCAAACGCTTAAGGATAATTCTATTCCTTCATATATTTTTGTTTCACAGGAACATTCCTTATCAACCTTCTCGTCAATTATGCATAAGGGAGCAACAAGTATATATTTTACATCAATAGAAGATTTATTTGAAAAATTACTTTCAATTATGATAAAGACTAATGGAGATGCTTATCTCTTTGTTTATTGGGGAAATATAGATTCTATAGCACATTTATTTGGACCTGAAGGAATAGAATATGCCAATGCTGTAAATGATTTTTCTAAGAATATATCAAATCTTTTTCTTTCAAAAATAAGTAAAGAGATTGCTGAAAAATTTATAATACTATTAACTTCAGATCATGGACAGTCTTCCATAAATGAGAACGAAATTATTTATTTAAACGATTATAATTGGCTAGAAGATAATTATACTAAAAGTCCTTCATTGAAATGGATCCCACCAACTGGTGGATGTCATAATGTATTTCTTTTCATAAAAGAAGATAAGATACAAGAAACCATTATAAGATTAGAAAAAGAGCTTTATGGTAAGGCAAGAATTATTCTAATCACCGACGCTTTACTAGATGGATTATTTGGTTTAAATAATCCATCAAAGCGATTTTTAAAGCGTATTGGAAATATACTTATTTTGCCAAATAAAGGTTTCCACGTATGGTATAAATACTCGTCTACTAAAAAATTTAGCCAACTTGGAACACATGGTGGGTTGTCAAATGAGGAAATGATTATTCCCTTTGCTGTTGCTAAATTAGAAAATATATTGTAATCTCATTTTGTAAGTTTAATTTATAATGTATATTAAATAAAAAATGACTGAAAGAAATATATTTACTCAACTACATAAAGACAGAAAAAACAATTTAAGGAAGGTCCTAGTAAAATTGAATTATTAGAAGAAGTTATAAAAATAATCCAGGTGGATTTTTATGTACAAATCCATTTGGAGATAAATTAGTTTATGATAAAGCAGTTATTCAAATGGCAAAAGGTGCATATTTTGGGGTTATCACAGAGCTAAATGAATTAAAAAATAAAAAATTGCCTCTAAATAAATATTAAAAATTAACTTAAATACAATGAATATATCTAAGAAATCAAAAATTATTATATTTATTATTTTATTACTTTGTTTATTATTTTTTTCTATCAATAATTTTTATTTTATAAAAAATAATAGTTCCAATAATTTGAATAACGATGATTTGAAAAAAAATAATAAATTACAAGAAATTAAAGTAGACCTAGATGGTAACGGAGATCAAGAAATAATCAGAGTTGCTTCTGTCAAAAAAGATAATATCATAGATAAAGAGAAAGATTTATCTTTTGTCACCTTAATTGCATTAGATAAAAATGAAAAAGAATTAGGTAGATTACCTAAATATATGTTATTGCCGGAGCCAATTCTTAATAGTGGAAAGGTTTATTTACTATCTTCAAAAATTAAAATAAAAATTGTAAGTTTTGATTTTTCTGCTGGTCCTAATTATTCTGAAACTATGTTTTTTGCTCTTTCAATACAAGATAAATTAAAAAATATTATTCCAATATGTTTTGTTGACAAGGTAAAGGGTCCAGAGAATTGTTTGTTTTGGTCGGGAGAAAAAGAAGATTTTATAGTAAAAGATTTAGATAATGATGGAAATTTAGACATTGTAGAAATAATAAATGAATTCCCTGGAAGCAGTGAAATAACTGAAGAAGAGGAAAAAGTTATTAATGGACGATTTGCAAATATAGATAAGGATAGATTAAATGGAATAAAAAGAATACTTATGCGTGAAAAAATCGGCAAAGGAAATAAGATCGTTTGGAAAATATATACATTTAATGATAAATTTTTTGAAGAACAAATTGATGATAATTATAATAAATATTATGGTTTAGTAATTGAATATTTTAAAAAGAAGAATTTTAAATACCCAAAGATTATGAAAAAAAATGAAATGAGTGATGATTCTTTAGAATATAATTTATTTATGCGAAAGTTTTGGACTGGACATGAATAATGTATTAATTTATTAATATTTAAAATTAAGAATTATATAAGATAATTTTTATATGATTTTAAATCTCCATCAGTGATTTCGCTAGTGCATTAACAGGCTACGGGAATTTTCTGAGATATTTCTATTTATGCATAATTTATCAGATTTAATTTGGTGGTTGTGCTTTGGATTAGCTTCCAATATGCCATAAATCGCAAAATGGATCACTTATTTTTTTGTTTCTTTGTGTCCATATCTATTTATAAAATATTCAATAATTATACTAAGTGGTATATATGCAAATACAAGTTTTGGGTTCATTAATTTATTTTTTTCTAATTTAAAACTATCTTTTGTATCTAATTTTCAAAATGTCTATTAATATAATCTACTAATTTGGGTCCCTCTAGTTTGTCTGCTACTTTTTCTGGAGGGAGTGAAATATAATTATTCAGATTTTTCAAACTCTTGATTATGGCCTACATTCAATCTAGTTAATAATTTTGCAACTTCTCAGTCAAATGTTTGTGAGCCGGACAGGATTTGAACCTGTGACCAAGAGCTTAAAAGGCTCCTGCTCTACCGCTGAGCTACCGGCCCTGAAATTATTAATAATTTTAAGAAAATATATAAATTACTATAATATGTTATTAGTAAATATTTAATTAATCTTTCACTATTATTATAGCAGCCTCATCATTACCTTGACAAGTTATAGAAATATAGCCCACTTGACAAGAATATTTAAACCCCATAAACTCATAATAATATCATTTATTAAAAAATTAATTTTTTAATAAATTAAGATGAAGGGAGGTGAAATAAATGTATAACGATGTTGGGTTACCAATTATGAGTTCATTTAGTAACTCGTTTTCAATGATGTTTTTATTCCTGCCTAAATTTATAGCAGGTGTTATTATTCTTGTTGTTGGGGTTATCATAGCTTCAATAGTAAGACAATTAGCAGCAGAAATGCTTAAGACATTAAAGGTTGAAGCTTTTTTAAATAAATACAATGTTCCTGAAGCTAGGTCAGAATTTTCATGGACAAATATTTTGACTGAAATTATAAGATGGTTTGTAGTTATTATTTTCTTAATTCCTACAGCTGATTTATGGGGAATGCCGCAAATTTTTACAGTACTTAATACCTTTTTTATATATCTGCCAAACGTTTTTGTATCAGCAGTTATAGCATTAGTTGGTTTTGTTTTTGCGAAACTTTCTCATAATATCATATTGGCATCCGTACATAATGTCACACCTGAAACAGCACGTACGATTGCAAATATATCGAGATGGGCAATTAATGTGTTTATTTTTCTAGTAGTGCTAAATCAACTCGGTGTTGCAACTGAATTAGTACGTATTATATTTACTGGATTTGTTGCTATGCTTGCAATTGCTGGTGGATTGGCATTTGGTTTAGGAGGACAATCAACGGCTAGGGATATTTTAGAAGAACTTCGAAAGAAGTTTTAATAAAATTATAAAAAACAAAACCACTCCTTAATAAGGGTGGTTTTGTTTAGAGGCTAATATTTATCTAGAAGTTTTTTTAATTATATTTTTATTGTAATAAATCTCCTATTCGCTCTATTTCCCAAAAAAGTGTGCGAGAATTCATGATAATTTCCATAATTGTATTACCAGATTTTATTACATATATATGATGAAATATACCTTTTTTTTCTTGAAAATAATGTATGCAAACTTCTTCTACTATATAATCTTTTTCTTTCCAATTTATTTTATATGGTTTTGCATATCGTTTTTTTGAATTATAAATAAAAATAACACTAATGGGCTCATTGATTTCTTGCATAGTCTTACAATATACGAAGATTAATCGAAAGTAAATATAACAAAATACGAAATAATAAATTAATTCATAAACTTGCCCATATACATATTTTTTTGTATAATGAGAGCAGAGCTGTGTTCGTCTAGTGGCCTAGGACATCGGGTTTTCAGCCCGAGAATCAGGGGTTCGACTCCCCTACACAGCACAAAAAAGCTTAGTATTTATACTAAGCTTTTTTATTAAATAATTTTAAGCTTTAATTGATAAGCTTAATTTTGACCTCATAAAGTATAATTAAAAATATGAATGAAACTAATTCATTGAAGAAATTTTTGCTAGTTGGTGCATTTCCCGATAATATTACGGATGATTATGCCTTGAAAGATCTTAAAGAATTAAAATCACTTGTTGAAGCATTTGGTGGAAAAGTGGTGGATTTAATTACACAAAAAAGAGAAATACATGATAAAGGTATGTATATTGGTAAGGGAAAAATTGATGAAACAGCAGAAGTAGTAGTGGAAAAAATGATAGATATAATTGTATTCAATGACATTGTTAAGCCTGGTGAGATTTTTGAAATAAAAAAAATAATTGCTAAAAAACATCCTACAATAAAGATATGGGATAGAGTTGATCTTATTCTTAATATTTTTTCAAAAAATGCAAAAACAGCTGAGGCAAAACTACAAATAGAGCTGGCTTTTATGCGACATATGGGTCCTCGTGTTTTTGGAATGGGCATGATAATGTCTCGTCAGGCAGGTGGAATAGGCACAAGGGGAATTGGAGAGACAAATACAGAACTCATGAAGCGACACTGGAGGGATCAAATGAAAACGGTAAAAGAAAGATTAATAAAATTAATGGATGAGAGAAATAAGCAACTCGATAGGCGACGAAAAATAGGACTTAAAACAATTTCGATTATAGGCTATACCAATGCTGGAAAAACATCATTATTCAATAGGCTAGTTAGGAAAAAAAAGCTTGTTGAAAATGCTTTATTTTCAACACTTGATAGCACTGTTGGAAAAATATATTTAGAAAATTTGCAAAAAGAAGTTATCATATCAGATACAATAGGATTTATTAAAAATCTCCCACCCAAGCTAATTGATGCATTTAAATCTACTCTTTCAGAATCTATTCATGCCGATATCTTGCTCCATGTTATTGATGCATCCGATGAAGATATGCATAAAAAAATTGCCATAGTTGAAGAAATAATTCGAGATCTAGGAATAAGTGAAACAAAAAAAATATATATTTTTAATAAAATAGATGCAAAAGAAGCAATAAATAAAGAAGGTATTCAGATTCTTTATGATAAGTTTAGTCCACAATTTATATCAGTTAAAAAGGATGAAGGGATACAGGAACTTTTTGAAATATTAAATAAAAAATTCAAGTCTATATAATTACTTATTTTTTTATATTTCTAATTAAAATTAGAAGATTTATTTAATCTTATCATATATATATATATATATATTAATAATATTCTCCCAACGATGAATAATTATGATAATATAATTGAATGAGAGTTGGATTTATAGGTATGGGATTAATGGGCATTCCCATGAGTAAAAATATTCTTGAAAAAGGATTTGAGCTTACAGTATATAATCGCACAAAAGAAAAAACAAAAGAGCTTTTTGATCTTGGTGCAAAGGTCGTAGATTCTCCTATGGATTTAGCAAGGGTTGTTGATGTCGTAATTACTATGGTAACAGCTGGTAGAGATTTGGAACTTATACTTTTTGGTGACAATGGAGTAGTAAATGGTGCAAATGAAGGATTAATAGTTGTAGACATGAGCACAATTGGACCATCATTTGCTAAAAATATTGCATTAAAATTATCTCAAAAACGTATAGATTTTATAGATGCTCCTGTTACTGGTAGTACGCCAAAAGCTATCACGGGAAATCTAACTATTTTTATTGGAGGAGATGAAAAAATATATGAAAAAATAAAATCTATCCTTGCATCAATAGGAAATAATCTTCAATATATGGGTCCAATCGGTTGTGGTCAGGCAATTAAATTAATTAATAATCATCTTATTGCTACAAGTATAGAGTCTTTAGCAGAGGGAATGTTATTGGCAGATGCCATGGGGCTTTCAAGAAAAAAAGTATCTGATGTTCTTAAAACATCTCCTGCAATGTCTGAATTCATGAATCTTAAAATTTTTAATTTTGTTACAGATGATTTCCCGCTTTTATTCTCTGCTTCTAATATGATGAAAGATTTACTGCTTGCAAATAAAGAAGCAAAAAAAAATAGTATTAAACTACCTATGCTAGATAAGATTGTAGATATTTATCGAAAAGTAATAAAAAAAGGATTAGGAGATAGGGATATGTCGATTATAATAGACTTGCTTAAAAAATAATAATATATGCACTTAATATATTTTAGGGTTATTTTTCACGCATAGCAATATAAAATGTAAAAACAAGTGATATAAAAGGTACCGCTAATAATGCTCCGAGAATGCCTAGTAATTTTGCACCAATTGCGATTGATAAAACAATTATAACTGGATGAATTCCTACTGCTTTTTCCATAATCTTGGGTACAAGTATATTATTTTCTAACATATTCATGCCCACATAGATAATGATTATAATCGCTGTCATTTGTGGTGAAATTGTCATTGCTATAATAATTGCAGGAATAGATGAAATAATTGGTCCAATAGTGGGTATTGCTTCAAATAGGCTTACCAATAATGCAAGAGGAAGAGCAAATTCAAAATGTAGCATAGATAATGCAATCCACGTAATTAGACCCATAAATATGCAGAGAGTAATTTGACCACGTAGCCATGCGCCTAATTGTCTCTCCCCTAGTATAAAAGATTTTATAATTTTATCTTTTAAATTTTCAGGGAATAATGTAATAGCATATTTTCCAATTTTATTTCTGTCAATAAGTAAATTAAAGCTGATAAAGAGAATTAGCAAAAGATTAAAAAAACCTCCAAATACAGCTTTTGTTACTCCGAAAATATTTTGACTCCATGTGTTAATTTGATCAAAAATAAATCCTTTTACTTGATTAGTATCAATATTTGAATTTGTTATTTTTATAACCTGCTCTATATACTGAGGAAGTACAGTAAGAAGAGATTGCATCTGGGAAAGTAAAAATGGAATTAAAGGAATAATTATGATTGCTATGCCTGCAGTAATAGATATAAATGATAAAAGGACGCCAAGCCATCTAGGGATGCCATTTATTTCTAAAAAATCAATGAATGAATTTAATGCAGATGCAATAATATAAGCAATAAATATGCTAATTAATAATTCTTGAATTGTATATATAAACCACAGTAAGAATACAAAAATTATTGCATTTATAATTATATTATCCTTAAATAATCTCATCTTTTTTATTATATCATGTGAAATTATATTTTGTTATCTATGTAATGTATAATTAAAAGTATGAAATTTATTTATGTATTTTTGCTTACAATCTTATTATCAATATTTAGAATTATGCCTGCATATGCAATAGAAAATCCGCTTGATGTGCCAAATAATAAAATAGGCATACATATATTATTTCCATCTGAGATTATAAATGCTGCAAAATTGGTAAATGCAAATGGAGACTGGGGATACGTAGTTATTCCAATTCAAGCAGGAGATAAAGATTTATTAAAATGGCAAAAATTTATGGATGATGCTAAGGAATTACATATAATCCCAATTATTCGAATAGCAACAGAGATTGATTATTTCAATTCCTTGGTTTGGAGCAAGCCCAAATATTGGGATATTCTTGATTTTGCAAATTTTTTAGATTCTTTAACATGGCCAATAACTAATCGCTATATAATCATTTTTAATGAAGTAAATAGAAGTGATGAATGGGGAGGGTCAACTAATCCTTCAGAATATGCTGATATATTAAATTATTCAATTGAAATTTTTAAATCAATAAATAAAGATTTCTTTATTATATCTTCAGGAATGGATAATGGTGCTGCCACGGTTAGAGGAGTATCTATTAATCAATATGATTATTTTCGAGAAATGAATAATGCGATTCCTGGTATTTTTAATAATATTGATGGTTTAGCAAGTCATTCTTATCCAAATCCCGCATTTGCTCAGCCACCAAGCATTAAAGGTGCCACAACTATTACAAGTTTTCTTTATGAGAAAAGATTAATTGAGTCATTAACGAACGGGAAAGATATCCCTGTATTTATAACTGAAACCGGATGGTCCAATAAGGTAGTTTCTGATGATTTAATATCAATTTATTTTGCTACAGCACTAGATAATGTATGGAATAATTCAAGAATCGTAGCTATTATCCCATTTATTCTGGAAGCTGGCGCTCCATTTGATGAATTTTCTTTTATAAATTCCGATGGTTCAAAAAGTAAAGTATATAAAATTGTTGAAAAAATAGAAAAAATTAAAGGTGAACCAAAGCTAGAAAAAATAATTGTTGATAAAAAAATAGAAAGCAAAATAATTCAAGATATAAAAGACTTCTCATATCATGAAAATATATTAAAGGTATCTAAATTGTCAGAAGATGTTAAAAAAGCAATACGCTGGTTACTGAAAATTTAATAATATGCTATTAATTTCTGAATTTATAGATATTTAGATCTGATTAGGTAAATATTAATATTATGATTACAATTATTCATGGTGATGATTTTTCAAAATCAAGAAATTATTACTTATTAATTAGACAAAAAGTAGATAACCCAGTTATTTTTGAAGGAAAAAAAATTACATTAACATTATTAATGCAATGCGTAGATGGATCTGGGTTATTTTCAGAGACTAAATCAATTTTTATAGAAAATTTCTTTTTAGGGAAAAAATCAAATGAATTTACAGAGATTATTATTTTTATAAAAAAAAATAGTCAAATGTATCAATTTTACTTGTGGGAAGATAAAAGCATTACTAAGAAAGATTTATCTTTATTACCAGTAGATAGTATTAATGTTTCATTTTTATTGCCAAGTATTATTTTTACATTTTTAGATAATATTAAACCAAATAATATTAAAAATATAGATTTATTCCATAAAGTTTTACAAATCGAAGAGGTGCAATTGATTTTCTCAATGCTTGTTAGTCGATTTCGATTACTTTTGACTATTAAAGATGAGATTCCTGAGCAAATAAATGAATTAAAAAGACTTCAACCTTGGCAAAAAATAAAAATTAGAAAACAATCTCAATATTTTTCTCCAAAATACCTAATAGAGGTATATAGAAAATTAGCAATTATAGATTCAGATATTAAAATAGGAACAAATTCACTTTCACTTAGTCAATCTATTGACTTTTTTTTGCTTTCGCTGTAAATTTATTCCTATATGAATATTCCTGAAAATATATTTAAAAGCTATGATATTCGTGGAATTTATCCTCAAGAAATTAATGAAGAAAACATTATCCCCATAATAAAAGCTATTTATGTTTTAATACAAAAAGAAAAAAATACAACAGAAAGTATTACCATTGTTGTTGGAAGAGATATGCGTTTATCATCACCATCTTTATTTACTATTGCTATAAAGACACTTTTACAGCTTGGGGCTACTATTATTGACGCTGGAGTTGTTTCAACTCCAACGCTCTACTTCACAGTATTTCATTATGGATACGATGGTGGATTTCAAATAACTGCATCTCATAATCCAAAAGAATATAACGGGATAAAAATAGTTCGCAATACTACTAATGGATTAGTAAAAATTGGCAAGTCAACTGGTATGGATGAGATTAAGCGCATGACTATTGAAGGAATAAATCCATCATCATCTATTAAATTTGGCACAATAACTCAGAAGAATAACATTATGAAGGATGAGGTGAAAAATGCATTTATTATTGCAAATAATCCTATAATTCTCCCATTTAAAATTGTTGCAGATGCTGCCAATGCAATGGGTGCTACATATATTGATGAACTTTTTAGAAATATTCCAGGAAATCTTGTCCGTATGAATTTTGAATTAGATGGTAATTTCCCAGTTCATCCAGCTGACCCTCTTCAATTAGATACCCTTATAGATTTACAAAAGAAAGTTATTGAGGAAAAAGCAGATTTCGGACTTGCTCCTGACGGAGACGGTGATAGATTATTTTTTATAGATGAAAAGGGGCAGATTGTTCAACCCTCCCATATTACCGCACTTGTTGCGCGAGAGCTACTTAATAAAAATCCTAATCAAAAGATACTTTATGATATTCGATATATTATAACTCCAAAGAAAATTATAGAAGAATCTGGCGGAAAGTCAGTAGTTACTAAAGTCGGTCATGCTTTTATAACAGAAAAAATGCATGAGGTTGGAGGTATTTTTGCGGGAGAATCATCTGCACATTATTTTTTTAAGGCTACGGGAAATGCGGAAGCACAACTTCCCATAATACTTATTGTGCTTAAGATAATGAGCGAGACTGGTAAGAAGCTTTCAGAAATTATATCATCACTTAGTCGTAGTTTTGAGTCAGGAGAATTTAACTTTAAGGTAAATAATGCTTCTGAAATTATTCTTGCTCTTTCAGAAAAATATAAAGATGGGGAGATATCTAATCTTGATGGAATTGCGATTACATATCCGGAATGGAGATTTTCTGTGCGAACTTCAAATACCGAACCCCTTCTCCGTCTTAATGTTGAGTCTGAAAATAAAAATATAACCAGTGAGAAAAAAAATGAATTAACAGGATTTATTGAAAACATCGCCGAAAAATATAAAATTATAAAGTCTAATAGTTAAAATTATAAATAATATGATTGATTTTGATAAATTCGACAAAAGTAATTACACCAATAAGTCATATGCAAAAAAAATTATTAAACCATGGGGATATGAAATTCATTGGGTTGAAGAAAAAATGCCATATATGGGTAAGATTCTTCATATCGATGCAGGTAAACGTTTGAGTCTTCAGCTTCATGATCAAAAACAAGAAAGTTATTGGTTATTAAATGGTGAGTGTAATCTCGTTCTTGAAAATTCTCATGGAGAACTCGAAACTATAGAAATGGAAAAAGGTAAAGGCTATACCACCAAAATTGGACAACGACATAGGCATCAGGCAATTTCAGATTGTGATATTATTGAGGTATCATCACCTGAAACTGGCACAACTTATAGACTAGATGATGATTATAAAAGGATAAATGAGACACCTGATATAAGAAAAAAAGAACGAGGTGAAATATAAATGAAAAATCTTAATGATTTAGAGGCAATAAAAAAAATTGATCCTCAAAACACGCTCGGCTCTACTAATCAATTAATAATGCAATGTCAATCTGCATGGAAAGAGGTAAATGAAATTTTAATGCCTCAAGATTTTTCTTCAGTTTCAAATATTGTGTTTTGCGGTATGGGTGCCTCTATTTATGGTGCATTGGTATTTAAATCTCTCTTAGGATCAAATACAAAGTTCCCAATAGAGATAATATCTGATTATCATCTTCCTGCTTATGTAAATGAAAATTCTTTAGTTGTTTTAACTAGCTATTCGGGTACAACAGAAGAGGTAATTTCTTGCGCAGTAGATGCTCTGCAGAAGAAATCAAAAATGTTAATACTTACAAAGGGGGGTCCACTTGGGGATATTGCAAAAAAGAATAATATACCATCTTATATTTTTGATGGCAAATTAAATATTGCCAATATTCCAAGACTTGGTAATGGATACACAATATTAGGATTACTGGGATTATTACGAAAATCAAATTTAATCAATATAAATGAAAAAGAGATTATCGATGCATTTTTATATGTAAAAAATAAAGAGGAAAATATAAAAGAAAAAGCAATGAGTGATGCAAAGATTTACATTGGTAAAATTCCCATCATTTTTGGAGCTGAACATCTATCTGGAAATGCACAAATTATGAGAAATCAGTTTAATGAAACCAGTAAAACTTTTTCTTCATATTATCTTGTGCCAGATTTAAATCATCATCTTATGGAGGGGCTACAATTTCCTCAACCCTCAATACTTCAATTTATACTTCTTAATTCAAATCAATATACTGAAAAAATAAAGCTTAGAATGAATCTTACCATAGACGTTGTTAAAAACAATAATCAATTAATAACAGAATTTAAATTAGATGGCAAAACCATATATGATGATTTTATTGAAACAATGATTTATGGTAGCTATCTCACTTTATATTTAGGTCTTATTTATGATCAAAATCCATCTGTAAATCCTTGGGTCGATTATTTTAAGGAAAAGCTTAAATAAGAGTATAATTCCTTGCTTGCTAATCGTTTAAGTTCCCATCTATAATAAAATTATGACTACTGCTCAAGTTATGTGGTTTAAAGATGTTGATAAGAATGACATAGCTCTTGTTGGCGGAAAAGGAGCTAATCTTGGAGAAATGGTAAAATTTAATTTTCCAGTTCCTGATGGTTTTATAGTTACATCAAGCGCTTATTATCAATTTCTAAAAGAGAATAATCTCAATATCAAGATTAAGCACTTACTTCAAACAACAAATTTTGATAATTCAGATTCACTCTCTCAAATATCTAATCATATTAAAAAACTTATAATAGATTCAGATCTAAATGAGACGCTTGCAAAAGAAGTATATTCAGCATATAAAAGACTGGGTGGTATTTTTAAAGATGGATTAGTTGCGGTTCGATCATCGGCAACAGCAGAAGATTTACCAGGGGCCTCATTTGCGGGACAACAGGAAACATATCTCAATGTAAAAGGTGAAGCAAATCTTTTAATCGCCATAAAGGATGCATGGGCATCTCTTTTTAATGCTAGGGCAATTTTTTATCGTCATCAACAAAATTTTGATCATTTTAGAATTGGGATTGCAATCGTTGTACAGAAAATGGTTGAATCTGAAAAATCAGGAATAATGTTTACGATAGACCCTGTTACTAATGATAAATCAAAAATAGTTATTGAAGCAATTTTTGGTCTCGGAGAAATGATCGTACAGGGTCAAGTAAATCCTGATCATTATGAAGTATCAAAAAAAGAAGAAAAAATTATAAATAAAGATGTAAATGCTCAAACATTTATGATGAAAAAAGTAGGTAAATTAAATAAGATAATTAAATTACCAAAAAGCATTGGACTAAAACAAAAATTAACTTCATCTCAAATAATTGCATTAGCAAGTATTGGTAAAAAATTAGAAAAACATTATTATTTTCCTCAAGATAGTGAATGGGCGATAGAAAAAAATAAAATTTACATTGTTCAAACTCGTCCAATTACTACGGTTGGTAAAAAATCTGAAACCGCTAAGCAGGATAAAGAAAATCAATCAAAAACATCTAATCTTAAGTTAATAATTTCTGGTGACCCTGCAAGTCCAGGAATTGCAACTGGACCAGCTAGAGTTATAAATAGCGCAAGAGAGATAGGCACCGTTTTATCTGGAGAGATATTAGTTGCTCCACAAACGAATCCAGACTTCGTTCCTGCTATGAAAAAAGCAGTTGCTATAGTTACTGATAGCGGGGGTAGAACTTCTCATGCTGCTATTGTATCTAGGGAATTAGGAATTCCTGCAGTTGTAGGGTCTCAGAAGGCAACAAAACTTATTAAAACTGGCAATATAATTACGGTTAATGGTTCAAAAGGGCTAGTTTTTAAAGGAGGGCTGCTTTCATCAACTGTAGCAATACCAAAACTTATCGAATCACGTTCTTATATAAAAACTGCTACAAAAGTATATGTAAACTTGGCTGAGCCAGAACTTGCTCAAAATATTTCAATTAAAAATGTTGATGGTATTGGTCTTCTTCGTGCTGAATTTATGATGGCACAAATTGGTATTCATCCAAAAAAACTTATACATGATCATAAAAAGCAAATGTATATTAATAAGCTTGCTGAGGGATTACAGTCTTTTTGTCAAGCATTTTATCCTCGTCCAGTTGTGTATAGGACATCTGATTTTAAAACAAATGAATATCGTAATCTTGTTGGAGGAAAAGATTATGAAGCAATTGAACCAAATCCAATGCTTGGTTTTAGGGGTACATTTCGATACATAAGTGATCCAGAGGTTTTTGAATTAGAGCTTGAAGCAGTTAAAAAAGTACGTGAAACTCATAAAAATCTTTGGATAATGCTTCCTTTCGTAAGAACTGTGAGAGAACTAGTTACTGCTAAAAAAATTATTTCAAGTGCTGGTTTATATCGATCTGAATCATTTAAATTATGGATGATGGTAGAAATTCCATCAAATGTTATATTGCTAGATAAGTTTATATATGCTGGGATTGATGGTGTATCTATTGGCTCTAATGATTTAACAATGCTATTACTTGGCACAGATCGAGATAATAGTGAAGTTGCTAGAGAATTTGATGAACAAAATGAAGCAGTTCTTTGGGCATTAGAACATGTAATTAAGATTGCCCATAAGCATCGCATAACATCATCTATTTGTGGTCAAGCTGCTTCTTCTTACCCTCATCTTTTAGAAAAACTTGTATCATGGGGAATAACTAGCGTATCCGTGTCACCGGATGCGATTGAAAATACTAGAAGAACTATTATGGAAATTGAAAGAAAAATGTTAAGATAACATAGTAAAATAAATCTATGGCTAAAATAAAAAATATAACCGCAAGAGAAATATTTGATTCTAGAGGAAATCCAACAATAGAAACAACAGTTTTTCTTGATGATGATACTATCGCATCAGCATCTTGTCCTAGTGGATCATCAGTTGGAGCATATGAAGCTATAGAAATTAGAGATCATGATCTAAAGAGATTTGATGGATTAGGTATTTTAAAAGCAGTAGAAAATGTAGAAAAACTTATTAGCCCCAAACTTATTGGCAAAGAGGCAAATGATCAACCTGATATTGATAAGTCGATGATTGAATATGATGGTACGGAAAATAAGAGCATGTTGGGTGCTAATTCAATGCTATCTGTTTCAATGGCGGTTAGTCGTGCAGCAGCTAATAGTCAAAAAATACCTCTATTTGAATATCTTAGACAATTTATTAATATAGGAGAATCTCAATCAGTTGATAAGTCATCTCTTAAAATTCCTACCCCTATATTTAATATTATTAATGGCGGTAAACATGCTGGTATGAATTTAGATTTTCAAGAATTTATAATAATTCCTGCAGGATCTAAACAATATAGCTATGCATTAAAAATGGGAATAGATATATATAGAGCATTATCCATAAAGCTTAAGGAGCAAGGAATGACCACTCTTGTTGGGGATGAGGGAGGATTCGGACCTATATTTTTTACTAATATGGATGCCTTATCGGTAATAGTTGATGCCGTAGGTCAAACAAGCTATCGCGTTGGTTATGATGTTTTTCTTGGCTTAGATGCGGCTTCGAATAGTTTTCTTTTACAAAAACAGTATGTCTTAAGAGATAGACAAATTCCATATGGGGTCGACGAAATAATAGATTATTATGTTGGAGTTAATAAAAAATTTCATCTAATGTATCTCGAGGATGCTTTATCAGAAGACGATTGGGATGGATGGACTAAGCTTAATGGGTTAATTGGAAATGAAACTATCATAGTGGGAGATGATTTAACAGCAACTAATCCTTATAGATTGCAAACTGCAATCATAAAAAAAGCTATTACGGGAATTATTATTAAACCTAATCAAATAGGTACAATAATGGAATCATTAGTAGTTGTTGAAATTGCTAAAAATGCAGGGTTAAAGACAATCGTTTCTCATAGAAGTGGCGAAACAAATGATGATTTCATGGCAGATTTTGCTGTTGCTATACAATCTGATTATGTAAAATTTGGAGCTCCAGTTAGGGGTGAGCGTGTAGCAAAATACAATAGATTGCTTGAAATAGAAAAGCAAATTATTGGACTTTCTCAATCTACCAAATAATATGGCCTACCTTATACTTGTTCGTCATGGTATTACAACATATAATGAAAATGGTTTATGGAGCGGTTGGGATGATGCTCCATCACTTACTAAAAAGGGCGTTGAAGAGGCTATGAGAGCAGGTGAATCTATTAAAGATATTCATCTAGATTATGCATTCTCTTCATCTTTAAAACGAGCAAAAGAAACATTAGATGAAATAAAGAAAATAATAAATATACAAGATATTCCTACAGTATCAGCTAGGGAGCTCAATGAAAGAAATTATGGTGATTTTACGGCTAAGAATAAATGGGATATAAAAAAAATAATCGGTGACGATGAATTTCTCAAGCTTCGCCGTAGTTGGAACTATCCAATTCCAAATGGGGAATCATTAAAACAAGTATATGATCGTATTATCCCCTATTTTAAATCGACTATTATTCCGATTATTAAAAATAATAAAAATGTAATCATTTCTTCTTCTGGAAATGCTTTACGTGCATTAGTAAAATTTCTTGAAAATATTTCTGATGATGATATTGTAGATTTTGAAATAGGAACAGGAGAAGTATATATATACAATATAGATATTAATGGTAAGCTAATTAATAAAGAAATTCGTGCAGTAAATAAAAATATTTCATAATTAATAATTTAAAATAAGAATTTGCTAATTTTATAAAATTTCTGATATTATTTATTTATGGATGAGTTTTGGCAAAGTATAAAAAATGATGTTGCATGGTTTGAAGATGGATCACTAAATGCTGCTCATAATGCATTAGATAAATATAAAAATACCCCTATCGAACAAAAATCTGCTTTAATATATGAATCTGAGTCAGGAGATATACAAATTTTTACATTTTCTGATTTAATAAAAATATCAAATAAAATTGCTAATTATCTTACAAGAAAAGGAGTTATGAAAGGTGATAGGGTGTTTCTTTTTCTTCCTCGCATACCAGAAATTTATATAAGTTTTTTAAGTATTCTAAAAACAGGTGCAATCGCAGGTACTATGTTTTCTGCATTTGGTAAAGATGCGCTTAAGGATAGACTTGAGAATTCAGAGGCAAAAGTTGTAATTACCACTAAGGAATTATCCGAACGAATAGAAGCAGTAAAAAATGAATTACCAAAATTAGAAAAAATTATTATTGTAGATAGTGTTGATTTCAAAAAAGAGTTAGAAAATGAAAGTGACCAATTTGAAGTAGTGCATACAGAACCAGAAGACTATGCATTTATGCTTTATACATCTGGAACAACTGGTAAGCCAAAAGGCATTGTTCATAGTCATTATGGCATCCTACAGCAGCATCAAAGTGCAAAAGTTGCTCTTGATTTAAAATCAGAAGATAAATACTGGTGTACAGCCGATCCTGGATGGGTTACTGGTATTGTTTATAGTATATTAAGTAATTGGTCACTTGGTATAACAACATATATTTATGGTGGTAGGTTTGATCCTGAAATTTGGTATAAATTTTTAGAAAAACATAAAATTACGGTTTGGTATTCTGCTCCCACAGCGATTCGCATGTTAATGGCAAAAGGTGATGATTTGGTTAAAAAATTTGATCTTACTTCACTTCGCTATCTCGCAAGTGTTGGTGAGCCATTGAATCCAGAAGCAGTTATATGGAGTGAAAAAGTTTTTGGCAAACCATTTCATGATGGATGGTGGCAAACTGAAACTGGCTCAATACAAATTACGAATACTCCGCAAATTGCAGTAAAACCAGGATCAATGGGTATGCCATTTCCATGGGTTCAGGCGTCAATTATAGATGATGATTATAATATTGTTGCAGATGGAAAAGAGGGAAATTTAGCACTTAAATATCCTTGGCCATCTATGATGCGAACCGTTTGGAATAATCAAGAAAAATATGATAGTTATTTTAAAGATGGTTGGTATATTTCTGGAGATAGGGCAAAAAAAGATAAAGATGGATACTTCTGGTTCATTGGTCGAGCAGATGATGTAATTAAAACTTCAGGAGAGCGGATAGGTCCCTTTGAAGTAGAAAGCGCATTAGTAGAGCATGATAGCGTTGTAGAGGCTGGTGTTATCGGTAAGCCTGATGAATTAAGGGGAGAGATTATTAAAGCATTTGTTGTATTAAAGCCTGGGATAGAAGGAAACGATGTGTTAAAAGAAGAATTGCAGCAACATGTAAAAAAACAGCTTGCTGGACACGCTTACCCACGAGAAATTGAATTTATTGATAAGTTGCCAAAAACTAGAAGTGGAAAAATTATGAGACGTATTTTAAAAGCAAAAGAGCTTGGACAACCAATTGGAGATACATCAACTCTCGAAGAATATTAATCTATTATATTTAATATATTAAAATCTACTATACATAGAATACTAATAAAAATTATATTGACATAATACTTTTTTTTATATTATCCTTAAGCTATGACAATAAAACAAAGATATAGAATTAAAGCTCATTTAAGTGTGGTATGGGATGCTTTAATAAATAAAGATACAATTGAATCTTGGGGAGGTGGCCCTGCATTAATCAGCCCTATTCTAGGTGAAAATTTTTCATTATGGGGTGGAGATATACATGGAAAAATTACAAATGTTATTTCACAGAAGCTACTTTCTCAGGAATGGTTTTATCATTCATGGAAGAATCCATCACATGTATCTTTTTATTTAAGTTTTGATAATAATGAGACTCAAATTGATATTATTCATGATCATATACCAGATAATGATGTGAGAGAAATAGAAGATGGATGGAAAAATCATTTTATTGGACAAATAAAACAATATCTTGAAGATAAAAAATATTAATATTTTTTATATTGCTTCTTATTGTAACAATCATTTAAATATTTTGTTATAATAGTAAAATGTTATCGCTTCTTGAAGTAAAAAATCTTACGAAAACTTTTGGAACATTTACGGCAGTTGATAATATTTCTTTTTCTCTTAGTGAAGGTGAGATACTGGGATTTATTGGACCAAATGGCGCAGGTAAAACAACTACTATTCAGATGCTTTTGGGATTAATAAAACCAACATCTGGTTCAGTATTTATATTTGGAAAAGATATGGCTAAATATAGAAATGAAGTGCTTTCTGAGGTAAATTTTTCTTCAGCATATGTATCTTTGCCTGGAAATTTAAAAGTATGGGAAAATCTTTATACATTTGCTAGGCTTTATGGGGTAAAAAAATACAAAGAAAGAGTATCGGAATTAGTAGAATTTTTCGAAATAGGATCACTTTTTAATAAAATGTATGGTTCTCTTTCTAGTGGACAAGCAACGCGAGTAAATCTTGCAAAAGCATTGCTTAATAAGCCAAAACTATTGTTTCTTGACGAGCCAACAGCTAGCCTTGATCCAGATATTGCTGATAGAACTCGGAAATTTCTCAAGCAAATTCAAATAGAACAAGGTATTGCTATTTTATATACCACTCATAACATGATGGAAGTTGAGGAATTATGTAATAGAGCTATTTTCATAAATGAAGGAAAAATTATCACTCAGGGAACACCAAATAAGCTAATAAAAAAATATGGTCTACAAGATCTAAATGAGGTATTTATTAAGATTGCGAGAGATATATAATGAAATTACATAGAATTCAAGCCTTACTTTTTAGATATCTTTATATCTATCCTCGCTCCATTCCGAGAATTTTAGATATTTTTATTTGGCCATTAGTAGATGTTCTTATTTGGGGACTTATCACTGTTTTTCTTCAACAAAGTCGTCCTGATTTTCCTTTAAGCTTACTTTTAGGAGCTGTTATTTTTTGGGATTTTATTCTTCGAGCACAACAAGCCGTAACGATATCATTTATGGAAGAGATTTGGGAAAGAAATTTGTTTAATATCTTTGTTACGCCTATAAGATTATATGAATTTTTATTTGCAACATTTCTAGTAGGAATTGTAAGAATTACACTTATCGGCATTTCATTAGGAGTATCAAGTTTTATTTTATTTAATTTTAATCTATTTTCATTTGGATTTTATCTTGTTCCATTTGTAATCAATTTCTTTATTTTTGGATGGATTTTAGGACTTTTAGCAACAGCAATATTGCTTAGATTTGGACAAAGTGCTCAGGTTATTGCATTTGCATTTACCACTTTTCTACAACCATTAATAGCTGTATTTTATCCAGTCAGCGCATTGCCAAAATTTATTCAACCAATAGCACTTGCTATTCCTGCAACACAAGTATTTGAAGGAATGAGAATGGTAATTTTACAAAATAAATTTCCCATGCATAATTTTATAATGGCTGGGATACTAAATATTATATGGTTTATTATTGCGATAAACATTTTATATAAAATGTTTAATTATGTTATTGAAAATGGTAAACTGCTTAAGCTAGTTGATTAGTAAGAAAAATTTTAAATAATAATATTTATATTTTGTGTATAAATATTAAATAAAATAATAAATTCTCCCTTTGGTGTATTTTTTATATAGTGATTAATTGATTGGGATATTTTCTCTCTACGAGTTTCTTCATAAACTTTCGTAAGCTCCCTACATATTACAATATTAATATCTCCAAATATATTTTTAATTTCCTGTAATGTGGTTTTTATTTTATGAGGTGCCTCAAATAAAATTATTGTTGGATGTATTTTTTCATCTATAGTAATAAGTTTATTCAAACTTTTCAGAAATATGTCTCTGTGACCAGATTTTCTAGGTAGATACCCAATAAACATAAATTTATCAGGTGGTAGGCCTGAGATTGTCAATGCAGTTATAACAGAAGATGGCCCAGGCAATGAAGCTAGAGAAATATCCTGAGAAATACATTCTCTTATAAGCTTATATCCTGGATCAGATATTAACGGGGATCCAGCATCAGAAACTAATGCTAAATTTTGATTTAATTTTAATCTTTGAATAATTTGAGGAACAATCCTGAATTCATTATAATCATTAAAAATGATAAGATCCTTTTTTATTTTATAATGACTAAGCAATAATCCTGTTCTTCTAGAATCTTCGCATATTACTGCATCTATACTTTCTAAAATTTCTATTGTTCTTAAGGTTATATCTTTTAAATTACCAATTGGAGTTGGAAGAATATATAACATATAATTATATTATATACCCTTTTTAAATTTATTAATTATACTTGCTCTAATTTCTGCATTTATTAAGATAGCATGTAATGCTGGTGATATTGAAGCTAGAATAATAATTCCAATGATTGGGAATAAATACTTATCAATATTTGGAATCATACTTCCTAAATAGTATCCGGCTCCAGTTATTCCTATTGCCCAGAAAACTCCACCAGCTAAATTAAAAATCATAAATTTTTTATAATCCATCTCACCAGCTCCAGCAACTATTGGGGCAAAAGCTCTTACAATGGGCATAAATCTAGCTAATATTATTGTCTTTCCCCCGTGCTTATCATAAAATTTTTGAGCTTTTTTAAGATGATTTATATTGAAAATAATAGAATTATTTTTTTTAAATATTTTAGGACCCATTTTTTTACCAATAAAATATCCGATTGTATCTCCTAATACTGCAAAAATAAAGCAACCAGTAATTAATATATATATATCAAGAAATCCTTGAGATGCTAAAAAGCCTGCGGTAAATAAAAGTGAATCTCCTGGAAATAAAAATCCAATTAATAATCCTGATTCTAAAAAAACTAATGTAAAAACACCTAAATAGCTAAAGGTTTTTATTAATGAAATTAAATCAAAATGCATATAGCTAATTATATATTATTTTCAATATGAATATCCATAAGATAAGACATATAAATATATTTTATTTATTAAAATTTACGTACTAAAGCGGAAACTTTTCCCTGAATAAGAAGTTTATTGGGATAAATTGGTTGCATTTCAGAATTAGCTGGCTTTAACACGACCCTATCTGCTTCTTTATAAAACCTTTTTAGGGTTGCAAGATTATCATCAACAAGAGCCACAACAATATCTCCATTATTAGCTAAATTTGTTTTTTCTATGACAACGAAATCTCCATCAAAAATACCATCATCAATCATGGAATTGCCTTTAACTTGTAAAACATAAGCTGTTTTTTGTCCAGTTATGAGAGATGCAGAAATTTGAAAAGTTGCATTTGGATCAGTATGTGGTTCAAGTGGCTTACCTGCCGCAATGAATCCCATTAAGGGGAGCTCTAGGGACGTTTGCGTACCAAGCATTGTATTAGTAACGTTATCTTGTAATATTTTTAATACTCGAGTATTTCCATCCACTTTTTGTACAAACTCTTTTTCTACCAAGGAACGTATTATTGCATGTATTGTAGATATACTTCTATGTCCAGTAGCTTTAGCTATTTCTGAGAGAGTTGGAGAATATCCAAACTGCCTTTGAAATTGTGCTAGATATTCTAAAACCTCTCTTTCTTTTCTATATAATACTCCAGACATATTTTTTAATATTAATAATATATTTATAGTTTATATATTATATATACTAATATTTTATACGAAATATTCACGAACTTTGTCAATAGGCAAAATTACTATAAATTACTCAATATTTAATTTCGTGCCTCTTTTTATGTTACAATATTAAAATGGATTTTCAACTTTCATCTAATTTTACCCCAGCTGGCGATCAACCACAGGCTATAAGAAAATTGATAAAAAATATTAAAAATAAAGAAAAATATCAAACTTTGGTTGGCGTCACTGGTAGTGGTAAAACATTTTCAATGGCAAATACAATTGCGAAAATTAACAAACCAACTCTTATTATTTCTCACAATAAAACATTAGCAGCACAGCTTTATCAAGAATTTAGAGATTTTTTTCCCAATAATGTTGTTTGTTACTTTGTGTCTTACTATGATTATTATCAACCAGAGGCGTATATCCCGCAAAGCGATACATATATTGAAAAAGAGGCTGAGATAAATGATGAAATTGATAGATTACGTCTTTCTGCAACTGCAAATCTACTTACTCGAAATGACGTTATAATTGTTGCATCTGTTTCTTGTATTTATAACCTAGGATCACCTATTGAATATGAAAAGTTTGTACTTAAACTTAAAAAAGACGTTAAAATAGAACAACGTAGTATTCTTGATCGTCTTACATCTCTTCAATACTCTAGAAACGAATATGGATTTAATAGGGGAACATTTAGAGTTCGTGGAGAATCAGTTGATATATTTCCCGCATATACAAATGCTGGTATTAGAATCGATATTATTTATGGAAAAGTTTCTGATATTTATGAATTTGATCCGCTTACCGGAGATACCATTAAATTACTTGATGAAATAGTTATTTATCCAGCAAAACATTATATGACAGATCCATCTACTTATGATAATGTTTTTCCACAAATTCGAAAAGATTTACAAGATAGAGTTAATTATTTTAAAAGTATAGGGAAAATTGTAGAAGCACAGAGAATTGAACAACGAACAAACTTTGATTTAGAAATGATTCGAGAAGTAGGATTTGTAAATGGTATTGAAAATTACTCACCTTATTTTGATGGAAGGAAACCAGGTGAACCACCTTACTCATTACTTAATTATATGGATGCTTCTGATAAAGATTGGCTTCTTTTTATCGATGAATCACACATTACTATCCCGCAAATTAGGGGCATGTACAATGGAGACAGATCAAGAAAGGAAACATTAATTGAATATGGATTTCGTCTTCCCTCAGCTCTTGACAATAGACCACTTCGTTTCGATGAATTTATGCGTAGAGTACAACAAGTTACCTTTGTTAGCGCAACACCAAGTGATTATGAATTATCACTAAGCTCTGAGGCGAGAGACGGGATAGTAGAGCAACTTATTCGCCCAACTGGACTTGTGGATCCCAATATATATATTCGACCAACTAAAGGACAAATAAATGATCTAGTTATAGAGATCCAAAAATGTATTATAAAAAATGAACGAGTATTAATAATAACTCTTACAAAAAGAATGTCAGAGGATTTAACATCATATTTACAGGATCAAGGGATAAAAGTAGCATATCTACATTCAGATATAAAAACATTATATCGTCAAGATATATTAGATAGCTTACGATTTGGTGAATATGATGTTTTAATTGGAATTAACCTACTTAGAGAAGGATTGGATTTACCAGAAGTTTCACTTGTAGCAATTTTAGATGCGGATAAAGAGGGTTTCCTGAGAAGTAAGACATCTTTAATTCAAATTATGGGAAGGGCAGCGAGAAATATTAATGCAAAAGTGATTATGTATGCTGATAAAAAAACTAAATCAATGAATGAAGCAATATCTGAAGTAGAAAGAAGAAGAGATATTCAGATTAAATATAATAAAAAAAATAATATTTCACCTAAAGGAATTGTAAAAAGTATTCGCTCTAAACTTATTGAAATAGAAGAAAAAGAATTAAAAGACTCTGAATTTTATCAAGAACTTGAAGAAAAAGATGTTTTATTGCCAGATGAACGAGAAGCACTTATTAAAAGATTAAGAAAAGAGATGAAAAAATCAGCAATTGATCTTGATTTTGAAACAGCTATGATTATTCGCAATAGAATAAAGAAACTAGAAGTTTAAAATAATATGTTTTAATTTATATTTTCGATATGTTCTATGATATTAGTATTTTCTTGAGGATTAATAATTATTGCAATTGCATCTATGCGTAATAACTCAGGTAAATCATTATGAGTGCTCTTATAATACTCAGCAGTTCGAGTAATAAAATTAATCTTCCGTGGGGTAATTGCTTCAAATGGTGTTCCAAATATTGTCGAGCTACGAGTTTTAACTTCAATAAATACTAAAGTTTTTTTATCTATAGCAATAATATCAATCTCTCCATTTTGTATTCTAAAGTTTTTTTCAATTATTTTATATTTTTTCTTTTTCAAATAATTTGTAGCTAAATCTTCTCCAATTTTTCCAAGTTGATTATTCATTAAATTTATTATGTGCAATAATTAATTCATAGTCAATATTATGAGGATAAATTTTAATCGTGGATTATTTATTTTTATTTCTAAGGTGATATAGTTTTGCCTGTCGAACTCTTTTTTTTGCATGTGCTTTTATTTCTACTTTTTGAATATTTGGAGAAAGAACTGGCCATATTCTTTCAACTGCTATTTCACCAACAACTTTTCTAACAGTAAAACTTTTGTTTTCCCCTCGACCTCTTATTCCAAGAACAACACCTTCAAATACTTGAACTCGGCTTTTTTCGCCTTCTTTTATTTTCTGATGCACTCTTATTGTATCACCCGGTACAAATGTAATTGCTTGTAACATAATAGTAATTATACTTTATTTTTACCCCTTTTTACAAGCATCTAAAAAAGCCATAAAAATAGGATGCGGATTCAATGGTCTACTTTTATATTCAGGATGTCCTTGAGTACCCATATAGAATGGATGATCATTAAGAGATAGTTCAATAATTTCTGCTAGATTTTCTTCTTCAGAACGAGCGCTAATTATGAATCCTTTATCTTCAAAGTTTTTTGTATATTTATTATTAAATTCATATCTATGCCTGTGTCTTTCACTAATTATTTTTTTTTCAACATTAATCATCCCTTTATATTTGCTATAAATTGAAAATGCCATACTATTTTCTCGCACTACCGCATCCCATGCTCCAAGCCTCATTGTGCCACCATATGCTCTTTTTTCCATAAATTCTATCTGTTGAGGAATGATATGGATAACAGGATGTGTTGTATTACTATCATTTTCTGTAGTATTTGCATCGCTCCATTTTAATACATCTCGAGCGAAAGCTACGGCTGATAATTGCATTCCATAACATAATCCAAGATATGGAATTTTTTTTTCTCGAGCATATGATGCGGCCTGAATCATTCCCTCTGCGCCACGTATACCCCATCCAATTGGCACAATTATGCCATCAGGCTTACCTATAAGTTTTTCGGCTCCTTCTTTTTCTAGTTTCTGTGAATCTATCCAACGCATCTTCACTTCAATATTTAGCTCCCATGCTGCATGATCGATTGCATCAAAGAGAGCAGCATATGAATCGCGTAATTGATAATCACCAGTGCCAAAATATTTACCAACAATAACAACCTCAGCCTTAAATATTTTTTTAGATTTTATTTTTTCTATTAATTCAATCCAGTTACTAAATTTTATTTCTCTTTCTTCAAGGCCAAGTTTTTTCATTATTTTCTTATCTAAATTTTGTTTTTGGAGAATTAATGGAACTTCATAAACAGATTGTAAGTCTGGATTATCTATAACATCTTCTGTATTTAAATTACAAAATAGAGCAAGCCTATCCTTTCTTCTTTGATCCAATGGTTTTTGAGATCTAGCAATCACAAAGTCCGGCTGAATCCCCATTGAATTAAGTGTTCTAACAGAAAGTTGAGTTGGTTTTGTTTTTGGTTCTCCTAAATGTCCAGGTGTTGGAACATAACTTACGTGAACATGAATTACATCGCCTGGGTTTTTAAGAGTCATTATTCTAGATGCTTCATAGTAAAATAAGTTTTGATACTCCCCTGCCGTTCCGCCTAATTCAATTATTACAATATCTGCTTTTTGTTTTTTACCAGCAGCCATAATGCGACTTATAATCTCATTTGTTATATGAGGAATTGCCTCAACGTCTTCACCGTTATATTCAAATCTTCTCTCACGATCTATGACTGTTTTATAAATTTGTCCCATTGTTACAAAATTAACTCGTTCCATATCTTCATTGAGAAATTTCTCGTAAGTTCCAATATCCATATCAGATTCGGTGCCATCCTCGCACAGAAATGGATCCCCATGCTCTATTGGATTTATTGTTCCTGCATCAATATTAAGATAGTTCTCAAATTTTATCGGAGAAACACTATATCCTGATGATTTAAGAAGAAGCGCAATTGAGGCTGTTGTAATCCCTTTTCCTATTCCAGATATTACTCCACCAGATACAAAAATATATTTTTGTTTAAATTTATTTTTTACAGGATGCACGATTTATAATATCAGAAAATAAACCTATCGTCAACTATGATATTTTAAATTTGTATATTTCAATATATATAATTAGCCTTGAAGTTTATTCAATTATAATAAATAAAATAATAGTAGAATTATTAATAGATATTTATGTTAAAAACATTTATTAAATTCTATATATAAGTTTTATTGCTGTAATTAATAATATGGAGTATATCTACAAAGTCCTAATTTTTGGAGCGGGGTACGAGAATCGAACTCGCTTCTCCACCTTGGGAAGGTAGCATACTACCAGTGTACTAACCCCGCAGTTTAATATATATGAATTATATAAAAATATTATAAGCTTGTAAATTTAACGAGTAATTTTTAATATATTTCCTGCATGTATTATCCACGGATCAATAATATTATTTTCATCTGCAATTTCACGCCACCTGAATCCGTCTCCATATGCACGAACAGAAATATCCCATAAATTATCCCCTTTGAAAACTGTATAAATTTTACCTTCAATAGTAATCATATTATCATTAGATATAATAAGATTAGTATTTGTTGCTAAAATCATTTTTACTGGTAAATTTGGGATATTAAGATTGGTACCAATCATGATATATTCAGGATTGGTAATTTTATTTTCACGCGCTATATCAACCCAATTATAACCTGATGAATATATTTTTTCGGCAATACTCCAAAGCGTATCTCCTTCCATAACGATATAAGAAGATGGGTAATTTTTTTTAATTAATTTTTGCTTGGTAAGCTGAGATGGTGTGATTGTTGATTCTGATTTTGTCTCCTTGATAATACTAGTTTTTAACGATAAAATCTCCTTCTTGTTATAATTTATAAACCATATTAAGAAAATTGAAACAATAATAACAGTTATTAAGCCTAGAATTAGACCCACATAGCTTTCCTGTAATGATAATAATGATGATTTTTTAATTGCCTTAATCTGGGATTTTTTTAATTTCGCTTCTGAATTCTCAATAATATTATTTTTTTTCATTATTATGGAGCAGTTTTTAAAAAATGAAAAGGTCTTCACCCTAACTCTAAAAGTAAGGTGCGGGGTGAACGGGACTCGAACCCGCGACCTCTTCCGTGACAGGGAAGCGCTCTAACCAACTGAGCTACCACCCCCCGGGGCAGAACTTTTCCTATATTATCAAATTGTTGCAAGAGAGTCAATCATTTGATACGATTATATAGTTAAACATCACTAAAGTATTATAAAATGTTCCTATGTAAAATTATTCTTTATTTTTAATATAGATTTTAATGGAAAAAAATAAATGAACAATCTAGAAATTTCAAAAATATTACGAAATGTTGCAGCTGCATATACGATTAAAGATGAAAAAAAATTTCGTTTTCAAATAATTGCATATCATAGAGCTAGTGAAATCATCGCTAATCTTCCAACTGAAATAAGAGATATAATTACGGATAATAAACTTAATGCAATTAATGGAATTGGTTCCTCTCTGAGATCTCACATAGAAGAGCTTGTTAAAACAGGAACCGTGAAGCAATTTGAATGGTTATTTGATGAAATTTCTCAAGCAATATTTCCCCTATTAGATATACAATCCTTTGGTCCCAAAAAGGCTTCCAAACTAGTAAATTATTTTGAATTAAAAAATCCCGATACTGTAGTAGACGATATTCTAAATTTTGCAAAAAATGGTAAGATTGAAGATATTCCTACTTTTGGTAAAAAATCACAAAAAGATATTATACGCTCCATAGATGAATTTCGAGATAAAAAAGGTAAGATAATTAAAATGATTCTTCCATTTGCTTTAGAAATAGCAGAACAGATAATTTTATATATCAAAAAATGCCCTTCGACGATAAGGGTAACTGCACTTGGGAGTTTGCGAAGAATGACTTCTACTGTTGGAGATATAGACATAGCTGTTGCCACAGATAATCCAGATAAAGTAATTAAACATTTTGTTTCCTATCCATACAAAGAAAGAATAATAGAGCAAGGTAGCACTACAGCATCTATTCTTACATCGGGCGGAAAGCAAATTGATCTCATGACGCAACCGTTAAATTCATATGGATCCCTACTCCAACATTTTACCGGAAGCAAGAATCACAATATAAAATTACGTGAATATGCACTTAAAAAAGGTTATTCGTTATCTGAATATGGAATAAAAAATAAAAATGGGGAAAAAAAAATATTTACTGAAGAAGAAGAATTCTATAAATTTATTGGGCTTCAGTGGGTTCCACCTGAAATACGTGAAGATAAAGGCGAGATTGAATTAGCCATAAAAAATCAACTTCCAAATCTTGTAACACTTGATGATATAAAAGGTGACCTTCATATACACTCAAATTATCCCATTGAACCTAGTCATGATTTAGGAAAAAATACTATGCAAGATATGATTAATAAAGCAAATGAATTAGGTTATGAATATTTAGGTTTTTCAGAACATAATCCAAGTGTTTCAAGACATACAAAAAATCAAACATATTCAATTTTGGCAAGACGAAATGAAGCTATTGAACAACTTAAAGAGAGTAATAAAAATATACGAATACTTAATTTACTAGAATTAGATATTTTATCCTCAGGAGAATTAGCAATTGATGAAAAAAGTTTAGAATTAGTTGATGCAGTCCTTATATCAATACATAGCTCCTTTGGCATGCAAAAAGATATAATGACAAAAAGAATATTAAATGGTTTTTCTCACCCAAAAGCAAAAATATTTTCTCACCCAACAGGAAGATTACTTAATGAAAGAAATGGATATGATGTAAATTTTGAAAAACTTTTTTTATTTTCTAAAGATAATAATAAAGCTCTTGAAATAAACGGATCAATAAAAAGACTTGACTTACCTGATATAATTATAAAAGAGGCAATATCGCATGGCGTTAAAATGATAATAAACACAGATAGTCATGATGTATCACAAATGAATCAGATGAGATATGGAGTCTCAGTTGCTAGAAGAGGATGGGCAGAAAGTAAAGATATTCTAAACACATTAAATTATGATAATTTTATTAAATGGATAAAAAATAAATAAGGAAGGAGGTAAGAATATGCCAATACAAATTATTATTCTAATTATAGGAGTTATTATTTCATTTTATATTTGGTCTATGTATAATTCACTCGTAACGGGAGGGGTTAGAATTAATGAAGCACTTAGTGGAATTGATGTGCAACTAAAAAGACGGGTTGATCTTATTCCAAATCTTATAGAAACAGTAAAAGGATATGCAAAGCACGAAAAGGAACTTCTTGAAAATCTCACTAAGGCTCGCACCTCACTTATGAAAGCAGATACAGTTCAAGAAAAAGCTGCATCAAATGATACCGTTAGTAATGCACTAAAAACTCTTTTTGCAGTTTCTGAGAATTATCCAAATCTTAAAGCAAATGAAAATTTTCTGCATCTACAAGATGAACTTTCTGATACGGAAAATAAGATTGCTTATGCGAGACAATTCTGTAATTCAAATGTTAGAGATTACAATACCGCTCTTGTTTCATTTCCAACTAATTTTCTTAGCCAATTTTTTGGTTTTAAAGAAAGAGAATTTTTCGCTACAAATGAAACAGAAAGAGAACCAATTAAGATAAAATTTTAAGTAATTTTTTCGGTGATACACTATAGATAAGATTTAAAAATCTTTTTATAGTGTATCTGTTTAAAGCAAATAATATAATTATGTCTATTTATTCAAATATAAGTGTTAATAAAAATAAAACATGGTTAATAATTATACTTTTTATATTTTTTATAACCATCCTATCCTATATATTTGGAAAAGCATCTGGCTACGGATTATCTATGGTAGGAGTAGCTTTTATTTTTTCTGGGATTATGAGTTTTTCTAGCTATTTCTATTCCGATAAGTTAATTCTCTCAATGTCACATGCTAAAACAATTTCTAAATCTCAATATCCTCAACTTTATCGTATTGTAGAGAATCTTTGCATCGGCAGTGGGACTCTTATGCCAAAATTATATATTATCAATGATACGGCACCAAATGCATTCGCAACAGGAAGAGATCCTCAACATGCAGTTATGTGCATAACATCAGGTTTATTAGAAAAACTCAATAAATCTGAGCTTGAAGGGGTAATTGCTCATGAATTATCTCATATAAAAAATTATGATATTCGAGTAATGTCTATCGTAGTAGTATTAGTAGGATTAATTACTTTACTCACAGATTTTTTTATGCGTAGCTTATGGTACAGAAATAGTGATGATAATAAAAATTCCAGTACTATTTTTATAGTGATAGGAATTGCATTAGCAATTATTTCACCAATTATTGCAACACTAATACAACTTGCTGTTTCACGAAAAAGAGAATTACTTGCAGATGCATCCGCTGCCTTACTTACACGATATCCCGAAGGCCTAGCCTCTGCTTTGGAAAAAATTGGAAAAGATAGAGAACCACTTGAAGTTGCAAATAATGCAACAGCTCATTTATTTATTGCTAATCCATTTAAGGGGAAAGGGGTAAGTACTTGGGTTTCAGGACTTTTTAATACTCATCCACCAATTGAAGAAAGAATTAAATTACTTCGATCAATGTAGTTTAATTAATAAATTCTAATTAAAAATGAATTCATGTATTATTCTCATTTGTAAATTAATTTCAATCATAAGCAAAAATTTAAATCTAGGCAATGGCTCAACTTGGCCAGGCCATATTGCTCTAAAAATAAATAAAAATTTTATAAAAGAATTGATTGATAGTAATAGACAATTAAAAGTAATTATCATAGCGGGTACTAATGGTAAAACTACTACGTCATCTCTTATTGCAAATATAATAAGCGATAATGGATCAAAAGTTTTACAAAATATGTCTGGAGCTAATCTTCTAAATGGTATTGCTTCCACTCTTTTGCTTAATTCAAATATCAATGGAGAAATCTCAGCAAAATTTGCAATATTTGAAATAGATGAAAATTCTTTATCAATTATTCTTCAGTTTATAATTCCACATCAATTGATATTTCTAAATCTGTTTCGAGATCAATTAGATCGATATGGAGAAGTAAATAGTATAGCAAAAAAATGGAGCACAACCCTAGAGAATATATCATCAAATACAAAAATTATTTTAAATGCGGATGATCCAAGAATTGCATGGCTTGGAATGTCTATCTTTATTAAAAATCATGCTATTAATGATAAATCAGAGAAAAAAATATTTTATTTTGGATTAGATAATCCAAAACTTTCTATTGATTTACTTCAACATGCATCTGATTCAACCTATTGTCCACGCTGCGAAACAAAATTAAACTATAAAACTATTTATTATTCCCATATCGGAAATTGGAACTGTAGCAAATGTAATCTCAAAAGACCTGATCTTGACACATCAACCTCATTAATATATCCACTTAATGGAATTTATAACCAATATAATACCAATGCGGCTGTCCTATCAGCAAAAATACTTGGAATTGAATCTAAAAAAATAAATTCTACACTTAAAAAATTTAAACCAGCCTTTGGTAGGCAAGAGGTAATTATAATTGAAGGGAAAAAAATACAATTATTTTTATCTAAAAATCCAACTAGTATGAATCAATCGCTTTCTACTATAAGAGATTTAGGTGGAAAGCATATCCTTTTTGTGCTTAATAATCAAATCCCAGATGGTAGAGATATTTCATGGATTTGGGATGTTGATTTTGAAATTTATTTAAATGATTCTATGAATATATATACTTCAGGAGACAGATGTTATGATATGTCACTTCGCTTAAAATATCTACAACCAAACATTGGTAATATTATAACTAATAAAAATATTAAAAATACTATAAAAATTCTATTAAATAAAATACCAGATAATGAGATTATTTATATTCTTCCAACTTATTCTGCGATGTTAGAAGTTAGAAAAATATTAACAGGAAAAAAAATATTATAATTAATATAAAATTTATGAAAAAGAAAATAAAATACTCATTAATAATAGGATGGCTTTACCCTGAGCTTATGAGTACATATGGTGATAGGGGTAATATTATTTCGCTTTCCAAACGATGTGAATGGCGAGACATTGATATTGAAATAAGAAAACTTGAAATAGGATTTAAAATAAAAGATTTAATTGAATGTAACATATTATTTATGGGTGGCGCACAAGATAAACAACAAGAAATTGTATCAACTGATTTAACAAAAGATAAAATAAATAGTATCTCAAAGATGATTGAAAATAATATTCCAGGACTATATATTTGCGGTGCATATCAGTTATTAGGTAAATATTATAAAAAAGCAGATGGAGATATAATTCAAGGTCTTAAAATATTTGATATTTATACTGAAAATCTAGAGATAAATGCAAAACGTTTAGTTGGCGATATTATAATTAATCCTACTATTGATGATTTAAAATCAAATACGCTTGTTGGTTTTGAAAATCATGGGGGCAGAACATATTTGGGTAATAATATTTCTCCATTAGGTATAGTTACTTTTGGTTTTGGTAATAATGGCATAGATAAAACAGAAGGGGCAATATATAAAAATAGTTTTGGTACCTATTTTCATGGCCCTATTTTACCAAAAAATCCACATCTAGCAGATTTGATAATAAAAAAAGCCTTAGAGATTAAGTATCATAAAATAATTAAATTAATTCCCCTTGATGATTCTCTTGAATTTGAAGCACATAATTATATTTTAAATAAACTTAATCATTAAAAAATGATAATAATATTTATTTTTTAAATACCTTGATGTCCTTGCCTTCAGGTTCATAAATTATTATAATGGTTTTATGAGTAAAATTGATATTTCTCGTATTGCAAAATTGGCAAATATTCCACTAGATGATGAAAATAAAAATAAATTAGAAGAGCAATTATTGGAAACTATTTATTATATTGAAAGCCTTCAGGAGATCAATACTGATGGAAAAGAACCAACAAATCAGGTGACAGGACTAAAAAATATTTTTCGTGAAGATATAATATCTAAATCATTTTCTCAAGAAGAAGCATTAAGAAATTCAAGCTGCACAGAAAAAGGAATGTTTAAAGTAAAGGCAATTTTATCATCAGATTAAAATAAAATAATAATAAACAATGAAACTTAATCAATTAACTATTAAAGAGGCAGGAGAGGGATTGAGGGCAAAAAAATTCTCCTCACTAGAAATAACTGAGGCAGTTTTTAATCAAATAGATAATGTGGAAAATAAAATAAATGCATTTGTAACAATTACAAAAGAAGAAGCTTTAATAAATGCAAAAGAAGCAGATATAAGATTGGCTAAAAATGATGATCTTCCTCTTCTTGGAATTCCAATTGCAATTAAAGATAATTTTTGTACAATTGGAGTTCGCACTACGGCATCTAGCAAGTTACTTGATAATTTCATACCTCAATACGATGCGACCGTTGTTAAAAGATTAAAAGAATCAGGAATGGTACTTTTAGGAAAAACTAATCTTGATGCATGGGCTCATGGTTCATCTACGGAAACATCTGATTATGGCTCTTCAAAAAATCCATGGAATATTGATTATCTTCCGGGTGGATCTTCTGGAGGATCAGCTGCTTGCATTGCAGCAGATGAAGCTATTGGCGCAATTGGATCTGAAACAGCAGGATCTATTCGTCAACCTGCATCATGGTGTGGAGTTGTAGGATTAAAGCCAACCTATGGACGCGTAAGTCGATATGGCGTCATAGCAATGGCGTCATCACTTGACAGCCCTGGTCCAATTACAAAAACTGTTGAAGATAGCGCTTTGCTTTTTGATGTTATTTCTGGACACGATGTCCATGATGCAACATCATCCCCTATCCCTCCTATTAGTATTGCTAATGATATAAAAAAATCTATTGATCCAATTACTATTGGAATAAGTGATGATTATTTTGACGGAGTTGATGATGAAGTTAAAAAAATTGTTGAAAATGCTATTTTTCAATTTGAAAAACTCGGTGCTAAAATTAAAAAAATTTCTTTATTTGCTCCAAAATATGCCATAGCTGTATATACAATATTACAACGCTCAGAAGTGTCATCCAACCTTGCCAGATATGATGGTATTCGCTATGGTAATGATCGTTCATTTTTTGAAGAAGAAGCAAGGAGAAGAATTATTCTAGGAACATATACACTTTCGGCGGGATACTATGATCAATATTATAATAAAGCATTAAAGGTAAGAACAGTAATAATTGAGAATTTTAATGAAGCATTTAAGGAAGTAGATATTATTCTATCCCCCACTTCTCCATCAACAGCATTGCCACTTGGATCAACTAAAAATCATCCAATGTTTGGAGAAATAGCAGATATGCTGGTGGAGCCATCATCTATTGCGGGATTACCTGGAATAAGTATTCCATGTGGATTTTCTTCGATAGGACTTCCTATAGGAATGCAGTTAATTGGTCCACAGTTTTCCGAAGCGCTTATAGTCAGAGCTGCTTATTTATTTGAACAATCAACAGAATGGCATAAAGTAAAACCAAATATATGAATTACGAACCAATAATAGGATTAGAGGTGCATGTAGAATTAAAAACAAAATCAAAAATGTTTTGTGGATGCTCGGCTGATTATTTTGGCAACAAACCAAATACTCATACTTGTCCGACATGTCTTGGCTTACCGGGCGCATTACCTGTACCAAATAAAACAGCGATCGAATGGTGCATTAAAATTGGAATTGCACTTAATTGTGAAATTCCATTAACTTCAAAATTTGATAGAAAAAATTATTTTTACCCTGACCTTGCAAAAGGATATCAAATTAGCCAATATGATCAACCATTTTGCCAAAATGGATGGATAGAAGTGCTTACTGAAGATAACAAAATAAAACGTATTGGCATAACACGAGTACATATGGAAGAGGACACAGGCAAACTATCTCATAAGGGAAATGTTAGTCTCATAGATTTTAATAGATCTGGCGTACCACTAGTAGAAATTGTAACTGAACCAGATTTTCGTAGCTCATTTGAAGTAAATCAATATCTACAAAAATTACAACAAATTGTCCGTTACTTAAATGTATCTAATGCAGATATGGAAAAAGGAGATATGCGACTTGAACCCAATATATCACTTCGAATTATTGGAGAAATTGAATTACCAAAATATAAAGTTGAAATAAAGAATATTAATTCTTTCAGATTCGTAGACAAGTCTATACAATTTGAAATTAAAAGACAGAGAGAATTACTAGATAAAAACGAAATACCACTACAGGAAACACGTGGATGGGAAGAGTTAAAACAAATAACAATATCTCAGAGAATAAAAGAAAAAGCAAATGATTATCGATATTTTCCAGAACCTGATATTCCACCAATAGAATGGGATAAGTTACAAATTGATAAAATTACATCTCAAATGCCCGAGTTGCCTAATGACAAATTAATTCGTTTTGAAAAAGAATATCAACTTTCTTCCTATAATGCAGAGATTTTAATACGTGATGCATCACTTGCTGCTTATTTTGAAAAAGCTGTATTCCAAAGTAAAGGAGTCTTATCACAAAAACAAATTGCAAATACATTAATTAATAAAAAAATAAACATCCTATCCATTTCAGTAAAAGATCTCATTAAGGATATTATTCATTCTTCTAAGAAGGAAGGTATTGATGAAATAGAGCTTTCTAAAATAACTGATGATGTATTAAAAAATAATCAAAAAGCCGTTGATGAATTTAGAAATGGAAAAGAAGTCGTCATAATGTTTTTAATTGGACAAGTAATGAAATCTATAAACAAAAAGATTGATATAGAAATAATTAAAAATATCTTAAAAAATAAACTTAATAAAAAATAATCAAATAAATTTGGATCATCAAAATTTATATGGCTGACTTTGTACATCTTCATAATCATAGCGAATATTCACTTCTTGATGGTTTATCAAAAGTAAAAAATATGATTTCCAGAGCAAAAGAGTTAGACATGAAAGCTCTCGCCATAACAGATCATGGAAATATGTATGGCACTATAAAATTTTATCAAGAATGCCTTGAGCAAGGAATAAAGCCAATTATTGGATGTGAGATTTATATTTCAAAAAGATCACGTCACGATAAAGATTCTACCTTAGACAAAAACTATAATCATCTTATTTTATTAGTTGAAAATCATACGGGTTATAAAAATCTAATGAAGTTAGTTTCTCTTTCTCACTTAGAAGGATTTTATTACAAACCACGTGTTGATATAGAATTATTAGAAAAATATCATGAAGGACTTATTTGCTTAAGCGCTTGCTTAAACGGATATATAGCAAATCCATTATTACATAATCAAGAAGAAACAGCCATTGAAAGATTAAAAAAAATATCAAGTATTTTCGGAAAAGACCATTTTTATCTTGAAATACAAAAACATGATAATATTCCATCACAAGAAATTCTTAATGAAAAGCTCATTGAATTATCTAGGAAATTTGGAATACCATTGGTTGCAACGAATGACAATCACTATACAAGAAGCAATGATGCAGAAGCACAGGAAATTCTTCTTTGTATTCAAACGCAAACAACAATTGATACCCCAAATAGAAAGCTCTCGATGCTTAATTCTCCAGATTTTTACATAAAATCTAAAGAGGAGATGACAGTTTTATTCATGGATTTACCAGAGGCATTAGAAAACTCAGTAAAAATTGCAGACATGTGCAATCTAGAAATCACACTTGGTAAATGGATTATGCCAGTATTTGAAGTGCCACAAGGAAAAAAAACTGGAGAATATCTTAGAGATATAACATATGAAGGACTTTCAAAAAGATATGAAGAAATTACAGAAGAAATAAAAACACGCGTAGAATACGAATTATCCATAATCTTGAAAAAAGGTTATGAAACATATTTTTTAGTTGTTGCTGATTTTGTAAATTGGGCAAAAAATCAAAATATCTCAGTTGGACCAGGTAGGGGGTCAGCTGCTGGATCAGTCATATCATATGCGTTAAATATTACAGATGTAGATCCTTTTTATTTTAAATTGCCATTTGAGCGTTTTCTAAATCCTTATCGTCCATCAGCCCCTGATATTGATTTAGATTTTGCAGATACAAGGAGAGATGATGTTATTCGTTATGTTACAAAAAAATATGGCGAAGATAAGGTTGCGCAAATTATTACTTTTGGAACAATGGAGGCAAAGGGAGCAATACGCGATGCAGGTCGTGCACTTGGAATGCCATATTCAGGACCAGATAGAATCTCAAAAATGATTCCTCCTGGTTGGCAAGGTCATGCAATGACAATTGATAAAGCATTACAAGAAAGCCCAGATTTAAAAAAAGCATATATAACAGAGAATGATACAAAACGATTAATAGATGTCGCGAAGAAATTAGAAGGAGTTGCGCGTCATGCCTCAGTTCATGCAGCTGGTATCGTAATTGCAGATAGACCTCTTACTGATTATACTCCACTTCAAAGAGAGAGTAATGGCGATAAAATTGTTACACAATATGATATGTATACCGTTGGAGAAGATGGTGTAGGATTATTAAAAATGGACATCCTTGGTCTAAGAAATCTAACAACAATTGAAGAATGTTTAAAATTTATAAAACAAAATCAAGATATTGACGTTGATTTATCCAAAGTTCCAATTGATGATCCACAAACATTTGCAATGCTTGCAAGCGCAGAAACAACTGGAATTTTTCAACTTGAATCATCTGGAATGAGAAGATACATAAAAGAACTTAAACCAACAACTATTTTTGATCTTATGGCAATGGTTGCACTATATCGACCTGGACCCATGCAAAATATCCCTGACTTTATTGCCAGAAAGCATGATTCAGCCCTCATATCATATCCAGATCCACGATTAAAAGACATACTTTCTCAATCTTATGGAATTCTTACCTATCAAGACGATGTATTACTTACAACAATGATTATCGCTGGATATAATTGGCTTGATGCAGATAAATTTCGCAAGGCAATGGGTAAAAAGATTCCTGGAGAAATGAAAAAACAACGTGAACAATTTCTTAAGGGGGCCGTTATAAAAGGATTAACGCAAAAAAAAGCAGAAGAAATATATGAACTCATATCTCCATTTGCTGGATATGGATTTAATAAGGCACATGCGGCATGCTATGCAACAATCGCCTTCAGAACAGGCTATCTCAAGTCTCACTATCCAGTAGAATTTATGACTGCACTTCTTACTGCTGAATCTCGTGGATCAACTGGCCCTACGAAAAATGAAAAAATTGCACAAGTAATATCTGAATGTAAGCGATTAAAATTAACTATTCTTTCTCCAGAAATAAATCTTTCAAATCATGAATTTAGTATTGAAGATAAAACAAAGATACGATTTGGTTTATTTTCAATAAAAAATGTTGGACAAGCAGCAATTGAAACAATTCTTGAAGCAAGAAATAAAAAGCAATTTTCAAGCATAGAAGATTTTTGTTCTAGAGTTGATTTATCAAAAGTTACTAAAAAAACTTTAGAAAGTCTCATTAAAGTAGGATCCATGGATAAATTTGGAAACAGAGCAAGCTTATTAATCAATCTTCCCATCATTTCAGAACGCGTACAGAAAAATAAAAAACAATCTTTGGAGGGTCAATTTTCACTTTTTGAAGAAGATTTATTTGAAAATAAAGAATCTATAAATATACATAATGTAGTTGAAGAATTTTCAGAAAATGAAAAACTTGTATTCGAAAAAGAATTTTTAGGATTCTATTTAACAGCTCATCCCCAACAACAAAATCTTATCGCAATTCGATCTTACATAACCCATGAATTAGAAATTCTTTCAGAAGAAAAAGAAGGCGCAAAAGTAAAAATTGGCGGAATAATAGAATCATCAAAAAAAATATTTACAAAAAAAACTAATAACGAAATGGCTTTTATTCTTCTTACTAATGAAAAAGGAGTGTCTGTTGAATGCATTGTATTCCCAAAAATATTTGAAAAATATAAAAATCTTCTTATTGTAGATACTACCGTGATTATCGATGGTCAAATTGATGCAAAAAATGACAAATCAACAATTATAGTAAATAAGGTGTTTCCAACTAGCTTATACTCAAATTAACTATAGTTACTTGCTTATATGGGATAGATTATATCTATATGTCTTGACTTGTTATTATAATACCATTAAAATTAGTTAAATTAATTTATGTCATCTTTTGCAGCAGAAACAATTACGCATATAGGGAATTTTCCCATAACTAATACTTTTACTCATATGATTGTTGTTGATGCAATTCTAATTGGAAGCGCATTATATATAAAAAACAATATTGCAATTAAACCAAAATTTTTTCAAAATGCCATAGAAATGATTATAGAACCGTTCTATAGCTTGGCTGATTCAATTAATCATAAAAATGTTCAAATAATTTTCCCATATTTTATGAGCTTCTTCCTTTTTATTGCCATTGCTAATCTTACTGGCTTATTGCCTGGGTTTGGCTCTATTGGTTTTCAAGAAAAAAAAAGTTTTATTCCTTTATTTCGTGGATTAACAAGCGATTTAAACGTCACGCTGGCTCTTGGATTAATCTCAGTCGTAGCAACTCATATGCTTAGTATTAAAATTACTGGAATAAAAGATTATATAAGTCGCTTTATATCATTTAATCCTATTTTTCTTTTTGTTGGAATACTAGAAATAACTGCTGAAATAACAAAAATTATATCTTTATCTTTTAGACTTTTTGGGAATATTTTTGCAGGAGAAGTTGCGCTCAATACAATTTCTAAGCTATTTGCTTTTATTCTCCCAGTCCCATTTATATTTTTAGAAATAATAATTGGAATAGTACAGGCATTGGTATTTTCCATGCTAACGCTTGTTTTTATGTCTATTTTTACAACTCTACATCACCATGAAGAAGTAAAGGAGGTGAATCACTCATGAATATTACAATTACAGGAGGTCTTATAATTGCAATTGGTGGAATTTTTCCAGCAATCGCAATTGGCAGTATTGGATCAAAGGCAATGGAAGCAATCGGTAGAAATCCAGAAGCAGCAGGAAAGATTCTTCCACCAATGCTATTAAGTATGGCATTTGCAGAAGCAATCGCAATTTATTCCTTAATATTAGCATTTATAAAATAAGTTTTAAATAATTGAAAAATCTTAAGTCCGATATATTCGGACGAGGTATCTTAATATAAATTAAGATCCTTCGTTTAAATATATATTTGAATTTTATAATTTTATGGAAATAATGCATCAGTTTGGATTTGATATAAAACTTTTTTCAGCACAAATTATTAATTTTATTATTATTTTATTTATTTTAAAAAAATTTCTATACAAACCTCTATTAGATATGTTAAGAAAAAGACAACAATTTATTGATGAAGGACTTAATCAAGCTGATGAATATAGCATTCGAATGAAAAGAGCTATAGATGAAGAAAAACAAATATTAAGAAAGGCACAAGGTGAAGCTGTAAAAATTATTGAAGAAGCAAAAAATCAGTCAATAAATATTATTAAGCTGAGTGAGGAATCTGGACAAAAACAAGGAGAAAGAATTATTAAAGAAGCAAGAAATCAAATTATACAAGAAATAAAACAAGCAGAATATACACTTATTGCTGATGTATCTAAGCTTGCATTAAAAATATTAGAAAAAAGTCTAAAAAATTCACTTTCAGAAAAAACACATAAAGAAATAATAGATAAATTAACTAAACAAATTCAAGGAAAGGCAAATTAATGACAAAAAAACAAATTAAAGATTTAGTTATTACTAGTTATAAAAGTGATGATGAATTAGATGAAGCAACCGTAGAAAAGTTAACTGATTTACTTTCTCGTACCCAATTAAAACAGTATATAATTGCATTAAAAAAATATGAAGAGGATAAAAGCGTCTTAGTAAAATTAGCAACTTTGCCAAGCATAGATGAGGAAAAAAAACTGAAAGAAGTTTTCCCAAATAAGAAAATTGTTTTCGATGTGGATCCATCCATTATTACTGGGATGAGAGTGGTTAACAAAGACATCATTTCGGAGTATAATCTAAAGAACACACTAGATAATCTTATCGCACATATTACCGAAAATTATGATTAATAGTAATGAAATAATTGAAAAATTGGAAAAACGTCTTATGACATTTTCTAACGATCCTAAAACAGATAACGTAGGAAAAGTTATTAAAAATACTGATGGTGTTATTACCGCTTCTGGATTATCAAGGGTTGGTATGGGGGAAATTGTTATTTTTTCAGACGATAGCACTGGTGTCGTATTTAATCTCGATGAAGAATTCGTATCTATTATAGTTTTAAGCGGAGGAGGATCACTTCGCGAGGGAGACACTGTAAAAAGTACAGGAAATCTTCTTAGCATTAATGTATCTGATGAAATTCTTGGTAGAGTTGTAAATCCCATGGGAGACTCTTTAGATGGTAAAATTAAAATTGAAAAAGGAAAAAGTATTCCACTTGAAAGAATTGCAGCTGGTGTAATTGATCGTGAACCAGTCGATACTCCACTTAAAACAGGCATAAAAGCAATAGATACAATGATTCCCGTAGGCAGAGGTCAAAGGGAACTTATTATTGGTGATAGAGGCTTGGGTAAAACAGCAGTGGCAATAGATGCAATTATAAATCAAAAAAATATTCTAAAAACTCAAAAACAAGTAATATGTATATATGTAGCCATCGGACAAAAGCAAAGTACCGTAGCGCAAATAATACAAAGATTAAAAGACGAAGGTTCATTTCATTATACGGTTGTTGTAGTTGCTGGCGCTTCTGATTCCGCAGCGCAACAATATCTTGCACCTTATGCGGGGACATCTATTGCGGAATATTTCATGGAGAAAGGTGAAGATGTATTGATAGTTTATGACGATCTAACAAAGCATGCATGGGCATATAGGCAACTATCTCTCGTTCTTAGGCGACCAGCTGGGAGAGAAGCATATCCTGGAGATATTTTCTATCTTCATAGTCGACTACTAGAAAGATCCGTGAAGCTTAATAAAGATCTTGGCGGTGGATCCATAACTTCGTTTCCAATTATCGAAACACAGGCAGGAGATATATCTGCATATATTGCGACAAATGTAATTTCAATTACGGATGGACAAATTTTCCTACAATCTGACTTATTCAATAGCGGTATAAGGCCAGCAATTAACGCTGGTAATTCTGTATCAAGGATTGGTGGATCAGCCCAGACCAAAGCAATGAAATCAATTGCAGGAAAAACAAGATTAGAGCTTGCACAATTTAGAGCACTTGAAGCATTTGCACAATTTGGAAGCGAACTAGATGTAGCAACAATTTCACAACTAGAACGAGGCAAGAGAACAGTTGAGATTCTTAAACAATCACAATATAATCCCCTTTCAGAAGCATTTCAAATACTAAGTATTTGGTGTGTTGGAAATGGATGCCTTGATAATATAAAGATTGAAGATGTACAGAGATTCGAATTAGAAATGCACTCCTTTGTCAATGCAAATTATAAAAATGTAATAGATTTACTTGCAAGTGGAGAAAAAATAAAAGAGACAACATTAAATGAAATGAAAAAAGCATTAGAAGCATTTAAAAATTCATTTAATAAAATATCAAAGGAGATTAAGAAATAATGGCAAATACAATTCAATTAAAAAGACGGATTAAAACTGCTCAAAATGTTTCCAAAACAACTAGAGCAATGCAAATGATTGCAGCATCTAAAATGAAAAGGGCACAAGAGGCAGCGCTTGCTACACGTGCTTATGTTGAAAAAATAACAATGATTAGTAAAAATCTTATTCATAAATTAGATTATAAATCAGATCATCCATATCTAGTTACTAATAAATCAGAAAAAACATTATTTATGATATTTTCCCCCGATAAAGGACTTTGTGGAGGACTAATAACAGCACTAGCAAAAGAGTATCTTACTCTTCATAAGGATTCTGATATATTTTTAGTCACAGTTGGAAAAAAAATTGAAATTCATGCTGCAAGATCTAATAATGCACTTATCGCATCGTTTGAATTTGGAACTAGTCTGCCAACCATGGATAAGGTATATCCATTAGTTAATTTAATTGATGACTATTTACTTACTGGTAAAGTTTCAAGCGTAAAAATTTTATCATCTAATTTTATAAATATATTTACGCAAAAACCTACTATTCACACAATTCTTCCAATTAAATTAACTAATAATCATAATCAAAAAATAATAGAATCATTTGGATTATTTGAGCCTAGTATATCCGAAATATTACCATCTCTTCTTAAGAGATTTCTTGAAATAACAGTTTATCAATTACTTTTAGAAAGTTTCGTATCGGAACAGTCAGCTCGAATGATTTCAATGCAAAATGCAACTGATAATGCAAAAGATATCATACAAGACCTTACTCTAGAGTATAATAAAGCAAGACAAGCAAAAATTACTAATGAAATTTTAGATATTGCAGGAGGAGCAATTTCAGCAAACACATAATATGACAAAAAATGAAGGAATTATCATAAGAGTACAGGGTCCAGTTGTAGACGTAAGATTTGAAAATGATCTCCCTTCAATAAATGAAGCTCTTGTTGTTGGATTATCAAATAATAAAAATCTTACTTTAGAAGTTGCATCATCCATTGGAGACAATGAGGTTCGCACACTTGCGCTTGGATCAACTGATGGAATATCTAGGGGGACTAAGGTTTCAAGAACTGGAGCACCGATTAGTGTTCCAGTTGGAGTAAAAACATTAGGAAGAATATTCAATGTTCTAGGAGAAACAATAGACGGAGATAATGTTTTAGATAAAAATATTTTACGTCATCCAATTCATAGAGATCCACCATCATTAGTTGATCAAGAAACAACTCCGCATATTCTAGAAACCGGTATAAAAGTAATTGATTTAATAGCACCTTTTACAAAAGGTGGAAAAACAGCTATTTTTGGAGGCGCTGGAGTTGGAAAAACAGTAATTGTAAAAGAGCTTATTAGAAATATTGCAACCGAACATAAGGGGCACTCTGTATTCGCAGGAGTTGGAGAACGCACAAGAGAAGGAAATGATCTATGGCTAGAAATGAAAGAAGCAAATGTGCTTGATAAAACAGTAATGGTATTTGGACAAATGAATGAGCCGCCATCGAATAGACTTCGAGTTGCACTTACTGCATTAACGATGGCAGAATATTTTAGAGATGAAAAAAAAGAAGATGTACTTCTTTTTATAGACAATGTATTCCGCTTTACTCAGGCAGGAACAGAAGTTTCAACCCTACTCGGAAGAATGCCTTCAGCCGTAGGATATCAACCGACATTAGCTACGGAAGTTGGAATGCTACAAGAAAGAATTACATCAACTAAGCATGGATCAATTACATCAGTACAGGCTGTTTTTGTTCCAGCTGACGATTATACAGATCCTGCGCCAGCAACAATCTTTGCACATACTGATGCAACAGTCACGCTTGAAAGATCTATAGCGGAACAAGGAATTTATCCTGCCGTTGATCCACTAGCTTCTAGTTCTCGCATTCTAGATCCAAATGTTGTAAGCAAAGATCATTATGAGGTTGCTAGAGGAGTACAAAAAGTCTTACAAAGATATAAAGATTTACAAGATATTATCGCAATTCTTGGAATAGATGAATTATCAGAAGATGATAAACTGACCGTAGCAAGGGCTCGTAAAATTCAGAGATTTTTAAGCCAACCAATGTTTGTAGCGGAAATATTTACTGGACAACCGGGAAAATATGTAAAAATTGAAGATACGGTAAAAGGCTTTAAGGAAATTCTCGAAGGAAAACATGATTCCCTTCCTGAACAAGCATTTTATATGATAGGGACAATTGAGGAGGCAATAGAAAATGGTAAAACTTCATCTTGAAGTAATTACTCCTGAAAAGGTCGTTTTCAAAGACGAAATAGATGAATTATTTGCACCAACTTTAACAGGTCAAATTGGAATTCTTCCAAATCATATAGAACTTCTTACAAAACTTCATCATGGTGAATTAATAATAAAAAATAATAACCAAAAGCAATCTATTGCAGTATTCGGGGGTTTTCTTGAAATTTCTAATAATAAAATTTCTATTCTTGCAGATTATGCGATTCATGCTCGAGATATTGATATTTCTAAATCTGAAGAAGCGCGTAATCGAGCAAAAGAGCTCATGCAAGAAAAATTAAATAACAGTGATTTTGCTAAAGCAGAATCAGAATTACTCCGATCATTACTTGAATTAAGAATTGCAACTAAACATAAACGTCATAATATTTCCAATAAATAATCATATGAATCCTGTATTTTATGATCCAAAAATTAGCTATGAAGAAAACTATAAAAATGGACCTCCATTATTTAACGCAAATATAAAACCTCTCAAAAGGAAAAAGTATACAACTTATAAATTATTCGGTTTTGATGTTAATCTGCCTTTTGGAATTCCAGCAGGACCACTACTTAATTCACAATTTATGAAGGAAGCATTTAATTTTGGTTTCGATGTAAATCACTATAAAACACAAAGAAGCATTATTTTTCCATGTAACTCATTTCCAAATGTATTATATGTAGATATTGACGGAAATTTAACGATTAAAAAAACAAAAAAACCACTTATAGGAAAAAAGTCAACAAAAAAATCAAAAATACAGTTTAGCATAACTAATTCTTTTGGTATCCCATCAATGGGCCCAGAAATATGGCAGGAGGATATGAAAAAAGCATTATCATATCAAAAATCTGGACAACTTCTAATTGCAAGTGTTGTTGGAACAATAAAAAATGGCTATACGGAAGAAGATTACTATAATGATTTTGCCCATACAGCAATGCTTGCAAAAGAAACAGGAGTAAAAGTAATAGAAATTAATCTTTCTTGCCCAAACGTAGCTAATGAAGGCGTAATTTGCTATACACCTAGTGCTGTAGAATCAATTTGCAAAAAAACAAAAGAAAAAGTTGGAAATATTCCAATATTGGCAAAGTTAGGATATTTCACCAAAGATCAACAAGATTTATTAGAAGATGTTGTTAAAAAGATATCTCCCTTTGTTCATGGAATTGTAGCCATCAATACCATACCAGCACCTATTGTTGATAATAATGGACTACAGGCACTTCCTGGACCCAATAGACTCATCAGTGGCGTATGCGGGGCTAGTATAAAATGGGCAGGAATAGATATGGTAAGAAGACTCAATTTATTAAAAGAGAGATTTAATTATTCTTATGAGATTATTGGTGTTGGAGGAATGATGTCTCCAGTAGATTTCACAGATTATATAAAGGCAGGTGCAAATGCTGTGCAATCAGCAACTGGAGCAATGTGGAATCCTCTTCTTGCGTATCAAATTGAAGAAAAAATATATTTATGATATAATTCTTCTAAAGAAAGGAGACAATTAGATTTATTTATTAAATTTATAAAAAAACTATGACTGGTACTATTAAAACAAAAACAGATAGAGGATTTGGATTTATTAGCCGAGAAGGTGAAGCAAAAGATCTTTTTTTTCATTCAAAAGATTTAAATGGCGTTACCTTTGACGAAGTTGGAGTTGGCGAAATCGTTAGCTTTGACGTAGTAGATGGTCCAAAAGGACCAAGTGCTAAAAATGTAAAACGAGCATAATACTTTTAATTCTTAACAAAAGATTACTTATCGATGTTAAGTAGTATTAATTAATAAACCTCACAAAAAGTGAGGTTTATTTTTTATTATATATGTATATATTAAAATATATAGCATAAATTATAAATATTATTTATAATAAATTTATAAAATAAATATAGCTTTTAATAAGTTAGAAGAAATTCATGAAATTTATAAATAAATTAGACTTAATAGTTAAAGAGAATAATTCCCTTTTGTGCATTGGGCTTGACCCTGAATTATCAAAATTACCAAAGAATTTAAACAATATAAATGATATATTTTACTTCAATAAGGAAATAATTGATGCAACAAATGATTTAGTTTGTGCATATAAACCAAATATAGCTTTTTATGAAGCGCTTGGGATAGATGGCTTATTAGAACTAAAAAAAACGATAGATTATCTAAAAAAACTGTACCCTAAAACAATAATTATACTTGATGCAAAACGAGGCGATGTACCCAATACCGCAAGACTTTATGCGAAAACAGCTTATGAGTATTGGGACATAGACTCTGTTACGATTTCCCCTAACTTAGGACTGGATTCTATTCTCCCATATCTTGAATATAAAGATAGATTAACAATTTTTCTTATCAAAACTTCTAATCCGGATTCCGGAATGTTTCAGGATATATCTGTGAATGGTGAACCATATCATATTGTAATATCAAAAATAATTTCAAAATGGAATTATGATAATTTTGGTATTTTTGTTGGAGCAACTTATCCCAATCAATTAAATAATATTAGAAAGATATTTCCTAATCGTATTTTTCTTTCAGCAGGAATTGGTACTCAATCAGCAGATATCGAAAAAGCAGTAAAAGCAGGAATTGACATGAACAAGGGTGGAATTATATATAATTCAAGCAGAAATATTATTTATGGATCAAATAATAATAATTTTGCAGAAATAGCAAGAGAAAAAGCTATAGAAGCCAGAAGCATAATCAATCAATTTAGATGATAAATAATATTATTTCAATATTAAAAAGAACTAACGCAATTGTCACTGATGATCACTTCGTGTATACATCGGGAAAACATGGCTCTGTTTATATAAATAAAGATGCAATATATCCACATACTGATGAATCTTCAACAATTGGTCAACTTTTTGCAGAAAAATTTAAAAATATGAATATTGATATCGTGGCAGGTCCAGCAATTGGGGGAATTATTTTATCTCAATGGACAGCGCATCATTTAACTAAATTAGAAAATAGAAATATACTTGGAATCTATACAGAAAAAACTTCTGAAAAAAATCAGGTATTTACACGTGGATATGACAAGCTAATAAATAAAAAAAACGTATTAATAGTAGAAGATCTAACGACAACCGGAGGTTCAGTAAGAAAAGTAATAGAAAGCGTATTAAATAATGGTGGAAAAATAATATCAATAGGAGTCATGATAAATAGAAACCCAGTATTAGTTAATGAGAAAACTATTGGATATCCTTTTCAATCACTAGGTGAAATATCCATTATTGATTATGATAAGACAGATTGTCCACTTTGTAAAAAAGGAGTCCCTATAAATATTAATATTGGTCATGGAAAAAAATATCTAGAGAATAATAATCCACATTAAGATTGATAGTTTTTAAAAAATTTCATACAATGTTACTGCATGATGCCGATGTAACTCAGTTGGTAGAGTAGCTCTTTCGTAAAGAGCAAGTCGTGAGTTCAAATCTCACCATCGGCTCATAAATATAAACCATGATCAATAATAGTAGACTTTCAAGAAGATTAGAAAATAGAACTAAAAAAAAACTCTTTATCAATATTATTGGGATAATAATTCTGATTTTTTTATTAATGAAATTTCTAATACCTATAATTATATGGGTAAGTACATTTTTATCTGGAACAAAAAATATAGTAGAAATTTCAGAAAATAAGAATAATTTTATTCAACCACCAACACTTAATACGCAGCAAATTGCAACAAGTAGTGCGATATTGGAAATAAGTGGATCATCTGGATCAAAACAAATAATAATCCTTTTTATAAATGAAATTGAAATTGAAAAAACTAAAACAAATGATAATGGATCATTTGTTTTTTCGAATATATATTTAAAAAAAGGTAAAAATACTATTCTTACGAAGGCAATTATTGATAAAAAAATAACAGATTTTTCAAATAAAATAATTATTGAGTATAAAAAAGAACCACCTTCGCTAGCCATAGATTCTCCACGAGAGGGAGAATCTTTTTCTAAAGATAATAAAATTAAAATAAAAGGAAAAACTGATTCAGATGTTAAAATAACAATAAATGGAATATGGGCAATTGTTAATGATAATGGATTTTTTGAGTATGAAATAAATCTTCAAAACGGTGAGAATAAAATTATAGTAATTGCAGAAGATATCGCAACAAATAAGACAAAAAGGGAAATTAAATTAAATTACTCTCCTTAATATTTTTTTGTCTTACTGATAACGCCAAAAGAATCCATAACCATTCCATTATAAATGGATAAAATAAACTATTTATAAATTGAGAGTTTACTAGTATTCCAATAAAAGATGATATAAATATAGGAGCATAAATATTATTATATTTTATCATTGATATGTAAGTTTTATTTATTATTTGGTAAATTAATAAACTAAAAGATATTAATCCAATTATCCCTGTTGTTGCTAAGATAAAAAGGAAGCTATTATCAGTTCCAGCATCTGAATGACTAATATATGGTATGTTATCAGTTCTAAATTTATATTTTAATTGAGTATATCTATATGTATTAAAACCAATACCTATTAATGGATTATCTATTATTATAGTAATTGCTTCTTTAGCACTTGATATTCTTGCATTAATAGATGCTGTTCTCAAAAGATTCATATTTTCAATTGTAGAATATTTAAAAGAAGTTACAACAAATAGAATAATAATTAAAATAAAATAAATAATTTGTTTTTTTTTATTTAAAAACCATAATAGAAAAAATCCACCTGTAATAAGCATTATAAGAGAAGAACGAGAATAAGTTAAAAATATTGCTGGAATAGTAAATAGAATTAAATATAAAGTTAATTTCTTGTAAGAAATTAACTTTTGTGAATAATAGATTCCAACTAAAAAAAATAAATAAAGTACTAAAAAGGCTCCAGAAAAATTAGGATCAAGAAATGTTGAAAATAAACGGTATAAATGATCATCCCATCCCAAATAATATAGATTTTTTAAATTATTATAAAAAAAATATTGAATATATCCAAAAATAGTAAAAATAAATCCAGAAAAAATCATAAGTTTTTCTGTAAATTTATAGTCTTTAAGATTAAAAAATATAAAAAAAAGGTTAAAATATATAATCCATCTAAAAATATATAAAGATGAAATAAATATTTGAGTAAAAGTAAATCTTTCGAAATTATATAACAAAGATAAGATACATACTCCAATAAATATATATATATTATTTTTAAATGGTAAATTTTTTAGATTATTAAATATAATTAATACAAAGACAAAAAGTCCAACACAAATATCATTAACTGTTAGGGAAACGTTTGGATAGACATTAAAACGAAGAACTTCGCCAGATGGATAAATCAAAAAAAGTATAAAAATAAAAATTTTAATTATCATATATTTTACCGTATAAGATTACGTTTGATTTAAAATTTCTATAAATTAATTTCCATTTATTTTTATCTAAATTCAATGGAAAAATAACTGATCTGGAAATTATAAAATTATACTTATCATTTTTTTTTAACCAACTTTCATGAATATATGGAAAATCTATATAATAAAGATTATGAATATCATATATTAAAACCGAATCATTATAATTAATTTTTTTATCCAAATATCCATCAATATCATAAAAATCTCCAAAATTAAAATTTAAATTATTTTTAAGAAAATTATTTTTACTCTCTAGTCCTAGTATAACAGGGATAAAGCGTATATTTGCAATAAAACGATAAGGTACCGAGATAAAAGAAAAAATAATTATTATTATAATAATAAATTTTTTGAATTTAATATTATAAATATTTTGAATAACATCACCAATAATTAGTGTCCATATTGGTAGATATGGCATTAAAAATCTACTTCCCCCAGTACTTGAAGTTAAAATACATGCAAGTAAAGCTATGAATGCATAAATATAAAAATATATAATATTTTTATTTTTTGATTTATAAATAAATATGAGAGGAATAAATATAAAATATAATGGTGAAATAGGATCTGGGGAACGAAGAAATAATAATATGATCTTATATATAAAATTTACAAAAGAGCTTGGAAGATCTATCAATATTGCATGATTTAATAAATTAAAAAATGGATAAATTAAATTTCCTGTATTAATATATGAAAAAATAAACCATGGGAGTGGAATAATTAAAGCTATAAATATATATATAAATAAATTAATAAATAAATTATAAATTGATGATTTATGATTAATAAAGTTTACAATAATTAATATAAAATAAATAATAAGTGAAAAAAAAGAAATAATTTTTACAGATATTGCTGATCCTAATAAAATAGCAGAATATACTAGCCATCGTTTATTTTTATATTCAATCCAATTGTAAAATGATATAAAAGCTAATATTTCATAAAATGTTCTAATTAAGTCGATATATGAGGTTATAGATTCCCATGCAACAACTAAATTTGAGTAAAAAATAGTTACGATTATTAAAGATATAGTTCTGGAATATATTTTTTTTGAAAAATTAAATAATGCAATAATTGAAAAGATTCCAAAAAAATAGTGACATATCTTTACAAAGACTTCACTTTTTATCGCTAGAATTCCTAAATATATCATCTCTGAGAGTTTTGGCATAGCAGAGTAATAAAGAAGTCCCCCCGGAATAAACATAATCCTATTATTTAATAAATACAATTTAGGCAAGGTAAGATGATACCAAAGTGAATCAAATGATAATTCCGGACCCAATGCGCCTATTATATTTATCAATGCTTGTAAACTGATAATGCTAATAAATAATACTTCTATTTTTGAATTTATTTTTAGAGATAAAATATATAATTTTTTCTTTAAAAATAAGTAGATAGCAATAAATGAATAAAATAATGAGATAGAGACTATTACATTTTTATATAATAATCCAATAATTCCAATAAAAAATATTGTATATGAATATAATGTTATTAAAAATGCAAAGGAAAACATATTTTAACCCTGCAAAGAAGATATTGTATATAATCGAATAATATATAAACTACAAAAAATATATATATATAAAAAGGTGATATATAAGAAATATTATTTTTTCTAATTTTCATTATATTTTAGTAATTTAGCTCTAACCAAGAATGAATGAAAACTCATCATGATTGCAATAATCATTCCAGCAACTCCATCTTGGAAACCAGCTCTTATTATAAAATTATGTATAAATTTTGCGACAGGATATATGATAACATCATACCATGTAGCTCTTATTCCTTTATTAAATAATTCCATTGCATTTAAATCAGTATAGAAATTTATCTCCAATAAAAATTCATTTATTGTAGGATGAGGATAATGCAATAAAGGAGTATCAAGTATAGATATTTTTCCATTAATTTTCCATTCTTCATGCACTGCACCATCCCACAGGCCATGATTTTTTTTTCCTAATCTAACTAACGATATACTTGATGTTTCACCATGGAATAATTTTTTACCATAAAAAAAATCACTTCTTTTAATAGAGTAACCATTTATTCCTTTTTTTAAAATTTTATATTTTATTTCATTTTTTAAGTCTACTGATATTCTCTCATCTGCATCTATAAATAGTATCCATTCATTTTTAGCTTTTTCCAATCCAAAGTTTCTTTGTTTTGAGAAATTATTATTTAATTCATGCTCATAAACTATAGCTCCTGCTTTTTTTGCAATTTCAACTGTTCTATCTGTGGAAACATCATCAATAATAACTATTTCATTACAAAAATAAAGACTTTCCATACAGTCAATGATATTTTTTTCTTCATTTCGAGTAAGTATAACTGCACTAATCATATTTTTTTAAATATATACCCATTTCATCTTCTGACACTTCTATCTTTATTTTAGCTTTCTTATTTTCAGAATAACCCAAAAACCAGGTCAAATATTTATATGGCATAATAAAGCTTTCAAATTTACCATTTATTCCTCCTCCTAGTATAATGTATTCTTTTCCTTCTGCAAGTGAGATAATTTCTTGAGCGGCTACAATTTTTTTATAGAATTTATTTTCATTTTTAGTCAAGAAATTTTTAGAAATGATATTGACGGAATTTGAAATAATTAAAAATATAAAAAAAACTACTATTATCCATGAATAATTTGGTGAATATTTATACAAATAAGAGAATGCTATACCAATGCATATTGCTAATTGTGGAAAAAACATTGGTAAATATGCTTCAGATGGAACTCTACTGAAAAAAATTATAATACCAGGAATTAATATTCCTAAAAAAAGTATTGCATAAGTTAATGTTTTATTTTTAATAAATAATATGCCACAAATAGAAATACTTATTATTCCTAAAAAAAATGCAAATATCCATGATGAAACATAATAGTAATTTTGTATATTATTTTTAATAAAATAGATCATGCTAGAAAATGTAATTGTTTTTATTTCAGGATGTAATGATGGATATCCTAAAACTAAAAGAAATCTATATCCAATCCATATTAAAAATAGTAATGTCTGAGAAAATCCATGATAAAAATCATAAAAAAGCATTGGCAATAAAGGAATTAATACTGCAATAATTGAAAACGATATTATTTTCTTAGTCCATAATTTTTTTATCCATATTGCTTTTATATAAATACCGTATCCCAAAAGACAGATAATAAGTAGAGAAAAAACTGAAGTCGCCAATTCAAAATTATATAATACTACTAAAAAAAACAACGATAAAGGAAAATAATAAATATTTCCCTTGACCCATTTATTCAAACTATAAAAATATAATATAACAAATAATGGAATAGGTACTGTATGATATGGAAGTCTTGAGTGAAAAACAACCAAAGGTGATGTTGCAAAAAAAGCACTAGTAAAAATTGCTATTCTTCTATCAAACATATTTTTTGTACAAATATATAAAATTAAAACTGTTAAAATTCCAATACTACCAGACAGATATCCTCCTGCAATTGGATTAAAATTACCCATAGCAAGTGCTGGAGCCAAAAGATATGTCCAAAATGCACCTTGATGAATCCATGGATGACTTGAAGCAATACCTACGAAAGGAAAAATACCATCAATTAACAAATCTCGAGCTGAAATATAAAACCATGCAAAATCTCCTAAAAATGGAAAGTATCTTTCAATCTCATGCAAGCGAAGCCATCCCGCTAAAAATAAAATGGCGATTAAAAATAATATTTCTTTTGAAAAAATAAGCATAAATTCTACCAAGAATGCCTTAGGTAGTCCATAAAATTTATTAAAATAATAAAATCTACTTTTTTCAAAAATTGCTTTAATATTTTTTGTACTCTTTTTTGTACTTTCTCCCCAAAAATGTATAACATGAGCATCTGATATCATATATATTTTACTACCTAAGTCTATGACTCTTTTACAAATATCATTTTCCTCGAAATAAAGGAAATAATTTTCATCAAATCCACCTATTTTTTTAAAAATATTTTTTCGTATCATAAAAGCAGTTCCAGGAACTACTTCTACTTCTTTATGTTCTTTTTTATTCCATTTTTTTAACCAAAATTCATTTGCAATATTATTATTGGGAAATAATTTATATATAAATGATAAAGAAAAAATTGCTCGTAAAGGTGTAAGTTCTTTCGATCCTTGCAGTATGAATGGTTTTCCGTTTTCCTTAAAAAGCAAAGGAGCTACTATGCCAATATATTTATATGTCATCATTTTTATTAACAATTGATCTAAGACATTATTTTTAAAAAGAGTATCAGGATTGAGGAAAAAAATAAATTCTCCCTTTGAAGATAATGCACCGAGATTATTTCCCCCACTATACCCATTATTAATCTCATTTTTTATATATTTAACTCTAGGAAATTTCTTTACGAGATATTTTTCTATATATGGATTTTCATCATTATCAATAACAATAATTTCAAAATGATATTTAGACTTTTTTTCATAAATAGATTGAAGACAATTAAATAATTGTTTTTTTACTTGATAATGAACTATAATGATGCTAACTACTGGTTTTTTTTCCATATTGCATAATTAAATAAAATTATTTCCATACTATTTTTCCATAACCAATTTTTTTTTATTTCTTCTTTTGATTTTTCTGACATACTATTCAAAAGAATTGGATGTTTTAAAGCATTATTAATAACTTTTGCTATAGTTACAGGATTCTTAGACACTAAAAATCCTGTTATTTTATCTTGTACTGAATCCTTATATCCACCCTCATTTAAGGCAATTACTATTGCTCCACAGCTCATTGCCTCAATGGGCACTAACCCAAACGGTTCACGTTGTCCAAAACAAATAACTATTTTTGCTCTACTATAGTAATCGATAAGCTTTTTTCCGCTTAACCATTTTTTTCCACGCAATAAATAATCTATACTTAGTTTTGTTTTAATATATTTTCGTGATTCATTGAATAATTCATATCCATCAATAGGATCTTCGGATCCAATATATAGAATATCTATATCTTTATTCTTTGTTGTTTCAAAAAATATTTTCGTATCAACCCCCATATGACATATGATACTTTTTAAATGATATGCTTTCCATATATTATTCTGTGTAAAAGTAGAATTAGTAAAAATTATATCTGCTGATGAAATATTTTTTCTATCCAATATTTTTCGTATTTTTCGAGTAATTCTTTCATATCGTTTTTTAAATATATCTAAATTTTCTGTTTCATCAAAACTTTTTTCATAAATCATCCTCAGTGATTCTTGACAATAATATAGCTTTGAGATTTTCAAAAAACGAAGCAAAAATGGTGCTTGTGTATATTGAGATGGATGGATAAAAGCAAAATCATATGATTTTTTTTCAATATCATTTGCGATTTTTTTATGAAGTGTGTATAATTTATAGATCTCTACTGTATCCTTATATAGCTTATTTTTCCAACTATTTCCTCTCCAATCTTTTGAAATAAAAGGGTAATAATATATTTCATTATAATATTTTTTTTCTCCTATCGGATATTCTTTATCAACAATATATAAATCTACTATGTGCTTTTTTTCTCGAAGTGATTTAGCAAATTCATTTGCGCAGCTTCTAGCTCCTCCAATAACTACTTCATGAAATAATGCAATTTTCATATTTTCTTTTTATCTACTTTTGTCTACTTTCATTTTTAATATACATACACATAATAAAGAGACTATTCAATATTTTGTATAAAATTTCTTCATTTTTTAAATTCTTAATCTGTGACAATTATATATAATAGCACATTGAATAAATATTGAAATCAACATGCTTTATAAAATATTATTTTAAAAGTTTTACTAAAAAATAAATAGTAACGGGAAGCGTTGCAACAGCACCAACAATTACTGCAAGTCCTGCGCCAATTAATCCGTATGCATGCGTTAATGGAACTATCATGATTGCCATAATCAAAAAACTAATCCCTGTATTAATTGTCGTATATTCTTGTTTTTTATTTGCTAAAAATATGGCACCAGAATCCCCCATGATTGCTTGAATAACTCCAACAATAGCCAATACCTGAAACACGGGCGCAGCAACTAACCATTTTTGCCCTAAAATAATTTTTACTATATCTTGAGGAAAAATAATAAAAATTAATCCAATCGGGACACTGACAACTGCAACCAACAAAAGACTTTGGAAATACGCCTTACGCATTCTTGCTTTATCATCTGCTATCCTTAGATATACAGGAAATGTAACCCTAACGATTACATTTGAAATCTCTGTAATTGGAAGCATAGCTATTTTATATGCCATTTCATAAATACCTAAGGCACTAATTCCAATAATTCGTCCAACAGCAATTTTATCACCGTTTTGAAAAAAATAAGAAAAAATACTAGTCATATTCATCCATTTTCCGCGAGAAATTATATGTCTTGCAATAACATAATTAAAGATAATTTTAGGAATCGGTCGTATGAAATAAAAGGAAATAATAACCTCAAAAAAAGCGCCTGCAATTAATCCCCAAATCAATGCGCTAGGTGATTGCAATAACATAACCAGAGTTATTGTAACAATAGATTCAACAAAAAAAATCGCAGTTCTATAATAAAATTCTTTTTCAAAAAGAAGATCCTTTTGAAATTTAATAATCGCAGGATTAATAAATCCTCGAATTAATGGAACAAGACTAATCAACATAATAAGATATATTGCATCTGCTGCGTTGAAAAATTTCACCATAATAAATGATGATATAAAAATAATAAAAAAAATTAAAATACCCCTAATAATAGATATTATCCATGCAGTATTTATATATTCATCAATTTTTTCTTTAATTTGTAATAAAATTACATTTATACCTATCTCTGTTATGACTTCTATCATAGATAACATTAATGATGCAATACCAAATAAACCAAACTGTAATGGAGAAAGAATGCGAGCAATTATGGCAATTCTAAAAAAAGATATGCCTCTTGTGCCAAATCGGAATAATCCCACCCAAGAAATTCCTTTTATTACATGAGTCATATATCCCATAACTATTCTTATTATACTTAATTAATTCACTCAAAGCTATTTCTTCTGTATTCATATAAATATAACGCTATTTTTGATAGTACTTGTACATTTTATTGTTAATTATAAGATCAATAGAAGCTATTAGATTTTTTTAATAAATATTGATGATGTAAAAAATAACAAAATAAAAAAAATATTTATATATTTTTTATCTTATTATTTCTGTTTGATTTTTTTCCAAAAAAAACCCACAAATGTACCAACAAAAACAGCGTTATCTGAAATAACTTGCCAAAGAGGTAAATAAATAAAAGCCATAGGGGTTTTTACATAACAATAATTCTTGGATATTGCCCACAATCCATAAAAAATTGCTCCCCCTCCAAGTATTTGCCACACAAGTATATTTTGCATAAGAACTGCATATATGAAAAAGAAGCTGACAAATATCATACGAAGTAATAAAATAATTACTTTAGGACGCCAAATATCAGCTTGCGCATCTCCTTTTGCAAATGCATAAAACATGTTCCACCCTTGCCAGATTGTTTCACGAGGAAACCAAAAAACTATCGCATTTTCTGCAAAAATTGGAATTATACCGACTTTTTCTATTTGCTTGCTGAAAACAAAGTCTTCATTCCATGTATATTGAATAGGGAATCCACCAAGCTGTTTCCACAAATTCTTACGCATTGCCATAGATCTTGTTGAAGGAAGAAAGTTTTTAGAATTAACTTTATCTCGCATTACCAGCACGTATGGAACTAATGATGCTTCTAATGAATTTTTTGATTTACCTTTATAATATCCACTAACAACCTGTATTTTTTTACTATCAAAAGGATTAGTAATTTCTTCTAACCAATGACTATCTAACTCACATCCTGCATCAGTTATTGCTATAATATTACCTGTTGCGAGGCGTATTGCTTCATTTCTTCCTATTGCTCTATTTCCTTTTTTTACAATTATTTTTACCTGTTTAATATATGATTTATGCTTATTTAAAAAATCTATTGTCTTATCAATGCTTCCTCCATCAACAATTACTATCTCATCAGGAAGTTTTGTTTGACGTTCAATACTAGTAAGGAGTCTTTTTATGGATTTTTCTTCATTAAAAACAGTAATACAAAGTGATATTTTCATATTATATTATGCTTATTCCATAATTTTAAATATAATTTGACAACACTATCCCATGTCTGATTTTTGACCCATTTGTATCCTTCTTCAATCTTGTAAGCTTCTAAGGTTGGATTTTTTATAAAAAAGGCAACTTTTTCAGCTAATTTTTGATGGCTATTTTCGATAATAATAAATGACGCAAATGGGGCCATCTCTAAATAATCTTTTTTTATAGGATTATCGTAAACCGCAAAAACAAGTCTTTTGGCAGCAAGTGCTTCAAGAATAGAAAGATAGCTAGAAATAAAAACAAATCTATTATTTTTAAGATATTCTGAAATATTGATTTGATATCCAAAACGCCTTATTTTATCATCAATTTTATCTCTCAAGGGTCCGTCACCAATAATTGTTAGAGAAAATTGTGGATATTTTTTATTTATTATAATCATTGCAGCATCATATATCGTTATCCCAGTCTGATTATCCAATCTGCCATAAAAAAGCGCTGAGAATGGAGAAGGTTGGTGAACTTTTTTCTCTTTAGAAATGTTCACCGCTCCATATGAAACATATGTAGATTTTGTTCCATACCACTTTTTTATAAAATCTCCTATGCAAATATTTCCATTTGTTAATATTTCAGCAAGTTTTCTTATTAAAACCGCTTTTTTTTTAAGAGGATAACCCTCATAACCATGAAAAGTTATGTATGCATTTTTAGATAAATTTAATAATCGAAACGGCAAATACCAGAAAAAAACATCATGAAAGTGCAAAATATCAGCATTATGCCAAATTTGCTTATTCTTCCACATCCATCGCCAGATAATCCATTTTTTACTTGATTCATTCTTTTCAACTGGAATACGATATACTTCAATATTATCAATTATTTCAAATAAAATTGGCTTATTTCCTTCTGAATAAACTTCGAGAGATGATTCTGTTATAATTATTAGCTTATTACCAAGTGAAACTAATCGTTTAGCAATTTCCATTACATGTTTTTCCACACCACCAATATGGGGATAAAACAATCGACAAAAAAAGACAATGGTCATAGTTTTTGATTTATAACAAAAATATTTGATTCACCAAATAATTTTTTATATCTTAATAAATTAAAAATGATAACTTTAAAAAATAATCTTAAGACTACAAATTTTATATATAATCTTGTGGACCCTAGAAGTCTCGAACTTCTGACCTTTGCAATGTGAATGCAGTGCTCTACCAACTGAGCTAAGGGTCCATTAACTATACTGGCTAATTTCTGAGATATATTACCATAATTTATTAACATTGACAAAATCATATGCTATTTGACACAATATATAAATATTATGATACAAAAAATTTACAATTTTTTTATTGATATTATTCAGACCATTGTACTTGCTTTCTCTATATTTCTAATTGTATATGCTTGGCTTTTTCGCCCCTTTGAAGTAAGTGGAAAATCTATGCATCCAACATTTCATGATGGAGAATATGTAATAACAAATCTTATAGGTTTAAAATTTAATAATCTAAATAGAGGGGATGTAATTGTATTTAAAGCACCAAAAGATAAAGATAAAGATTTTATCAAGCGCATAATAGGCTTACCAGGAGATAAAATAAAATTACTTGAAAATGAAATATACATAAATGATAAGAAGATTAATGAAAGCGCATATCTAGGCATTGACATAAAAACAAGTGAGGGAATTTTCCTCAAAGAAGGATCATCTATTACCGTGCCATCAGAAAATTATTTTGTATGTGGAGATAATCGTGAATATAGCTCGGATTCCAGGGAGTGGGGATTTGTAACAAAAGAGGCTATAATTGGAAAATCTATTTTTGTTTATTGGCCTCAAGATAGATTAAGAATTATTAATAATCCTTTTAAGGAATAAATCTATTAATCTATTTCTTTTGGAGCACCCTCAGAAAGAATTTGTTGTATTGCTTTTAATTTAGGTGTGGTAAAATCTATATCTCCCTTAATTACTAAAGTTATACGTGCAAGACTTCTAGATTGAAATATTTGAACTTTACTTAATTGATACTTTTTTTCCAAATCTTTTCCCATTTCATCTAATTCTGGAACCCATAATCTGTCCCCCTTTGATGCTCTAGGATCTTTTCTTTGAACCTCTGATTTAATTTGCCTTGCTAAGTCTTCAGTCTGACGAACTGTACTATTATCTCTAAGAATTTTTTTAAAAAGTTCTAACATTAATTTTGGATCACCAAGTGAAATAAGAGGACGAACATGTCCCTCAGTGATAACACCAGCAACTAAGGCATCCTTAATAGCATCGGGAAGAGATAATAATCTAATTGTATTAGAAACAGTAGGGGCACTTTTTCCAACCCTTTTTGCTACCTCATTAGTCCCAATACCAAATTCATCAATTAATCTTTTATATGCAAGTGCACGCTCAATTGGATTGAGATCTTCTCTTTGAACGTTTTCCACTATAGACATTTCAAGCATTCCTTGTGGAGTAGTTTCTCTTACAACAACCGGTACATTGACGAGCCCGAGAACTCTTGCGGCACGCCATCTACGCTCACCAGCAATAATTTGAAAACCAGCTGGAGTTCTTGCAACAACAATAGGCTCCAATATTCCCTGCTCTCTTATTGAGTCAACTAAATCATTCAAGGAATCAGAAGTAATAATTCCACGTGGCTGAAGAGGATTTGCCTGCAATAAATTAGTTTCTAGCTCGTATATTCTATGATCAGAATTATCCATTTAAAACCTCTACTAATTTTTTTCCTCTAAGTTGTTTAAATTTAACAATTCCATCAGAAGTAGCATAAATTGTAAAATCTTTTCCCATAGAAACTCCCGATCCCGGATAAATACGTGTTCCTTTTTGCCTAACAATAATATTGCCGTTTATTGCATATTGACCACCGTATAGCTTTACGCCTAAACGCTTAGCTATTGAATCTCTATTTCCTCTAACTGCTCCTTGCGATTTTGTATGCGCCATATATTTATGAAAACAATAGAATAATAAATTATTTTTTTATAGAAGTCAACAGATCAAAATATGTCACTTATTATTTTATAGCTTTTTTTAAAATAGACTTTTTAATCGAAGTCTTTTTAATAATTGTATCTACATTTATTTCTTCTTTTTTATCTAGATATAAATTTGAATCACCAATAGAATTAATCTGAATCCTTGTAAGAGATGGTCTAAAACCAATAACCCTTCTATATCTTGCTTTTGCTTTAAATTTTGCCACACGAATTTTTTCCCCCTTGAAATCAGCTAATACTTTTGCTGAAACTTTCATGTCTGAAATAAAAGGTTTACCAATAATTACCTTACCATCCATAGATACCAAAAGCACTTCATTAAATATTATGATATCAGATAGTGAATTGAGTCTATCAATTTCTATAACATCATCTACTTTAACCTTATATTGTTTTCCACCTGTTCTGATAATTGCGTATTGCATAGTTATTTATTATAGCAAATTTTCTACTTAATTTCCAATACTTTTTTATCTTGAGAAATATTGCGAATAGATGTAAGGATACCTAATAAAATAAAATTAGACAATAATGAGCTTCCTCCATATGATACAAATGGCAATGTAATTCCTACTACAGGTAAAATACCAATATTCATGCCAACATTAAAAACGAACTGAATGAATAAAATAGAAAAAACAAGTACCGCGTACAGCTTGCAAAGCTTATCATCAGAATCCAAAAATATATTATAAATTTTATACAATAAAAAGCTCATCGATAAAATAATTATTAATGCACCAAAAAATCCAAGCCCCTCAGATATTGTTGCAAAAATAAAATCAGTATGACGTTCTGGTAAAAAACGAAGCCCTGATTGCGTAGTCTCCCCTAGTCCCTTTCCGAAAAGCATTCCTGATCCTATAGCAATTATAGCCTGTATTGAATTATATGAATTACCAAGTGGATCCGAAGCCGGATTAATAAAAGTAAATATTCTTTGTCGTTGATAATCATGCATTAATTGCCAAATAAAAGGAGATGCCACTATAAAACTAATAATTCCATAACCAAACCATAAAAGAGGAAATCCAACAACCAGCAATATCATAAGTAATGAAGTAGCATAAATAAGCGAACTTCCTAAGTCTGGTTGGATTAAAATAAAAATAAATATTAAAAAAGTAAAAAAAATACTTACAAAAAAAGTGTTTGATGAAAGTGATCGGCTTGATAAATAAGTAGCTAAAATAAAAGCAAGAAATGGTTTAAAAATCTCAGAAAATTGAATACGAAAACCAAATATATCAACCCAACGAGCTGCTCCTCTACTTTCTATTCCAAAAAAATATAAAAAAACTAGCGAGATCAAACATATAATATAAATTTGCCAAGAATAAATCTGCATAATACGAACATTTATATGAGAAAAAATAAAATAAGCAATGACAGAAATAAAAACATAAATAAGCTGAGAATTAAAATAATTAATTTGTAAGGAAAAAAGCGCTGTTAAGCTTATTGTAATAAGAATTAATATGGGAAGAAATAAACCTAAATCTATTTTAAATATAGATCCTTTATTCATAATCTAATTACAGTCAGTGTATCACCCTTAGAAAGTGATTTAATTAATGCTTTTCTTTTTATCTCACTTTCTAATTCAATTGGCCAATTTGGTAAAACAACATCAACTTCCTCATCAATTCTAGTTCCTAATTTTTTTCTCTCCTCTTGAATGCTTCGAATAATATCCCTAGCTTTTCCTGCAATAATATCTTGATTTTCTTCATTCATTTCACCGGATACAATATAATCATTTGTCTTGCCTAAATAATTTAGAATTAGAACATTTATTTCATCAAGCACTATTAATTTAATTTCTTCACTTAATTTAAATGGACCAGAATAATTAAGATTCCTTAATGGAATTCTTACTTTTATAGAGTGCTCTTTACGAAGAGCATGCGCTCTTTCTACTATTTTACGAGCTCGTTCCATTTCCTCCTCTAACCCCTTATCTCTTAATAAAGATTCGTACTGAGGCCAATTAGATAAGTGCACGGATTCCTCATTTGTAAGATTTTTATACATCGCCTCAGTAACAAAAGGAGCGATTGGAGCCAATAGTTTACATAATGTGGTTAATACTTTGTAGCAAGTATTATAAAAAGATTTTTTTTCTAATATAAATTTTGCACTTGGACCTATTCGCTCTCTACTTCGTCGAATATACCACATTGAAAAATCATCAATAAATAACTTAGCTTTATTAATTGCCGTCATTGTATCATATTCCTCTAAGGAAGCTGTTAATTCCATAATAAGATCCTGTTGCTTTGATAATATCCATTTATCCAATATATTTAAATTATCTTTGCTAAAATTACTTGGCTCCCACTTATCAATTAATGCATATGAAACAAAAAAATTATATATATTCCATAAAACTAATAAAAAATTCTTTATCTGATTTCGATACTGATCTTCAGAAATAACCATGTCTTCCCCATGCATTACTGGACTCCCCATAAGGTAAAGGCGTAATGCATCGCCACCATATTTTTGTAATAACTCTTTTGGATCAGGATAATTTCCTAGATTTTTACTCATCTTTCTACCATCGGTACCCAGTATTACACCAGTTACAACAACGTTCTTAAATGCCATTGAATCATATAGGGCAGTTGATATAACATGTAAAACATAAAACCAAGCTCTAATTTGTCCCGTATACTCAGTGATAAAATCTGGAGGGAAGAAATCAGCAAATTTAACCTTTTCATTAAATGGATAATGACGTTCTGCAAACGACGCTGAACCAGCCTCTATCCAACTATCCAAAACTTCAGGAACTCTCTTTGTAATAGATTTGCATTTATTACAAAGTATTGTTATCTGATCAATTTCAGGCTTATGTAAATCAGTAATTTTTTTACCAGAAAATTCTTCTAGCTCAGCAATTGATCCAGGAACAATTCGCTCTCCGCATTCACACTCCCATACTGGAACAGGGGAACCCCAATACCTACTTCTTGAAATACACCAATCTGGTGCTGACTCCAAACTTTTTAAATAACGACCCATTTTAAAGTGCTTAGGAAACCAATTTACTTCTTCGTTATTTTTTCTCATCCTATCCTTAAGAATTTGAACATTAACATACCAAGCATTTTGAGGAGCGTATATAAGCCTAGTATGGCATCGCCAGCACGTAGGAATTTTATGAATATAGTCTTCTTCCTTATACATTAGTCCTCTATTTACTAAATCTTCATTTACTAATTTATTTACCTTTAGGTAATACATTCCGTTCCATTTTGGAATTTCTTTTTTAATCATTCCTTCATCATCAACATGTAGCATTATTTGAATATTTTCTTTTTGCATAACAACTAAATCTTCTTCACCATAAGCCGCTATAGTGACTATTCCAGTTCCTTCTTCCGCAGTAACGAAATCACCATCAACAATTATAAATGCTTTTTTATCACTATCAATGGTATAAAAATCATAATGTGGCACAAAGGAGAGACCAATAAGATCAATACCACTTATTTCTTGAATAATTTTATATTCACCTACTAAAATTTTTATTTTTGATTTTGCCAAGATATATTTTTCTTTACCTTGTTCGACCTTAACATAATCCAACTTTGAATTTACAGCAAGAGCTGATGTAACTAATTTATTCCACGGCGTAGTTGACCATGCAAGTAAATAGGTATCACTACTCTCAACAAGTTGATATTTATAAGTATTTGATGCCTCTGTAATCTCTTTATAATTGTCAGGATCCATTGCAACTTCAAAATTAGAGATTGGAGTTGAGCAATGTGGACAATATAGAGAGACACGAAGTCCCTTATATATATATCCTTTTTCATACATTTGCTTAAAAACCCACATCACAGATTCCATATAGGAAATATCCATTGTTTTATAAGCATTTTTAAAATCAACCCATCTTGCGATATGATCAATATACCATTCCCATTCCCTTGAAGATTCACTTACGTAATTACGACATTCATCTATAAATTGCTTAATTCCAATCTTTTCTTCTATATCTTTTTTGCGTTCAATGCCCAGCTTAACTTCTACTTTATTTTCAGCAGGCAATCCGTGAACATCCCATCCCCAAACACGTCTTACCATATATCCACGCATTGTCCAAAATCGAGGAAAAACATCTTTAGGAATACTTACAAGTAATGTTCCATAATGCGGAAGACCTGTAATAAAAGGTGGGCCATCAAGAAATGTCCATTTTCCATTCGGCGCATCTTTATCTAATGATTTTTCAAATATTTTATTTTTTTTCCAAAATTCAAGTATTTCTTCTTCTTGTTTTGGAAAATCTACTTGCGGATTTACAGACTTAAACATAGCTTCAATTGTATCTTAAACCTAATTTTTCTTCAAGTATGCTATACGGATAGATTAATCAGATATTTATTTTGAATGAATTATTAGTTATTTAATTTAGTTACTAATTTATAATAACTTTTTTTTGTCTTTCCAAACTTACAAAGTAACCCTTTCCTAACTAATGAAGCTAGCAAGGAATGAGCCTGTTGACGGGTTACTGAAAGATTCTCTTGTATATCTGTAGTTTTTACAGCTTTTTTATTTATTACAATCTCCAATACCTCTTCTTCCCTATTGGTTACAAGCACTCTTTTCTCTCCAGTTATATCTTCCATATTAAATCTTTTCAATTCATTTATTATAGCAATTGCAGGCTTTAGGGAGTGACCAATACCTTCTAAAAAATATTAAAGCCAAGTTGTTTTATCTCCCTGATCTGCAGTATGTAACTTATCGGAATACAGATGCCTATCCATATCATAATAATCATCTAGTATAAAGTATTTAGCAACTTCATAATTTTTTAATAATAAATAATATTCAGTAAGAATCCTAGTAAGGCGTCCGTTACAATCTAAAAAAGGGTGCATGGATACAAACTGATGATGAAAAACCCCTGCCTTTATCAATGGATGCAAATCATCTTGACTCATAAGCTAATCAAATAATTCAATTAATGCAGTCTCAATCTCTTGCCTAGTATGAAATGGAGGATTATGTTTTACAACAATTTCCTCTTTTGTACGATGCCCAACGAAGACGGGGTTATCGCGAAATTAACCTAAATATTTAAATTCTATCTTATTCATGAGTAAATGATGTAATTTTTTTGTTAAATCAGGGGTTATTGGAGTATTTTTTTAGCAAGCATAAAAACACTTATGTAAGAAGTAGAAACTTTTAATACATCAAGATCATCTCCTAATATGATAAATAATTTCGTAAGTAAAATTTTAGACACATCGTTGGAGGGAATTATTAAAGGTCTTAATCTACGTAGACCTATTTATTTATCAACTGCTTCATATGGCCATTTTGGAAGAATTTAATTTACTTGGGAAAATATCGTCAAATTATAAAATAATTTACCATGAATAAAATACAGATTGATCTAACCAATCAATTAATGACTTTCCAATACGATTACCGGGTCGCAATCTAAAAAGATAAAATTTATTTAAGTGAGTAGCTTCAATTCCAGAGATGGTTGATACTGAAGATGTAAAACCAGCTTCTTTTACTATTTTTGATATTTGATCATCAAAAGCCCCATATGGATATGCAAATGATACAACTTTTCTATGAATAGAGTCCTCTAGCAATAATTTACTTTCTACAATCTCTTTCTTAATATGATGTGCCTCAAGCCCCTTAAGCCAAACATGATTTACTGTATGTGCGCCGATTTCTATTAATGAACTATCAGCAACTTCCTCTAACTGATTCCTGAACATAAAATTTATTTTATCGATAAATCCAGGCACAATGTATACAATTGCTCTTACTTTTTCTTTTTTAATAATTGGGAAAACATCAGTATAAAAATCCCTATATCCATCATCAAATGAGAGAATAATTGGTTTAATAACGAGTGGGATATTTCCATTAAGCATTTGTATTGCCTCAGAAGGAGTAATAAAATTATATCCAGCATCTTTAAGTGTCTGTATTTGCTTTTCCAATACCCATGGTTGAATATTAAGTGATTTACGAATAGTATCGTTTTGATCAGCTACATACTCAACATAATGATATAAAAAAATTGGTAATCTAATACTAGATAAGGGTTGATTAACTGAGGCAATTGTTCCCTTAGCAATATGAGGCTTAATTTTTGATTTAAAATAATTAATATTACTTTTAACTATATTAAAGATATAAATAATAATTAAAAATAATATAAAAAATATTGCTTGATTATAATTTAAATTACGAAGATAATTATTTTTATTTTTTTTTAATTTTGCTTTTTTATTCATTAGACTATTATAATATAAAAAAAAATAAAAATATATTAGATAATATTATTATAATTAAATTAATAATATTCGAGATAATTTATCTAATAACCAACATGTAAAAAGACTTATAGATAAAATTAATAAAAATTGGATAAAAATATTTGAAAATAAATAATAATTATTTGTTACTTTAAATATAAAATCTAAAACAATATAATGAATAAAATATAAAGAATAAGATTTATGACTGATATATTCATATGATTTTTGTAAAAATGAATTTTTCAAATATGAAGATTGGCTAATTGATAATAAAATAAATGTAATAAAAAATTCATATGATAAATAATATAAATCTGATGGATATTTATGGTCATAAAGAGAAAGAGACTTATTAAATGGATGTAAAAAATTAAATAAATAAAATAATATGCCTGACAATATCGCCAGAGATATGTATTTCTTATTACTTATCTTATTCCTAGATGCGTAAATGGAAAACAATAATGCTAATGACCACGGTATCCACATTACATAACGAGATAAATTATATGAAAATGGAATAAAAGTAATATATATTGTAAAAAATGTAGAAAATAAAATATAAAATATTATTATAATTTTTTTAATATATATTTTTGTAAGTAAAGGTAATAAGACTGTAAGCTGTATAAAAAGCAGAACCAACCAATTAGCATTTACTCCTCCTGTTAGAAAAATTGATTGAACTATAAAATTAAATGAATTATTTAATTCTAAGCCATCAAAAAATTGTGGAAATAAATACCATAATAAATAATGTACAAAAAGGTAACAATAAAATGGAATAATTAATCTTTGAGATCTTTTAAAATACCAAGAGAGTATTTGTTTCCATGAATTAAATTCAAATTCATATCGCAATGATAATACGTAGCCAGAACAAAAAATAAACATAAAAATAGTAAAATGTAAATAATTCCAAATTAAGATATTAAATTCACCAAATAAATGACGAGAATATACATGGGTAGCGATAACACAGATAATTGCAATTGCTCGAATAAAATCTATATTATTAAAACGATTATTATTCATAATAAATATATTATACGGTATTATTAATATTTATAAAGAACTATATTAACAATGTAAACTATTTTTTAAAATTAACTTGATTACTCGTATAAAAATTTATATACTAATATAATGAATATATTATATTTTGATATTGAAACTCTACCAGCAGATAAAAATAAGCATGTTATGCTTGCTGAGATTCATCAAAAAAAAATTGATGATGGAAAGCAAGTAAAAGAATTGGATCTATTTATAGCAGAAACTAGTTTTGATGGTGCTTTTGGGAGAATAGCTTGCATATCTTATGCTATTAATGATGGTCAAATACAAATAATTTGCGGTACTGAAAAAGAGATGCTCCAACAATTTTGGGATATAGCTAAAACAATTGAGTTATTTGTTGGTTTCAATATTATAGATTTTGATATGAGATTTATTTATCAAAGATCTATTATAAATGAAGTAAAACCTACCAGGGATCTTACTTTTGCCAGATATCGAAATAATCCCATGTATGATCTCATGAAGGAATGGGCAAAATGGGATCAGTATGCAAAAATTAGCTTAGATTCTTTAGCGAAAGCATTGAATATTCCATCATCAAAAGGTGGAGCAATGGAAGGCAAAGATGTTGCTAAGGCATATGAAGATGGTCGAATTAAAGAAATATGCGAATATTGCAAAAAAGATGTTGAGGTCACTCGTAATATTTATAAAAAAATGACATTTACATAATTTATAAACTATAAAAAACCATCAATAATATATTCAGATTAATTTATTAATAATTTAATAAATAAGAGTTATTATTAAGCCATTTCCTATGCTGTTTCCATGCTGGAGTATATATAGATACTATGCTCCAAAATTTATTACTATGATTTTTTTCTTTTGTATGTGCCAATTCATGAATTACAACATAATCCAATACCATCAATGGCGCCATTATAAGTCTCCAGTTAAATTGTAAAGCATTATCTGGCCAACATGTACCCCACTTAGATTGAGTATCAGAGAATAAAATGCTCTTATATTGCATACCCATTTCTTTTGCTTTATGATCTAGTCGTTCTGTAATCTTATCTTTTGCGAGTCGTATATACCAATTTTTAATTTCTTTTTCTGCTCTAAATAATAATATTTTTGGAAAAAATAATTTATTATCACTTATAAAAATTTTATCAGTATCTATAAATTGAAATATGTATTTATTTCCTAAATACATAAATTCCTCACCTTCAATATATTGCTTTTCTTTTTTATGATAAATATTTACTTTTTTAAGTGATGCATCAATCCAATTTTGCTTTGATAAGATAAATTTTTTTATTAAAAATGTGGGGATAAATTTAGGAGCTCGAACGATAACTTCTCCCATTAAATTAATTCTTATACTCATAGAGAGACGTGATGAGCGAATAATTTTTGGCATAATAGGCATAAAAATTATTGTATAGTATTAGATTATAGATACAATAGGCAAAAAGTATAATAAACAATAATAAATTCTAAATAAGTTTCTATGGATTAATATTAAAATAATTCATAGACAAATAGGAAAATTTAATAGATATTTAATTCATATGAGGCTCACCATAAATAGTAATTAATGTTCCTTTATTTTTAGTTGTTGAATGAGTAGAAATTCCCCGTGTTGGAGGATCAGCCCAGCCATAAATTTTCTCAGCATCTTCAGGACGTAAATTTATGCATCCATGACTCATCGGATAACCAAAATTATTGTGCCAATAGGCACCATGAATGCTAAAACCTAGACTAGCATCAACATTTTCATTTGAAAAAAACATTGTATAGGGTACGTTATAAAGATTATAATAATCATCCCCAGAACCTCCTTCCATATGAGCATTTCTTATTTTAATCCATATCCTAAAAGTTCCAGTTGGAGTCTTGCCCCATTTACCTGTTGATACAGGAAAAGCATAGACCTGTATTTTATCCTCATATGCATAAAGTTGCTGCGTATCTAAATCAATGAATATATGCTTTTCTCCAATTGAAGTAGTATTGCCAAGCACAGTATGTATATTATTTTTATTAGATACATATGGCAGAGAAGTAATAGATCGAGACAAAAATATATTTTTTTTCCCTATCTGAAATATTCCAGAAATATCTTTTATACAACTGATTGAATTAGCACACTTATTTTTAAAATCAAATCCATATACAAATATTCTCCATATCAAGGCTATTATAAATAAAAATAAAATAACACTAGAACGAGTCCATGATACAGATTTTAATCCAATGCTTAGCATGATTCAAGCGTATAGCATTATTATTAAAAAGTAAATGATGATATTTATGTACCTAAACATTAAAATGAGCTTAAAAACTACTTGACATTAATCTTATAGTATAGTATAATCTACATCTTATAGGATACTATGTCTATAAAGATTATGACATTTGCATCACTTTTATTTATTCCATTTTTTACTGAATCACCAGTAAAACAAATTATTCCAAAACAATTTGTAGTAAAGGAGATCTCGTCTCATACTTTTTCATTAAATAATAGATATGGTAATTCTTTTGTAAATAATGTTTTTAAAGAAAATATTCTCCTTACAATTAAATATACTTCTGATAAAAAAATAGATTCAAATAATATTGATTGGGATAAAATTAATAAACCATTTAAGTATAGCATGGTATTGAAACCTGATGAAATTTTTGCATTTCACGATGATGTTCTACCAGAATATCAAAATAAAATAGATAAAACGACCAATTCACATTTTAATTTATCAGAAGGATTTAAATCTGATGGATACTTGGCTGGAGATGGAGTTTGTCATCTAGCATCTCTACTGTATTGGGTTGCTAAAGATGCTAATCTTGAAGCAACTGCTCCAACACGCCATGATTTTATGAAGATACCCGAGATTCCAAGCGAATTCAGTGTATCTATTTATAGTAATCCCTATGATAAGGGTTCGGTAAATCAATTACAAAATCTTTACATAAAAAATAATAAAAATAATGAAATAATATTTGAATTTATTTATAATGGCGAAGATTTAAGTATAAAAGCTACTGAAAAAATGCTAAAGACACTATAGGGAACGATTATATAATTGCATAAAAGTTTTACTTGGAACATCAAACCAAAAAGAAGGACCAATATCTTGATGATTTTTTGTTACTACATGCAATAACGTAGGAGAATCCCAACCAGTTATATCAACTATTTCATATCCCGTTCTACGACTAATAAAAATTGGCGATGTATCAATATAAACATCACCATTTGCAAAACTTTCACCTGATGATTTAAAAATCATTGCATTTAATTTATTATTTTTTCTTTCCAATATATATATATAATTATTGTCTGGTGACCATGCATTTGGAGTAATCCAAAATTCTCCACCCTCTCCACTGGTTGCAAAAAGTAATTTTTTTTTACCTCCAGATATATTTTCAATAAAAAATTCGTAGGTAAAAAAACCACTATTGCTTTCCTTTGATTGCATTACAATGCTAAATGAACCGTCAGGGGAATGAACATCATTTGATTGAGGAATAATTGATGCAGTTATTGGCCTACTAATAACAGTATTATTTTGAAAAATATTTTTATCAAAAAATATAAAAAAATAAATAAAAATTAATATTATTATAAACCATTTTACATATTTACTCATTATAAATAAGAATATCTCTAATAAAAATATTAGTCAATAACCTATTTCCATCATTTTTTTATAACTTATTAAGATCCTTTCCTAATGAATCATTTACTTATCTTAGAAATGCAATAATTTTCATAATATAAATTTATCAACACACTCATTTAATGATAATATAATTTTTATGAATTGCTTGATATGTTTCAAGGAAAACGAATATTTTATTTGTTTTGAATGTAAGAAAAATCCATTTAAAGTTGAGGGCCTTAGGCACATTTTCGCCACAAAAAATAGATTAAGTTAACTAATAGATTTATACAATAAATATTGTGCTGAAATAAAAGATTTAAATACTGAAATTTTTTTGGGATAAAAAAATTAATAGCAATACTGATTATTAACCTGAGGACCCTATGACTAAAAATAGAATAAAAATAATCTATAATTTAATTCCTAAAAACGTTAAAAATATAATAGATATAGGCGCAGGCTATGAATATGTTGAAAAATTAATTAAAAATGGAGAAAGAGATATTAAATTACATGGAAATGATATTTCCCCAAATGCAATAAAACATTTAAATAAAAAGTTTGATGATTTTTTTAAATTAAAGTCTGTTGATAATATGAAGTATTAACCAAAATAATTTGATGCAGCTTTAATGGTTGAGGTGCTGGAGTATATATCCCCTTCATAAACTTTTAAAATATTAAGAATTATTAGAAAAATGTTAACTCCAAATGGATACATTATTATTTCTATTCCCTTAAATAAAGGGTTAGAAAAAATAAAAAAAATCTAAACGGACATACAAGAACTTACATGACTAACTTGATTAAAGTAGAGCTTAAAATTTCTGGATTCAAAATGCTTAATGCAAAAACTCTATATGCTTTTTCTAGTTTTTACAATTTAAAAACCTTAATTACTAAAATTTTACCAACATAATGGAAAATAAATAATATCGTTGTTTTGGGACAAATAATTTAAGGACTAAGAAAAATTAATTCCTCTCTCTTAAGAATGCGGGGATTTCAAATTCATCATCTTCTTTTTGCTGTTTTGATTCATCTATTATCTGATTTATTGGTGCCGATGAATGATTAGATTGTCCATAATCTACTGATTGAACTATTTGTGACTGTCTAGGCATAAATTCTTTAAGTCTTTGTTTATTGTTATCGAATCCAGTTGCAATTAATGTAACCTTAAGTTGATCATGCATATTATTATCTATTGTTGCACCAAATATTATATTAGCATCAGGATCAGCAGCTGCTGCAATAATTTTAGCAGCTTCATCCACTTCACTCATCGCAAGATCAGGACCTCCTATAATGTTAAAAAGAACACCTCTTGCGCCATCCATAGATATTTCTAACAAGGGGGATGCAACCGCACTCCTTGCTGCGGTTTGAGCACGATTCTCTCCAACACCTGTGCCGATACCCATAAGAGCCGAGCCTGCGTCAGTCATTATAGATCTAACATCTGCAAAATCAACATTTATTAAACCGGGCATTGTAATAAGATCAGAAATTCCCTGCACACCTTGAGACAAAACCGAATCAGCAACACGAAATGCTTCTAAAAGAGATAATTTTTTATCAACGACATCTAAAATTCGCTGATTTGGAATTACTATAAGTGTATCCACTTTTCCCTTAAGTTCTTCCAGGCCCTCTTCAGCAGAAACCATGCGACGAGTTCCCTCAAAAATAAATGGCTTAGTAACAACTGCTATTGTCAGTGCGCCAATTTCTTTCGCTATTTGAGCAACAATTGGAGCTGCACCAGTTCCGGTTCCACCACCCATGCCTGATGCAATAAAAACCATATTGGAACCCTCAAGCATATCTTTAATCTTTTCACGACTCTCCTCTGCGGCTTGTTTTCCAATTTCAGGATCTCCTCCAGACCCAAGCCCCTTAGTAATCCCTTCACCAATTTGTAATTTAATAGAACATTGACTATTAAGAAGTGCCTGGGCATCAGTATTAATTACGATAAAATCAACGTTTTGTATCTTGCTTTGAGATATCATTGAATTAACAGCATTACTTCCACCACCACCTACGCCCAAAACGCGTATTTTGGCAAAGTTAGTAGATTGAGGTCTTATCAACATGTGTGAACAAATCCTAACAAAAGAGAATAAATTTTGCAATAAGCAAATTGAATAATAAATATAATTAACTTTTTATATTTTAGAAAAAATATCAAGGCATAAGAGATTTTATTAGATTGGTAATTTTTTTAAAAAATTTATAAAATGATTGTAATTGAATATTTGAAAGTGAAAAACTAAATGGTAATGTATTTTCAGATTTTAAATTTTTTTTAGATGCAAATATACAAAGACCAATGACAGCAGAAAATGAAGGATCATCAGCCTCATCAACAATTCCTTTTAAATCTTTTGGGTTACCAATTCTTACTGGCATTAAAAGCATTCTCTTAGCAGCTTCTGTCATAGCTACTGTTTTTGATCCCCCACCAGTAACAACTAATCCAGCAGGTGTTTTTCCACCATAACCACTTCTTTTTATCTCAAGACCAACCATAGTGAAGATTTCATTAAGCCTCGGCCTAATAATCCCTTCTATCAAAGTTTTTTTAGATATTTTTTTCAATTCTTCTGGTATATCAAGGAGGCTAATATCTAGTTCATCAGATTTATCTATAATTTTATTTTCTGATAATCCTTCTAAATCATCTGGTCGAATAGTTTTTCTAACTACGCATCCCGAAAGATGAATCTTTATTTTTTCAGCACTTTCTATAGATATTCTAAGTCCAAGCGCCAAATCACTAGTTATATGACGTGCACCTATAGGAATTACTGACGAAAAAGAAACAGATCCATCTATGTAAATACATATACTAGTTGTTCCAGATCCAATATCAACAAGAACAATGCCTAGTTCTTTTTCAGTATCAGTAAGAACTGCTAAACTACTTGCATAGCCAATTGAAACAAAATTATCTATATTTACACCTGCCTCATTAAGTGCTCTTTCTATATTTCGAATATTTGTAATGTTAGCAGTAATAATATGTGCATCAACTTTTAAGACATATCCAGTCATGCTAATTGGATCTTTTATCCCTTCCTGACCATCAACGGTAAAATTACGAGGAAGAACATGAATAATTTGACGATAAGAAGGCATCGTAACTGCTCTTGCTGAATCAATAACACGATCAATATCATTCTGAGTTATTTCTACTTGCTTTGAGGAAACAGCAACGGTTCCATTAGAATTTTGACTTTCAATATGACTTCCTCCAACTGAAACGAAAACATTCTTAGCACCATATCCAGCCATACGTTCTGCAGCTTCAAGAGATTTAATTATAGAATTAACTGCATTTTCAATATCTACAATTTGACCTTTTTTAATTCCAACAGATTTTATTTCTGAAACACCGATAATATTAATGTTTTCATCAATCTGTGCGATAACGGTAACAATTTTTGAAGTACCAATATCAACTCCAATAAATATTTTACTATCACTCATAATTTATTATAAAAATACAATAACTGGTTTATTGAAACGAAAATCAAGGCTACGAACACCCTTACCTTCTATTGTAAATCTAGTTAGTATTAATTGTAAAGAGGCTACTTGCTCTTCTAGGTTTTTTTCTAAAGATAAAATTATCTCACCTTTATTTTTTAATAAAATAATAAATGCCGATAGATTATTATCTTCTTTAATTGATAAGAAGTGTATTTTTTTATTAACTAAAAGCAACTCTAACTCCTTAACGGATTGAGAATATATGGCTATTTTTTTTTCTATCCTATGGACAGATTTGGGCAATGGACTTATAAATAATTTTTGTGTTCTAAATAAGATATATAGACATATGGCTGGGGAAAAAACAATGATCAGAAATACGATCATATATAAACGGATAATAAATCTGTTCTTTTTTTCCCTACGATGTATTTTTATCATATCTATTTTAGATAATCTTGCAAAACTGCAACTATTTTATCTGCAGAATCTTTTTTAATAAGTTTTTTATTTTTTTGTGCCATATTTCTATATTTACTTTCATTTAAAATCATTTTATTTACTACTTCTATGAAATTTTGAGACGTTGCATTAATTGATCTTATAATTTCCGCAGATCCTTTTTCTTCAATAAAAACTGCATTAGCTTCTTGTTCTAAATTATCTTGAATAGGTAATATAATGCTAGGAACACCAATATAAAGCAGCTCTGTGATTGTGCCTATTCCTGCACGAGAAATAACAAGATTAGCAGAAGTAATAGCTTCCACTGCTTCTTTACTTGTCAAAAATTTTTTAATAATATAATTTTGTCTCAAATTCTCAGGTAGATTTTTTCGTAACTGAATCAATCTATTAAAATCATTAAACTCAGTAGCGTCTCCTGTTTGATGTAATACATTACAGGATTGAAGCAAGTCAGGAAGTGATTTTTCTACTAAATTATTAATACTGTGAGATCCAATGCTTCCTCCAGTTATATATAACAATGGATTTTTAGATTTAAATCCAAACTTAACGGGATTAATGTTATCTACATCTAGATTTATAAATTCATCTTTTATAGGATTACCTGTAAGGACTGTTTTTTTATTTGGAAAAAAAGGTAAAGATGTTTCCCATGAAATACAAACCTTTTTAGCAAAAATTGCTGCAAACTTATTTCCAAGTCCAATAGTAAGAGCTTGTTCATGAATAATTACTGGTATATTAAGTAACCATGCAGATACAACAACAGGAATACCAATATATCCACCAAACGAAAGAACAATGTCAGGTTTTTCTTTTATTAAAAATGTGAATGATTGAATAATTCCAAATGGAATTTTTGCAAGTGATAAAAGAGTATATTTTGTAAATTTACGCTGCAATCTACCAGTTGTCAAAGAAATAAAACGAAGATCAAGACTTTTACAAATTTTATATTCCAATGATTCTGCTGTTCTATCTCCCTCAATTCCATATTTTCTTCCAATAACAATAACTTCTGCTTTTGACAATCTTTTTATAACAGATAGAACGGGAGAGAAATGACCACCCCCAGCAGATGCAATTATTATCTTCATATTTTTTTTGAAATATTAAGCAAAATACCAATAGAGCATAAATTCACCACGGTTGCTGAACCACCATAAGAAATAAAGGGCAATGGAATACCAGTTAAAGGAATTAATGCTGATTGAGCACCTAAATTAATCAGTGCCTGAATCCCTAAAAAAGTAATTATTCCTGCACTGAGTAGTTTTCCAAATGAATCTTTTGTATTTTTAGCAATATGTATCCCTCTCCATATTAAGAATATATAAACTGATAAGAGTAATCCACCCCCAACTAGACCGTATTCTTCAGCAATAATTGCAAAGATTGAATCTGTTGTATTTTCTGGCAAATATGCATATTTCTGAAGCGAATTACCAAAACCAATCCCTGTAATTCCACCAGAACCTAATGCGATAAGAATTTGTTTTACATGATAAGAAGTCTTATCAATGGAATAATAAACTCCCATATGTTCAAGTAAGCGTTCTGCCCTATAAGGAGCTATTTTAATTGCTATGTATCCAGCTGTGAAGATTAAAGGAATAATCATAAAAAGATTAAATATGCTTCCACCAGATAGAAAATATATAACTATCGACTCAAGAAGTAGGACAACAGCAGTTCCCATATCTGGCTCAATCATAACCAAGATAATTATCATTATTATAATAATACAGGCTGGACCAAATCTACCTTTTTCGTTGTCAGAAAACCAAGCAGATAAGCATATAGCTAAACCAAGTTTTACTAATTCACTTGGTTGAAGTACAAAAAATCCGAAATTAATCCATCTGTGCGCTCCTAATACGTATACACCAATTATTGGTAAAAAAACTGAGATTAATAACAAAAATATACAAATTAATATTGGTAAAAATAAATAATACAATCTTTTATAATCAAATAATGAAAAGAAAACTAATCCTATAAATCCAAGGATTAACCATAATAATTGATCTTTTACATAATGGTATTTATCAGAAAAATCTCTGAAAGCAATAAATGAAGATGCATTATAAATCATAAAAAGACCAAATAATGACAATATAATAACTGTAAAAAAAAGCGTAAAATCTATTTTTTTCATATTATTATCGTATCATAAATTTAAATATTTTTAGATATATTACTAAACTATTTTAAATAGATAAAGACGTTTATTAACCGATGAAAGCGAAGTATAGACCAATAATAGCAAAGAGAAATCCAAGTAACCAAGCACGCATGACAATTTTTGGCTCCTCCCATCCATGTCGTTGTAAATAAAGATGAAGCGGAGATACAGGAAATACTTTTTTTCCGAAGAATTTTTTACTCAAAATTTGTAAAAGTGATGAACCTGCCTCTAATACAAAAACGCCACCAATAAATGCAACAGCGATAATTTTTCCTGTTAGAAGACCTATTATTCCAAGTGATGCACCAAGCGCCATTGAGCCAACGTCTCCAAGCCATATTCGAGCTTTATAAATATTAAAATATAAAAAAGCACCAACGCTTCCCATAAGAATAGATATAAACATGCCCAATCCCTGATCTAATGCTGTTGAAGAAATTGCTAAAAAAGATCCTAAACAAATTAAAAGAAGCCCAGAAGCAAGTCCATCTAAACCATCAGCAATATTGAATGCATTAGCAAAAGATACAATAATAAATGCAGCAATAGGAATATATAAAAATCCAATATTTGCCAATCCAAATCCATGAATAAAAATAAATGAATAGCCAAGATTAATATATAATACAGAAGCTAAAATAAAAGCAATTATCCATTGAATAAGAAATTTTACAGTAAAAGAAAGACCAAAAAATGCTTTATTGTCAGGGAATAATTTTTTAATATCATCATATAATCCTAATAATCCAAATCCTATAAATGAAAATAATAATACAAATAATTCCCATGGCTTTACCTTTACACCAAAGACTCCATATGACCAAAATGTAAGCAATGTAACTACAATTATTATAAGAATACCTCCTCCAAACGGTGTGCCAACTTTCCAAGAATTAAATTTATCAAAAATTGGCGTATGCTTATTAAACATGTCTTTTGTGATTTGTTTTTGTCTCTGAAGTTTTATTTTATAGAGAAAATCTATAAAAGGAATGAACAGAATTCCAGATATAAAAAAAGACATAATAAGAAGTCCTAAAAGTTGTCCCATAAGAAGTAATTATATCATGTGATTGATTTTAATAGCAAACAGATAAAGAATTAAACACATAAGAACCGATTAACTATGTATTAATATCCCTTCAGCTTCTTTGTTATTTTTTCAATAATCCAACTTCGCCAATAATCAAGTGATAACGGTATGTCTTGGGCATGTACAAATTCACAAACTTCTCCACCAAATCCCATTTTAAAAAGTGTGTGACCTTGCCATGGATGATTAGGCTGATTTAGCGGTGCAATTCCCCAAAAATTATATATTTTCATACCTCGCTTTTTTGCTTCCAAAATAGCCTGCCACTGAATAATATAGGAAAGGGGAATATCTCGATACCTTGAGAGAGTTGCTCCATGATGATATATTGCCATTTTTCCAACAAAATCAATAACAGCTCCACCTGCTATTTCATTATTCCAGCTAGCTAATAAAAGAAGTGCTTCATTATCTTGTCCAAAAAACATCACTTCCTCTCTAATTCCTCTATGTGGAACAAAATGTTTTCGATCAGAGAGATCTTTATATAATAAAAGGAAATCATCTACTGCTTTAACATCATTTGTTTTTGATATCTCAATATGCATTTTAAGTGATTTACGTATAAGATAACGATGAGACTTACGCATGTCCGAAAGAAGTTCTTTTTCAGATTTTGATATATCTAGTACCCAACAATATTCAGCATCCATATTATAAATTGGAGCATCAATGCATCCATTATTTTTTAGATATTTTATATCAACAATCTTTTTTTCCCATAATGGACTCATTCTAATAAATTTTGCTTTCTTTTCCTTAGCAATTTTCTTTACATAATTAACTATTGCATTAATATAAACGATATTTTTATCTAAGATAACTGGCCCATGACGAAGATGTAGATAATGCCCACGCTTTGCGATGATATCTATGATTAAACAAACAGCTACTAATTTATCATTATCAAATAAACCAATTCTAATTATAGAGAATCCTAGTGCTTTTTGAACCTCGCCCCAATTCCATGATTGAAAAAGTGGATAGTATATAATTTCTTTTTTTGAAAGAAAATTAGTCCATTGTTTTTTATCGTTAACTTCTTTTATTTCTAGCATATATTTGTAATACTTGAATTATTCGCTTAGCATCAGCAATTTTCATCGTTGGGTAAGTTGGCAAATTAATAATCTTTTGAGATATCATTAAAGATATAGGAAAATTACTTCTTTGATAATATATTTTTTCGAAATCTGTCCCCGATGGACCTATACATTCAGTATACCAATTTCCTAAATAAATATTATGTTTTTTCATAAATAACATAAGATCATCTCTATTGCCATTTATTAAAACAGGAAATCTAAGAAGTGAACTACTTACTCTCCATGGAAAAGAAAACATTGGGTCTGAAAGCTCTTTAATATATAATTCCGTAATACTATTTCGTTTTGCATTATATTCTTTTATTTTTCTTACCTGATGAAGCGCAAGTATTGCTAATGCATTTGGTAATTTTGACAAAAGTATTTTTTCGAAACCACCATCCTTCTCTTTATTTGTTACAGAAAAAGAAAGAAAATGTAATTTTTGTAAAATAATTAAAATTACTTTTCCAATATAAAGAGTATCATAAAGTGGAAGAATAATATAAAATGCAATTGGGTGAAATAATTGCTGTAGAATCCATAAAAATGAAGGATTTTTTTGTACACGATGTAGAGATCTTATTTTTTTACCAAACATAATATCATTAGTTATAACCATTCCGCCAAAAACAGATGAAAAAGCCTTATCTCTTCCAAAGCTAAAAAATCCAACTTTTCCAATTGATCCTAATTTTTTATTTTTCCATATTCCACCAATTACATGAGCAGAGTCTTCAATTATGGGAATTTCATATTTATTTGCAATTGAGACAATTTTTTCAATATCTGATGGGATTCCAAATGTATGCTGCACAATAATAGCTTTAGTTTTTTTTGTAATCTCCTTTTCTAACTTATCTGGATCCATTGTAAGAGATAAATTAATATCAACATAAATTGGCTTTGCTCCTCGAGCAATAATTGCATTTGGAACTACGGCACATGTAAATGATTGAATAATGACTTCATCATCCTTATTAACTCCAAGCGCTTGTAAGATAATAAATAATGCACCTCTACCACTTACGAAAGATATAGCACTTGAAACAGAAAAATATTGACGAAACCATTGTTCAAGAAGCATTACGCTATTACCATTAATATAACGCCATGGGGTGAAAAATATTCCCCAAGCAATCCTAACATCATCAAAAGCTGTATTAGGAGAAATTTCAATTGCAATTGGACGCTTAATATATAAATTCATTATAAAATTTTATTCAAAACCATTCCCGCTTCTTTTCCTTCAAATAATACAACGTCTCCTTTATGAACCTTATTCTGGATAAATTTCGCTATCTCTACGATAGAAGCTTTTCTTATTTCACATTTAGAATTTATTAAAGAAGCACCTTTTCTCATTTGATTTAAAAAATTTTCATTTGTAACAAAAATATAATCACATATTTTAACCATATCACCAGCAACCCTATAGTGCTCATCTCCTGCACTTACCCCAAGCTCTATCATGGGTTGAAATACAAGAATTCTTTTCTGCTTAAACACCTTAAGATAGGACAAAGCAGCTCTTACAGCTTGTTGACTAGTATTAAATGTATCATCAATAACTATAGTTCCATTTTCCAATTCTTGCTTAGTCATTGTTTTAGGAAGTGATTGTAAAGATGAAACAGATTTTACCAAATCAAAATCTGAAATACCAAGCCTGTTTCCGATAAAGATGCCTGGAAGAATGTTTTCTATGTTATGTGCACCAATAACTGGTGCTTCAAAATGAATTTTTTTTCTTTTTAAAATAACATCAAAAGAAACAGAATTTTTTTTAGTAACTATATTCTCAGCGAAGATATTCCTCTTAACATCATTTACTGAAAATTTAACCTCATAAAGAACTTTATTTATTTTTGTTTTTTCATATAATTTTTTTGCATTATTATTATTACCATTAAACAATGCAAGACCATTTTTTGGCAATGAATCTATAAGTTCATATTTTGCTTGCATTGTATTGCTCAAGCTACCAAAAAGAGAAAGATGCTGATCGTTAATACCTGTAATAATTCCAATCTCTGGATTAACAATTTCACAAAGTTCTAATATTTCACCCTTTTTATATGCACCCATTTCTGTAACAAGTATTTCTGTATTATTTTTAAGCCCATCAAGAATAGTATTAGCAATACCAATTGGAGTATTATTACTACCTTGAGTTTTTAATAATCGAAATTTTTTTTCTAAAATTTGTGATACAAATTCTTTTGTGGAACTCTTTCCATAGCTTCCAGTTATTGCAATAACAAGTATTTTTTTATGATCAGCTAATTTTTTTCTTGCTTTTTCAATTTTATAATCATGATATATTTCCGTTGGGAAAGAAAAAGCAAAAACAATAATATAAATAATAAATGGTATTAAACACTCAAGTAATAATAGCCATAAATATTTATCAACAAAAGGAATAGTAAATAAAATTGAAATAAAAAATATTGTTAAGCTACACATGATTACCCCTTTAATAGTTGACGATGGACGACGTAATCTATGAAAAATTATTTCTTGCAGAACAGAAAAAGCCTCATAATAAAAAATTAATGAAATAAATATTTGATAAAATAATAAATATTCATTATTAAAAACGATATATCCATACCCTATAATAAGAAGGATCTTTATCCATAAAAATGGAGATAGTAAAATTCTTTTTCCTTGATAAGTTTCCTTAAAATGAATAAGAACTCTATCTAGACGATATTCTTTTAATTGCCAGAGATATACCCAATAAAATGTATTTCTTATTACCCATATAAAAAAAGATAAAGACGTAAAAATAAAAATTATGTTATTCATAGAATATAGTTCTCTAATTCATTTGCAAAAATAAATGAATTTTCATATGGTAATCGATGTCCAGTATTGGGAATAATAATATATTTTATATTTGGTCTTATTTTTTTCATAATAGATATATCTGATACTGGTGTGATTGAGTCACTCTCTCCCCAAATTAAATATATTGGAACAATAGAATCACGAAAATAACCCGATATATCTTCTGTAATTATATTAGTAAACAAATCTTTAAGTTTTCCTGCCCTAATATAATCCGATTCCCCAATCAAACGATAAAGTAATTTCCTAAATAAAATTTCTAAAAACTTAGGAAAAATACATATTATTTTTTTTCCAAAAAAAGCTATGATACCTGCTATAATTTGCTTCATTCCATTATGACGAATCACCGGAACACCAGTAAGAATAATTTTATCAACATTAATAGGATATTTAATTGAAAATTTTAATGCAATCCTTCCACCAAAAGAATGACCTATTAATATACATTTCTTAATTTTTCTTTTTTCTAAATAATTTTTTAAAAAAATGACATAATCACTTAGAACTCTATTATTTCCTAATGGTTCTTCTCCAAATCCTGGAAAATCAAATACATAAACTCTGTGATTTCTCTTCTTCAGAATTTTTACAATATTTTTATAAACCAGAGTGCTTAATCCCCATCCGTGCAAAATAATAATAGGCAGAATTTTTTTATTTAAAGAATTTTTATTCATTTAACTGTAACACTTTTAGCAAGATTTCTTGGCTTATCTGGATCTTCTATGCCTCGCTTGAGAGCAAGCTGATATGCTAAAATTTGAGAGATTACCACTTGAGGAATCATTGTGGCCTCACCGATATCATCAGTTTGTAAAAATCTATCAAATACATCATTATTTTTAGGACCAATTCCTATAATAAATCCTCCGCGAGCATTTATTTCTTCAGCATTGGAAATAATATCATCATAGGTCTCATCATTTGGAGCAAACACAATGCATGGTGTACCTTTTTCAATAAGCGCAATTACGCCATGCTTTAATTCTCCCCCAGCAAAACCTTCTGCATGTATACAGCTTGTTTCTTTAATTTTTAATGTTGCTTCAACTGCTGTAGCATATGATAATCCTCTCCCAATAATATAAATGTGTTCTTTATTTTTCAAATCATCAGCAATAATTTTTATCTTTTCAATAAAATCAACTTTTAAAATATTTTCAATATTTTCCGCACTCTTAATAAGAAGATCTTTACCTTTTGATTGCTTCTTAGCTAGGGTATAAGCGGTTAAAATTAGCATTGCAATCATTGCAATAAAACTTTTTGTTCCTACAACTGCTTTCTCTGGACCTGCTCCGAGTAGGAATTTATAATCTGCTTGCCTATAAAGAGTAGAGCCCAATACATTTATTATTGCTGCAATTTTAGCTCCTTTTTTCAGTGCTTTTGCAACAGGCTCAACTACGTCAATTGTTTCACCGCTTTGAGAAATTGGAATAATAAGACTTTTTTGCGTTAAATAATCCTCAAGATACATAAATTCAGATCCAATTGAAAAATTAATATGTTTTTTTGCAATTCTAGAAAAAAGGTATGTCCCTGCCAATGCCGCGTAAGATGCTGTTCCACATCCCAGCATAAAAGTCCCAAATGCCTTATCAATAAGATCTGCCAATTTTTCCGATTCAGCTTTGTAATTTAATGCTATATTTTTTACTACTTTTGGCTGCTCACTTACTTCTTTCATAAAAAAATGCTTGAAATCGCCTTTATCTGATTGCTCAAATTTCCAGTCAATATCATTAAATACTGGCTGAATCTCATCACCGCTTGATAAACTAATTAATTTTAATTTTTTACCTAAAATAACCATTTGATTATCTTCTACAAATAATATTCTACGAGTATGATTTATTATTCCAGAAACATCTGATGCGACATAAAATTCATTTACGCCTAATCCCACTACTAATGGTGATCCTGTTTTAGCAGCAATTATCTCTTCTGAGGGCGAATATGCAACAACAACAGCATTTAAACCCTTTAATCTATTAAATGCATCCCTAACTGCGGATGAAAATTCTTCTGTCTTTAGATATTCTTCAATAAGATGTGGCAAAATTTCTGTATCTGTTTCAGACAGAAATATATGATTTTTTGCCAGTAATTCATTTTTTAAATCTTTGAAATTTTCTATAATACCATTATGAATAACTGCAATTTCTTTCCTACAATCTAGATGTGGATGCGAATTTTCCACAGTTACTCCACCATGAGTTGCCCATCTAGTATGACCAATTCCGAGTGAGCTTTTGGGCAGAGATGTTTTTGCTTGACCAATTTTACCCACATGTTTCTCCACGATAATATTTTTACCATCCTTTACGGCAATACCCCAAGAATCATATCCTCTATATTCTAATAATTTCAACCCCTCCAATGTGGATTCAGCTGCATTATTTTGATTACCAATATATCCAAATATTCCACACATAATTTAATTAACACCCATTCTTTCTCTAATAATATTATTAATAAATGTCAGATTTATTATAGCTGCATCTGGTGTAAAATCATTAAAAGATTGCCTATTCATTGCATATGGCCCTCGTTTTACCCAGATAGTAAAAAGTGAAGGCATATACAATTTAATTTCTCTAAGAAAAGAAAGTTTATCATCTACTATAAATATTCTATTATTTTTATATATATCAAGAATCTCATACATCGTACTATTTTTTTGTAAAATAATATGTATATGTTTATCAGAGAAAAAATTATCAATCTTACACCTCTTAAGTTTTTTCATTTGAAAAACAATATCCCCTTCTGATAATATTCCTAGCACAGCAATTTTATCTAAACTTGAAAGTACATCTTTTACTTCTGGATAGATTAAATGACTTTTAAGATTTGATTGTTTAAAATTTTCTGTATCAAATAATGTATAGTCTATATCGAACAATATCATTATTTTTTTAGCACTATCTAATAATCTCATTTTCTATATAAACACCTTTCACAAATTGTAACGGATAAACAATCACCCTTTTACCAAGCAATGTTCCTGGATTTAGAACTGCATTAGCACCTATGCTAACATTATCACCCAATATTGCTCCAAATTTTTGCAGACCTGTACTAATTATTTTATCTCCATATCTTAGTATTACATCTTTTTTATCAAAACGGAGATTAGCCAACATTGCTCCACCTGCAATATTTACACTATTTCCAATAATACTATCACCAATATAATTTAAATGCGCAACTATTGAGTTATTAAGAAATATAGATCTTTTTATTTCCACGCCATGGCCAATTCGAACATTATCGCCAATCAAGCATCCTGATCGAATATAAGAACCATGCGTAATAAGGCAATTTTTTCCAATGACAACTGGTCCTTCTATATTAACATCTTCATGAATAACTGTGCCTTCCCCTATATAAATATTTTTTTTATCTTTATAATTTCCAATAACTTTTCCATCAATAAATAGAGACGATAAATACTCTTCAAGCTTTGGCAATACTTCCCAAATATTTTCAATATTATTAAATATATCTTTATAATAAAAATTATCTAGTAAAAAATAATTTTCTGTATTAAATTTCATATTATTTTTTTCTGCAAAAATAATCTTTCTGCTTCAGCTAATTCTTCTTTTGTATTAATTCCACGCCACATTAGATTACCACCCATTACGTTAGATATTATTTTATTTTTTTGCTTTGCTATATCTATAAGGGTTGTTAAATAATATTCTTTAGTGACAAGACTTTTTTTAATTTTATTTATATATTTTTTCAAAAATTCTACTCGAAATACATAGCAAGCTGGATTTATTTCTTTAATCTTTTTTTGCTCATCATTTGCATCTTTTTCTTCAACAATTGCTATTATTTTATTTGATTTATCTCTAATAATTCTACCCAATCCATAAGGATTATCAACTTCTATTGTGAGAAAAGTCAAATCTGCATTATCTTTAAGATGTATTTCTAAAAGTGATTGCAATAATTTTTTTGAATAAAATGCAGAATCATCACCTTGCAAAACTAATACATTAGAGATATTTTCCGGAAGCTCCCTTAAGCCACATTTAACTGCATGTGCTGTGCCTAGGCGCTTTTTTTGTTCTGCAAATATAACTGGAAAATCAATAAGTGCATTTATTACAGATTTTTTAGCATAGCCAATTACTACTATTATTATATTTATGCCAATGGATACAAAAAGATCAACAATATGCACAATCATTGGCCTATTACCCACGGAAAGTGCTACTTTATTTATATTTTTTGACTGCATTCGCTTTCCACGACCTCCAGCCAATATGATTACAGCAGTTTTATTATTCATTTTTCTCTCTAATTATATCTGCTCCTAATTGATTAAGACGAATCTCTAAATTTTCATATCCCCTATCTATTTGATCTACTCCGAAAATAACGCTTTTTCCCTTTGCTGCTAGAGCCGCAAGAACAATAGTTGCTCCTGCTCTTAAATCAGAAATTGTTACTATGCTATTATGTAGAATTGTAGGTCCATAAATTTTTGCAGCATGAAAATTATCTTCCTTGTCGTCATTAAGATTAAAATTATAAAATTTTTGTGGATTTAATACCTCTGGATTAAATAATTCTATTTGAGCACCCATTTTCCTAAGTTCTTCAACATAACTAAAACGTGATTCATATACTGACTCATGTATTATGGATATGCCTTCCGCCTGCGTCATAAGAACTGCCCATGGACTTTGCCAATCAGTCATAAAACCAGGAAAAGGAGCAGTGGTAATATCAGTTGGAGAAAGTGGTCCTTTTGAAAAAAATCTAATTCCATTTTTCACAATTTCACAACCGCCACCAGCAATTTCAATTTTTTTAATAAATTCGAGTATATCTTGTTTTTTTACATTTTTTATAATCACATCTCCACCAGTAATAATACCCGCTATAGCAAGTGTTATGACTTCATTTCTATCAGGACCAATCGTAAAACTTGCTCCATTTAGCTTCTTGACACCATCAATAATAATAGTTCGCAACTCCGTTCGCTTAATCCTTGCGCCCATTGCAACAAGAAGACTGATGAGCTCATCTACCTCAGGCTCAGCTGCAGCATTTTCAATTATTGTCCTACCCTCTGCTAAAACAGCAGCTATAATTAATGTCTCTGTACCGGTATGAGAATTTTTATCAAATCTATATATAGACCCACGAAGTCGAGTGGCTCCATTTTTTATTTTTGCGTGAAAATATCCATCCTCACTATGATAAGCAATTTCAGCTCCCAATATCTTTAATCCTTCTACTGTACGATCTATCGGACGAGCACCTATACGACATCCACCTGGATTTGGCACAATTGCTTCTCCAAATCTAGTTAATAAAGCAGCTATAAACAGAGATGAACTTCTACTTTTAGCCGCCTTATCAAGGGGAACTTCAAAATTATTAACACTAGCAACAGTAATACTAACAGTATGACCATCTATATCAACTATTCCACCAAGTGATTTTATAATATTTATAATAATAGATACTTCGGAAATATGAGGAATATTATGAATAATTACTGTATCAGCGGTAAGACATGAGGCAACTAGTACTTTTAATGCAACATTTTTTGCACCAGATACGCTAATTTCTCCTTTTAATTTTTTTCCTCCATGAACTATAAATGTATCCATAAAAAATTTATAATATTATAATTATCTTCATGTGCTAAATTAAATACCGGTAATATGTGTTTCCATAAGTAATTGTATGCCAAATTTATTCCAAATTTTTTCCTTTACTATTGCAAATAATTTTACTACATCTTTTGACTTAGCATTACCAATATTCAGTATAAAATTAGGATGCTCATGAATCACAACATCCCCAATACTTTTTCCTACAAAGCCAGCTTCTTCAATATAATTAATAGCTGACTTAATATCATTTGAGCTCATATCTCTTGGTGATTGATTAATAGAAATATTTCTATATGTAAAGCCAGTAGATATTTCCTTGGGCATTCTTAATCTACGATACTCTAATGCACCCATTGCTCTCTCAAGTAAAATATTTTTATCTTCAGGAATAAAGCGTAAAACAAGTGACAAGATAGTTTCATGAGTATCTTGTAAAATACTCCTATCATAAGAAAAATTAAAATATGAATCATTAACTTCTTTTAATTTCCCACTTTTTGTAAGCAATGTAGCACTATATACATTATTTCCAACAAATACTTGTTTACCAGCAAAATTAGAATTCATATAAATCCCTCCACCTATGGTTCCAGGAAGACCAAGTTGATATTCTAAACCACTTAATCCCTGATCTATTGCAAAACGAACTAATAGATTCATAATTGCGCCTGATTCAGTATAAATAAATATTTCGGATTCATCTATTTCTTGATTTTCAATAATTTCTTTTTTGTCTATAACTTTAAATGCCCGACAATTATTTTTAATTACAAGACCTTTAATACCATTATCAGAAACTATCATGTTGGTTCCTCCCCCAATTATTAAATAGGGGATGCTTAAATCATTAGCAACAACAACTGCTTTTATTAAATCTTCTATCTTATCGACAGTTAGATAATATTGAGCTGATCCTCCGATTTTGAATGATGTATGCTCATTCATTGGTTCATTTATTTTCAGATTAGTTTCTCCGAACTCCTTAATTAGCTTATTGTATTGTTTATCCATATACTACTCCATCATTAAATTTTTTTGAATTTTGTACACATCGCCTGCGCCCATAGTAATAATAATTACATCTTTTCCATATTGTTTCTTTTCCAAATATTCTATCACATTAGAAAGAGTAGGAAGATATATTATATTCGAATAAAATCTAGTCATTTCTTGATAAATATCTCTCGAAGAAACAGTGCCATCATTTTTTTCTCTTCCTGAAGAAAAAATATCAGTAAGTATCAATGTATCAACAATTTGAAATATATGAATAAAATCATTAAATAATTTTTTTGTTCGAGAAAATGTATGTGGTTGAAATATGCATATAATTTTTAATTTTGGAAAATTTTGCCTACATGCCTCTAATGTTTTTTTTATTTCTGTAGGATGATGTGCATAATCATCATATAAAAATGCGCCAGATTTTAATTTACCTTGAAATTCAAATCTTCTCTTAGTACCACTAAATTGATTAAGTGCTTTTTTTATTGTTTCAACTGATATTCCTGCTTCTATTGAACATATTATTGCGGCAAGCGCATTAAGAGCATTGTGTTCACCAATTACTTGTATCATAAATTCACCTAGTGATACTCCTGAACTATCTACCCAAAAATATGTTCTACCATCATGCACGCTTACACGACTTAATAAGAAATCATTTTGAGTACCTATTCCATAGATTATTGAACGTCCATTAAACTCTTTTAATAATTTTTTTACTATTGGATCATCACCATGCCCTATCAATAAGCCGCCGGCCTTTATTCCGCTGATAAAACTTGTAAAAGAAGTTATTACATCTTCTATGGTGGAGTATACATCTGGATGATCAAATTCAATATTTGTAATAATAGCAATTTCTGGATGCTGCCATAAAAACTTAGCTCTTTTTTCTAAATCTGAATCATTTATATATTCATCTGCTTCTGCAATAAAATATTGACCTTTTCCATAATGACCTGCATTTCCTAAAGATAATATATCGCTTGTTCCTACGAGATATGATGGATCTTTTTTTGCATGCATAAATATTGTTGCTATCATTGCCGTAGTTGTAGTTTTACCATGCGCCCCTAGTACGGAAATTCCTTTTATATATTTTTTTTCAAATAAATCACCATCCATATATAGGCCCACTGCTTGACCTTGAAGAATTACTTTTTTACCTAATTTTATTGCATGTTTAACTTCTTCATTTTCCATGCCACCATGTGCTCCAGTTGATACAACAATATCGCAATCTAAAACGTGGTCAATAGAAAAATCAATAAGTGGATTTATTCCTGCCTTTTTAAGTGATTTGTCTGTTATAAATTCTTCATCAATATCGCAACCAGTCACATCGCAGCCTGCTTCTTTTGCAATAATAGCTAATGGGGTCATGCCAACTCCTTTAATTCCTACAAAATGGATTCTCTTTTTTTTCATTTTATTTTTTTAATGATTTTTTAATTTGATTAAATTCGCTATATAGTTCTTCTTTTTTACCATCATAATTCATTGATTCTTCATGACCTTTACCAAAGAATCCAATTGTATCTCCTATTTTCGAAATATTATTTATCGCAAAAGCTACTGCTTTTTCACGACGATTAATAATAAAAAGGTTTTTATTTATTTCTGCACCTGCTTCTTTTGCGCCATTAGCAATTTGCTCATTAATCTTATTTAATTCTCCGCGTGGATCTTCTGCTGTTATTATCGTTATATCGGCAAATTTAGCAGAAATTTTTCCCATTAAAAATCTTTTTGAAATATCTCTTTGCCCAGCTGATCCAAAAACTGAAATAAGTCTCCCCTTTGTCTTTTTTCGTAAAGTTTTTAATGACTGCTCTAAGCCATTAGGGGTAGCAGCAAAATCTACCACAATCATAAGACCTTTATTATTTTTAATTTCTTCCATTCTCCCTTTTAATCTAGAAAATTTATTTAAAGCAGATTTAATTATAGTTGAAGATATTCCGACCTCACTACACGCTGCTGCTGCTGCCCAACCATTTAATAAATTAAAATCACCTAAAATTTTTAAATTTAATGGGAATTTTTTTTGATTATATTCAGCTTTTGATGAAAATCCAAAACTAATAATTTTACCTTTTGCTTGCTCAGTCAATCTATCAAAATATAACTCATCACGATTTAATATTGCTATTTTTACATTTTTAATAAGTTTTGCTTTTGTAATAAAATAATTATCCCAATTTTTATGATAATCTAGATGATCATGAGTAATATTTGTAACTATTCCTATGGTAAAGTCTATGCCAAGAAAACGATGCTGATCAAGTGCATGAGAAGTAACTTCTAAAACTAAGAATTCATCACCGTTATTAACTGAATCACTAGCAAACTTTTGAATAGTAAAAGGATCTGGAGAGCTTACATGAAGACCTGTATCATATGCCTTATCAGCTATAACTGCATTAATCGTTGAAATCATTGATACTTTTTTATCAGCTGATTTAAGAATATGATATATCATATTTACGGTTGTTGTTTTACCATCCGTACCTGTCACGCCAATAACTATAAGATTCTTAGAGGGTGACTTATAATACCAATTAGCCAATATAGCTACCCCAATATGATAGGCATTCTTTAATTGTTGCCACATACCCTATATTATACTACTTTTTAGCTTATTTTTTATAGTAATTAAGCTTTTTATATTTTAAAATATGCATTTTACTTTGATAATTAATTTTGATATTATAATCGAATGAAAGATGATATTGCATTTGAAATATTTGATAGCATAGACATTAGAGTTGGTAAAATTATTGATTGTCAACAAAAAGAAGGATCAGAAAAATTACTCCGCTTAACTGTTGATTTTGGAAACATAAAAAAAACTATCTTTTCAGGGATTGCAAAATGGTATAAGAATAAAGAACTTATTGGAAATTCATTTTTATTTGTTACAAATTTACCTCCCAGAAAAATAATGGATGAAGTATCAGAAGGAATGCTTTTGTGCACAAATACAGAGATACCCGTTCCGATACCTATCACCTCTAATACGCCACTAGGAACAGCGCTACATTAAATAAAATTACTCTTTTGGCATAATACCATAATGATTAAATATATCACGTGCTATACTAAAAAAAATTGGAGCTGCAGTATCTGCGCCATAAATTGAAGTAGTTGGCCTATCTAATATTACAAGCATTGCAAATTTTGGATCATCTGCTGGAGCAAAACCGATAAATGATGCTATGGTTTTACTAACATCATAATGACCAGCGATTGGTATCTGAGACGTTCCCGTCTTTCCTGCAATTCGATATCCTTTTGGCTTTGCCCATTTTGCTTCACCATTATTAACTGCATTTACTAACATTTCTGTCATTATTCTTGCAGTACGTGAAGAAATAGGAGCATTGATCTCTTTTGGAGGTATTAGTATATTTTTTCCATCAGCCGTATCAATTGATGCAACAATATGTGGCTCCATTCGTTTTCCTTCATTTGCTATAGCTGAAAAGCCAACTAATAATTCTAATGGTGTCATAGAAATACCTTGACCAAATGAAGCCGTAGCAATATCAATCGGATACCAATTTTTTCTAGCAATAGGTGATACCTCACCTTGCAAATCTATACCAGTTATGTCTCCAATACCAAATTTTTTAAAATAAATCATCATATTTTTCAAACCCATTACCCTTGAAACATAAACCATTCCGGTATTATCAGAATGTTTGATTACTTCAGTCATAGTTATATTTTTTATATATTTATTATTCCATGTCTTAATTTCATATTCACCAATAGTAATAGGAGCTGAACATATTGGGCATTTTGTATCTGGCCTTACTAAACCAGCATCTATTGCAGAAGCCATAATAAGCGATTTAAAAGTTGATCCTGGCTCATATAAACTAGTTATAAATGGATTTTTAAAGAGTTCGTCTCGATACTCATCATAATTTTTTTGATCAAAAGCAGGAAAAGCTGACATTGCAAGAATTCCTCCAGTTTTTGGATTAATTACTGCAATCATTCCTCCAGAAGCTCCATATTTATCAATTCCATATTTTAATTTTTTTTCAACTATAAATTGGATTACTCTATCTATATGTAGATTCAGACTTCTTCCATCAATTTTATCTTCATCGCTACTCATTTTTGCAATAATTGGTCTCCCCATAGCATCATTAATCTGACGCAAGATTCCTGGCTTTCCTCTTAATTGTCTATTGTAAAATCCTTCAAGACCAAAATATCCCTTATCTTCACCCTCATTATCTTTTCCAACAAATCCGACAAGATGAGCTGCCGTTGATGCTTCTGGATAAAAACGCGAAAAATGTTGCTCAAAATCAATTCCATCTAATTTAAATTTTTCTATTTCATCTTTTTTTTCTTTTCCAACTATTCCAAGTGAAACCCATAAAAGATTTCTATTAAGAAGTCCACTTATCGAAGCAACATCAGTATCCAATATTGAAGAAAGAAGTCTAGAAACTTTATTTTTATCTAACTCTTTTATATTTTTAGGGTTAGCATAAACTAAATATGAAATTTTTTGTGTTGCAATTGGAAAACCATCTGAAGTTTTAATTTCTCCTCTTTTTGGCATTATTACTATGTTTCGTCCATATTGCATCTGTCCCATTAATGATAATTCTTCAGCTCGTATCACTTGCCAATAAAAAAGTCGTGAAAAAACAAGTAGAAATGCTACTACAAAAACTCCAAAAACTAATGAATATCGCCAATTCATCGGCCAATAGCTATAGGAAATTGCCTAGAAATATAAATAGGAGACTTTGATTCTATAAAGCCTTCTATTTCTGCCTTATTTGAAATATATGTATATGATGATGCAGTAAGAAGTTTTTCGGCCAAGATAGCATTCTCTACCTTATATTTTCCGATCTTAAATTGTATTATTGCCAGCTCAATACCAGAAGTTGAAAGCTTATTTGATATAAATATTTGAACAATTGATAGAGATATTACAATAATTACTAAGATTGATATACAAATAATAGGTCTCTTCATAGCTAATTTTTTTCAAATACTCTTAATTTAGCACTACGACTTCTTGGATTATTATTTATTTCGGCTTGTTTTGGAATAATTGGCTTTTTAGTCAAAACTATTCCTATACCGGAATCAGCAAATAAACTGAATTTCTGTTTTACGATTTTATCTTCAAGAGAATGAAATGTAATTACCACAATCTTACCTTTTGATTTTATTATTTCTAAGGCTCCATTGAGGCCCAATTCAATACTATTTAATTCATCATTTATAGCTATTCTAAGTGCTTGAAATACTAATGTTGCTGGATGAATATCCCCCTGTCTTCTTCCAATAGTTGCCATGATAAGATCAGCTAATTGTTTTGTTGTTTTTAATAATGATTTTTGACGATTTTTTACAATACTACCAGCAATGATATTTGCATATCTTTCTTCTCCAAAACGACGAAAAAGAGTGACTAATTCTTTTTTAGATAAACCATGAACTAAGTCAGATGCCATAACTTCAAGATCTGAATTCATACGCATATCTAATGGTCCATCTTTCATAAAACTAAATCCTCTTTCAGCTTTATCTAATTGATTGCTAGAAACACCTAGGTCAAAGAGTACTCCGTCCACTTTACTAAATTCATTTGCTTCTGCAATCTCCTTAACATCTCTAAAATTACCCTTTGCTAAAACTATTTTATTCTGTAATTCTACTTTTATATTTTGCATTTCATTCTTAACAAAATTAACTGCTTCATGATCTGTATCTATTCCTAGCACGCTTGCGCCTAATTTCGCTATCGCTAGGGCATGCCCACCACCTCCAAGTGTTGCATCTACATACTTTTTTCCTTTATCTATTCCAAGAAATGTTAATGATTCAGATAAAAGAATTGGTGTGTGATATTTACTACTCATTTTCTTTTCCTGCTCCTTTTATCAATCGATTCGAGATCGTATCAATATTTTTTTCAAGATTCAATCTATAATCTTCCCATGCTTTACTTGCCCATATCTCTACGTATCTGGACAATCCTAAGAATATAATTTCATTTTCAATTTTTGCAAACGCTCTAAGGTAAGCAGGGATAATAAACCTTCCCTTACTATCAAGCTCCAGGAAACTTGCTCCTCCAAGGAGAAATCTCTGAACTTCTCTTGCCTCGGAATGGATAAATGGCCTACCTTCAGTTCCCTCAAGTAGCGAGCGCCAACCTTCTTCCGAGACAATGATAAGTGATTTTTCATAGCCATAAGTTATAATTAATCTTTCGCCCAATTCATCTCGCAAACGTTTTGGGAAAATAATTCTATTTTTCTCTCCAAGTTTCCCGTCATATTGTCCAAGCAACATACAAATTATCTCCTGCCTTTATAGTCTAAGATTTTCAATCCCAAAATTATGAAAACCCACTTTTTCCCACTTTGTACCACTTATATCTATATTTATCTATTTTCGATAACTTGTCAATAGATAAAAAAATAATCTTAGTGTAGGAAAATAATATTAACACTATATATGTGGAAACTATAGAAAATTAAATAATTTTACAAATATACCTATCGAAGAATTAATCTATATTAATATATAATTTTATATAATCTGGAGATAAAACTAAAGACTAAGAGAAATTTCGGATTGATAACTTTTTCCACTTTTTATAATTTTTAATATGAGCTTTATATCAGAAATAACCTTATCATACCTACATACTTTTACAGAACATGTACCAAGTTCACGATAATCAATCATAATTTTACCATTTTTTGGCTTTACTTCACCGATGAGGCCTTCTGGAATCTGCTCTCCTTCTAATTCTTTTGTATAACCAATTTGATATTCAACATTTTCTATTCCTTCTGTATTATCTATTGAAAATTTTACGGCTTTTTTATCAGATCTAGAAATAAATACTAACTTTAAATCTGATGCAGATAGGGTATCTATTTTTTCCTCTACTACTATTTCTACTTTTGGAGGAGGCGAAACTAATCTACTAACATAAAATGAGTAACATACGCCAATAATAACTATATTTATGATAATGATTAATATAATTTTATTCCTCATATATTTAATTTATACTAAAAAGTAATAACATGTCAAACCTTATTTTAAAGAATTATATATTATACTATCAACTTCATTAAAATCCACTCTTCTTTGATTCATGGAATCTCGCTCTCTTATGGTTACTGTATTATCTTCAAGTGTTTGGAAATCAATAGTAATGCAATAAGGTGTTCCTGCTTCATCCTGAGATGCATATCTTTTACCAATATTACCTCTATCATCCCAAGCAACCATGAATGATTGCCTAAGTATATCGTAGAGAGATTTTGCCTTATTTATTAATTCTGGCTTATTTGAAAGTAGAGGAAAAACTGCTGCTTTATAAGGTGCTAAGCTTGATTTAAAACTCATAACAATTCTATTATTATTTTCCTTATATGAATCAATTAATACTGCTAAAATACTTCTATCCAGACCCATTGATGGCTCTATCACATGTGGCCAAAATTCTTCACCTGATTCCATGTCTCTATATTTCATATTTTTCCCACTTTTTTTTTCGTGATTTTTTAAATCATAGTCTGCTCTATATGCTAATCCAAATAACTCTTTTCTTCCAAAAGGAAAATCGTATTCAAAATCTATTGTTTTTTTAGAATAATGGGATCTATCCGCATCGGGAATATCATTATCATATATTTTTTCAGAATTAAGACCTAGATTATTTTCCATCCAATCATGTATCTGTTCTTGCCAATATGTAAAATGTTTTTGCCATTCAATTTCATTTTTTGGTACTGGGATAAAATATTCAATTTCCATTTGCTCAAATTCTCTTGTTCTAAAAATAAAGTTTCCTGGAGTTATTTCATTCCTAAAAGCTTTTCCTATCTGGGCTATTCCGAATGGTAATTTTACACGAGTAGAAGATAAAACATTTTTAAAATTTATAAAAATTGACTGTGCTGTTTCTGGACGAAGATATACTGTATCTGCCTTATCTTCCGCTGGTCCAATAAAAGTTTTAAACATTAAATTGAATTTTTTTGCTTCTGTCCATACTATTTTTATACCTTTATGAATAGATTCATGATTTTTTATCTGATCTTTAAAATCTTCTCGAAATCTTTGATGACAAATTTTGCATTCAACAAGTGGATCCGTAAAATTTGCAATATGTCCGCTAGCTTCCCAAACTTTTGGATTTGATATAATTGCTGCGTCCATTCCAACTATATCATTTCTTGATCGAACAAACTTCTTCCACCATAATAATTTAATATTATTTTTTAATTCAACTCCTAACGGACCAAAATCCCAAGAATTAGATAATCCCCCATAGATTTCAGAATTAGGATATATAAATCCTCGTCTTTTACAAAGAGATGTTATTTTTTCCATTATATTATTATCCATAGCTTTATAATAACAAAAAATAAACTATAAATAAAGTTTATGTCGTGTTGAGATTTTTAAAATTGATTATATTTTTATGTAATAATTATTTTTAATAAACTAAAATTAGAAAAATTGATACATACGTCTAGTTTTTAATCTTCTCTCTAGTAACTGTTCTATGAACTCAGAGGCATTAAAATTTTTTGTTTCAGAAGATTGTTTATAAAAACCTAATCTTATAAGTAATTCTATTTCAAAATTATGCACTATTGATTCTATATCCCCATCCATATTTAAATGACTAAGTGATTTCTTTAATAAATTAAAAACAGATAATTGTTCCTGATCCTGAGCACATAATCCATCAATTAATTCACAAAAATAATAGGCAGAACCTATTTTAGTAAGATTTTCACGTAATAAAATAAAATATTCAATACATTGAACCTCGGTCACAATCGGAGTGGCGCGACCTCTATAAAGAGTGAACAATGAATGAGTAAATGGTTCTATATGGGATGATCTTCTACTAGTTATTTTTCTAACTCCTGGGGCTTTTACATAAATTTTACCATTAAAAGGCGTTAGTAAAGTTAATATTCTATCTGCTTCACCTATATTCCTACGTTTAATAATTATGCCTTCTGTTCTAAAATTCCTCACGGGTATAAAATAATTTCTTTATCTGTAAGTAATGGGAATGATTCTATTTTTTTTCCATTTACTTTAATTATATATTCATTTCCTGATGTTCCCGGCTGTTTTTGAATTAATAATGGCAAAGTTCCATCATTTTTTATTTTAAATGGTAATTTATACTTTAAAGTATATACAGCAAATCCCAAAGGTTTTACTGTTATAAATCCTTCAAATACTGTTTTTCCTAAATCTTCTGTGGTTATAATTTTTACCTCAGAACCCTGACTACTTATGAGCTCGCTTCCCTTTGGAACATAAATACGAATCCAATCCCTAAGAAGAGCATTTAGACATAGTTGTCCAGCTTCTAAATCACAATTTGAAGGCTTATGGGGATTTTTATATTCAATTGTTATAGTTTTTACTATCGTGCCATCATTATTCCTATCTATGGATTGCATTACGCTTTCCCTAACAAAAAGGTTAGATTTTGCGCCTCCAAAATTTGCTTCATTAATATGTAAATAATCTCCATTGAATGGTAAAATTTTACCTGCTGCATTTAGTGCCTCAACACCTTTTTGAGCATCTTTATCAAATAAATAAAATAAAACATGCTTTTCATTAACTTGAGTTATAAACTCTTGAAAAAGTGAACCCCAATATATTTTAGGTGAAGATTTTAGTGCTTTACCCATAATAGCGTATAATAATGAACCAAGTAGATCTTTTCGTGCTGTTTTTACATAATTTACAGGTCGAGATATATTATTTTCTAATTCATAAATTACTTGTGGACAATCACAACGACTATCTGTCTTAGATGTAAAACGAAGTCCGCCAGCATTTACCTCATCATCTAATATTCTGATTGTATCTACTAAAACATTTGTATCTATTGCTATAATTCCATCAATATTTGTTTTTAATGAAGATTTTTCATACATTGAATTAAATATTTTCATTGATTCTATAAAATCAGGAGAGATATTTGAATTTCGCAAATTAAGAACATTCTCCTTTGGTAAATATTTAAGGATAGATGCAGGAGCCTTAGGATGTATTGAAATGGAATTATCTAATGTATATATATCATCAGATTTATCTACATTAATTATTCCTTTATCAATACGGAAAACAGCATAAGCTGTCATAAATCCTCCAGTGGGACGTAATTCCTTATCATTTTGAAATAAAACTAAATATCTTTTTTCTTTCGTTTCCCCTAATAAATTTGGAAGAACTTTTATTAATGGCCTTGCTTTATTTGTAAAATTAACAGCTTGATTTAAATATTGTCTTGCTTGCTCTAATTGTATTTTTATTTTTCCATTATCGATAAATCTAGGATAGTGATTACTATCAACTTTATCAATTTCCAATTCTGCATCTTTAACTAAATCAGCAATATCATCTATTCGAGGAGTTATTTTGCCCATTGTTCGAACAGCTAATTGAATTCTTTGTTCAGCAGATCCTAAAACAAAGCTTCCCTGTCCTTTAAGACCAAGGACATCAGCATATGGTTTTATTGATTCAATTAAAATTATGCCTGCATTTAATCCATTAAATGCAGCCTTTATTAGATGATTTGCATCATTATAATATCCATTAATAAAAGGGACATATTGAAGATATGACATTTTATATAAATCTTTTTGTGTTTGAGTTAAATCTTTCTTCGTCTTATCAAGCTCAGTGCTACCAAGTTCTATATTTTGTTTTTTTAAAGCATTTACTGCAATTATTGCTTGAGATTTTGTTTTCATAGCAGAACGATACACTTGTTGAGCAGGCATCAAAACAGTAGTAAGGGATAACAATCCTAATAAAATAATTAAAATTAATATATTAACAGACACTTTACTTATTTTAACAATTGAAAATCCTTTTTTTATTTTAATATGAGGTAAGTCTTTTGAACTATTTAATTGATCTAAATCAATTTTTTTAAAATCATCCATAACTATTATAATATGTTATAGATATTTATTATGTCAAGAAGATAATAAATAAATTCTATAATGCACCCTTACCGGTAATCATAGCGCTAGGTGTCTGTAGAATTATTAATAAATCATTAATAAATGATCTTTTTTTTACATATTCAGCATCCATTTCTATTCTTTTATCAAAATTTATTTCGCTTCTACCTGAAACTTGCCAAAATCCAGTTACGCCTGGCTTAACACATAGAACTATTTTTACTGAATTTTTTGTTTGTGGATATTTTTTTTGCTGATTACGTAACTCATCTGGATAATATGCTCTAGGACCTACTAGGCTCATTTCTCCCATTATTACATTTATCAACTGTGGAATTTCATCTAATGAATGCTTGCGAATGAAGTGACCAACAAAAGTAATTCGTGGATCATCTTTTAGCTTATAACTCTCTTTTTTATATTGATTATACAGATTTGTGAATTCTGGATTTTCTCGTAATATTTCATGAGCATTTTCAACCATAGATCGAAATTTAAACATACGAAATAATTTACCATTTCTACCTACCCTCTCAGGAGTGTCAGCTAAAATAGGTCCAATCGTATTAATTTTAATCGCAAATGATACAAGTATAATTACTGGAAGAAAAAATAATAATATAAAAAAAGAAAATACAATATCTAATATACGCTTAATTACTTCATAAATTATGCTTTTTTTAAATTCAGAATGTGGCATATTTCTACGTAAGATATTCGTGGCTTGTCCCATTTAAACTTTCTACTAATTTTTTAATCTTAGGAACAGCTATTTTTGGACAGATCAATAAAACATCTTCTGTATTAATTACTAACATTTGAGATAAATCGATACCAACCACGAGTTGATCTCTGTAATTAAATACCAAAGCATCCTTACTGCTCTCAAGCATTACATTACCCTTTATGGCATTTTCATCTTCTGAATTAGTTAATGCTTCCTTCAACGCCTCCCATGCACCAACATCGCTCCAACCTAAATCAGCTGATACAACATATATTTTTTCAGGATTAAGTTTTACTAAAATTAGATCATCAAAGCTAATCTTCTCCAAAGTAGGATATATCTCCTTCATTGCATGCTCAAATAAAGTAGTACCCCAACTTTTTTGAATTAAAATAAGCTTCTCGTACATTTCTGGCGCGTGTATTTGAAAAAGAGATTCAAGATAAATAGGAGTTGTAATAAAATATCCTAAATTCCATACATAATTTTCATTTATAAAAAAGTCTTTTGCTTCTTCGATTTTTGGACGATATCGTAATTGCTTAAAAGTATATACACTTACTCCATCTTTTTCTTTTATTGTTTTATCTATTTCTATCCATCCCATATTTTGATTAGCAAAACGTGGTTTTTGCGCAAGGAAGACGAAATCAGCTTTTCCCTCTTCAATCATATTTTGTCCTGTAAATAGGCTATGTTTAAATGCGTCAATATTTTTTATCATATGATCACTCCAAAGTATAGCTATTGGCTCATTGGGAAATTTTGATGAGAGCAATAGTGTAACCAGTCCAATAGCTGGGCCAACATCTCGCATCTCTGGTTCAAAAATTAAATTATCTTCTGAAAAATTAGGAAGTTGCTTTAATATGATATCCCTATATCTAATCCCTGTAGCAATATATATATCTTTAGGGGAAAATTCGGGAGAAAGACGATCTATTGTTTGTTGTAGGGTAGACTTATCACCAATGATTTTCTCGAATTGCTTCGGTGAATTCTTACGAGAAAGAGGCCATAAACGCGTACCAACTCCTCCGGCAAATATAATTATCTTCATATATATTTCTTATGGATACTATATGCTTTCTGAATATATTGCAAGAAATCTCTTTTAAATATTTCTTTAGAAAATTTTTTGGCTTGATTTGTACAATTCGATTGTATGTATTTTTCTTCTTTAAATTTTTTTAAAACTTTAATCATTGACTCTTTATTTTGTGAATAAAAAAACTCTCCTGTTTTTCCCTTTATAATAGTTTCCTTTGCGCCTCCACCATAATAAGCTATAACTGGCTTTCCATATCTCTGTGCCTCTATAACTGTTAATCCAAAATCTTCTTCTCCTGGAAAAATAAACGCTCGACAATTAGTATAATACTGCACTAATACTTCATCCGTCAAGTTACCCAAGAAAAATATAGTAGGACCTGCTAACTTACGCAATCTATTTTCATCTGAACCAATACCTATTATAAAAAGTGGCTGCTTTAGAAAATTACATGCCTCAATTGCAATATTTATTCTCTTGTATGAAATAAGCCTTGAAACAATAAGAAAGTAATCATTGCTTAAAATTTTATTAATTTTTCTCACATTTTTTAATTCTAACCCAGGTGGATAAATGACTTTAGATTCTTGATTATAATATTTTTTTACTCTTGATTGAGTTTCTTTTGAAATAGAAATATATAAATCAGGCCTATAGGCTGCAATAATATCCCACATACGAAGATAGTAAATTAATGGACGAGTAATAAAACGGAGTATTTTATTTTTAAAATAATCTTCGTATCCACTCCATAAATATCTGGTAGGAGTAAGGATATAGCAAATATGAATCTGCCTTGCTGTGGTTATAATACCTTTTGCAGCCTCACTTGTTACTGAAATAACAATATCATAATCAGAAAAAGATAAACTTTCAAATGCAATTGGCATTAACAACGGATAGATTTCATGCATTTTAGATGCATATGGAAAACTTTGCAGAAATGATGTTTTTATAGATAATGACTTAGCCCACTTAGCGTTAATAGGGTTATAAACTGAGGTAAATAAAGGTGCATCTGGAAATAATTCACTAAGAGCAAGTAGAACTCTCTCAGCGCCACCAAATTTATTCACTCTATCATATACAATTGCCACCTTCATAAACTTTTTTTATAAACGGCAGCCGTTTCTTCAACAGTTTTTTCCCAAGAATATTCTTTTGATTTTTTATATCCTTTTTCTATTAAGGTTTTAAGTAAAATTTTACTTGAAAGAGTTGTATCAATTTTTTGAGCAATATCAATTGAATCTGTATGGTCAAAAAAAACAGCAGCATCACCATATACTTCATGGAAAACAGGAATATTAGAAACAATAACTGGGCACCCAACACTCATTGCCTCTAAGGGAGGTATGCCAAATCCTTCCATTTTAGAAGCCGTCACCAAAGCTTCTGCAAAATGATACCATGCGGCAATTGCTTCGTTTGGCACACTACCAATAACAGATACATAGCTCTGGGCATTTTTTGAGGCAATAAAATCGATAAGCTTTGGATAAAAAAATTGATCATTTCCGACAAGTACTAATCGTATATTTCTTTTTTGCTTAAGCTTTTTAGTAGCCGAGATAAGCATCTCTACATTTTTATGAGGATGGGCATTGCCAACATATAAAATATATGGTTGAAGTTTTTTCATTTGCTCAAATTCTTTACCACTAAAATCAATTCTTGAATCTTCTAATTTTCCAGATTCATATGTGACAGTAATTTTGTCTGGATCTGCATGATAATGATTGATTATTTCTAATTTAGAATCTTGTGAAAGTGTCAAAATATTCCTTGATCTCTTCACGCTCATCCATAAAACCACATGGTAACCTATTTTTTTGATGAAGTAAAACCATCTTGGCAACGTTGATGCTTTTCCTGTTTTGTGATGATCAAAAATTAGATCATGAATCGTAATCACAAAAGATTTCGGATACAAAATAGGGAAACTGAAGTATGGAAAATGCAATAAATCCAATTTCTCTCTATAAAATATCCATGGTAGAATCAATTGCTCAGCAAAAGTATGCCAATGAATATTACTTTCTACTTTCTTCCATTTTTTACTTGGCAACTCTAAGGTATTGAATTCTTTTTTGCCTAAAAACCATATGTATTCATTTTCTATATCATATTCCGATAAATAATAAAATAAACTTCGTATATATCGACCAACTCCAGTTTCGTTCCATAATCTTGCATCAATGCCAATTCTCATGATTCATATTATAACAGAGTAAACAAAGAAGAAAAATCAAATCTTTATTAGTGCTATTTTCTGCATCAAATTTATTCCTAAAATTACTATGAAATTAATAATTGGATGGTATTTTTGAGAATAATGTTTTTTATAAAAGATTCGCATTGAATTAAATCTCTCAAGGGTAATTATTCGTTTTGTTTCTCTTGTAGCTGTTGTAACGCGTTGCGTATTCTTTTTTGTGCCACCCGAAATACCACCATAATGAATTATAGAAAAATTAGGAATATAATATATTTTCCATTTTTTTTCTTTTAATTTATAACAAAAATCAATATCTTCACCATTGAAAAAATATTCCTCATCCCACCATCCAACTTGCATGCCAGCCTCTCTCCTTGTAAACATAAATGCTCCAGTTAATGAATCAATTTCATGAATTAATTTCATGTTTTCCCATCCCATGGTATATCCACTGAAAAATCTATTTTTAGGAAATAATTCTATTAGTCCAGAAAAATAACAAAATGCATTCCATGGAGTTGGAAATCCACGATGAGATGAGTAATCCAACTTGCCTCCATCCATAATTAAGGCGCAAGTTGCAGCACCAGCACTTGAAGTTTTTTCCATAAATTCAAATAAACCCACTAGTGTATTCTTATGCATAAGTGTATCTGGATTTAAAAAAAGAATATAACGACCAATTGCAACATTTATGCCACGGTTATTAGCCTTCGCAAAGCCTTCATTTAAATTACGAATAAGATTAACTTTAGGAAAATATAATTCAACCATATTCGCAGATTCATCACTTGAATTATTATCTACTACAATAATTTCATAAGATATATTACCTGCATTATCATAAATTGACTGTATACAGTTTTTTAAAAATATTTTTGTATTATAGGAAATAATTATTATTGAGACTTTTATTTTTTTCATATTATTACTGATTTATAAACATCTTCTAACTTAATCGCAATATTTTCCCAATTATATTCATTTTCTATAAGATTTCTTGCTTTCCTTGTCATTGTAAAAAAGCTTTTTTCATCCGACAATAACATGCATACTTTTTTTGCTAAATCTTCCGGCGATTCTCCGACCAGTGCGTGCTCATTATCTTTTGCCTTTATTCCAGATATACCAAGTGGGGTTGTTACCACTGGTACGCCCATTGCCATTGATTCTAATATTTTAAAACTAGTCCCCCCTCCAACTCTAATAGGAGCTAAGAGTACGCTTGAATTTTTAAAAACAGCAACGGTATCATCAGCGTTTTCATCAAATACGATAGTTTCATCATTTGATATTTGCCTAATATAATTAGGTATATTTTTTCCAACAATCCACAATATAATTTTTTCTTTTGATATTGTTTTAATGATTGGCCAAATTTTAGTAATTATAAACTTTGCCGAATCTTGATTTTCTAACCATTTAAAATCTCCTATATAAAGGACTTTTTTTTCTTTTAAATTTCTATTATCTTGATATAAATATCGCGTAATATCTACTCCATTTGGAACAATTACGGCGTCTTTTATTTTCATTTCATTTAATTCAGTCTCAGACACTGCAACGAGCTTTGTTGCTTTTTTCCAAAAAAAATTTTCCCAGTGACGTAATTTCTCTACATCTATTTGAAATATAAATCTAATTATTGGAGTTAATTGATTAACAAATCTTTGGTAAACTAAATATTCTATATTGTGCTCCACTAATACCATAGGTAATTGTGTGTTTGGCACATTTTGCATAACATAAAATGTTTCTACATGAATAAGATCAAAATTATTTAATAATAGAATTTTTTCAATCTTTTTCTTCATTTCATAATGATTATGTCCAACCATTAAAAAAGGATGTGATGAAAAAATAGTAATTAATATATTAATAAAAGACCATTGTCTTTTTCTATCAACAATAATAACATCTGTACATAATTTTTTTATAACTTTAACGTCTTCTTCTGTCTGATTTGATCTCTTTTCACAAACCAAAATAATATTATGTTTTTTACTCAACTGCTTAATAAGATTATAAAGCCTTACTTGCCCACCAGAGAAAAGTGGATATGGTAGAAATGAAGAAACAAGAAGAATTTTCATTTTTTTAATTTAAAAATAATATAATCTTTACTAGATGAAATAATTGGATATATTTTTCCAATATCAAAATCTTTAATGGATGGATTTGGTAGAATAAAGTAATCAGCCCCCATTTTTATCATTTCTGGAAGTGGTTTTTCAAAACTTGCCCAACCTTTTCTTTTAGTTAAATATAAAAATGTAGTATCTCCTTTATATTCGGCCAGTACTTTTGCATTTTTTGGAATCATCTTATCCACAACTTTTCCCGCAATAACAATTGAATTATTATTAATACTAAAAAAATCACGAATATAATACCATCCGAATGATAACATGAATGAAGAAACAATAATAAAAATAAATATACCAATCCTTCTGTAAAAATATATATTTTGAAGACTCAATAATAAATCGCTACCAATTCCTAAAAAAATACATATCGTTGGCATTATAAGAATTTGATAATAATCATGTTGTACATTTCCACGGGCTAAAACAATTAAATACAATAGAGATGAGATAATAAACATATGGAAAAAATTTGATTTATTTCCTTCGATTCTTCTAATTATTCCTAAAATTAATAGACTTATTCCCCAATAACCCAAAATTAATTTTCCAATTCTTTCTGCAAAAATCCAATAAAAAAAACTGCCTTTAAATCGTATATTGCCTGCATTAAAGAGCCACATGTTTGATGGGATTCCTTCTGGATATTGCAACATCCAGATTCTCCAAAAAATAATAGGCATTAATGTAAGAATAATAAATAACCAAAATTGCCATTTCAACATCATCATAAACTTAAATCTTACGAATGCAAGATATATCATCGGTAACAAAAAAAACACTGAATATGGCTTAAGAAGTAGAGCAAAAGTAATAAAAATAATCGAAAATAAAAAATTTATATTAAAAATTGATATTTTTTGATTATTCTCTAACCATCTATCAAAAAAGAATATTCCACCAAGCGTAGTCATAACCATTGATGGATCTGGCAATACAGCTCTACTATAGTAAATATTAAAAGGTATGAATGCAAAAAAAAATCCAGCAAATAATCCTGCCCTATCATTAATATATTTTTTTACTAAATAATAAATAAATATTAAAGACATCGAAGAAGAAAAAATAGAAACTAGCCTACCCCACTCTTCTATTGTAAATATTCCAATCAACATAAAAAGTCCTGCTTGAAAAAGATTATAAATAGGAAATTCAACAAAACGATAACCCTCCGGATTATCCATTCCAGAAGGAACATTAGATATATCGTCAAAGCGAGGATGTAATAAATCGAATTTATTAATTAATAAATTTCTTGAAACTGAAGAGGTGTCTGCCTGTCTCCATGAATGCCAATCTGCAATTGGATTATCAAATTTATAAAATCTTACCGTAATAGAAAATATAATTAATATTCCAAATAATAATTTTGATAAGCTAATATTTTTTTGCATTTAATAATCTTTTTTTATTATTTTTCCATTTAGTTCACGGATTAACCATTGAACACTTCCATCATTATTAAATTCGAATACTCTTGAATTAGTCATAGCACTAGCTGAATCTAATGCATCACTAGAATTATTTGAAAAACTAATTCCAGTGTAATTTTTTTGCGATGATAACCATAATGCATCATTAATTCCAACAGGAAATACCCATGCATTTCCATGACGAATTGGTCTATTTACAAAATAAAAATATATAGGCTCTGTTGTATATGTTTTTTCAAGAGATACAAGAAATAATTGTGACATTTTACCAGCTGAAAACCAATCATCTTGAATTTTTTGTAACTGGATAATATTTATAAGACAAAATATAGCAATTATTATGGAAACGACTCCAGTAGCAACATATTTATCATTGGTTACTAAATTATAATATATTTTTTTAAGTAAGAAGGCAAAAAGAATAACAAATCCAACTGATGATAGATAACTATATCTAGAGGTTATATTACCAAGTCCTAAAAATGGTAACAAAGAAATAATAAAAATGGACGATCCAAAAAGTAAAATTTTCTTCTCTGAAATTATTAATTTTTTATTAATAAGATTAATTAAAATTATAATTAAAATAATTATAAAAATTAATATTGGTAAAACAAAAAGAATATAATTTTTTGAAATATTTCTTAAATTTTCGTAAATAAACAATGATGAAGGACCAATAAGACTTAAAGATAAATAACCAATTAGATTCCCTACTATATTAAATGGTAACTTAAAAAAATTATAACTATAATCACCACTTAACCAATGACTTTGAGCAAAAAAACGTAAAATTAAATAGGGGATAATCGGTAAGAATAATATAAAATATTCTAATTTTTTAAAAATTCTTTTAAACGATATTTCTTCATAAAAAATTAACCCGTAGAAGATTGGGAAAAAAGGGGCAATTATACCTTGCTCTTGAAATAGCATGCTAATAAAAATAGATACTATACTGAAAATAAAATAAATAATTTTACCTTTTTCTTTCCACCATGAAAAAGCAATTAAACCAAAAAGAGTAAATACAGCGGTAAAAAGAAAACCAGTCGAAGATATCCAAAAAACAGCCTCAGAATAACCCGTCATAATGAGAAATAGAATAGCTGAGATACTTGCAAAAAAATAATCTTTTATAACTTTTCTAGTGATTATAAAGATAAACACAGCAACAATAAAATGAAGCGCAATTGAAATCAAATGATATATCGATTGATTAAGCCAAAATAAAGAGTATGTAATCAAAAAATAAACCTTAGTTCCTGGCCTATAAAAAAATCCGTTAGCAGATGAAAAATATTGATAAATCCTATCTATCATAGATGGACAGAAGGATAAATTATTACCAATATTGCAATCAGCAACCCAACGAAACCACGTAAAATCATCACCAACAAAATAATAATCAATAATTGGCATAAATAAAACACCAATAATAAGCAATAAATACACAGTAATAGAATAGGGAGATACGAATATTTTTTTTATTTCTTGGGAAATATTTATATTTTTTTTATGATATAAATTTAATACTGCAAGATTTATTCCAAATAAAATCCACAATATAAATGCAATCTTAGACGCTTCAAACACATCAATAAGCGTTGCGTTTATTAATAATCCTATAACTCCTGCAGTAAAACCTAAAACAAAACTTTTAGCTATTGGGGATGAAATATCTGGCAATATTTTTTTTATATGTATTGCTGTAATTATAAATATTCCAAAAAATGACAAAAATCCAAGAATACCAACCTCTCCTAAAATACGATAATAATTATTATCAACAGCTAAGGTAACTGATGAATATCCACTACCAAATAAAATATTTTTTTGAAATGCCTTGATTGCATTTGGCCACTCACCTTGAAATCTGGTAGTAAATGACAAATCATATGCTAAGACTTTTTTAAGCAAAAAATGTCCATAAACTTTTACAATTGCTGAAGATGTTGCATTTTCTAATTTTTGTTTTTCATAATAAAAAATTCCTAATTTTTTAATAATAGGAGATAATGGTAGATTTATATATGAGGTTCCCTGCGGTAAGTCTTCACCGGTAGATTTATTTGGCTCAGAAGCAAGAGCAACTATTGAATTATCAGAATTAGTAATTAAAGAAGACGACGTGGCTAAGAGAATCTCATTCTCAGTATATATCGTTGATAATATATCAATTTTACTCTGTGCAATTTTTACATTAATCTCCTTATTAGCAATATATGAAATAGGTATTTCTTTTACGTGGCCAATCACTTCGCCAGTTGTTCCACTAATTAATACATCTACTTCTTTTACTGTATTTTTGAAACGGTTTAAAAGAGTTGATGAAAAACTAAAAAATATAATAAATAAAAGAAAAGATAATAGAATAATTGTCCATTTTTTCTTATAAAAAATTAGCATCGAAAATAAGGAAACTAAAAAAGCAAAAAATGATATTCTTGATACAGTCATTATCAAAAGTATGAATCCAAATAATACAATAAGTATAAAAAATGCCTTTAAAAACAAATTTCTAAATCCAAATACTAAGCTGATTAAAATGGGTAACACGAGTACTAAATATGCTGCAAGATCGTAATGACCTGCAAATGTAGAAGGGATTCTTGATAATCTAGATAGATACATTGGAATTCCTTTTGCAAATTCTTCATTCATTGTTAGATATGCAGGAAATTCAAAAAACTTTTGTCCAAAACCATAAATAATAACTCCGACTAAAGTAACAACTAATGCTGCAATAATATAATTTAAAAATCTTTTATCATTCATACTAGAATAAGAAACAAAAAAAACTGCCAAATACTCAATTCTACGAATATAACTTAATAACGCAATATTTGGATGCATATCAGACATTGTTGGGAAAATAATCATTACTCCATGTAATGTAGAGATTGCACCTATAATCCAGAATAAAATAATAGGCAAAGTTAAGGGTGTATTTATTGTAACTTTTTTTCTAAATAACAAGATTATCCAGATTAACAAGGTAAATAAAACGAAAAAATCCTCTAATCGAATATATACCCATGTATCCTTAATATCTAATAAGGGAAATTTTGGGTAAAGTGGAATAAAAATCAGTAGAAAAACTGTGGACAAAAAAAGAATATTATCAATTATCCATCGAATTAATTTCATATAGTAAGCGCTTTTATATAAGTTTTTTTAAGATAGGAATTACCAGATACTATTCCAAAGCCAATTGCCAAAATTGCCTTAAATCTAAGGAGCATATCTAGAATAACATATTCAGGCTTTGTTTTGTGCTTCCTATAAAAATAACGAAGTCCTTTATAAATATTTAGAATTGCAAATTCTCTACTAGAGCTTCCTTGACCACAATGAATAACCTTCGCAATAGGATAAAAAACTACTTTATAGCCAAGCTTCTTAACTCTATAACAAAGCTCTACATCCTCAACATACATAAATATATTTTCATCAAATTTATTGGACTCGAGAAAAATACTAGTTTTAATTAGAAAAAAAGCTCCACTTACCCAATCAACATATTTTATTTTTTCCTTAATTTGTTCATTTTTTTTCAAATTTTGTAAAAAAAGCATAAAGAATACAGATCCGAGATTATAAAATGAGCCAAAAGATTCTTGAATTGATCCATCTTGGTTTAAAAGCCTTCCACCTAAGACACCAAATAAAGGATTTTGTCTTGCAAAATCAATCATTTTATTAATTGAATCATCTATAAATTCTATATCTGAGTTTAAAAATAAAAGATAATCTCCTTTTGCTTTTAATGCTCCGATATTATTTCCCTTTGTAAATCCTTCATTTTTTTTATTCTCAATGATAATAACATCATGAAATTCTTTTCTTAACATTGAAACACTATCATCATTTGAATTATTATCAACGACGATTAATTCAATGTCTGTTGAGGAAATATGATTATAAATTGACCCTACACATCTCTTAAGTAGCTGAGATGTATTATATGAAAGTATAACTATCGAAACCATCTTGATCTACCAAGCTTATAATTGAGTTTTTTGTCTTTTCGCTCACCAATAACCTTTGCAGGCACACCTCCTACTATAGAATATTGCTCAACATCCTTAGTTACCACTGCACCCGCAGCAACGATCCCACCCATCCTAATCGTGACACCTGGTAAAATAATTGCTCGCGGACCTATGAAAACATAGTCTTCGATGATAACAGGCGCATCTATAGCTACAAAATTCTCACTATGAATATCGTGCTCAGAATTATAAATCATTACTTCTGATGCTATACCAACATGATCGCCAATTCGAATAATATTTCTACCATCCAGCATAATCCTGTCTCCAATTATTGAATCATTTCCAATTGATATTCCCTTTGGATCAAAAAAATTAGCCCACATATGAATCGTTGAACCCTTACCTATCCTAATTCCAGCCAATCTATAGAAAAATCTTCTTAATAAATGAGAAGGAATATTGCCTACCCATCGAAGAAGCATTATTTCAAATTCTAAAAAAATATTACTTATTCTATTTAGAATTTTTTTAAAAACTTCGTCGATTGATAAAGATTTTCCAGCACCGTCTTTCATATTATTTATTCATTTCCTCAAGCACGTTCAATGTCTCTCTTGCTGCTTTTTCCCAACTAAATTTTTTAAATTGTTTTTTTCCTTTAGCAATAAGGCTATTTCTAAGCGTACCATTGGAAATAATTTTATTTATTTTTTCAGCAATATCATATGGATCCTCTGGATTTATATATAATACAGCATCTCCACCAACTTCTGGAAGACTAGAAACATTACTTACAATTACTGGACAATTATGCTTCATTGCTTCAAGCACAGGTAATCCAAAACCCTCATATAGACTTGGAAGAACCATACATGTTGCGTTTGAATACAGGGATTCAAGCTCTAAATCTGTTACAAAATCTTTAAATATTACATTATCTTCTATTCCCCATTTTATCGGAGAAGTCAATATTTCTTCATATTGCCATCCTTTTTTACCAACTATAACAAGATTAAGATTTTTATTTTTTTCAATTACATATGAGAATGCTTCAATAAGACGGGCTATGTTTTTTCGAGGCTGCAGTGTACCAACAAATAAAATATAATCTTTTTTTTGCTCATTTATAGATTTTTTTTCATTTATCATAAATTTTTTAATTCCAGGATACGTAACTACGACTTTTTCAGCTATAAGCTTATAATGATTAATTATATCATTTTTGCTTGCATTACTAATAGTAAATATTTTTTTTGCGTTTTTTATCGAATATTTTGTCCAATTAATAAGTTGATATAAATCTTTTTTTTTAAAAAGATTTGGATACATAATGTATGAGATATCCATTATTGAAACCGCAGTCGGAATTGGTGAAAATCTTGGCGAATAATGTGTGGGGGTAAAGAAAACATCAACTAATCTATGAAGATAGAGATCAATTGGAAGAGCAATTTGAGTCCATAGTTTTTTTGGACCAATGACTCTATAGCTCCATCCATTACGCTCTTTTGGCATATGCGAAAGAGGTGAATCCTTGAGATAAATATAAAATTTTACTTGTCTTTGATTTAATTTACATATAGATGATATTTTTTCAAAATTAAATAGCAATTCAAATGCATATTCTCCAATTCCTACACGATTTACTATATTTGCTTCATTACCATCAATTCCAATTATCATATCTAGGCTCCAGGATATATAACACTAACTTTTTTAGCATCAATTTCCATAATCTCAATAAAATCTTTCTTTGTAGATTCTGATACGCAAATAAATCTATTGCACTCTTTTTTACTCCAGTTAAGTTTTCTTTTTTGAGTATTAACTATATTATTATCTGTATTATTTGGATGAGTAAATACAATCATGTCATGTATTATTGTTATTTTTTTTGCTCTTAGAACTGGTGGCTCAGTCCAATCGGAACAAATAAAGATATCTATATTCCCAATAAACCATTCTATTGGAAATATATGTATTTTATTCCATAGAAAATCAAGCATCGATGGTGAAATTGGAAAAGTTTTAACAATTATATTACTACTTGATATTTTTAATTTAAGTTTTTTACGCAAGCTTGCAAAGAAGATTATGTATTCATTTTTTTTATCATTTTTTATCATTTTTTCTACTAATCTTAAAGTGTAATTCGATACTCCCGTTTCCTCAAAAGCAGTCTGGCTCAAATCAATTCCAATTTTCATTTTAAATTACTCCTTATTTCGGAAAAAATCAATTGAGATATGGATAAAAAGAAAAATGCTCCGGCATACCAAGTTAATCTCTCAGCGGTAAAAAAAATCCAAAAAAAGAATAAAGGCATTGATATAACAAGACATGTCAATCCAGTAATCGTAGTTAATTTTGAATTATTTTTAATAAATAATACAAAAAAAATGATAAAAAATAAAATATCTTGAAGCTTCATTATTTTTCGTTACTATATTTTAAACTAGATTGTATTTCTTTAACTCCAGATTTTTGAAAAATATTATTTATTAAATCAGCGATAAATCCTGTAAATAAAATTTGAAATCCACTTAATATCAAAAGCATCCCTAAAAAAAGAAGTGGCCTTGATCCAATAGTTTCTCCCTGAAAATGAATAACACTCAAATAACTTAGAATGATTATTCCAAGTATAAAAAATAAACTACCTAAGCCTCCAAAGAAATGCAAAGGTCTCTTAGCATATTTGCCAATAAAAAACATAGTAAATATATCTGGTAAATCTTTCCATATTTTAGAAAAGCCATATTTTGATTTTCCATATTTACGAATATCATGAGTAATCTCAATCTCACCAACACTAAAACCCTCTTGAAATATAATAAGTGGAATAAACCGATGCATGCCTCCGTAAAGATAGAGTGATTTAGCAGCTTCTTTTGTATATAATTTAAGTCCACAATTATAATCATGAAGTGAAAGTCCCCACAAATTTCTTGCTATTAAGTTAAATAAACGAGAGGAAATAATCTTAGAGAATGAATCTTTTCTATTTTTTCTCCATCCACAAACCAAATCATACCCTTCCTCCATTTTATTCAAAAGTATTAAGATTTCAGATGGCCTGTCCTGAAGATCTGCATCTAATGTAACTATAAATTCTCCGTTTGCTTTTAAAAATCCAAGTGTTAATGCCTCAGCCTTACCCTGATTCTTTCTAAATGAGAATATTCTAATATTTTTTTCTTTTTCTGAAATATTTTTTAAAATTTCTAATGATCTATCCGTGGATCCATCATCGATAAAAATAATCTCAGAAGAATATTCTATTTTTTCTAATTCCTCTGATAAAACGATAAAGAAAGCCTCGAGGCTTTCTTCTTCATTGTAAACTGGCACAACGATACTAATCATAGACTAATTGTACCATTGTTTTAATAAGCCATCAAATCCTGTAATTCTTTTATACTAAGCCTCTCTAAGCTATCCACTTCATAAATAATATTATTTAGAATTTAATTTAATTATTAAACTAACAATCATTGCACTAGCTTATCAGAAAAACTATTTCTAATACTTATACATAAATCAAACAAATAATAACTTTGTCTATAAATGATATAATTAATTAATGACAATATTAATCACTGGAGGCGCAGGATTTATCGGCACCAATATTACACTTGAAGCAATAAGCCAAGGACATAAAGTTATAGCTTTTGATTCGATTACTCGCAAGGGTACTGAAGATAATATTTCAATTATTGAGAAAAGTGGAGCAGGTATATTAAGAGCAGATGTTCGAAATAAGGAAGATTTTAAAAGAATTAAGGGAAATATTGATGGAATCATTCATTTAGCTGGTAATCCAGGCATACAAGTATCATTGGAATGGCCAATGTATGATTTTGAAGCCAATACAATAGGAACTCTAAATGTACTAGAATATTCTAGGTCTATGGGAAATATTCCAGTAATATTCGCGTCCACAAATAAAATATACTCTGAGGAAATTAATCTTTTACCAGTAATCGAAGATGATAGTCGATTAAGATGGGACTTTAATAATTTTTCTAAAAATTATACTCGAGAAGCAGTCATGGAGGGAATATCGCAAAAAGGAATAAATGAAAATTTTCCTATGGATTCAGCGGGATTATTTCCTCATACTCCATACGGTGCATCAAAGGCATCATCTGATATTTATTGCCAAGAATATTTCCACACATTTGGTGTACCAACCGTGGTAAATCGTATGTCTTGTATTTATGGACTATACCAGAAGGGAATTGAGGATCAGGGATGGATAGATTGGTTTGTTAGAGCTGCCCTACATAACAAACCATTAAACATATATGGAAATGGTAAACAAGTAAGAGATGCACTTTTTGGCACAGACCTTGCAAAGCTTTACCTATTGGAATTAGAAAATATAGAAAAAGTTAAAGGGAAAGTTTTTAATATTGGAGGGGGGATCGAAAAAACAACAAGCCTTCTAGAAATGATATCTTGGTTAGAAAATAGATTGAAAAGTAAAATGCAAATAATATATAAAGATTGGCGAAAAGCAGATCAAAAAATATATATTTCAGACATAACTAAAGTTCAAGATATTCTTAAATGGAAGCCAACTACATCTATTAATGAAGGGTTAGAGATAATGTGGGAAAATATCAAAAAATATAATTAATAATTACACAATAATAATTAATATTAATGATGTATTATAATATTAGTATGGAACCTAAGATTACAAGAACAACATTTGAGGGATTATTTATCATTGAATCAAAAATTTTCAATGATCAAAGAGGATTTTTTACTGAATCGTGGAATAAAAAAACTTTTTCTAATATTGGATTAGGTGCAGATTTTATTCAAGAAAATCACTCATTATCTAAAAAAGGCGTACTACGAGGAATTCATTATCAAAACATGCAAGAACCAATTATAAAACTAGTTCGATGCATAAGCGGAGAGATATACGATGTAGTTATTGATCTTAGATTAAGCTCTAATACTTTTGGACGATGGTTTGGTATTTATCTAAATGAAAACAATAATAAACAATTGTATATTCCTATCGGATTCGCACATGGATTTATTGCTATTTCTGATTTTGCAGAAGTAGAATATAAACAAGATGGATACTATAATACAAGCTCTGAGGGAACTATTGCATGGGATGATAAAGATATCGCTATTGATTGGCCAATAAAAAATCCTATACTCTCAGAAAAAGATAAAAAAGGAATGTCGTTGAAAGAATATATTAAAACCCCTGCTTTCAAATAATTAAATTAGTTTATTCTTTTATAATTTAATTATTAATAATAATATCACAAGAGTAAAGATGCTAATCGTTAGTCCGATATCAACATATTTTTGAGGATGATAATAAGCTTCTATAGAATAATTTCCCTCTTTTTCCAAAATAAAACTATTAAATCTATTATTATAAATAATACTTTTAATTATGGATTTATCGTATCTAAGTTCCCATCCTTTATCAAAACTTTCTGAAAAAACCACAATATCTCCATTTTTAACATTCTGTAGATTTATTATATATTTAGTTGGATTTATATATTTATAACTTTTTAATATATTTTTTACGCTCCAAAAATGATCTCTTGAATTTTTCAATTCAAAAACTGCAATCTTTCCGAAACCTTCAATTTTTTTTAACCATTTAATATGCTCAAGATTTTTTACAACTTCTGAATATTTTCTATCATCATATTTTCTATCAGTTAAGAATATTTCACCTTCTGAATCATAAGAAACGATAATATATTTGATCGATAAATCTCTTAATATATTTTTCATATACAAATTTTCTAATTCCACTAACTGCGATGATGCACTTGCTGTTTTTAGTAATTCAAATCTACCAATAGCAGGATGAGTATCTGAAAAATATCCAAACCGTTGCCACTGAGGGATCCAGAGACTACGAGAAAAATCTTTCTGACTACTCAATATACGCGCCAGCTTCTCATATTCTGCTGGAATTGGCTTCGCGACAAACTTCTTCTGCAATATAATTCCATCGCGCAATAGAAACACCCAGAATAATAAAAACATCAAAACAACCGCGTATGAAGCTGTCTTAATTTTCTGAATTATCATCCTGTCTAATTTCTCGAGGGTAAAAGGAATAAGAATCGAGTAAGATAGAGCTATCAATAAATAAAACTTTGTTGGATCACGATACACAACAAAACCAGGGATAATTTCTATAAAGGTTTTATATATGTATCCAAGCGGATCATTGGTACCCTTTGCTAAAAAAGCTCCTATTAAGCCCACTGCGACAAGAGGAAGCACCTTTTTTTTATTCTTTATATCAACAAACAGCAAGCTGGAGTAAGTTAATATTGGGATTAATAAGAACTCTGGCTTCATAAAATACACTTTTCCAAATATGTTCTCTGGCCAGTTTGG
>SIBS01000010.1 GCA_009695045.1 Candidatus Levyibacteriota bacterium | reverse complement strand
CAACGGTTGCTGATTTAGTACCACTTACGGGTCTCAATAGGGTATTGCTTAAATTTGGTCTAGAATATTTATGCAAAACTAAAAGACTTGGACTCATATCTTTATATAGAGAGGCGATGATTAATCCATCAAAGATTGGAGTCTATGAAATTGGTCATCTTATTGCGCCTAGGATAAATGCTATGGGTAGAATGGAAAGCGCAATGGAGTCCCTAAGACTGCTATGTACTGTTGATGAAAAAAGAGCTGATGATTTGACTCAGATACTTTGTCAAACAAATAAAGATAGACAGTTATTAACTCAGGAATTATGGCTTAATGCAAAAGAAAAAATGAAAACACATAGTGGTAAAAAGTTAATATTCATTTATGATAAATCTTATCAACCAGGCGTAATAGGGCTTGTTGCGGGAAAATTAGTAGAGGAATTTTATAGGCCTGCAATTGTTCTCGCAGTGGGTGATGATTTTAGCAAGGCTTCTGCTAGGTCAGTTGCTGGATTTAATATAATAGAATTTATTAGAACTGCTTCAGAATTACTAGTGGATGCAGGTGGTCATCCAATGGCTGCAGGATTTACGGTGGAAACAAGTAAGTTAGCAAAATTGCAAGCAATACTTGAGAATTCAGCAGAAAATAAATTAACGGAAGATTTGCTTATGCGAACAATTAAAGTTGATTGTGAAATATATTTTTCTTCAATAACGAAAAACTTTTATAAGCAAATTATGACTCTTGCACCTTTTGGAATGGGTAATCCTGAGCCATCATTTGTTTCTAGAGATATTATAATAGAGAATATGCGATTGATAGGGAAAGAAGGAAAGCATCTTAAGTTAACTCTTTCACAGATGGATATTAAGAATAGCGCAAAAACAATTATTGAGGCAATAGCTTTTGGATTTGGAGAGATATCTAAAGAATTCAAAATTGGAGATACTGTTGATATAGCTTATGCAATATCAGAAAATACATGGAATGGAATTGATAAATTGCAAATTAAGTTAAAAGATATAAAAATCAAATAGTAATAATTTATTATTTATTTTTTTAATAAATAGAAATAAAATTTTTATAAATTAGCAATGTCTGCTTGTAATGAAACAAAAATCAATATAGAATAGTCTCGATGAGTAAAAGAACACTTATAAAAAATTGTATTCCTGAAGTAGGAAAAGAAGTCATAATCAATGGATGGGTTCAAACAGTTCGTAGTCATGGGAAGATAGCATTTCTTGACGTAATGGATAGATCTGCAATCATTCAGGTGGTTTGTACGGGTGAGCAATTGGGAGATATTCGTCCACAATTTGTTGTATCAATTATTGGAATTGTTGCAAATAGGCCAGAAAAGTTAATAAATCCAAATATTTCAACAGGCGGAATAGAATTACAAGCAAATAAAATCAATATTTTATCAAAAGCGGAAGAATTACCATTTGATATGGGATCAAAAGATCTCAACTTGCAACTTCCTACGCTATTAGATTATAGAGCGCTTACCTTAAAACATCCTAAAGTAAAAATGATTTTTAAAATACAATCTGCCTTAGTAAAAGAATTTCGGAAAGCTGCAGAGGAATTGGAATGTGAAGAGGTTTTTGTTTCAGCCATAGCATCTGGCGCAACAGAGGGTGGGGCAGAAGTTTTCTCAATTGATTATTTTGGACATCGTGCTTTTCTCACGCAAAGTCCACAAATATATAAGCAAATTATGGTTGGTGCCCTTGAAAGAGTATTTACTATAGCAAAGGCTTATCGCGCAGAGCCATCTGTAACAACACGTCATCTTACTGAAGCAACGCAAATGGATATTGAAATGGCGTTTGTGACATTAGAAGAATTACTAGATTCTTTGGAATTTGTTGGTGTATATATGGTAAAAAATGTCTCAGAAAAATATGAAAATATCTTAAAAGAATTTAATGTTGAAAAACCATTGATTTCTTCAACTGTTCCACGATTAACTCTTCGAGAAGCACAGGCAATTATTACAAAGAGGACGGGTCGAAATCTTTCTGGGGAGTTGGATTTGAATCCTGAAGATGAAAAAGAGATTTGCGCATGGGGAAAAGAAGAACATCAATCTGATTTTGTTACAATAACTCATTTTCCAACAAAAAAAAGAGCTTTTTACACAATGCCAGATTCAAATAATCCAGAATATAGTCTTTCTTACGATCTACTTTTTAGAGGTATAGAAATTTTAAGTGGAAGTCAGCGAATTAATGAGTATGAACAACTTATTGAATCTATGAAAAATAAAGGAGTTAATCCTGAAAAATTTAATATTTATACGATGGCATTTAAATATGGCATGCCTCCAGAGGGAGGATTTTCTTTTGGTCTTGAAAGGTTAACGATGAAGTTATTAGACCTTCAAAATATAAGAGAGGCATCATTATTTCCAAGAGATATGGATAGAATAGATGAAAGATTACACCCAGTTCATAAATAAAAATAAGCTTTTTGTAAAAGTTTTTTACCCAGTTAAAAAATATATTAAGAAAAATAGAGAATATTCTATTCTTTTTTTTCTTATATTATTGTTTATTCCAATAAAAATAAAAGAAAAACAATTGCAATTAAATATGGCAAACCCATTTGTGAATTTGCCGGTGATTGTCACGCAGGAGCCATATCCAATTATCAAATCAGTTTTAGGAGCTAGTTCTAGTAAGTTTGAAGATAATAATTCCGCTTATCCTTCGCTTTCAGCACAGGGAGCTGCGGTAATTGATAATGATTCTCAGGTAGTCCTTTTTTCTAAAAATTATAATCTTAAATTTTCTATGGCATCTACAACCAAAATTATGACAGCTATTACAGCTATAAAACATTATTCAATGCGAGATAAAATAATTGTATATGCAGATAATATTTCTGGTGCTAGGGTGGGATTTAAAAAAGGTGATGAAGTTAGCTTTGAAGATATGCTATATGGGTTATTGCTTCCATCAGGAAATGATGCTGCTGTGGCAATTGCGCAAAATTATCCTGGTGGCCAAGAAGCATTCGTAAAGAAGATGAATAAAAATGCAAAAGATTTTTATTTAAATAGTATTCATTATACTGATCCTACGGGCTTAGAAGATATGGGAGATTATGCAAATGTTATTGATTTAGCTAGGCTTGGATCTATTGCAATGAAAAATTCTGTATTTGCAAAAGTTGTTGGAACAAAAAATAAGGAAATAAAAACTATAAATACAGGTAAATCTTATAATTTATATAATTTAAATAAGTTACTTGGATCAGATGGAGTGGTGGGAATAAAAACAGGATTTACAGATGAGGCGGGTGAGGTTTTGGTAACTTCCAAAATATATAATGATCATATGTTTATAATTGTTGTTATGAAGAGTATGGATAGATTTGGAGATACAAAAAAAATAATGTCTTTCCTAGAAGGAAATGTTGATTATTTTTCACCAAATAAATTTTATTGATTTTGCACCCACTCATCGGAGACTGCGCTAACATAGGCAAAGAAATTGTCATCACCTTCAAATACTATGATTGGCTGTATATATTGTTGATTTTCTTTTCCAAGATAATAGGCAAGAAATATATTTCTAATTAATATTTTATTGACTTTTCCATAATAAGGTATATATGCTTTTCCTTTTTTAAGTTCTTCAAATGCTAATTCTGCTAATTTTATTGGATATGTTGCATTTTCTTCTTTTGGTGAGTAGTGAAAAAATTCTCCACTTAATATCTCATTATTTTTATCAATTAAGAAATTCATCGTTGAGTATGGAGGATTTTCATAGTATATCGGTAAGTTATTAATTTTATTTTGGAATAAATTTATTTTTATAAGCTGCATATTTGCAGTATTTTTTATTTCCATAGGTATATTATTTTCTATTTTATAATATGTATAATTTGTTTTAGTATAATCGATATCCGTTGAATTATGATTTAAAGAGTTAACTAATAATTGCACGGCCTTTATGGATTCATCTCTTGATGGTTTCGTTTTTTCTAATGGATCTAAAATATCTGAATTATTATTTGTAATAGTAAAATTTCTATAAAGTATATTAAGAAATAGTGATTGCTTAGGATTATTTTTATTATCCCATTTATATTCCAATTCAGAAATATAAATCGGACTAGAAGTAAAGTTGACACTATTAGCATCTCGTATAGACTTTTTTAATAAAAGCAAAGATTGCATGGGATTTATTATCGTATGCACCTTGGTGGTTATGGGTAATTGCGGAAGCTTTCCGGACAATGTTTCAATATTATACGTATAAGTTTTCTTCTCGTTGATTTTTGGAAAAATTATTGGTGGTAATTTGCCAAAGGAAACAGTAGGAGGCATTGGGGGAGCAGGGAATAGGTTCTCTTTTGCTTGTTTTACTATTGGAATAATCCAAATAGTAAAGATTAATGCCGTAAAGATAATGGCAACATATTTAGAGATCTTTTTTATTTTTTCAGCAACACTATGAAGAGTGATCATATATTGAGTATAAGAGAAACTTAGGATACAATGCAAGTTGAGATGGATTTAAATAAAAATTTCAGAACTAGGATTGCGCCTTCACCAACAGGCGAAGATATTCATATAGGAAATTTATATACTGCTCTTATTAATTGGGCTTTTGCAAAAAAAAATAATGGAAAATTTATTATTCGTATTGAAGATACTGATCGTGAACGCTTAGTAAATGGTTCAGAGGAAAGAATCCTAGAAACAATACAAAATTTTGGGATAATTCCAGATGAAAGCCCAAAGATTGGTGGAAAATATGCCCCATATCGACAATCTGAGAGAATCGAAATTTATAAAAAATACGCAGAGGAATTAATTGAAAAAGGACATGCCTATTACTGTTTTTGTACGAAAGAAAGAATAGATGAGATTAGAAAAGAGCAGGTTTTAAAAAAAGAAGTATCTCGATACGATAAATATTGCCTTATTAATATTAACGATTTCAGTAAAAGAATAGAAAAAAATGAAAAATATGTAATTAGGCTTAATGTTGCTTCGGGTCGAGAGATAATTTTAAATGACGTAATAAGGGGTGAAATAAAATTTCAGAGTGATTTACTCGATGACCAAATACTTATAAAATCTGACGGGTATCCAACTTATCATATGGCGGTTGTAATAGATGATCATCTTATGAAAATATCACATGTTATACGAGCTGAAGAATGGATATCATCAACTCCAAAACATATTCTTATTTACGAAGCGCTAGGATGGGAATTGCCAATTTTTGCACATGGACCAATTCTAAGAAATCCAGATAGATCGAAGCTTTCAAAACGAAAGAATCCAGTCTGGTCATCATGGTATTTAGATGAGGGATACCTACCAGAGGCAGTGTTGAATTACTTAGCACTTATGGGATGGAGTCATCCCGAAGATAAGGAAATTTTTTCAATTGATGAGTATTCTAATGTATTTGAATTAAAAGACATTAAGCCAGTCGGCCCAATATTTGACATAAATAAATTAAAATGGATGAATAGTGAGTATATTAGGGCACTATCAGAAGATGAATTGAAAAAAAAATTAATTCATTATGATAAATCATTATCAACATTATTGGATGATAAAAATAATTTAATCTTACTTACACTTGCAAAATTAAGAATGAGGACATTGAAAGATTTTAAAATTCTCATATCTGATCCTCAGGAAATTTATATATATAGTGAGGAGGAAAAAAAGATAATAGAAATACTTATTGATAAAATAATTGCTATAAAAGTTTGGGAAAAAGAAAAAATTCTTGATTTACTTAAAAAGTTTAGTATTGAGCAAAATGTTAGTATGAAGATGATGTATTTATTTTTAACAGGAAATTCCAAGGGGCTTCCTTTGCCAGAAATGCTGGAATGGAGAGGGAAAGATATAACTTTATCAAATCTAAAAAAAATTATTATATGAAAAAATTAGTTGCAAAGATAATTTCACTTATTTTTAATCCAGTTATTTTTTTTATTTTTATGCCATACATTATTATCTATAAATATACTTCTGATATTTTGTATGCAATAAAATGGACAATCTTTTCAATTATTTTTATTATCGTCACCGTAATAATACTTTTTATTGGTAAAAAGAGAAATATTTTTTCTGATTATGATTTATCCAATAGGCATGAAAGGGCAATATTCTATATTATTATTAGTGTTTTAGCATTAATTTATTTAATAATATCACTATTTTTAAAAGGAATATTTTTCCCTATGTCGATTATGTCTATTAGTATTTTTATTGGAATTATTTTATTTATGTTTGTAAATCAATTCATTAAAGCAAGTATTCATATGGCAATTGCTTTTGCATTCGCAATATCAATAAATATTTTATTTAATCATCCACCACTATATGCATTTTTTACAGTAATTCCTTTTGTTGCATGGTCAAGGCTCGAACTTAAAAGACATACCAAAAAAGAGATGTACATTGGTAGTGTTATGGGAAGTATAATTACCATAGTTACATTTTTGGGTGCAAGATATATTTATTATGGATATTAAAAAACTTATAGATTCGTTTGGATACGCATGGGAAGGTGTTATCTATGCAGTAAAAAATAATCAAAATATGTGGATACATGTTTTTTTTGCAGTTTTTGTTGTTCTAGCTAGTATACTTTTTGAAGTAAGCTCATTTGAAAGAGGGATACTTGGAGTAATGATTCTTTTAGTTATTGCTTTTGAAATGATTAATACAGCAATAGAGCAAATGGTAGATTTAATAACCAAAGAACACAAGGAAGAGGCAAAAATAGCTAAAGATGTGTCTGCTGGAATGGTTTTGGTAACAATGGTCGGCTCGGTAATTATTGGATGTATTATATTTATTCCTTATGTGATAAATTTCCTTAATAATTTATAGATTTATTTATCGCCAGAAGAACGCTTTATGAGTTTTGCTGTATTAATAATTTCTCTTAAATTTCCATCTTCACCTTCTATCTCATTAGATCCAGAAAGTCTTTGATACTCCTTTAGATAATCTGATAATGAATTTTGAATTTCTTTTAACTCAGAACTCATATCTCTTACTTTTGCAGAAACAGATGATACAGATGGTTGTTTTAAAATTTCCTGTCGGGTGGTATTCTTAATATTAGAAGTTTCTTTTGCTTTTTCAGCATGTTCTCTAAATGTTGGATCATTTTCAAAAGAATCAGAAAGCATCTGCTTACTTTTTTTGAGATCTTCACGGAGTTTTTCTATTTTTGAAATATTTCTTTTTATAAGACTTTCAAGACTTAGAAGTACGGTAAGGTCGTCATTAATTATTTGTGTTGGTTTTGATTCCTTCTCTATCACTTCGATATTTTCATTATTGGTGTCATCCATTTTATTACTATACTTAAAATGATTTTATAAATCAAGTGGTATTTTTATATTATGTTAGAAATAATATATAATTAAAAAATGCTTCACAAAATAAATTCTAAAAAATTTAAAGGCCTTTTTCTAAATGTACGTGGGCTTATAGGTAGAAAGCCAGAGCCATTTTTTTTACAAACCAGATGGGGAATTCATACCTTTTTTTTAAAATTTCCAATAGATGTTATCATAATGGATAAGGAGTATAGAGTTGTAAAAATTAAAGAAAAAATATCTCCTAATAATATATTTTTTTGGAATCCTTTATACAATAATGTGATGGAATTGCCAAATGGTTTTATTTTAAAAAAAGGAATATCTCTATTTGATAAAATAAATATAATTTATTCCGAATAAGTTTATTTAAATTACATCACTTGTTAGCCTAAGTATTAGAGATTAAATTCTTGCATATTTTCTGGCAAGATAATATCTTTTATTTCAGTATCGTTTTTAATTTTTTCAGCAAGTACTTTTCTTTGATTTTCATCTCCGTGAACTAAAAATACTTTTTCTACATTTTTAATAAAAGAAATCCATTTCATAAGCTTTGGTTGGTCAGCATGAGAGCTTAATGAAGAAACCTCTTTTATATGAGCTCGTATTTTAACTTGCGTATCGTGTATCCAAATATTTCTTGCTCCTTCTAAAATTTTCCTGCCAATTGTTTCTTTTGCTTGATATCCAACAAAAAGTATCCTAGTTGTATCTTTTGGTAAATAATTTACTGCATGATGCAATATTCTTCCACCCATCATCATTCCAGAACCTGCAATAATTATTTTAGGATTCATAGCTTTTATAATTTCCTTACTATCTTTTGCGTTCTCTGTTACTACAAATCCTTCAAAGCTAAATGGGTCATCAGCATGTTGACTCAACTCTTCATTATAAAAATCCTTGAAATGCTTAAAAATTATAGTTGCCCTAATTCCCATAGGACTGTCAAGGAAAACTGGAGTATCAGACTGCACTTTATGGTCTTTTTTCAAATGATTAATTCTGTGTAATAGCTCTTGAGTTCTTTCAAGTGAAAATGCAGGGATTAGAAGTACGCCGCCAGTTTTTTCAACAATATTTATTTCTTCTTGAAGTATTTGAGTAATGTCTTCATCTGTATGAGAAGAATCTCCATAGGTAGATTCCATAACAACAATATTTGCTGAATCAATATATTCTGTTGGTCTTACGATTTCCTCTGGGCTATTGCCTAAATCACCACTAAAAACAATGCGTTTGTTATTTATGCTATCCTCAATTACGATACTGGCTGATCCCAAAATATGTCCTGCATCTTTATATGTAATGTTCAGGCTTCCTAATGAGAATGTTTTATTATATTCAACAATCTCAATAATTTCTAGAACTTTTTGTACTTCATGGGAACTAAATAATGGTTCATGTTCCATATTTTCTTGTGCAATTTTCGCAGAATCATTCAGGATTAATTCGACAAGGGCGGCAGTGGGAGCTGTCATGTAAATTTTTCCAGCATATCCACCGAAAATCAAGAGGGGAAGTCTACCGCAATGATCTAGATGGGCATGAGTGATGAGAACTCCCTTTATGTCTTGAGGCTTGAATCCGATTGGTTCATAGTTTAATTTTGAAACTTTTCTTGGCCCCTGAAACATACCAAAGTCTATGAGTATCTGTTCATCATTTTGTGATGTTAGCAAAAAAGATGATCCAGTTACCTCACCTGCTGCTCCTAAAAAAGATATATTTTTCATCTATATTAAATTATAGCAATAAAAAGATGAATATAAATAGCTGAATTTATTATTAAGTCAAAGTGTGTAGGAATTATTTAAATATTGTGTATTAAATTATTCAGAATATCTTACCTATTGATAAAATGAGAAGTGGATTATACTTTTTGGCTGCTCCTTCATAAAGCACATGACGTTTGTTTGTTATCCATTCATTGAGAGTAGAAGCGACGGTAAAAATAATTGCTCCAACAGCTCCTATGACCCCGTAGAGTTGTGGATTAACTGGAAAATGAACAATTGCTCCCCCAAGAAATCCAACTCCTAAGAAGTACATGAGATAAACTAAATATGGGAGTGTTACTTTATTTATAAATCCTTTCATATGTTATGAAAATCCATTCTATATTATTAACATCAATAGCGCTAGTCCAGCCATTCCAAAATCCTCAATTAAGGTAACTTTTGTTAAAGGTACTTTTAGGAAGGTTCCCAAGCAAGCACACTGAAACTTTTCTTTTTTGGCAATCTTCAAGGCTACGCCTAATCCACTAAATGTCATTACAAATAGCTCTGTCCATAAAAGCCAATTCACATTAGCCAGTAATATCATCCCGAGACCGAAAAACAATTCTATAAAAGGATAAATGTATCCATATCCGAACCATTTCTTAGCTAGAAGGTCGTATGTGGAGTATCCTTCAGCAAATCCTTTCAAATCCATTAATTTGAATCCAGAAAATACTAAGAAGAAGCCAATCATGAAATTAGAGATTAATGCACTTATCTGAAAATCTTTCAATGAAATAGTCAGGGAAGTAAGAAGAATGAGACTTATGATTACAATCAAAGGCATATACCTCTTCCAACTCGTGGTTTTATTCTCACTTGAGTGAGATACAGAGTATTGAGATATTTCGTCTTTTGGCACTAATTCCATACCACCACATTTAGGACATTTACCAGGATGATCTTGTTCTATTTCTGGGTGCATGGGACATGTATATATATTCTTCATACTATTTATTTACTCTTTTGAACAATGATACTAATTCAGTAACTGCCTTTTCTTCTTCGTTTTTGAATTGGTGAGTAACATGTGTTTTCAGATGTCGTTCAAATAGTACTGAATCAAGACTTCTCAATGAGTTCTGGATAGCAAGACTTTGATTTAGTAAGTCCATACAATATTCATCAGCATCTATCATTCGTTGGAGACCATCTAGTTGTCCTTTAATAATGTTTATCCTTTTTTGAGCTTTTATTTTTACGTCTTCGTAATGTGATTTCATTTGTTTATGATATACCCCCATGGGGTATATGTCAAGTGATAAATCAAACTGTTCCGATTTTGAACAACAAGTTGACTCATTGCTTTCGAAAATGGAAATACCCGAAGAGTTTACCAATTGGGCAATTAAATGGTTACAAAAACAAAATGAAGTAGAAGTCAAAGATAGAACAACAATCAATCGTAGCCTGCAAGGTCTCTACAACAATATACAGAAGCAAATAGATGAACTTCTTGATATGTGGCTCAAGAACCTTATTCTGGACGAAGAATATCAAAAGAAAAAGGACTTATTACTATTTGAGAAAAAGGAGATTAATGAGAAGCTTGGTAAAACAGATGAAAGAGCAAATAACTGGTTAGAGTTATCAGGGAATACATTTAATTTTGCTACATATTCACGCCACTGGTTCAATAATGGAACCATTCAACAGAAGAGGGAGATACTTTCAACTTTCGGTTCGAACCTGATGATAAAAGACAGGATTTTGTCGTTATGCCTGCATAAACCGTTTACTATCATTAATGAAATGCAGGAAAAAATTGATGTTCTATTAGACTTATTCGAACCTGAAGAATTGACTGACAAATCAAGCTATTTGAACACCTCTACTGAAGCTGTTCCTAATTTGCTGAAGATCTTGGACGACGTTAGAACCTTTTTATCAAATATTTATTAAAAAAAATAACTGTTCTCTGTATTGCCAGATCAAAACTTGATCCCGAAATATTATGTCCTCCTGTTGGATATTTATAAAACTCGTGAGGCACAGAGGTATTATTTAAAAGCAAATTCAAATTATCACTATATCTTATATCAACAGTTGTATCATCAATCGCATGATTAATTTGAATTGCTCCTTGTATATCATTTAAAAAACTCGCAGGAGCAACCAATCTCCAAAATATATTTGTAGCACTAGGTGTCCCTACTTTTGCAAATATTTCTTGTCGTCTATTTCTTGTAATCCCAGCTATAGTTGTCTGAGCTGGTCTGTAACTTTGATCATTAATTCCATATTCACTTAGATCGACATAGGTATAAACTGCACCAGCCCAAATATTAACTGCAGGAATTGTTGGTTTTACAGCCATACTTCGCAACACAACATTTCCGGCCATACTATGACCCCATAACCCAATTTCTTTTTTATTAACAAAGCTCGAAGATTCCAAGGCTGCATATGCATTAAGAGTATCTATAACATAATCAGCGCCAAAATAACCTCCACCAGGTATGCCTTCCGAACTTCCGTGGCCTCTTAAATCGATTTTAAAAACAATAAACCCACTCTTAGCAAGATAATCAACGTAATCTTTATATTTTTCTAACGTTTGATATTGTGTTGGGGGAATGTATCCATGAACAAATACTATTGCCGGAAAACCTCCCTTAGGCATATCTACCGTTGGTTTTGTGAGCAGTCCATTAATTTTTAATCCGTCTGATGAATAGCTAGTTAGAAAAGACGTGTAATTTGAATTCCGTTCAATTTCATTTAATTGACCAAGGCTACTCCTATATTCTCTTTTACGTAGATAAGGGATTGTTATTTCTTCAAAAGGCACAGGTGGTGTTTTTAGTTGTGTAGTTTTTTGTCTAATATTCACTGTATTTTTAAATCCTAAATAATTGAGCATAAAAAATATTAGCCCTACTATAGCTAATAGACAAATTAATAATAATTTTTTATTCACTTAGGGAGTATAACATATTTTTGAGGCTAAAAAGCTGCGGGATATGGATTCGAACCATAATAAACGGATTCAGAGTCCGTTGTCCTACCATTAGACGATCCCGCAATATTGGCTAATTTTAACAGATTAAGCATAGCTTAACAAATTTGCCCTTTATGAGTATTTATGATAAAAAAAGAGTATGAAGCAAAGTATTAAGGCATCGGGAAAACTATTTCTAGGTGGATTGGCGGGTTTTTTATTTTTTACATTAACATCTCATCCAAAGTCTATAGTTCATAAAAAATTACCCAATAAGCAAGTAAAACGCATCTCGGTATTTCCACACATAAAGGTACATAGCAAGGATAGGCATCTACACCTACATCACTGGTTTAACTTCTCGATTTTATATGCTTTTTTACTTGCAATAAAATCTATTCGCAAGAAAAATCCTTTTTTACATGGATTATTTTTAGGAAGTATTGTTCAAGGATTATCTTATAAAGATAGATTCAAGTTTTTTCATTCAACAAGTGAAAATAAAAAATAAAAAATTTCTTCTTAGTTATATTTTGTTATTTTTTATATTTTTGTTTTTTGGTAATCAGCAAAAAGAAAATATGACTGATTTATTTATTAATTCAGAAAAAAATATTTTAGTTACTCCTATTACCAATATTTTTTCAGATAGGATAGAATTTAAAGTAGTAAAAATAATTGATGGAGATACGATAAGCGTTGAAAAAGATGGCACTCAAGAAGTAGTACGATTTATTGGAATAGATACTCCAGAATTACATAATTCAAGAAATCCAATTGAATGTTTTGCTATTAATGCAAAAGACAAACTTTCCTCGCTATTAAAAAATAAATATGTTTGGCTGGAATCTGATTCGACACAAAAAAATCGCGATAAGTATGGCAGACTTCTTCGCTACATTTTCTTAAAAGACGATACATTGATTAATGATGCAATGATTAAGGAAGGATATGCATATGAGTTTACTTATCAACTTCCATATAGATACCAAGATAAATTTAAAGATAGTCAAGATAGTGCTGAGAAAAATAAAAAAGGATTGTGGGCAGATGATGCTTGCACTTAGTAATTAAATTTATTATGGATGATTAATTAATTTCCGTTTTGACCTTTGTGGGTAACTATTTTTTGTTGAAGTGAAATTATAGCATTTTTTATTTGATCTAAATCATTTTGTATGTCTTCTACTTCTTCTTCTAATTCTTCTTGCTCTTTATCTTCTTCTAATTCTTCTTGCTCTTCTTCTAATTCACGAAATTCATCTACTAATTCTTGTCGATTTTGGGCAACCATTATAAATGTAGATAGAAAAATTGCCTCAAGGGAGACAATCATCGTAAGTAATCCATATGGAAAAGGGTCGAAAATTGGAACTCCGGGGATTATTCCATGGTTTGCTAGAATCCAAAAACTAAACCAGCCAACATGATAATATGCAAAAGGCATGCTTCCTGCAAAATCAGTCACCTTTTCCGCTACTTTTCCTTCAAAAGATTGAATCTCTTTTAGTAGGATATTTTGTTGTTTTGGAATACTAAGTGTTTTTTTATCAGTCACATTAGTAGTCTTTTTTATTTGTGCCATGCTTTCATTGTAGTCTCAGTTAAGAATATGTCAACCCCAAAAAAAATAATTAATCCCAACAAAGCAAGTATTATAGCAATTTTGAGGCTAAATCCAGCGACGATGTTTAAAATAAAATAAAATTATCATACTTCCTAATGCAATAACTCCAAATAAAATCCACACGATATTTGGATTTTGTGAAAAAGGTAATCCTATAACATTCATTGAATATAAATTATTTACAATTATAAAAGGGAAAGATATTGATGTAATTACGGTTAGAAATTTGACTAATTCATTGTTCCGAGCCGTAAGAAACGATTCATTGCTTTGAGCTATTCCTTCAATTAATTCTCTACTATCCTCTAGTCTTTCAGATATCTTTTGTAAATGATCTACTATATTTGCCCAATAAGGCTTCATGTATCCATATAATTCTTGATATTTTCCTTCCTCTACCCCTCTAAAGAGCGGATAGAGTGGCTTTATAAGGGTTTGCATAACTACTATATTTCTTCTTGTTAAGGAAATATTTTCAATAGTTGTATCCGTTGGCGTGTATTCTAGGTCTTTATCTATCTTGTCAATTATGCTTGCTGTATCATTTAGAATTGGAAAGCAACTATCTACAAGTAGGTCAATAATTCTGTAAAGTAAAAATATAGGACCTTTTCCTAAAAATTCTTCTCTATTTTTTAGTGTTTTTTGGCACTCTATAAAAAGATCATTTAGGGTAGGCATATTTCCTTCATGAAGCACAACTAAATAATCCTTTCCAATAAAAAAATTTATTTGAGTTGTAATAATTCTTTTCTTTTTTTCATTTTGCGTGAGTCCTGGTAGAGGAAGAAGAAAACTTTTTTCCACATCTTCTCTTATGTCTGATGGGGATTGCAATATGGGAATATCTAGAATAATAAGGCTATATTTTTCAAATGTTTCAATTTGAGATATTTGTGTTTTTTTTAGATAATCTTCTAGATGAAGTAGATCAAATTCATATTCTTGATGCAAATGCTTCATCTCTGTTTCTTGAGGATTTGTGACATTTATGAATGAAGTATTATTAAAGTTGACCTGCTGAATATTCATTTAAATATTGTAGACATAATATGGGTTATTTAGCAAGAAGATGTTGACGTAGTCATTATAAATAGATAGAATGATGAAGCTTCTAGCATATCCAAAAATCATATTGACAATTAGCAATGAGTATGTTAGATTGCTAATAGATGGAAAAAATAGTCCCAATAATACCAATAAGAGATGGAATAATCTTCCCTAATACAGATAGCGTGCTTACGTTTGGAAGACCTAAAAGTCTGTTAGCGCTAGAATCTTCATTTAAGCATGAGCGAATCGTATGCTTTGTGTTGCAAAAAAATGCGAAACTTAATGAACCAACAACGGAAGATTTATTTGAAGTTGGCACACTGTGTCGCATTGAGCGAATGATAAGAACAGATGGAGAAATAAATGCACAAGTAAGAGGAATATCAAGGGTAAGAATTTCTTCTTATGAGGATCATGAATCTTATTTTCTTGCAAAGATAGAAGAAATACCAGATGAATTAGATTCTTCTCCGGAAGTTAAAGCATTATGCAACAATCTTACAAATGAATTCCGCAGGGCAATGAATTTGGGTAAGTCAATAGATTTTCTGGTTTTTATGAATATTATGTCTGAAGCATCTCCGTCAGAGCTTTCCGATCTTATTGCTTCAGTTCTTGAACTTAAGCCAATAGAGAGGCAGGAAATTCTAGAAATGAATAATGTAAAAGCTAGATTAGAGAAGCTTACCGATTTGCTTGCAAAAGAGACAAGGATTCTTGAGCTTGAGAAAAAAATTGCATCCAAAACACAGGAAAGATTTGAAAAAGGTGCAAGAGAAGCAATGCTTCGTGAGAGATTAAAGACGATAGAAAAAGAATTAGGAGAAAATGAAGAGGGAAATGAGAGAAAAGAGCTTTTTGAGAAAGCAAAAAAAGCAGGCATGCCTAAAGAAGTAGAGGAGAAAGCAAAAAAAGAAATTAAAAAATTACAGCAAATGAATCAATTCAATCCCGAAGCAAGTTATATAAGAAATTATTTAGATTGGCTTTTATCAGTTCCATGGAATAATGAAAGTAAGAGTACTGTAAATATAAAAAGTGCGGAAAAAATACTCGATGAAGATCATTTTGGCCTTGAAAAAGTAAAAGAAAGAATTATTGAATATCTTGCAGTGCATAAATTAGCGGGAAAGATTAGGGGTCCAATCCTGTGCTTTGCTGGACCACCAGGAGTAGGAAAGACATCTATTGGTAAATCTATTGCCCGTGCCTTGGGGCGAAAGTTTGTTCGCGTCTCGCTGGGAGGAATTAGGGATGAGGCAGAAATACGTGGTCATAGAAGAACTTATGTAGGCGCTTTGCCGGGTCGTATTATTCAGGGAATTAAAGATGCTGGAACAAAAAATCCTGTTTTTATGCTTGATGAAATTGATAAGGTTGGTACTGATTTTCGAGGCGATCCATCATCAGCATTATTAGAGGCACTTGATCCAGAACAAAATAATGCTTTTTCAGATCATTATCTTGAAGTACCATTTGACTTATCAGATGTTTTATTTGTTACAACTGCAAATATGCTTGATACTATTCCTCCAGCCTTGAGAGATCGTTTAGAAATTATTAATTTTGCAGGATATACTCATGATGAAAAATTTAAAATTGCAAAAGAGTTTTTGCTTAAAAAACAAATAGAAGCAAATGGACTCACTGAAAAGAATATAGAACTCAAAGATGATGCGCTTAGATTTATAGTTCATAGATATACTCGTGAAGCAGGTGTTAGAAATTTAGAGCGTCAAATAGCTAAGGTTTTTCGTAAAATTGCCAAAATGGTTGCTGAAGGTAAAAAAAGAAAAGTTGTTGTTGATGAAAAAATGATTCCAAAACTTCTTGGTCCAGCAAAATATTCATCTACTATAATTGAAGAAAAAGATGAGATAGGAATGTCTACTGGTCTCGCATGGACAGAGGTTGGCGGAGAGATATTGTTTATTGAAGTTGCGCTTATGCCCGGGAGAGGAAATCTTATTCTTACTGGAAAGCTAGGTGAAGTAATGAAGGAATCATGCCAAGCAGCTATGTCGTATATTCGTGCTAGAGCAAGTCAGCTTGGATTGTCAGATAAATTCTATCAAAAAATAGATGTGCATGTTCATGTGCCTGAGGGGGCAGTTCCAAAAGATGGCCCATCTGCTGGTGGAGCGATTACGACAGCAATTGTTTCTGCATTAACAAAAGTTCCAGTTAAGCGTACAGTGGGCATGACTGGAGAAGTAACTTTGCGTGGACGAATTCTTGAGATTGGTGGAGTAAAAGAAAAAGTAGTTGCCGCACATAGGGCGGGATTAAAAACAATATTATTGCCAAAAGAAAATAAGAAAGACTTAGAAGATGTACCAAAAGAAGTACTAAAAGATGTGAAATTTATATTTGTTTCACACATGGATGAAGTATTAAAAATAGCACTTTCTAAAGAGTTAGAAATTGATAGCGCAGAAGCTTCTATTGAAATTGAAGGTTTAACACAACATTCGACAAGTCCTCTTAAGATAAATTAATTTAAGTCTTCAGATATATTATTGTCTTGAACACATTTCTTAAACAGATTCGTCTATAATTACTATAATATCTTAATGACAACATTTTATCTGAGAAAAATATTCCAACAATAATATAATAGGTTAATGTGATAGTAAAATTTTTTAAAAAAAGGCGAAATATATATAAGATTTGTGAACCTATACAGAAAAGCAGTTCTAACTTTTTAGTGACCC
>SIBS01000009.1 GCA_009695045.1 Candidatus Levyibacteriota bacterium | reverse complement strand
TTTATGGGAAGCTAATTATATTATGGGTTCACCTGAACGTGGGCTTGAATATGATATTAACGACAATTCAGTATTACAAATTCTTATAGATGAAACATTTATTCAGGTAGGAGCACGTGGAGGTGGTGGGTATTAAAAAATTTATGGATAATCAAGCTTGCAGAAAATAATATATATACATACAATTAAATTATGATTGGAGAACATTTTATTCCCAAAGGGTTTCATTATCCGCACCTCAATCTTTTTGTACGTGCATTTATATTATCTGAATTATTTCTTTGGTCTGCGATGAACTTTTTTACTCCAATTTTTGCAATTTTTGTAATAAGTAATATTGAAGGAGGAAATGTACAAATTGCTGCTTTTTCATTTAGCTTCTATATGCTTGTCCGTGTTTTATTTGAACTTATTATTGGTAAATTTTTGGGGAAAGGCAATGACAGAAAAAAAATATTTGTTGCTATTTCAGGAATAAGCATTATTTCGCTTGGATATCTTGGTCTTGCATTTACTCATACAACTGCTTCGCTCCTTATTTTTATGGGTCTATGCGCAAGTGGAATTGGAATAGCTTCTCCTGCAAAGAATGCATTATTTTCTATGCACCTTGATAAGGGAAAAGAATCATCAGAATGGGGCATTTATGACGCAGTTTCTTTTGTTGGCATGGCTAGTGCAACGGCATTGGGAGGATTTATCGCTAATCAATATGGGTTTACGCCAGTTTTAATTCTTGCATCAATAATAAATGTGCTTGGAATTATTCCTTATATCTACTATATTAAATAAAAAAAGTATATCTTTCTTATTAGTGGGTCGGGATGGAATCGGACCATCTACTTCTTCATTATCAGTGAAGCGTTCTACCGGTGAACTACCGACCCTTAATACATAATCAATCTACTTATTATAACAAATTATTCAATATTCTTCACGAAGCTGAATATTATTAAAAATACTCTAAACAAATCCAATGATACACAGTGAATACTCATACTTTTCGAAAAATCAAATTACGCTCTATTTTTCCAACAAACTCTCAAATAATACAATTTAATAGAATTTTCTGCATTACTCTAAGCCTGCTTAGTTCTTAAGACATCCTTCATCATGAATCGTAATTTTATTCACTAATCTATTCCTCTATCGCTTGAGTAGGTGCAATGGAAATAATCTGATAAATTGCTGAGATTTTTACCTATCTAATTTTAATGATATGTAATAAGATTATATATATCGCCACTCTCTCGCAAAAATTTTCACATCTAAGCCTACATGCTTCTTATAGTGACCAGACTTATTTTCAGTTTCATTTCTTGATTTCTTATTTTTAAAGTTAAATATAGCTTAAATACATGTAATATTAATGACGTCCACCATCATCTTCAGTCGCCCATCCAATAACTTGAAATATAATTGGCAAACCACCAAGTAATAAAATATTAAATATTGATACTGCTACCTTTCCAATTTCTTTCGGCAAAGCACTCTCAAAATCAATAAATCCCCCCCTTGAGCCATGACCACCTTCAGATGACATAAATTATACACTCATCTAATAATTATGAGCATTTGAGGCACGGAGCGGATTCGAACCGCTGAATGGCTGTTTTGCAGACAGCTGCGTTGCCACTTCGCCACCGTGCCAACAATACAGCCTAAATTATAACAGAATAAACTTTTTATTAAAAGGAGACTAGGAAAGTGAATCTACTAAAAATGACGATGTCTTTTTAACAATACTTCTGAATTTAGTTGTATTTTTCTTAATACCCCATTTATCTTTAGATTCTAAATCCTTATAAACATCACCGCCCATTTCATACATAAAAATATTGCTAGTTATTCTTAAATCAACCATTATGAATATCAAAGCAAGAATATATTTATACATTACTCTGACTTGACCCTCTTTCTTAACTCTTCTTAAACTAAAAACAACCTTAATATCTCTTAAGAACTTTGCTTTTATTCCCATTTTTCTTGCTCGCTGTACCAAATTATGATCTTCAGTTATGTACAAATCTTCCTTGAATCCATTAAGTTGTGTAAAAAGTTTCTTTGTTATTATTATTGATCCTCCGGGAGCAAGTGGCTTATTTGAAGATTGAGATAATTCAATTACAGAATTAACTAACTTAAAAAGAAGTATATTCTTGCTTGATCGCTCCTCAGTTATTAATGTAGGTAGAAAAAGTGAACCTCTTTTTTTTAAAATCTCTTTATATAGATTTCCTGTAAACATTTTATTTACTCTAGAATCAGCATCCAAAAATATAATATATTCGCTTTTTGCTTTTTGTCCACCGAAATTTCTTTGAAATGATACATTTTTCTTTTCAACAGAATAAAAATAAAAAGTGAAATATTTAGAAAATTCTAACGCTTTTTCTCTTGTTTTATCTTGAGATAATGCATCAACAACAATAACTTCAAAGTTTTTTACCCTTTGGGATGCAAGATCAGACAATATTTTTGGCAAATAACTTTCCTCATTTAACGTTGGTATAATTATAGAAAAAAATATATCTCGACCCACAAATTTATTATACACTAAATTCTAATTACTTTTAATAAAAAGTTTGCATAAATGATTATGAAATAAATGATTATGAAATAAATAATATAAAATAGTTCACTTAATTCTAAAAAACATAGTTTCTAGGTTCATAACAATTATGGAATTAGATACAAAAAAACCATCCTTCTGCAAAACAGATTTAGATGGCTATTAATTGTATTTACTTTAGATAAATATTTCTCATTAGAATAATCAGGAAGTGGCAGGAAACAAAGAATGATATTCTTCTTACCCTAAGTACCCGTCTAACAAAGCTAGACAAGCTCATCTTGCGATAATAACGGATAAGAACAAGTGCCATCCCACCCTCGATTACTCGAGGTCACTTGGTATTTTACACTTTCTACCACATTTTAATTCGTAACCAGAATTCATTTTATTGAAAACTGAAAATTAGAAATTAAAATTAATTTAGTGTTACCACTAAAAAAAGTTAGGTGTCTTCCCCTTCCCTATTTAACGATTTTCGCCAAAGGCGAATAGTGTTTTTTAGAAAGGAGGTGATCCATCCCCAGCTTCGGCTAGGGATACCTTGTTACGACTTAAGCTTCATCGCCGAATTTGGCCTCCATCGCAAAAAGCAATGTTCGGCCACCCCCGACTTTGCTGCCTTGACGGGCGGTGTGTACAAGACCCGAGAACGTATTCACCGCAGCATGCTGATCTGCGATTACTATCGATTCCGGCTTCATGGGGTCGGGTTTCAGACCCCAATCTGAACTGAGGCGAAATTTAAGAGATTTGCTTACTATTGCTAGCTAGCGGCTCGTTGTTATTCGCCATTGTAGTGTGTGTGTAGCCCAGGGCATAAGGGCCGTGCTGACTTGACGTCTTCCCCTCCTTCCTTCCCATATAATGGGACCGTCTCCAATGAATAATTTAACATTGGACAGGGGTTGCGCTCGTTTCCCCACTTAAGGGAACACCTCACGGCACGAGCTGACGACAGCCATGCAGCACCTGTACTATCATCCTTGCGGATTTCTTTCTGTTTCCAGAAAAATGTACGATAGTATGTCAAGCCCTGGTGAGGTTTTTCGTTTTGTCTCGAATTGAACCACACGCTCCACCGATTGTGCGGGTCCCCGTCAATTCCTTTGAGTTTTAGCCTTGCGACCGTACTCCCCAGGCGGTCCGCTTAACGCGTTAGCTTACGCCGCGGCTAGCACAAAATATAATTTTGAATATCGTTTTTAGTCTTTTAATAATCATAAGATTAAATTATTTAACTAAATAGATATTTTATATTTTCTGCAAGCCACAGCTAGCGGACATCGTTTACGGCTAGGACTACACAGGTCTCTAATCTGTTTCGCTACCCTAGCTTTCGTGCCTCAGCGTCAGGAAGAGCCTAGATGCTTGCCTTCGCCTTTGGTGTTCCAGCTAATATCAACGCATTTCACTGCTACACTAGCTGTTCCAGCATCGCTACCAATCCTCGAGTCTGACAGTATCGCGCCTTGATCTAAGGTTGAGCCTTAGTTTTTAAAACGTGACTTACCAAACCGCCTACGCACACTTTACGCCCAATAAATCCGGATAATGTTTGCCTCCTACGTATTACCGAGACTTCTGGCACGTAGTTAGTAGAGGCTTATTCTCCAAGCCGTGAAGAGCTTGGCAAAAGGAGTTTACAACCCGAGGGCCGTCATCCTCCACGCGGCGTCGCTGGGTCAGACTTTCGTCCATTGCCCAATATTCCTAGTTGCTGCCACCCGTAGGTGTACTGCCCGTGTCTCAGTGCAGTTGTGGCTGATCGACCTCTCAGTCCAGCTACCCGTCATCGCCTTGGTAGGCTATTACCCCACCAACTAGCTGATAGGACGCAGGCTCCTCCCTTAACGACCAGTTATGGTCTTTACCCTTGCGGGACTATGCAGTATTACCCTCTCTTTCGAAAGGCTATGCTCCATTAAGGGGTAGATTCCTACGCATTACTCACCCGTCTGCCACTGTCATGGTCTTGCGACCGCAACCGTTCGACTTGCATGCTTAAGGCACGCCGCCAACATTCATCCTGAACCAGGATCAAATTCTCAAAAAAATTGATGAAGTTAAAAAAAACTCCATCAAAAAGATGTTCCTACCACTTCCTGATTTTCAAGGTGTGTGTTCCTTGAATTATAATTTACTCCCTCACAGAGTAAATTTTCGGAAGCAATCCTATTTCTATTAAAGTAAATTTATAATTATTAAGGAGCAATTGTTATTAAGGATGAAAAACCTCGCCATAGCGAGGTAAATTAACCTTATGCTTCTTGGCGATATTTTTACATACCAGATTCCATTATAAAGCAATTTAAAACTTTGTCAACCCTAACTAAATAAAATAATTTATTATTTAATTTTAATATAACACTTAATTATGAGAATTAAAAAATAAATAATTAATATGATGTTGATGTTTTAATTTCTACTTCCGTTGACTTTATTGCTGGTTCCATTGCTGGTTCCATTGCTGGTTCCATTGTTGGTTCCCTTGTTGGTTCCCTTGTTGGTTCCCTTGTTGGTTCCCTAATGGCTCTCTTATTGATTACCTGATTAGAACCTTGATTGATACTTTGATTATTGATCAATAATCTTGGTGTTGGTGTTGGTCTTAAGGGATTAATTGCGCAAGTTATGGCACCATTTTTTTTATTTCTTATACAAGGAGTATAATTCTTACACTCACGTTTATTATTTGAATTATTAATATCTATTTTTAAACAACTTAATTTATATATTGCTTCATTAATAGCATTATGCCGTTCTAATACTATATCTATTATTTCAACTGATTGAATTTCAGCTGGATTAGGAGAAGGCGATATGGAGCCAGAATTACTTTTATGAATATTATCAGAAAGATTAGGGCTAGTAATTGGAATAATTTCTTTATTATTTTCAGAAGCTGAGACTGGATTAGGAGAAGGCGATATGGAGCCAGAATTACTTTTATGAATATTATCAGAAAGATTAGGACTAGTAATTGGAATAATTTCTTTATTATTTTCAGAAATAGATATTATATTATTAGTTGGCAATGAAAAAGATGGATTAGCTTCTTCATTTTTTTCTTTTATTACAATTAATTTTTTTTCAATATTTACAACTCTCTCTTCAAATTTTTGCTGAAGAACTTTTCTAGATAAAATATCTGCAACATTTACAACTGCAAGCTGTGTAGATTCAACTTCCGTCAAGAGATCGGTTAATGATAGATTATCTAAATTTTCATCTGATGTATTTGAGGTAAGTAATTTTTCCACCTCTAGTAATCGCTCATCTGTTAAGCCTATTCGGATTGATGCTATTGTTGAAGAATTTACGGAAGCCACATTGAGAATAATGTTTTCGATTACTCTTTTTAATGGATAAAATCTTTCACCAGGAATTGATCTTTGCGAAATAGCCATTATAACGATAGTTGGCGTTAATAAGAAAAATAGAATCCATGATGAATAATTTAATATTCTCTTTGAGTTTGAATTTACAAAAAAAGATAGTATGGTATTTAGTTTATTTCTGAATAAATTAGGAGACTCACTATGGGAAATATTATCAGAATCATTTACCTCAGGATTAATAGATATCATAGGAGAAGATGATTCATCGCCTTCAAGCTGATTAACGATATAATCCATTTACCTAGCTTGAACTATTCCTGAACATATGTCAATAAATATAATTAATTATAATAATGGTAATTTTTCTATTACTTTATAAATTACTATTCCAAGTGAAACCATAACATTCAAAGACATATTTACTCCATACATTGGCAATTCTACTATTACATCTGCTGTTGCTAAAACTTCTTTAGTCGCACCTGTTGTTTCATTGCTTACAATCAGCGCTATCGGCAAATGATAATCAAAAGCGCTATAAGGGACACTTCTAGGATCTTGTTCTATTGCTATGATTTTTATTCCTTGCACGTTTTTCCTAAGCCAAGCTATAGCATCTAAAGTTTTCTCAAAATAAATCCAGTCTACCCATTCAGTCGTATTTATCGATGCTTTCTTAATTCGAGTATGTGGTGGCCGCTCAGTAACTCCAGTAAGTAGAACTTTTTTACAAGCTACTGCATCTGCTAATCGAAAAATCGCGCCAATATTATAAGTATCAAGAACATTATCAATGATAATATAAATTGAATTTTTAGACAAATCTTTCCTTAATTCAGGATTGCCAGCCATTGTGCGTAATTGTGCTGGCTTTAACTTAATCATAGCCTCTATTATACATAATTATATATATTTATTGACAAATATTGAAAAATGCTTTATTATTGCACCAATTATGGTTGGCTATATAAACACTATAAGGAGAGGCGTTGAAAGAGAAAAAATATCTAAAACAATTTTTATATTAAAAGATGACAAATGGATTAAATCAGAAGCTTCAACCGCAATAAATTATCAAGAACCAAATCCTATCAAAAAAAAAGAGGATGAAACAATCACTTCAATAAGAAAAGATATTTTGACAATTATTGATAATAAATTAATGAAAGAGCATAAAGAATCAATATCAGAAAGCGGAATCAATGATAGCTCTGTAATTTTTAAAGAAAATATCTCCAATTACTTTATTAAGTGGATTAATAGATTGAAAATAAAATAATCCTATTCCTCCTATTCCTAATGTGAATATTAATTACTTGCAACAAAAATAAAATAACCATATAATAAACTATGGTCAAAATATCTAAATATAGGAAGGCAAAGCAAGAATGACAGCAACTGGTCATGCAATTATCGGAACAATTATAGCAGCAAAGTTTTCCAACCCCATAATAGCAATTCCATTGGCATTTTTTTCTCATATAGCAGCAGATACATTTCCGCATTGGGATGCTGGCACAAATGGAAAAAGCAAAACGATACAAAGACTTAGGATAGAGGCAACGATAGATGTTCTTGTTGGTTTTGCTATTTCATATGCAATTATTCAATTATTCTTTCCACTTACAAATCTTGGATATACATTTTTTATGATAATTACAGCACAATTACTTGATTGGGCAACTATGCCATATTATTTTTTTAATTTCAAAATACCACCTTTTACTTGGGCTTATAATTTCCAGAAACATTTTGATAACAGACTAGATAAACCATGGGGAATTATCAATCAAATTGGAATACTTCTATTACTGCTTATGCTTGCAATATATTTCTAAATATAAATAGTATTCTTAACTACCTATAATTATTTTTTATCTATATTGCCAGAGGCACTTCATCAACTATCTTAATATCTTCAAGCTTCCATGTTGCAAAGTCACATTTTGGATAATTGGAACAACCAAAAAATTTACGTCCTTTTCTAGTTTTTTTTATAATCACTTTTCCTAAAACAGATTTACCGATTTCGGAAACAATTACCAAAATTCCATCCTTAGGACACATAACTCCTGCATCCTCTACAAATTGCTTTGAAAAATCACATTTTGGAAAAGTTGAACAAGAAAAAAATTTACCAAATTTTCCAACACGAATTACCATTGGAGCATCACATTTTTCACATTTCATATCTGTTTTCTCTACTTCTATTTGTACTCTCTGTGATCCCTTTACTTCTTCTATTTTATTTTCCAATGGAGTATAAAATGCCCTAATCATGGGAACCCACTCTTTTTTACCATCTGCAATGCTATCTAATTGATCTTCCATGTCAGCCGTGAAAGGAATATCATCTATTTCTGGAAAATTTGTTACTAAAAAATCATTCACAGCTATACCAACAGAGGTTGGATAAAATTTTGCCTCTTCCCTATCAATATATTTTCTATCTTGGATTGTTGAGACAATAGATGCATAGGTAGATGGTCTACCAATTCCTTTTTCCTCCAAAGTTTTTATTAGCGAAGAATCATTATATCGAGGTGGAGGAGGAGTTTGATGGAAAGTTGCCTTTACGCTTATAAAAGACATCATTTGTTTTGTAATAAAATCTGGTAATCGATTATCATTTAAAGCTTGAGGATTTATCTTAAGAAAACCATCAAAAACAAGAACTGAACCATTTGCCTTTAGAGTATATTCTTTTTCATCATCAGAATTAATCGAAATCATAACAGCTGATTTATCATTCGTAAAAATACTTTGCCCAGACACGTTAGGACTTTTAGTATTTACTATTACGGTTGTGGATTCAGTAATAGCATCTGCCATTTGTGCCGCAACAGAGCGACGCCAAATTAAATCATATAATTTAGCATAATCTTTTCCAAGATCACCCATAACAATATCTGTTGTCACATTTATTTTGGTAGGACGAATTGCTTCATGAGCCTCTTGTGCTAATTTTTGCTTTGTTTTATATACACGAATCGATGGAGACAAATATTTAACTCCAAATGTATTTTTAATATATATTCTAAAAGATTCAATTGCAGAATTAGACATATTTACAGAATCAGTTCTGTGATAAGTAATATATCCTTCTTCGTACAATTTTTGGGCCAATGACATTGTTCGCTTACCGGCAAATCCATTTCTCCTTGCTGCCTCTTGTTGTAACGTAGATGTAGTAAATGGATATTGTGGCGATCGACGCATTTCTTTTTGTAATACTTCAGAAACAAAAAAATTCTTTGTCATGATTTTCTTTTCAATTTCCCCTGCCTGTTTTTCAGAAATAATTATTGTTTTTGTAACAGAGTAATCTCCATCATATAATTTATATTTATTTTTAGACTCTATTTTATTTCCATCTATTTCTATTAATTCAAATTCAGTTTTATTATCATCAATCTGAATTGTTTCACTATAATTATTCTGGGATTCAATCAATTGCTTTTTCTGTTCAAGAATTACGTCAATAGTATAGTATTGTTGTTTATCAAATTTTTCTATTTCTCTTTCACGCTCCACGATAAGACGAAGCGCAACGGATTGAACTCGCCCAGCAGATAGTCCCCTCCGAACCTTTTGCCATAATAATGGCGACAGCTTGTATCCTACCAATCTATCAAGAACTCTTCTCGCTGTTTGGGCTTCAACCAAATGTACATCAAGATGTCGAGGAGAATTAAGCGCTTCCAAAATTGCCTCTTTTGTAATTTCATGAAAAACAATTCGTTTAATTTTTTCTTTTGGCTGCTTAAGAACATCTGCCACATGATATGCGATTGCCTCACCCTCCCTATCAGGATCCGTAGCAAGAATAACTTCATCAGCTTTTTTTGCTGCAAGCTTTAATTCACTTATAATACTTTTTTTATCATTCACCAATTGATAATCTGGAGCAAAATCACTATCGACTGCGACGCCAAGTGTGCTTTTTGGCAAGTCCACTATATGTCCCATTGAAGCTTTGATATTGTAATCTGCGCCAAGAAATTTACTAATTGTCCGCGCTTTTGTCGGTGACTCAACTATAACTAATTTCATAATTTATGCCTTATTGTCATAATATTATACAAGAAATGTCAATGGGTATTAAAATTTATGCTAATAAATAAGCGCAAATGAATCCGATAAATTAGACACTATACCTTTTATTTCCATAATTGAAAGTATGCCTCCCAACTTTGATGCATTCATTTTTGAAATTTTTACAAGTTCATCAAAATGCATTGTTTCATTTTTCAATAAATTTATTATTATTTTTTCTTCTTCATTTATATCCTTATTTATTTTTAATTTTGATTTATATTTTATGTTTTTATTATTTATGCTTTGTCCATCAAGCTCTTGAAGTATATCCTTTGCAGAAATCGCTAATTTAGCACCTTTTGCAATTAATTTATAAGAGCCTTTTGATAATTGTGACGTTATTGGCCCAGGAACCGCAAAAACAGGACGATTCTCTATAAATGCATTATCTGCAGTTATGAGTGCCCCACTATCCTCATCTCCTTCAGTAACTAGAACTATTTTTGATAAGCCAGCAATTATTCTATTTCTGGCTGGAAATGAACCCTTAGTTGGACTATGTCCAATCGGTAATTCGGATATAATTACTCCATCTTCAGCAAGTATGCGATTATATAGATTTTGATTATCTTGAGGCGAACAACAATCAACTCCACACCCAAGCACTGCAATTGTTTTTCCATTATTTTCAAGTGCTGTAGCATGAGCAACTGCATCCACCCCAATTGCTAATCCAGATACAACTACGCAATCATTTTGAACTAAATCTCTAGTAAGTAATTCCGTTACCTGACGACCATATGTAGTTATTTTTCTTGTGCCAACAATTGCAACATTTTTTTCATAAGAAAAATTCAATTTGCCTTTTCCATACAAAACAAATGGTGGCCTCTTTATTGATTTGAGCAGAAAAGGATACTCTTTATCAATCAATGTTAAAAACCATACATCTTTTCTTTTAAGTAAGTCTAAATACTTTTGAAAAGAAAAATTATCACGAAATGATATAAATCTCAACGCAAGATTTTCTCCAATTATCATGCTAATTTCTTTAAATGGTGCATTCCATGCTTTTTCTACATTTTTAAATCTTGTAATTAATTTTCCAAAAAAAACTGGACCGATTCCAGGAAAAACAGAAAAACCAAGATAATATTCTCTTTCTTCCATATAAAAAGTATATCACGCCATATATGCATTACTTTAATTAATTATTTTAAATACTAAAAAATAATATATAATTCAAAGCTAGACATTACAAAATCTGAGAAAAAAAATAATAATTATATTATGATTATTTATTAATTATTGCTATCGTAATAAAAAATTATCCTACGACAACGTGTAGCTGAATTAAGAAATAAATTAAGTAAAAATTCTACCTAGTAAACCAATTTTCCAGAATTTTTTTGGCAACTGGAGATGCAATACTAGAACCCTGACCACCTGATTCTGCTAATACAGTGATAAAAATTTGCGGATTATACGCAGGGGCAAAAAGCGTAATCCATGCATGAGGTTTTGTCTTATCATCTCCATGTTGAGCTGTTCCAGTCTTACAAGCAATAGAAATATGACGATAATCCTTAATATCAGCGGAGGCAGATGAATCTACGGCCTCCATTATATTTTTTCCATCAATTTTTAGCTTTGGATTTTTTACCTTAAAATCAAACAATGGCCAAGCTACGCCACCAGTATTGCAGGACCCAATCATTCCATTACGAATAATCTCAATTGTTTTATTACTTAAAAAACCTTCGGATAATTGTTCTGGTTTTTCAGTTTTTATAATATGTGGCTTATAATAAATCCCTTTATTTGCAATTGCCTGAGTAAATAAATTTACCTGCAATGGAGTAGTAAGCAAGTACCCCTGTCCAATACCATAATGATAAGTATCTCCTAGGTACCACTGCTCTCCAATAATTTTCTTCTTCCATGCGTCATCTGGAACAACTCCACTTGCTTCACCAGGAATATCAATGCCAAGCTTTTGTCCCAAGCCAAATTTACGCGACATTTCTGATAATCTTTCAACGCCAATAAGCTCTGCTAATTTATAAAAGAAAATGTCATTTGATCTAGAAATTGCTCTTTCAATATTTATAGATCCTTCTTTTTCTCCATGCTCAAGATAATACCAATTTGCAAATGAAAAATTTCCCAAAGTTATAAATCCATTATCAATCACCTCAAAATCCTTATCAATAATTTTTTTCTCCAAACCAACTGCTGCGGTAATAAGTTTATAAGTAGATCCTGGAGGATATATTCCACCAATTGCCCTATTTAATAAAGGCTGATTATTATTATCTTCTAAGATTTCAGATACTGAACTATATACTGAATCTGATGCATGATCGTAATCTTCACCCATCGTAAATAAATTGGAATCAAAAGTAGGCTTGGAAACAAGTGCCAAAACTTCACCTCTTGGAGCCATTACAATAGCTGCGCCTTTTTCAACATCCTTCATGGCATCAAAGACAACTTGCTGTAACTTAATATCAATAGAAAGCGTTATATTTTGTCCGGAGACTGGGTCAGACTGCCCAAGTTTTCGTATTATTGCTCCATCATTATCAATCTCTACTAATTGTTTTCCATCGATACCAACAAGTATATTTTCGTACTGTTTTTCGATGCCAGTTTTCCCAATAATATCTCCCAATTTATACCCAGATTTAAATTCATCACTATCTAATTCTTCTCTTGATATTTGCCCAATATAACCAATAACATGCGAAAGAATTTCTTTATATGGATACTGCCTCATAGCATCAATTTCTAAATTATTTTCTCCTTTCGCAATAATACCTAAGGCCTTTTTATAGCTTATAAAGTTTATTTTATTTGATTGTTTTTGACGGAATCCTGGAATATTAAAAACAAGAGGCACACCATTTCTATCAAAAATAATTCCTCGAGAAGAATGTATTGCGATTTTTTTAATTCTATTAATATCCGATAGTCCTCTATAATATCTCCCTTGAATTATCTGTAAAAAGAAAAGTTTAATTAAAAAAACAATTAGAAAAATAATTAATAAAAATATAGAGAGAAGATCACGCATGCCAGCCTCTTTTCTGGTAAATAAATTTCCACCTTCTGACCTATTGAATCCACCAGTTCTTATATAATCACCAAAAGCGGCTCCAGTTTTTACCATAATTCTTCTTCTTTCAGTCTCTTCTTGATCAGGGGAATATAAAGAATCATACCAATAAAACTACTAATAACCGACGTCATAATTATATTTGAATAACCTAATATTAGACATATCACAATGGATGCGAAGAAGCAAAAATAACCAATAAATGCTCTCGAAGAAATTTCAAATTTTTTCTCGTATAAAATAATAATAAATAAAAAAGAAAGATAGGCTATGCTTGTCAAGCCAATAGTTTTTACTAAAATTATATCAATAATAATTCCGCTAATTAGTGCTAGTAAAAATACCCATGTTTCTTTGTAGAAAATAAATAGCAGTAATAATAATATTAATGTGATTGGGATCTGAAAAAACATTGCCTCAGTAAGTAGACCTATTAAAAATAAGACACTTATTAATAGATATTGCACGCTACTTTTCCCCCAACATAACAAAAACAATAGATAGTTTTTCCAATGCCGTCAATACTATTATATTTGCTTTTTGAAATAATGCACTTGGATTTTTATCAATTGATACTATTTTACCAATTAACATATTTGGCATTAATCCATTGCCATCCTTATCTATGTCTCCGTATACTTCTATTTCATCGCCTATAATTATTTCTTCAGATAACAATACATTATCAAGTAGCATTTGGCCATTACCGATTCCCTTCAATATACCAAGAGCACCAGTTTTTGCTGTTTTTACTGGAATAGAAAATGAAGTATTTGTTACTAATGTAACTATTGAATATGTTTTTGATACTTTAGTTATTTTACCAATCACTTGATTTTTTACTACCACTCCCTGACCAACTTTCACTCCACTTTTCTCCCCATTATCTATGATAAATGTATCAGGGATAAATCCTGGCAAAAACCTTGGAGCACCAAGAATGCGAGAGGGTAAAAGTTTGCTTTCAAATACTTTACCTACCTCAAATTGATCTTTTAGAGCTTGGTTTTCTTTTAAGATTTCTTGATAATCTAGGGATAATTGTTGTATTTGGTTCTTCTTTATCAAGATATCCGTTTTTTTATCAGAAGCTATCCATGGAAAACCAATTGATACATTATATATAATCCTCTGAATCGGCGAAAATAAAACTTCTCCAAAATAGCGAAATCCTAATATGATTCCAGTTTTTTGAGAAAATAAAATAATTAAAGCAATAAAAAAACAGAATAAAAAAGTCAGTAAAAAACGAGATTTTTTTTGCACGAAATTATTGTAACATAGTAGAAAAAATAGCGTGACTCAGTCTTATTAAAAGTCTATTTTAGTATAGTCCACCAGTAACTTTAACGCGATGAAGAAGTTTTGCATCTTCAAGCACGCGACCAGTTCCCTTTACCACGCTTAGCAAAGGTTCCACCGCAACATTAACAGGCATATGTGTTCGCTCTACGATAAGATGATCAAGGCCAGCAAGCATAGCTCCACCCCCAGTAAGCAAAATACCATTTTCTAAAATATCCGAAGTTAATTCAGGGGGCGACTCTTCTAAGATATCTGCTATAGCTTCTATTATTTGTGAGACTACAGGAGATATAGCCTCTCTAACTTCAACCTCTGTAACTCTAAGGCTTTTTGGCAATCCCGACTCAATATCTCTTCCTCTAACAATGTACATTTTGTCATTTGAATCTTCTTTAACTTCATCCTTTTCATCTTTATATTTTACTATCTTAGTCTTAGCTTTTGGACTTTTTTTATAAGCACTGCCAATTTTTATTTTTAACTCCTCTGCTGTGGTTTCTCCAATAAGTAAGCCGTGGCGAAGTCTTATATAGTGCACGATCGCATGATTCATATCATCGCCAGCAAGTCTCAATGAACGACTTACAACAATTCCGCCTAATGAAATTACTGCAATCTCCGTTGTTCCACCACCAATATCCACCACCATTATACCGTTTGGCTGAAATACAGATATACCCTCACCAATAGCAGCTGCCATTGGCTCTTCAATGAGATATGCTTCTCTTGCTCCCGCTTTAAGGGCAGCCTCCCAAACTGCACGTCGCTCAACTTCGGTGACAGATGACGGAATACCAATAACTACCTTTGGCTTTGCCAAAATATTGGAAAACCTATTTCCCATCTCGTGGACTCCCTTAATATAATGAGCGATCATTGCCCTAGTTGCATCAAAGTCTGAAATTACACCACCTTTTAGTGGACGTATTGTTATAAGTGGCGCAGGAGTTTTGCCTATCATTTTCTTAGCTTCTGTGCCAATCGCAATAATTTTCTTTGTTTTTTTATGCATTGCTATAACGGAAGGCTCGCGAACAACAATTCCTTTACCAAGCACCCAAACAAGAGTATTAGCAGTACCCAGATCTATGCCAATATCATGACTAAAAAAACTAAAAAAACGATCAAACATATAAAAATAATGCTAACTCATTCTAGCATTAGGCAGGGCAATTGCAAATAGCATATTTTATAAAATCTAGTTATGTTTTATAATTAAAATCGTATGATACAATTAAATTTATGAGTAATAAAATAGAAATAATCACAAATAAAATTATAGAATATTCTTTTTATAGTATTTTTTTTCTTATTCCACTCATAGTTTTTAACGATACATATGAATTGTTCGAATTTAATAAAATATGGGTTTCTTTTGTTTTCACAATAATTATAGTTTGTGCATGGATTATAAAGATGATTCTAAGAAAAAATATATTATTCCAAAAAACTGTACTAGATATACCACTTTGTCTTTTTTTCTTATCACAAGTTATTTCAACTATTTTTTCGCTAGATTCACATGTATCTTTTTGGGGATATTACTCACGTTTTAATGGTGGGCTAATTTCAACAGCATCATATATTTTGCTATATTTTGCTTTTGTAAGCAATTTATTAGTTGCGTCAGGAGATGATCCAAAAGAAACTGCTTATGGGAAAAAAGTTATCAAACACATTATCTATATAAGTATTTTCTCTGCAGCAATAGTAGCGCTCTGGGGAATTCCTTCTCATTTCGGATATGATCCTACTTGCTATATTTTTCGAGGCACACTTGATGTAGGATGTTGGACTGAATCGTTTATGCCGACTATTCGTATATTTTCAACACTTGGACAGCCAGATTGGCTTGCCGCATATCTCGTAATCATATTGCCGATCTCAATGGTATTATTACCAATAAAATTTCCAAAGATTTTAAATAATGATATAAAAAACTTTTCAATAAGTAATCCTATTACCATTGCATATATATGTTTAGTTATTTTGTTCTTTGTTGACCTTACATATACTAGATCTAAAAGTGGATATGTAGGTTTTTGGCTTACTTCTTTTTTAATGGTAAATTTTTATTCATTTTTTACGAAGTTAGAATATAAAAAAATTCTTTCTATTTTCGGGTTATTTATTTTTCCATTTTTTCTTTTTTTCTTTTTCGTAGACCAACCATTTGAACAACTTAAGCCATACACATTTATGGGTATTAAGGAAAGATTATTATCTCCAAAAAATGCTTCTATCAAACCTATAAAAGATATGTCATCTGAATCATCGAGAGAACCAATATTTATTAATGAAGTTGGCGGAACAGATTCTTTGAAAATTCGTTCAATTGTATGGAGAGGCGCATTTGAGGCATGGAAAAAAAATATATTTTTTGGGACAGGAGTAGAAACTTTTGCTTTTGCATATTATAAATATCGTCCAGCATCTCACAATCTAACTTCAGAATGGGACTATCTTTATAATAAGGCCCATAACGAATACCTTAATTTTCTTACTACTTCGGGGATATTTGGACTAGGAACACATCTTTTAATTATTGCTATATTTCTTATTATTGCAATTTATTCATTAAAAAATAACAGATTAGTTCTACCTAAAAATGATGTTTTTTTAGTTATCGGTCTAATTACTGCTTATATAGGCATAATTATTACTAATTTTACAGGTTTTTCTGTAGTAATCATAAATCTATATTTTTACCTGATACCAGCTTGGACATTTATTTTGCTTGGACAAATAAAGCCAGCAGAATATTATGCAAACTTAAATTACAGTAAAAAGGATGCTAAAGAAATATCAACTTATCAATGGTCATTTATTTTAATTATTTCTCTAATTTCTCTTTACTATATATTCACACTTTTCCAATACTGGAGAGCAGATAGATATTATTCGTTAGGATATAATCTTGATCATAGCAATAAGCATGACTTAGCATATTCATATCTTCGAAAGGCAATTGAACTTAGAGAAGATGAACCAGTATTCAAAGATGAACTTTCAATAAATAATGCTGTCTTAGCAAAAACATATGCATCTCAGAAAAATTTAGATATTGCACAAAAATTAGCATCACAAGCAATGAGTGCTAGTGATAAATTAATTAAAGATTATCCAAACAATATAGTCTTTTGGAAAACAAGAGTTAGAATATTTTATATTCTTAGCGAAATTGATGATCAGTTCCTTCCGGATGCACTTTTAGCTATTCAAAAAACAAATAACCTTGCTCCAACTGATGCCAAGATATCTTATAATTTAGGACTTATTTATGGGCAAAGCAATCAAAAAGAAAAAGCAGTAGAAATACTTGAGCATACTGTAAAATTAAAACCAAATTATCAAGAAGCTTGGTATGGACTAGGATTATTTGCTCATGAAATTGCCATCGACAAAAATGGCAAAATAATAAATCCATTTTTTGAAAAAAAATCTATAGAAGCAATGAGATTTATTCTTAAAAATATAGATCCAAAAGATAAATCAGCTCTTGAATCTCTTAAAAAATGGAGCGTAATAGATTAACGTCTATTCTATTAATCATTTTTATTAAAGATTTTTGAATTTTCACATCAAAACAAGTATAATTACATCATGTTATCGATTGTTGTGGCTCCAAATACAGTACTTTCAGAAAAAGCATTGCTGGTTGAAAAGATTGACAATTCTATTAAAAAATTGATTTCTGAAATGAAAGAGACATTAAGTCATACAAAAGATCCTGAAGGTGTAGGCCTAGCAGCCCCACAAGTAGGAAGATCTTTGCGTATTTTTATAATAAAACCTGATAAAAATGCGGGAGTTGAAGTATTTATAAATCCTGAAATCACAGAAATTAAAAAACAAATAATAATTAATGAAAAAGATAAAATTAAGAAAAAAAGATTATCAAAATTAGAAGGATGCTTATCTCTTCCCACAATATGGGGACCAGTAAATAGAGAAAATAAATTATCAACAACATATATGGATGAAGGAGGGAAACAGAAAACAAAAATTTTTTCAGGTTTTTCTGCAATAATTATTCAGCATGAAATGGATCATCTCGACGGTATTCTTTTTCCAAAAAGAGTATTAGAACAAAAAGGAATACTTTATAAATCACACAAAAATGAAAAAAATGAAGATATATTTGAAGAGCTGGAAATCTAATTTTATAATATGAATATTATTTTCTTTGGTAGCTCTAAATACTCTGCAATTGTTGCAAAATCTATTTACGATTTTTTTGGATTACGAACCATAATAACTCTACCAGATCGCATTGGAAACCGTAATAAAATTTTAAAAAATCCAATGAAAAAATTTGCAGAAGAATACAATATTCCCGTAATTTCTGTATCAAAATTAATCGATTCAATTAATCAGATAGCATCTATTTCTCCCGACTTTTTTGTTGTTTGTGATTATGGAAAAATTCTATCAGAAGAAATGCTTAAAATTCCAAAAAATGGCGCCCTGAACGTGCATCACTCTCTGCTTCCAAAATATCGTGGACCATCTCCCACATCTACTACAATTATAAATAGCGAAACTGAATCTGGTGTAACAATTATTGAAATGAGCAAAAAAATGGATGCAGGAGACATTCTATCACAAGAAAATTATAGATTAGAACCAGATGAGACAAACGAATCCCTGCTTACAAAACTCAATATCATCGGAAGTAAACTTATTATTAGGGTACTTGAAAATTACAATAAAATTGTTCCGATAAAACAAAATGAAAATGAAGCAACTTATACAAAAATGATTAAAAAAGAAAACGGTTATATTGATATAAGTGCCCCAAAAAATAAAAATGAATTAGACTGCATGATACGAGCATATTATCCATGGCCTGGTGTCCATACAAAATTAGAAATAAAAAAAGGAGAAATAAAAATTATAAAATTATTACCAAATCAAATGATTCAGATGGAGGGGAAAAAACCAATGAACTATAAAGATTTTATAAATGGCTACTCAATAGGAAAAGAAATACTTGAAAAATTACAATTATTTAGCTAACTATACAGCTAATGGAGATTGTAGAAGTAACTTACTATCTTCTCTAATTTGCAAAACTGCTTCTTTAGCGCGTCGCAAACACTTTGTGCAAAGTTTGACTTTTTTTTTAGTAGTTCCTATTGGAAGATGATATACGTGTAGATTTGGTCTAAATATTTTTTGAGTTTTTGGTGCTCTTTTTTTCCATCGCCCACCAGCCACACCAGGATGATGCTTGTGCTGCTTTCCAACCATTCTTCCTTTGTCGCATGAATCACACCTATATGCCATAAGAAAACTATTATAACAAAGTATGGAATATTTTACAATGAATCTGATAGAATATATATATATAATGGAAATTATTCTTGAGACTATTATTGGAATTGGTATTCTGGTTTTTTCTGCAATCCTTCACGAATTAGCACATGGATATATGGCGGACAGACTCGGCGACCCCACGCCTCGTTTATCAGGAAGACTCACTCTTAATCCCAAAAATCATATTGACCCTTTTATGAGCATAATTCTCCCGGGATTACTTATGTTATCAGGCTCTCCTGTTATATTTGGTGGAGCAAAGCCAGTTCCCGTTGATTCATTTAATCTAAAAGATGGAAGAAAAGATATTGCACTCGTAGCATTGGTTGGTCCACTAACAAATATAATTATTGCAATTGCAGCTGCAGGTCTCATAAAAATTACTATTATAAGTAGCATAAATCACCCACTATTGATGCTTGTACTCAATAAGATTGTGGACATCAATCTCATTCTTGGAATTTTTAATATCCTCCCAATACCACCGCTTGATGGATCTAAATTATTTGCTCTTATTATGCCAGAAGAACATGCAAATTATTATCTTGCAATTGGAAGATTTGGCACATTTATCCTACTATTTCTTCTTATTACTCCAATTGGTGGATTTTTACAGCAAATTATTTTCAATATTTTCCTACTTGCTAGATCAATACTTATTCCATAATAAAAGCTTGACAATCTAGAACAAATAATTGCATTATAGTAATTAATTATGAATAAAAATAAAATAATATTACTTAGTTTTATAGTTATAAACTTTTCGTTTTTTATATTTATATTTTATTTAATAAAAAAATCAGATTATCCTATCAGTATTGGCCCAGTAAAAGAAGAGTCTGATATTTTCCCAATAAGTCTTGATGATAAATCGGTTCAATCATTAACATTTAGCTATACACTAAGAGGCAAGATACGGGAAGTAAAAAAAGTGTCTGATAACTATATAATTAAATTAGAAGATAATGTATCTGAAATACCCATATCAAATCAAACAAATATACTTAAAGACAATTCGCTTGGAAGTATAGAAAAAACTTCAATTAAGGATATTTCCGTTAATAATACTGTTACTATAGGAACATTTTATAATCCAATTCAAAAAACATGGACTACTTCAACTGTAATAGTAAAAATAAATACTGAAAGCATATCGCCAACACCAAATCAATTAAAAAATAGTCAAAATAATAAAAATAACGTTGTTGACCTAAGTAATCTATTTAAATAAAATACTCTATATATCTCATAAAAATATCTACATTTATCATCTATAGCTATCTATAATTAATAATTATCATAAAGTTTATCAGTTAAGCTCATAAACTACTATGTTTATATATGCTTTTCATATATTATTAACTTATGAGTCCACTTAAGAGTGTGAGGTATTTTCTTAATAAGAATAAAATTATCAAGTCTATCTCTATAATTCATATTGTATTTATTCTCATATTTTTACCAATCACTTTTCTTATTGTAAAACAAGAGCTTGATTT
>SIBS01000001.1 GCA_009695045.1 Candidatus Levyibacteriota bacterium | reverse complement strand
GTTTTATTGCTTCTAATGGTGTTGCTCCTGGTATTGGTTCTCCCATATCGCTCATATAGCTTAATTATAACCAAAAATGTGGAAATAATACAAATGACAAAATATGTACCTTCCCTTTATATTGTACTAATTATTAATCACTTGTTCACTTATGGGTTTTTGGCTAAAATACTCCTTTTTTCATTAATTCGATGTCTTCGTCAGCCCTTTTTTGTTGATAAGCAATTTGTTTATCAAGACCATCTTCATATTCTTTAACAAAAAATTGAACGGACGGTTTATAAGCGAGGAATAACTCAAGGCATTGAATTTGCGACCTTTAAAAACAAACACATAGAAGCTCTTTATGGAGGAATTAATATTCCTGATTTGAAAAGAAGACGTGGCATTTCTAACGATAGAGCTCTCGCAGACTTTGATACTGATGTTGAGCTTAAGGCAAAAAATTTTGCGCTTGGTATGACTGACCATAATATACAGACACAAAACTTGATGGGAAGAGATCGCCTTGAGAAGGAAGTGGTCGCAAACAGTGCAGCAACCAGAGATGCGTTACTTGCCCGTGGCATTACTCCCGAAAAATTAGCGCCAGAGGAAGATATTAAAAAGATCGAGAAGAGACGTGCAAAAGAACAGCAAGCTATAGAGGCTGGTTTGCAAAAAGCGTTAGGTAAGTCTTCAAAGGATAACGAAACATAAAATATATCCGTTAAATGAGATGTCAATGAAGATGTAATGAAAATACTATTTTTATTAGGATACCCTCCTAAATTTGAAGCAACTAACTGGAAAGAAATAGGTAAGTATTCAAAAACTTATCCTGCTTTTGATAAAAATTTTTACCAGTTAGTAAAAGCACTAGAACATAGCAGAGAATTTGAAAAGGAAATAACTAAATCAAGGGAACGTCTTAAAATCCCTGCTGACGGCTACTCATGGAGAGAGTACGAGAAAATGAGTGATTATAAAAGAAAAGACCAATCAGAAGCAGAAATTCAAAAGATGCTTTTTTTAATCAAGAATTATCCTAATGAAGTTGCAAGAATTGCTAGGGTATTAGGATTAGGCAATCGAATTACAGACTCTCTAAAAGAGATAATCCTCACATCTACAGTTACTTCCCCAGACTATTTATCGGATATTCACTACTGGCTTGAGCCAGATGATAGTTATGCGTTTATGGATAAGGATGAAATTGAAGAAGCAAAAGAGGTAACTAAATCCTTTAATATAGCTTTTACTCGACAGGTAACAAAAAACGAGTTACTCAAATTTATCGAAAACAACTGGAGTGAAATTAACCGAAGAATACAGAAATTGCCTAAAAAAACAAATAATTACATATCTGAACGAGATTTGAGAATAGTAGATTTGCGAGAAAACAGTAAATTGCCCTTTAGTGAAATTGTTAATCAAATCTCAAAGGAATTTAGACCTGATGACCCTTTTGGAAGAATAAATGAGGACTCTATTAAAACAGCATACAGAAGAGCAAAATTAAAGATACGCTCTATCGCTAACTCATCAAAAAAGACAAATAGTTCCTAGAACAAATGTTTCCCGCAACAACTATTTCACTACCCAGATAACACATACAATCCTTCCTTAGCTTGATAAATTAGCTAAACATGGAAGAGCAATTAGATAAGCAAATAAAGCTTAAGGCTTTTCTTGAGCAGATGTATGAAAAGAAATTATCTGACGAGGAAGTCGAGGAATATAAAGACAGGCTAACAAAGCTATTCGGTCTTTTTGTTCAAATTGACCAAAGAACAAGGAAAAGCAAGTAATGAGCATATCAGAAATACAAATTATTCCCATCAAGCCACAAGAAGGCTTAGTAGCCTTTGCGAGCTTCGTATTAGACAACAACCTATACTTAGGCTCTGTCGGTATTCTGACACGACCTGAAGGCGGGTATAGACTTCTTTATCCCACAAAGAAAGTAGGAATAAGATACATCAACATATTTCATCCGATAAACAAAGCGTTTGCAGAATCTATAGAAAAGGAGGTCATCGGTAAATTTGAAGATGTAATGAAATATGGTAGACACAATAAAGCTGATGCTTGATAAAACTATGTTTTGGATTACAGATGTTAATTTATTCCAAAAAGAAAGACAGAATGCTACAAGAGGCTATTTTACTCTTGTGCAAAATCCTTCAAAATCAGAGTTGTTAAATGGAATATACCAACCAAGACTAACATTAACAAAACGATTTAATGTCTCGGGCGTTTTCGGGGCAACTTTGTCAATTGAATTATCTCTGCCCAAATTGCTTTATAAAAATAATTTTGACGAGTTGCAAGATGGCGATTTTATAACAATAGCAGACCTGTTGCGTGAGGTATTAAAGACAATGGGAGTAAAGATATTTACTCATGTACTTATAACCGCTCCTGTGTCTGCTATCCATTATTCAAAAAATGTTCCTCTTACTGATGGATCAACGCCTCACTATTTAATAAGTAAGATCAAAGAGGCAAATATATCTCTTGCTCTTGATGTAAATCAAACTGATTATCGTAATGACGGGCATAGTTATAAATGGCATAGTAACTCTTACGAAGTCGCTTTCTACGATAAAATTAAGGATTTAGAAATGGCAAAAAAGAGCGACAAGCGTGCGATAGAAAAAGACAATGCCTTGCAACTTAACCTATTTGATAGGATTACAGAAAGAAAAAAACTTGAAGTATTACGAATGGAAGTAAGACTTAATAATCGTCAAAAAATGAAACAACTTTTTAAGACACTCGCGATAGAAAAAGAGCTTACTTTTCAAAATTTGTTTAGCCAAAATATCTCTCAACAAGTCCTTTTGCACTACCTAAGCGAGCTGGAAAAACAAAGACCTAAGCTACTTGATTACAGTGTATCTAATCCAAAAGCTCTGCTTGCAGACCTTATAATAAATAACTCAAAACAAAAACCGTTAAAGATATTACAGGCGTTTGGCTTAAAACAAGCCCTTGGTACAATTACTCCTCGTGAATTAAGAGCAATGTTTAGTAAATATACCGATAGAAGCTGGTATAGATTATTTGCGGAAGCTAAAACTATCCAGCTTCCTATTACGAAAAGTCCTTTTGATGTTGTTCGCAAAAATTTGACCAGTTTTGAGCCATTAAAGCTAGTTGACTTTCAGGACGAAATGATAAACAATGTTAAATATAACTAATATGGCAGAAGAACAATACTACTCTATCGAAGAAGTCGCTAAAACATTAAAAGTTGCCTATTTAACTGTTTACCGATGGATACAAGCAAAACGCCTAACAGCTTTGAAAGCTGGAAAACAATACAGAATAAAAAAAGCAGATTTAGATACCTTTTTAAAGATTCATAAAAAGTAATTAATATGAAAGACCAACTGCCAAAAGAGAAAAATGGTTTGAACTTCATAAAAGAGGTTGCTAAATACTTCATGGATTTCCTAGAAACGGATTTCCATAAACATAGGCTTCCGCGTCGTGCTATCAAGTTTAGAAATAATGATAATTTGCTTGTCGGGTTAAATCTCCAAAAATACCCTTCTTTCAACAGTTTGACATCAAAACTTATTAGTAAAAGCTTTGAAAAAGATATTTTGAGTAAAGTTGGAAAAGGTGTCTATAAAACAAACCTTCCGAAGAACTTACTCGATTTAATAAAACTTCAAGTTAGTAAGATTAGCACTGCAGAAATTAACGCAATTACTGAACAGGTCGCCAGTGAGATAGAAAAAGCAGGTACTTTATATGCAAAAGAATATGATGTAGCGCTTACAAATTCTGTAGAAGAAGCTACAAAAATTATCCGCAGTGAACTCGTTCATCCGTTCGTCGAAAGCATCGAAAAACCTCTACAAAATCTTAATTTAGGTGATGAAGATAACGTATATCTGATTGAGGAAGAGCTAACATCAGTAATCCTTCGTTTGTTAGAAAACAAGATTTCAGAAGTATTAAATCTCATTATCGCTCAAGAAAAGGTTAACCTTACAAAAGAACTCAAATCTGTTTTTGTACCTCAAGATGTAAAAGGCAACCTTACTTCATTTTTTGAAAACCTCCAAGTGGCTGATTTGTTTCTGGAATTATTTGAAATGGAGCGCAATAAAACTATTTTAGACAAGCAGGACTTTTATCTGTATTTTGGTGACATATCTTTCAACAACAATAAATACCCAATTTTCTATATTCCTTTTGCGACCACAAGGGATGGAGACACCCTAAATATAGAATTTGATTCACAGGTGTACATAAATAAAAAAGCGCTTGAGTTTATCGTACAAGAACATAATGCAATAAAAGGAACAAAAGGCAGTTTACAAACCATCTCGGAGCGCATTGTGTATTTGTCTCAACATCAGGAAGATTTTCCTCAAATTATCAATGGCATATTAAATGAACTCTCTCATTTTTTTGAGCTTGAAGATACAGTAGACTTCTCAAATGGGGAACCGATAACTGCCCGAGGGGCATCAGTACGAATTTCTAATAGCAATTATATCTGCTTGTTCGATAAGTCAGATGAAGCATTAGTAAATGACTACGAGGAAATTCTGCAACAGTTAATGCAAGAAGGGGGTAACCTTGCAGAAATCTTCAATAAGCTGATAGATGACTTTATCCGAAACAATCCTGAAACTTCTAACCCAGAAGTTGAAGATGAATGGGATAACACTGAAACGCCAGATAGGCTTGTGTATTCAAGTCCAATCCCACTCAATAGCGAACAGCGTCAAATCTTGTCTGCTATTCGTAAAGACGGCTGTAATTATCTGGTAGTTTCAGGGCCACCAGGAACTGGAAAAAGTCACACTATTACAGCAATAATTTTTGATGCAATCTTGAAAAATCAGTCAGTATTGGTTCTTTCTGACAAAAAAGAGGCCTTGGACGTTGTTGAAGACAAGATTACTCAGACAATGAATAAGGTTCGCTATGATAAAAATTTTCAAAACCCAATTCTAAGACTTGGTAAAACTGGCAATACATATAATTCAATTCTTGCTCAAAGCGCCATTGAAGGAATTAAAACACACCATCGCGCGGTAAAAAGAGATTACGATTCGATAGAAGAAACAATTACAAAGTCTGGCAATTCTTTAAGAGAAGACATCGAGGCCGAGATTGTCGCTTACAGCGATATAAACATTAAAGAAATTCAGGAGTTTTTTGATTTAGAACTTTATTTTAATGAGAAAGATTTAATCTTCGACATAGAAGAGCTATCACAACATAACGAATCTGCCATTGAATTTGGAGACTTGCGAGGTTCGTTACGGCAAATCAAAAACACGCTCACTTCTAACAAAACGATGAAACTGTTTGAGCTTCTAGCCTTAAATCCAAAGACCATAAAAACGCTCTCTGATTACGAAAGCTTCTTACAATTCTTGGCATTGGCAATTGAAGGCATCCAAAAAATAAAAACGACCTTCTCAAACAAAATTGCTGCTGTAAATAAATTCACACAATTTACTTCAAAGGACTTGCAAGAACTCGAACACTTCATTCAAAAGTATTCAAAAATGAAGCTTTGGGCAATCGGTTATTTATTCAGTAAAAAACAAGCAGAGAAACTAGATGTAAGTTTCAAGAAAAATTTTATTCACAGCACGTTCTCCATCCCTCACGACCAGCTCCAAGAGCTGAAAGATGCACACGAAATTTTGGACTCGGCTCAAAAATTTGGTGATGAGATAAACGAAAAAAGCAGGAGGAATTTTGACTACATAGCACTTGCTCACAAACTCCTTACGGACGAGACAATAATGCAGACAGTCGAGACAATCATTGCCTTGGACGAAGACATCAAGTACATCAAAGAAACCATTGGGAAATATCCAAAAACAGCTAAAAAAATAGGTATCAACGCTGAACAATTCACTACGATAACTAGTAACGCTGTCATAGACACTGTTGAATTGGAGTTTGATAAGCAAATAAGATATTTGAACTTAAACCAAAAAGTGAGTAGAGATTTTTCTAATATCCACGAGCTAAATTACGCAGCTCGCATGAAACAAATTGAAGATTTGGTTACAACTCAAGTAACATATCTTCTTGACGGACGGTTAATTGATTTCTACGAACATAATAGTAGTGACGCTCAAACATTACGCAATATCATTAAAAAAAAACAGAGATTTCCAAGGGAAGAGTTCAAGAAGCTTAAAGAAGCGTTCCCATGTATTTTAGCGGGCATACGAGACTACGCAGAATATATTCCCCTAGAGCCAGAGCTATTTGATTTAGTAGTAATTGATGAAGCGTCGCAAGTAAGCATAGCGCAAGCATTCCCTGCTCTCTTGCGAGCAAAAAAAGTGCTTATTCTTGGAGATAAAAAACAATTTAGCAACATCAAAGCTGCACAAGCAAGAGGCGATACTAATCGTGAATACCTCAATGGACTAAATACTAGCTTTAGAGCTAACATTTCCACTGATGCAATCAAATTAGAGAGGCTGCATAAATTTAACATTAAAACCTCCATCCTCGAGTTTTTTGGGTTCATCAGTAATTACAACATCCAATTACTAAAACATTTTAGAGGTTATAAGGAAATCATCTCTTATTCGAATAAGTATTTCTACCAAGATAGTTTGCAGGTAATGAAAATTCGTGGGAAATCCATAGATGAGGTTATTAAGTTCTCACATGTTAAGGCCACTTCTGCCGATGAGCTTTATCCTAATACCAATGCTAAAGAGGTTGAGTTTATTGTTTCTGAACTAAAACGACTAAAAGATGAAGATAAGGCAATAAGCGTTGGCATTATTACACCGCATACAAATCAACAGAAGCTGTTAGTAGAAATGATAGGCAAAATGCCAGAATGGGATTATTTTCAAGACAAATTGCAACTCAAGATAATGACTTTTGATACGTGCCAAGGTGAAGAGCGTGATGTTATCTACTATTCAATGGTCGCATCTACCCACAGTGACAAGCTTTGGGGCGTGTTCATCAAAGATTTAAGCAATGTTGATGTTGAAGAGGACGGTCAGATAAAAGCACAGCGTTTGAACGTTGGCTTTAGTCGTGCCAAGGAGTGTGTTCATTTTGTATTAAGTAAGCCCCTTGAAGACTTTACAGGCTCTGCAGGAGAGGCGTTGAGACATTACCAGTATATGTTAGAGGAAGCTCGAAAAGAGCATTCTGTTTCAGAGGTTGATGAAAAGTCCAAGATGGAACCAGAAGTTTTGAATTGGTTTTATCAAACAAATTTTTGGAAAGAACATAAAAATTCTATTGAGTTTATGCCCCAATTTGAAATAGGCAAATATCTCAAACAATTAGACCGTACATATACACATCCAGCCTACAAGGTTGATTTTCTTCTTATCTACACCGACGAGCGTCACAAAGAACACAAAATCATTATTGAATATGATGGTTTTCAAGAGCACTTCAAAGAAGTTGATGAAGTAAACGAGTTTAACTATAAGGATTATTATTCCGATGATGACGTATATCGTCAAAAAGTATTAGAGAGTTACGGATATAAGTTCTTGCGAATTAATAAATTTAATAGCGGACAAAATCCGATAGCGAGCATTGATGATAGGATTGGAAACTTACTCAAAAACCCAGAAAATGCTAACTCTCTTCTCCAAAACATACATGGGACGATTGAGGGATTACAAAATGGAGATATGAGAGAGTGCCCCAAATGCAAAGAGGTGAGGTCAACAAGTGATTTTAAAGACGCATCTTTAATTACTGGTTACGGAAGGTTTTGTAACAAATGTAAAAATATCAGTGTCTACCAAACAACATCTGCACCAAGACCAGCGCCTATTCTAACTGACACAGCCTGCCCACGCTGTAATTCCCCTATGATTCTTCGAAATGGTCGTCGTGGAAAGTTTTACGGTTGTTCAAGGTTTCCCTACTGTAAGGGAACAAGAAATTATTCATAATAAAAATGAAAGCAATAATAATAGCTAGGGTATCAACAGAAGAACAAAAAGAAGCCAATAACTCGCTACCTGCTCAATTGGCTAGAATGAAGAAGTATGGTCAAAATAAAAACTTTGAAATACTTAAAGAGTTTAGTTTTGATGAAAGTGCATATAAAACCCAGCGTAGTGATTTTGACAGTATCCTTGATTTTGTTCTTGACCAAAAAGAAAAAATAGCAGTTTGCTTTGACAAGGTAGATAGATTATCCCGTAACATTTTTGATAAACGGGTTTCTACGCTATACGATAAAGCCCTAAAAGATGAGGTAGAACTTCACTTTGTATCAGACGGACAAGTTATCAATAGCCAGTTATCCGCAGTTGAAAAGTTTAATTTCAGTATTAGCCTTGGTCTTGCAAAATACTACTCTGACGCTATTAGCGACAATGTAAAAAGGGCACAAGAACAAATGCTAAGAATGGGTACATATCCCAGCAAGCCCTCGTATGGATATAAACGAGTTCCTATAAGCAAGGACAAAACTGAAATAGTAGTTGACGAGCTTGCCTCTCGCATAATCCAAAAAGCCTACGAATGGTATGCAACGGGCAGTTTTTCAATGGATTTATTACGCAAGAAGTTAAAAGAAGAATATGGAGTTGATTGGTCTCATGGTCTTACCGATAAATACCTCAAAGACCCGTTTTACTATGGCATGATGGTATGGAATAAAAAGTTATATCCTCACAAATACCCACCTATTATTACCAAAGCCTTATTTGACCAAGTTCAAAAAATAAAAGCAGGGTTTAATAAAAAGAGATATAAGTTTGCAGGCTTATCTTATATGTACCGAGGATTACTAAGATGCGGGCATTGTGGGCTTTCTATAACTCCTGAAAAGCACAAGGGAATTATTTATTACCATTGTACGCAATACAACGGCAAACATGGGGCACAGTGGCTACGAGAGGACACTATAACCGAGCAGGTAGGCAATGTATTCAAGCGTCTACAGCTTCCCGATTGGGTTTTGGAGCAAATAGTTGAAAACCTAAACACAGTACACCAAGACAAGATGGACTTTCACAATAAGCAATTCGAAAAATTAACCAAAGAACACGCAACTATTACAAATATGATGGATAATCTTTACTTGGATAAGCTCAAAGGGCGTATTACTGACGATGAGTATGACAAGTTTTATCAGTCCTTCCGTGAGCAAATAGCAGATATTGATACTCGTCTTGCTATGCTACAAGAAGCCGAAGACAACTACTACATCACGGCTAAATACCTGTTAGAACTGTCAAATCGGGCTTACGAGCTTTTCAAAAGTTCGGAAGTTGAGGAAAGAAGGCAGTTAATCAAGCTCGTACTATCGAATCTTAGAGTAGAAGGTAAATTAGTCCGATATGACGGGCTAAAACCCTTTGATACAATACTAAATTACGCAGATAATCAACTCTGGCTCCGCGACTAGGATTCGAACCTAGAACCTTGTCGTTAACAGCGACCTGCTCTACCGTTGAGCTATCACGGAATATAGTTGTATTTTAGCACGAAAATTAATGAAAATCTACCTTACTTAATCTTTTATTTGTGTCATGCATAAGCGTTATTTACGTTTAATTTTATTAATATATAGTATGTTTAAAGATTTAATTAGAATTGAAAAAAAGAAATATAATTAATAGATTTATTTGAATTATTGACTTTGATAAAGGCAGAGAATTTTATAAACCCTTAAGATACTTTATGAATGGTAATATCTCTTTATTTTTTTCTGCTATTTTATTTACATATTTTATTATTTCTTCTTTATCTTTATTCCTTTTTTGATATTTATAAAGTGAAACAAGATTTGTATATCCTCGTAAAAAAAGAGGATTTATTTCTAGGGCTTTTTTATATTCTGCTTCAGCATTTTTCAAATCATTTATGCCCACATAAGAATTAGCAAGGTTGAAATGTGTCTCTGCATAGATATCATTTATTCTAATTGCTTCTTTATATTCCTTAATCGCTTCTTTATTTTGTTTATTTTCTGCAAAAGCCATTGCTAAATTATTATGCAATCTTGCACTATTTGAATTTATTTTTATAGTTTGTGTATAGAAAGTTATTGGATTATTCCAGTCATTATTTCGATTAATAGTTCTAATGATGAGTCCAATTAAAAATATCAATAATAAGAAAGTAATTAAAATGGCAGATTTATTTGAAATCTTTTTTAAAACAGTTATAAAACAAAAAGAAAATGGTAAAAAAATACCAATCGATGATAAATATAGAAAATGTTCATACATTATTCCATTGATTGGAATGATTCCCATTGTTGGCGAGATAGTTATAAAAAACCATAAAAAAGAGAAAAGAAATACGGGATATTTATTGAAATATTTTAGACATAGATCAAAGATACCAATAAGCATAATTATTATAAAAAAAGATATTTTGGAAAAATATGAAATTACTACTGGAACTTCCCGTTCAATGTTTAATGTCTTTGGAAAAAAAATAAGTGCAATATATTCAGGAATAATAGAAAAAAAAGTTAATACTCTAAATATAATATTTGTAGAATATGCCGTTGCAACAGGAAAAAAATTTAAAGTATTCTGAAAATTAAGAATAGTTAATCTTAGTAAAAAATATAATAGCGCGATAATTATAAGAGGTATTATGCTTTTTGTTTTTATAAATGTTTCTTTTATAGATTTTGTTTCGAAAAGAAAAATTATAAATATGAGTGCTGGAGTAATGATGGCAGTCTCCCTGCTTAGAAGTGCGATGGTAAATAAAAATGCAGAGATAATTTTTTTGTATTTATTGTTGCCTAATGAAATAATTATTGTAGAAATCATAAAGAGAGAAGATAATGGATCATTTATTCCAGATGCATATGCTACAGCCTCTGTATTTATTGGATGGATAATAAAAATCACCGATGAAATAAGCGCTATTCCAGTAGATGAAAACATTTTTTTTAATAATAAAAATAGAGCAGTTCCAGTACCAGCATGTAAAATGATTCCAGCAAGATGATAAAGCATACCATTGTCCATGGAAATACTATAAATAATAGAATATATGATGGATAATACTGGACGATAATAATTGCTTATTTTTCCTGCACCAGCGATAAGATTGTGAGTAAATATATCTACGATGGAAAATTTCTGAACGTAAATATTTTTATAAATAAAATCTTCATCATCGAAGAAGAGGCTGTTTCCCAAAGTATTTCCGTATGAAATAAATGAAAGTGAAAATAAAAAAATTACAATATAAAGTATATGTATTTTTTCAATTCTATTTAATATTTTTTGCATTTTATTTTTTAATTTTTAAAATAAACCACCGTATTTTATCTACTAGTTTATATAGTTTATAAAAAATATCATTAAGAATAAAATCATAACTTCCTATATATTCAACTAATTCTCCGCCATATCCTTCTTTAAATTTATGAAAACCATACCATGGGTCTTCTGTATTTGGCGTTGGCCCAAGCGCTCCCCACATATCAAAATTAATGCACCCATTTTTTTTGCCAAAAAGAATCGCCTCCCACATAATAAGATTTGATGCCATAGTTTCGCGATGCATACTGCTTGATGCTCCATAGGGATAGTAAAGTGTATTTTTAAATTTAAATAAAATCCATGCAACAAGAGGAATTTTATTTTTATTCTCATCTGTATACCAAGCAATAAATAAATGTGATCTTAGGGCATTCACTTCTTTGTCCTGATTTTTAAGTATATTCCATTGAGTTTGATGATACTCTCTCGTATGCGAATAAAAGCTTTGCCTAGTGGTTGTGTCATCCATTAGCTTTAGATATTTTTTAAATGCATCATCAGAAACTTCTTCTGTGATTGTAATACCTTTTCTTTGGGATAAATTAATATTATATCGTGTTTTTGAATGCATTTTTTTAAGTAATTCATCTTCTCCTGGAACAATGTCTAATATAAATGAAAATTTAGTAAATAATGGATGAGCAGACAAAGTTAATTTAGAGTTTTCCTTTAATAGTATTTCAAATTCTTCTTCTTCTTTATTTTTTCCACGTATAATATTTGGTTCAATTTGGATAAAAATACAATTCTCTCTTTTTCCTATAATCTTGAGATCTTCTAATAATTCTTGATTTGTAAAATTTCCTTTTGGAAGATATCCAATATTCCAGCCAATTCTGGGAATTGGATGAATTGTTAATTGATAAGCAAAAATTGGCTCCCCGTTTTTATACAAGCAACGACGTATTACTTTTAGGCCAGTTTTCTCTCTAAATTTACCCCATTCAAATGATTGAAGTGGATGATTAATAAGTTTATTTTGTAATTTATTATCGTTTATATCCTTACTAATCATAGAAATATCTTTTTTCTTGTTCTATTTTGTTAAGATTTTTTTCTATAACATTTTCTGGTAATTCCATTATGAATCGCGATACGGTATTCGATGATCTATGACCAAAAAATAGTCTCCTTTGCGCATATGTAAAATATAATTTTTTCATTGCTCGAGTAATGCCAACATAGCAGAGTCGACGTTCTTCTTCTAATTCATTTTTATCCATCAATGCTCTATTATGGGGAAAAAGACCCTCCTCCATTCCTATCATGAAAACTATGGAAAACTCTAATCCTTTTGCTGCATGAAGTGTCATGAGGGTTATTGCATTTTTATTTTCTTCATCATCTTTATCATCTGGCATATTTGTATTTTGTACAAGAGCAACATTTTCTAAAAAGTTTGGCAATTCAGAGAATTCAATTGCAACTGATCTAAGTTCTTTTATATTTTCTAAACGGTCTTTGTCTTCTTCATTATTTTCATCATATAATTTTAAATAATCAGTATTCTTTATAACTTCATCAAGAATTTCTATAGTTGATTTATTTTTTGAAGAAAATGATTCTTCAAAAATAAGAAACTTTTGATAGCGACCTTTTCCTAGCTTTTCAATACGCTTTCTAGATACATTGTCTTTTGGATTTTGAACCATTCTTAAATAAGCTAATACATCTCTTATTTCTTTTCTGTCATAAAATCTTGTGCCACCTACTAAAATATATGGCATTCCGTGATGAAGAAGCACTTCTTCTATTACACGTGATTGAGCGTTTGTTCGATAAAGTATAGCAATATCTGAATAATTAATTTTTCCTTGATAACGCTGAGATTCAATCTGAGTGATAATAAACTCTGCTTCAGAAAGTTCATTTTTCGCTTCATGAATATGAATATCATCTCCTTCTTGATTATCTGTCCAGAGTTCTAAGATTGGATGAGAAGTGTTTCTGTTGATAACAGAAAAAGCTGCTTGAAGAATTTTTTGAGTCGAGCGATAATTTTGTGATAAAGAAAATTCATTTGTATCATGGAAATCTTTAGTAATCTTTTTAAGATTATTAAAGTCAGCACCTCTCCAACTATAGATACTTTGCGAGAAGTCTCCTACAACGCAAATATTATTTCTCTTTGAAGCAAGAAATTTTGTAAATACATATTGTGCATGATTGGTGTCTTGATATTCATCAATTAAAATATAATGAAACTTGTTTTGCCATTTTTCTAATATAACTGCGCTTTCCCTAAATAGTGCAACTGCTTTTAATAGAATATCATCAAAATCTAATGCGTTATTTTCTTTTAGTATTACTTGATAAAGAGAATATATACTTGAAGCTGTTTGTTGAAATAATCCTTGCGCAATAGATCTATATGATGAGGGTGTAATTAATTCATTTTTTGCTTGAGAGATGATAGATAACATAGATGATGGTTTGAAATCTTTTATAGAAATCCCTAATTTATTCATAGCATCTTTAAGTGCATCTATTTGATCTTGTTCATTATATATAACGTAAGATGGATCGATGCCAATATGTTCTCCATCAATGCGTAATATCTTCGCACAAATAGAATGAAATGTAGCAACTGTAGGCCTTGCTCCTGGTGTAATTTTTTGAAAATAATTTGAAAGTCGTTCTTTCATTTCCATAGCTGCTTTATTTGTGAAAGTAACACACAGAATAGAAGAAGGATCGATACCTTTTTCAATCATGTATCTAACCTTGGATGTAATTACTCTTGTTTTTCCACTACCAGCTCCTGCTAGGATAACCATGGGGCCATCAATTTGCTTAACCGCTTTTTGTTGTTGATCATTTAAGTCCTTGAGCAAGTCTTCATTCATAGAGTATAATATTTACATTACACCTGCGGTAGAGCAATTGTATCATATGAAAAAGCTTTTTATTGTAGCTAATTGGAAGTCAAACAAGGGAACATTTGAAGCATTAGAATGGTTAAATAAAATGGCTTTATATAGAGATATTATTATCTCAAAAAATATAAATATTATTCTTTGTCCGACATTTATTTTTCTACCAATAATTAAAGATAGAATAAATCAATTGCAACTCCCTATAAATCTGGGAGCACAATCTATTTCTCCATTTAGTTCTGGAAAATTTACTGGAGAAGTAAATGCAGGGCAATTAAAAGAATTTGCTGATTATGTTATAGTAGGTCATTCAGAAAGACGACAGCTTGGTGAAACAGACGAGATGATATTTCAGCAAATCGAATTAGCAAAAAAAAATAATATAAATTCAATTTACTGTGTTCCAGAAGTGGTCAATATTCCAAGAAGCGTAGATATTGTTGCCTACGAGCCGCCTTCATCAATTAGTCCCGGAGAGGCAGATACCCCTGAAAATGCAGAAAAGATTATAAAGTCAATAAAAATTGAATCAGGCACACACAATGCAATTTATGGAGGAAATGTAACTTCAGGCAATATTAATAGCTTTACGTCAATGGCTAATATAGATGGTGCCCTAGTAGGCAGGGCAAGCCTAGATCCTCTTGAATTTGGAAGATTGATTGAAAATGCTTAGAAAAATATTTCTCATTATTATTATCGTAGTGATTGTTGCAATTGGTTTATTCTTGAATAAGAATATGCATTTATTCCCCATAATTTATGAGCTTATATTCACTGAGGACATAGTGTTAAAAAAATCAATGAATAAAGTAAATATTCTACTTCTTGGATCTGCAGGTGGAGTGCATGATGGCCCAAATCTCACAGATAGTATTATTTTTGTAAGCTTAAATAGCGATACTCAAACTGCGACTTTGGCGTCTATCCCTCGTGATTTATGGATTGCAGATTTAAAACAAAAAATAAATACAGCATATACAATCGGAGAATCTGAGAAAAAAAATGGGGGATTATTATTTGCTAAAGCAGTAGTCTCAAGAGTTATAGGTCAAGAAATAGATTATTCGTTAAGAATCGATTTCAATGGCTTTATAAAAGCAATAGATTTAATTGGTGGATTAGATGTAAATATTGAAAATGCTTTTGATGATTTTGAATATCCAATTGAGGAAAATCGAGAAAATCTTTGCGATCATTCTTTGGAAGAAGCTACAAATCTTTTAATATTATTACCCCCAGTAGATGTATTTCCCTGTCGATACAAGAAGATACATTTTAATAAGGGAATTTTGCATATGAATGGAGCAATGGCACTTACTTATGTACGGTCAAGGCATGCAATTGGCATAGAGGGGTCAGATTTTGCCAGAAGCAATCGTCAGTTAAAAATAATTACTGCTTTTAAAGATAAGATATTTTCGAGTGAAACAATTCTTAGTCCAACAAAGATAGTTAGATTATATAGTTTAATAAAAGAGAGCATAGATACTGATATTGATCAATCAGAGTTTGCTGATTTTATTAAATTAGCAAATGAAATGAGAAAGGCAAAAATAAGAAGTTTTGTAATAGATTATAGCGATGAGAAGCATAATGGGCTCTTAATTAATCCGCCAATTTCTAAATATGGACAATGGGTATTGATACCAAGATTGGGAGAAGATAATTTTATAGAAATTAATTCATATATTTCATGCATAATTTCAGGTAAAATATGTCTAATACCCCCTATTTATGAAAAACATTGATGCGATTCTTAATTCTTTGAAAGAGGATAATAATAAATCAAAAGACCCGTCTTATTTTTTAATTCATCAAGTGAGATATAGATTCATTTTAAATAAAGTGCAATCGATTGCTAAGGAAAAAAAATTAAGAATACTAGATGTTGGTTGCTTTCCATATCATATTGGTAAGGCTCTAGAAGAATTAGGACATAATGTTTATGGAATTGCATCACAGCATGAACCAATTACGAATAAAAATATTTCTATAATAAATATTGAAAAAGAAAATTTTCCATATAATAATAATTTTTTTGACATAGTTTTATTTAATGAAGTTATTGAGCATTTGCCACAATCGCCAATCCCATCACTCCGAGAAATATACAGGGTATCTAAGAAGGGAGCATTTATTATGATAACTACTCCAAATATAACGAGATCAATTAATAGAATAATGATGTTATTTGGTAAAAACGTAATGTATCCAATCAGTGTTTTTTTAGAAGATAATGGAAAAGGTGGCAATAGATATCACCGTCATAATAGGGAGTATATATTACCAGAGCTTATGAGCATTATCACTGCTGAATCATGGCAAATTTATGAAGCGAATAAAACTATCAGTTATACTCCTTTTAGAGAAAAATTAATCCCTGATTCACCATTAATTCATGTGGGCAAAATTATTAATTATTTATTAATGATAATATTTCCTAGCTTAAGAGACACAATATTTGTTATAGGTAAGAAGAATTAATAGATTTTGTAAATTTTTGACCCCTTTTTATTAAAAATAATAAATCCTAATTTATTAAATATTTTTTCATTAAGATTAATATATTTTCTTTTTTCAAGCGATCCAATAAAAACATAAGCTATGGAATATTTTTTAATTAATTTTTTTACTATACTTATATCATTTGATTCATATAAGTTTTTAATTTCCACAATGCGTGGAGATGGGATATCATATGATCCTCGCCATAACCATTCGTGGACTGTCCATCCAAGCAAGGTAGGAAGTCCCGTATTTGATGAGATTCTTGCATATTCCGTATATGAATCTCCTTGTGCTTCAAGTATGACCGGTTGACCTTTGATATTTTTGTTTATCCATAATATTGATTCATAATCATCGGGATATGATTTTTTTAGATATTTGATTCCATCAAGCCCTTTATAGTCAAGTTTTCCATAAAAAGAAGGAATTGCAAAAAATGGATAAGCACTAACTATTAATATAAGACATGATCCTAGAATAATACATAAAAATAAAATAACTTTTTTATAAAAATAATCAATGTTATTTTTTACTGAGTGCAAGATTCTTATCATGATATAAGATGATGAAATTGAAAGCATAATAAAAGATTGATAAACAAGCTTAAACATAGTATTAGCCCTATAGTGATTTGGGTAAATATCTTTAATATAGATAAACTCAGGGACAATAATTAATATCGTGCTTAGTCCAATAATAATTAGTACAAAAATATCTGTTTTCCTAATGCTCCTTTTGATAAAAAGAAAACCTAAAAAACATAAAACCCAAAAATAAAAAAATCCATATAATGTAGCTAGTTGATAAAATGGGGACTTTTGACAATGATTGATTTCAAATAAAAAAGGGCCGATACGGGAAATATCTGTTAAAAATTTGGGAGCACAAAGAATACCAATTCCATGAGCTAAGGAGCTTGGTTCAAAATAATAAGAAAAGGGAAAAGAGAATAATAAAAAAGTTATAAATACAATAAATATATTTTTACCAGATTTAAATAAATTATTGATATTCAAATAATTTTTATCAATATCAATCAAAAATATAAAAATGCTTATTAATAAAAAATATATTAATGAATCCCATACGTTAGACATGAAGGCAATTGCAATAAAGAATCCTAAAATAATAAGTTTATAATTATTAACAGATTTTATTAAAAAAACATTCAATAAAATAGCTATTATTGTAATTACTATTGGAATATCTATGACATGTCCATGTAGATCGGATACAACAAATGAATAAATAGGAAATTCATGAATAGTATTATAAATAAATCGGGTAGCATCTGGATACCAATATCGATTTGGAAAATTATTAATAGAAAAAATAAGTTCACCAATTGGAATTGGATAACCATGTGTATACGGAAGAAATAATGAGTATATGGTATGTAGGTTTCCGGATAGAGTTAATAAAAATGCGGTAATTATTCCTGAAGAAAAAAGCGTTTTTGCTTTTATAATTACACCCTTTTTTATTAAAAAAGCATGATAGCAAAGAGTTGTTCCTAAGGAAAAAGAAAGAGTAAAGCAGAGTGAAAAAAGAGTTGCAATCATAAGATTATAAGTAATGCTAGGATTTATTAATGAAATTTTTGTTAATACAGCTGTAATAAGGTGTCCAAAATAATAATAGTTGATGCTATATGGAGTAAGCCACATATCTTTTGGAGGAAAGTATTCGCTTCGTAAGATACTATTAACAAATCCAAAATCCATAAATTTTTCTAGACCTATTATTTCCGGCTGAGTCCCTCTTATAAATGACCATGAAATAAGACAAAGAATAAAAATTAACTCTTCTGCTATAAAAAGAGGAATTAATCTACTTATTGAAGTCCATGTTCTTGTTTTTTTTGCCACTAAAAAATTAAAAATAATTAAATTAAATAAAATAAAAAGTAGTGATATAAAAGTAAAATGAATAAAATGAAGGATAGATAATAAAAACATAACATATGATAAAACTGAATATCCGATAACTTTAGAAAATACATATCCTTTATCAAAGAAAGAAGAAAAAATTGTCTGAGTAATTGGGATAAAAATAACTCCTAATAAAAAAAGAATCGACCACCATTGAATTATCGTAAGAAAATCAAGGATAGTCATAGAGAAAGTATTATATACGATAATTTAGTTATTGCAAGTAGATTTTTTGTAATCTTTTTATTAATATTTTTATTTAGCCAATAAAATTTTGTTTGCTTATTTTCTTTTGCCAAAAATTTAATAAGTAAAAAATCATCATCTATATAAATATTTATTTTATTTTTTTTTATAACTTCATCTTTAAAAATATGTGGTTGAGCATTAAGATAATTAATATAAATCCCTTTAAAAATTTTATTAAATCCATTATATATAATTAATTCCTCAGTCTCTTTTTTTAAAAAACTAAAACGACTTGAGATAAGAAAAAGACTATTTTTTGTTCTAGATAATTCATTTATGAATTTAATATTATCTTTAATTTTAGAGCGGAATATGGGATTGTGAGAAATCTTACGAATCAATATCTCAAAATTATTTGGAAATCGATAGTTTAAAACTTTTTCTCCAGTTCTATAAAGTCTTTCAATAATATATTTTGGAATAAAGTATGGTTTATTTATGAAAACTCCATCTAGATCAAATCCAATTTTCATATATAATGCATTATATCATTACCATATGAAAATTCTAATAACACTTACATATTATTATCCATACATAAGTGGTCTTAGTATTTATACAAAAAATCTAGCAGAAGAATTGGTAAAAAAAGGATTTAATATAAATATTCTTACCTCTCAGCATGAAAAAAATCTTTCAATACTAGATTATATTAATGGCGTTATCTTGATAAGGGTTCCATATTCTTTTAAACTTCATAAAGGATTTATTATGTTTTCATACCCTATTTATGTAATTAATCAATTATTATTATGCGATATAGTAATTATTCATTTGCCACAGGCGGAATCAATAGTAACAGTATTTTTAGCAAAAATTTTAAGGAAAAAAATATATTGCATATATCAATGTGAATTAAAACTTGCCGATGGATTAATAAATAAAATTATTGAAATAATATTAATTTTAATTAATATTATCGTCTGTTTTTTATCTGATAAAATAATTACAAATACAAATGATTTTGCTGTTAATTCGACAGTTCTTAAATTTTTTCTAAAAAAAATTGAATATATAATTCCACCTATAATATCACCAAGAATTAGTAAAATTACCGTACGAAAGATAAGTAATAAATTTTTTAAAAAAAAATATGTAATTGGCTTCTTGGGTCGAATATCATCTGAAAAAGGATTAAATTATTTATTAAAAGCAGTCCCATATTTTATTAAAAAAATAGGAAATAATTTTACGATTCTTATTTCTGGACCAAATAATTTAAACGGAGAAGAAGAATATAATTTATATATAAAAAAACTGATAAAGAAATTTGAAAAAAATATTACCTACATTGGAGCATTGCAAAATAAAGAAGTAGGTTCTTTTTTTTCAGTTATAGATGTTTTAGTATTGCCGAGCATCAATTCTACTGAAAGTTTTGGTATGGTTCAGGTTGAAGCTATGTATTGTGGTGTTCCCGTTGTTGCAACAAATATTCCAGGCGTTAGGGTCCCCATACAGCTATCGGGAATGGGCATGTTAATAAAAACTAATAGTACTATTTCAATTGTGGAATCAGTAGTAAATATTTTAAAAAATAAACATAAATTTATATATAGTAGGCAGAAAATTAAAAATATATTCTCTCTTAAAAAAACAATAAATAAATTTCATCAAATACTTTATTTATAAATGATATAATAAAAAAAATGGAAAAATACATAATTGATTTTTTAGAAAATAAGCCAATTTTCTTTTCTTTTTTACGACCAAAAGAAGTATTTTTGTATCAAAAATATAAGCCATTTAATGCACCAATACTTGATATTGGTTGTGGAGATGGATTTTTTGCTAAAATTGCATTTGGAAGAATTGATATTGGCTTGGATGTTAAAAATAGTGAAATTAATGAAGCAAAAGAAAAAAAAGTATATAAAAAAATTGTAATATATGATGGAAAAAAAATTCCATTTCCAGATAATTATTTTTCTACAATTATCTGTAATTCAAGCTTTGAACATATTCCTAATATTGATGAAGTTCTTAAAGAGTCAGCTAGGGTACTAAAAAAAAATGGAAATATGTATTTTACTGTACCAACAAATATTTGGCCAAAATATTTGTTTGGAATAAAACTATTTGGTTCTATTTATTCAAATTTTTTTATAAAAAAATCAAAACATTATAATTTATATTCTTTAAAAAAATGGACTTCAGTACTAAATTTATTAGGCTATAAGGTAAAATACTCAACTCACTATTTAGATAATAAAAAAATAATTGGATTATTTGATATCTCTCACTATTTAAGTATATCATCTATAATAACAAAATTAATTTTTAATAGATGGGTTTTATTCCCTCAGAAAACGATATTTTTAAAATCATTGGTAAAATTTATTTCTCAAAATACATCAAAAAATACAAAAAAAGGTCCATATTTATTTATTGCAGCAAGAAAGATTAAATAGCTATTGATATCTAAATCTATTTAATGAGTAGAAATATATTTATATATTATATATTTTGATTAATAGCTATCTATAATTTAATTTTTTTAAATATACTTACTCTTGGATGGTCATAAACAGTAAATGTTTCATCAGCATTATCGTCTATAAATTCAAAGCCAAAAATAGATGGCCTAGATATAAATTCTGCTATTTTTTTGAATCTTAATTTATCATTAAATAGATCTTTATAATACTGAATGGTTATAGGATATTTTTCTGGCAACCTGTATAGTGATCCATATGCTCTATTGCTAGTTATTATAATATAATCAATTTTTTCAAATTTTTCATTTAGGGATAGCCATTTTTCTTCTGAGTCAGCATTAAACATGGGTAGTTCTTCAAATTTATATAAATTATTAATTCTTGATACGTCTAGGCTAAGAGGAAGTCCATCATCCCAATGTTCAATACCGAGAATTGATTTATGTGGAATATTTATATAAATCCATTCAGATGCATAGACTCGAGAGTGATTATTTCTATATATGGAAATAAATGAAAATGGCCAAATAATCAGAGTGCTAAGCCATATGCAGCCTAAAACTATTGATATTTTAGGGTTTTTTTTATACGTAAAATTAAAAATATCATTTATTATTAATCCAGATAATATAGAGAGTAATGGGTAGATAATTATAAAATACCTGAGAGGTTTTACGAATTGAATACTTTGAAAAATAAAAACTATTATTATATTTGAAATTATAGATATAGTTATAATAGTTTTTTTATCTTGACCCCAAAAATTATTAAATATTTTTTTTCTTTTTTTAAAGATAATAAATATTGCATATATTATACCCAATAGTGAAGTAGTTGCAATTGGTATACCCATCCCCCAAAAAATAATATTTTTTAATGGAAAAATAATTTTAGGTGTGTTATTCCATTGAATAGATGGGGGAAAAGTTGACCCTGGTTGAGACATATATTTTAATTCCTGTAAATTTTGAATAAATTTTGGATTAAAATTAAAAAAAGTTTTATTAAGAAAAGCATATGGTTGAAAAATTCTAAAAGTTAAAAAAATAATTAAACAAAAATAAATAATTGATATAAATATTCTTTTTTTTAAATTAATTATTAATAAAAAAATAATTATGAAAGAAGAAATATAGGTTATTGCACTTATTTTTGAAGCAAGTGCTATTCCGTAAGTTACTCCAGATGGTATTATCCAAAAATAACTCCTTGAATAGACATATCTTATTAATAGATAGAAACTAGAAATTAAAAAAAAATTTAGAAATGTATCTGTTGCATAAAAATGAGAAAGTTGAATAGGTAAAACGCTAATTGAGTATATAAAAGATGCAGCTAGCCCAGCTCTTATAGAAAAAATAACTCTTCCAATTAGGAAAACAATAATAATTACTAAAATATCAAAAAATCCAGATAGAAATCTGCCGAAAATAGTTAAACTATTATAATCAGTATATTTAAAAATTTCTGAAAGAAATTTGGTTAAAAAAATAGGGAAAGTACCATATATAAAAAAAGAGAAATTCATATTATGTGGATTTAGAGTAGATCTATCAGTTGAAAAATATTCATAAATATTATTTGGCCATTTTATTGATTCAGTAACCATTGTTAAAAAACGTTCGTCTGGATGAAGATGTTGATTTTGGTCCCAATTAATTCCATATATCCTGAAAAATGTTCCAAGCAAGATAATCAATAGAAGTATAATTTTTTCTTTTTTATTCATTAAATTTTTTTGCAAACCCCTCTTTTTGTATATGATTAATTTTTTTAAAAATTCGTATCACTGGATGATCAAATACGCTCCATGTTTCTTCTGCGTTTTCATCAGGAAATTCTATTTTAAAGTTATTAAAACTTAACATTGGATATGAATTGAACTCTTTAATTTCCTCAAATCCAAGTTTTTTAGAAAAAAGTAAATCATAAAAATGTGCAGTTTTCGGGAAATAAACTCTTGACCTTTGATGATTTAGAAAAACTCTTCTACTTTGCACTATAAAGTAATCTGAATTTTCAAGTCCTTTATAGATATTCATTCTTGTAAGTTTATCATAATCAAAATTATAGAAGTCATATGATGAACGATTAAAATTGCCACTCAGAGGAATATCGATCATGTTTCCTCCCTCAATCATAATAGTTGAATTATTGGGTAAATTTTTTTCAAGCCATGATGAAGCAACAATTCTTACGTCTGGACGTAGATATATTGAGAAAAATGCATAAGACCAAATAATCGTTGTAGTAATTAATATTATTAATAATAATATAGATATTTTTTTATTTTTTCTAAAAATAAATTCAATAAATAAGCAGGAAAAAATAGAAAAAAATGGAAAGATTGGAGAGATAAATCTAGTCCATTTTGTAAATAAAAATACATTTGGAATAAAAATAGAAATAAAAGATATTATTAGGATAAGATATCTTTTATCATTTATACGAACTAGGCTTAGAAATAATCCTTCAATGCCAAGGAAAAGAAGTGGAAATCCCAATGCATATGGAAATATTTTATTTAATTGAAAAATAATTGGTAATGTATGGATAAATTGCCTAGTGTAGAAAACTGGAATAGAATCAATTGCTAGGCCTCCTTCATATTGTAAATTGTTTATAAATCCCTGAAAATCAATAAAAACAAAAGGTGCAATAATTGCAAAGGTAATTAATATTATGCATATATTGCCTATAATTAATGCGATAAATTTTGAAATTATAATAATTAGTATTCTTAAAATAATAATTGATTTCTGTATAATTTCTGAATATATTATGGCTCTTTTTTTTTGTATAATATTTGCGTAGTTAGGCTTTAGTTTGTGTTGAAATGAATAAATAAGTATAGATAATGTTAATGGTGCCAATAGCACGATTGAACTGATCTTTACTCCGAGTGAAAAACCAAGAAATATAGATGATGTAAAAATAAAATATAATTTTTTATATTCTAAAAAATACATAATGAATAGAATTGTCCCTAGCATGAAAAAAATAAGATTTGATTCAGGTGTCGTAAAATGTGCCTGCTGAATAAGTCCAGGAGTTAAGGCAGCTAGTAGAGATGAGACAAGCGAGAATCTCTGGTTCATGAAAAATCTACTTATTTTATAAATTATAATTATTGTAAGAGTTGAAAATATCGCTGAGCAAAAGCGTCCAATTAAAAATATATTAATATCCTGTATATGGTAACCTAGATATAGTAATATTTGTTTTATTAAATAAATTAAATAAATGGTAAATGTGCCATATGAAAAAAAATGTGGATGCATCTGATTAGGAAAGAATAGTTGATTTACAGATGCAATAATATGGTATTCATCTGGATGAGTGAAAATACCATTCCCCCAATCAAGTTTATAGAAGCGGAGAAATGCGCCAATAGTGGTAATTAGGATTAATAAAAATAATGGTTTATCTATATGCTTTAAAAATAATTTCATCGCAAAATAGATCTAGCTATATTTTTACCTGCTTCAATAGCATAGTTAGTACCCCTATCCCATGGATAAACTTGCTGCATGTTTGCTAGGAATACATTCTGCAATGGTGTTGTATTTGGTGGAATAATTTTAGAATAATTTAGGGGAATAATTGGTTGGGCAAAATATGCTCGAAAAACTCTATAATCTATTATATTTTTTTTATATTCAGGATTAATTTTTATTAATAATGAGTCATATATTTGTAAGAGATCCTCTTTATTTTTGATAAAGTTTTTATCAGTTGATTTAAGATAATTGCCAAGATAAACAATATGTTCATCATTATAATGCTTTTTATCTATAAAATTAGTATGTTCAATAACGACTAGGATCGGAGAATTGGCCTCACATATACTAAGCCAATATGTTTTATCTTTAAAAAAAGGCTTTCTTAAGCGAAGCACCATATTAGTTGCTGCTAGTCCATCTAATGGCTCAAATAAATTTTTATAAGCTTGCGATAATTGAGGAGCAATATTAAGAAATAGATGAGTAGGAAGCGTTACTATAACTTTGTCAAATAAAAACTTTTTTTCCCTACCATGCCTATCCTTTGTAAAAATACTAAGACTTTTATTATTGTTTTCAAGTAGTTTATACACTTCTGTTTTGTAAATCATCTCCCCTTTATTTATGGCAATATGTTTTGCGATATGTTTTGCGAATGACAAAAATCCGTCTCTTGGGTAAGCTAAAGATTTGGTTCTCTTTTTAATCCTAGCCCAAAACCATACAAGTGAAATATTTTTCGCATATTCACCCATCTTATTTATTAGTTGTGGCTCCCAGAGTAGTTTGTATGCTTTTTCACCGATAAGTATAGGGATGGTAGTTGCAATCTTAAATCCTTCGAGAATTTTCCAAAATGGATTAAATCTAAATAAGATTGCAAATATTGCTGCCATTCTAATCTTGTCTATTAAGGGAAGCTTTGGAAAAGTAAGCATGGAAAATGGTGAATCAAATTGATATGACTTTCCATTAACATAGAAAGAAGATTTTGGTGTTTTTATAATAACCTCATGTTCTATTTCTTTGGCTAATTCTATGGCTGAATTATCATTGATAAACCAGTGATGATAATGTTCCTCAAGTGGCGATTGCCATCCTTTTTCTCTATATCCAATAGCAAGTCCACCTGGTTGAGGGTCTTTTTCAAAAATCGTAACATCATGACCTAGCTTTGTTAAGTAATAGCCAGCTGATAATCCAGTGAAGCCTGCTCCAATAATCCCAATCTTCATAACGCGCTACCTTTTGTAATAAGAAATAGAAATATTCCAATGGCAATTATAACAAACCCAGTAACGGAGGTCGTTATCATTGTGGAGCTTCCAACAGAAGGAATTAGTGGATTAGTTTTTTTTATTATTTTTGGTGTTGGCAGGATCAATGTTGGTGCAGGAGTGGCTATTCCACTAATAGCAATAATTGATGACGTTGGGGAAATAGATGAATTTGGGATTGATGCTGATATCGTAGCCGTTACCGTTGGCAATGGAGCAATTGTTGAAATTGGTACAATTTTTATACTGGGAATTACTACAATATTTATTGTTGGAGTTGGGTTTTTTGTAATACTTATAATTGGAGTAGCTGATGGTGTTGCAGTTTGACTAACTTGTGATCCCGATGCATAAACCGTAAATGAATGAGTGATTATTTTTAATATGCCGAATTGGTCGGGAGTAGTTATTGAAACGGTATGTTTTCCTGGAGAAATTATTTGAGTTGGTCGATATGTCCATGATCCCATTGAATTAGCTTTTATTCTCTCTTTTATTGTAATTGTAGAATTAATAATTATTTCTATGTTTGCATTTGGATTAGAAGTGCCCTTGAAAATAGGCCTATTATCCTTAAATGATTCTTCTTTTTTTGGAGTAATGATTTGAGGATTTTTATTAGCAGATTGTGTAGCGGTAAAAATAGGAAATCCAAAAGTGCCAGAAATAGATGCAATTGGCGCCTGATTGATAGTAAAGTCATAGCTTTGAGACAAAATAACTAATGGAACTTGCTTTGCCTGACTTGCTAACAATAATATCGTTGATTGTGTTTCGCTATCTATGGCAAGGATTTTAAATACCTGATTTTTATCAAAAGATTTATAATTATTTAAAGCAAGTGTTCTAATTGCATTAAGCGGAATAATATATTGACCATTTTTATCAGTAGTAGTTGATAATACTTGTGTATCTTGACCCGATAAATAAATGATTGTATCATTGGAAGATTTATTAAGATTTGTATTAATTTTACCTGAAAGAGGTTCTTGATTTGTTGGTTTATTAAATATTGTAGCTCCTGTTGTAATTGTATATGGCGCGTTGTCTGATATGGTATATTTTTCTCCAGCACTTATTATAGAGAATAAGTATTTTGTATTTTGATCAAGATTACGAACTGTTATATGGTGAGCTTTGTATTGCTTAATAATTCCAGATAATTGATCTCTATCATCAAGTGATATTTTTTCTTGATCATTGTTTATGCCATAAGATAAAGTGCCAAATGTCATTGTCGAAGTAATATAAGAAACAGTAAATGAAGAATCGGATACATTGGTAATTCTAACCTTATCTGGCATATTTGATGGATTAGCCCTTCCTATTAATATAGACTTATCTTTTATTAATAATATAGTTGTTGTTACTCCAATAGTTATTATGAAAAAAATAATAATAGTATTTATTTTTGTTTTCCACAGGAATTTATTCATGATTACTTACCTTCAATATTATTTGATTTGACTGCACTGGAAGAAGAGATTATCTCATTGGATATGGATGAGGACTTCGATGTTTCTTTTTGAGATGAAATTATACTTATTGTGGGCGATGGATAAGCTGGGGCAAATGAAATTTGTATTCTTGTTTTTATTTTATTTATAATATTATTATCAAATTTATCATTAATTGGCTTGGTGTTTTTAGGTTTTAGTTGCACGGAATTATGCTTATAGGCTTGATAATATATATCATAACTAATTATGCAAATAACAATACTAAAGACCGAGATTAAAAGTAGAATTATTTCATTTCTCTTCATTTGTTATAAAAAAAAGATTCTCCAGATAGGTTTATTTTGATTATATCTACATCAGCTGACCCTTTGTCCTTATTAGCTTTACCTGCAGCCTTAGATATATTAATTGATTTAATAGATATAATTCTATCAAAATTTGATATGTCATTTATAAAGTCTAAAGATTTATTATCATTATTGCTCTCAGCATTAATGATGAAGGTGAAAAGAGGATTGGATGTTTTTTTTATTATTTTATCATTGATGAGTTCAATTTCTCCAATACTTATATTCTTAATAAGAAAAGAGTTATTAATTGCGACATTATAAATTTTTCCAGCTAATGTTGTTGTCTGTGGACTTGATGGTAATGCTTTATCTATAAATTTAATATCGGGTATAATCTTACTATATTTACTGGATAAAGTTTCTAGATTATTTAATTTAATTTGAAGATTTTTGTGAGCTATTTCACTATCAGAAATCTCTTTTCGTAATTTTATAATTGTAGAAACTGAGGGGCTTACCGCAAATAAGCCAAGGAATGATATCAGTATTATGGTGAAGGCGAGAGAGAGTACTGACATAGCAGTATCCCCTTTCAGATTAGATGGAAATTTATCATAGCTTTGCTCTTTTAATTTTTTTAAAAAGTTATTATTTATATTCATAATAATCTTATTTTTTATATATCCTTAAACTCAATATTTATAGTCATTATAATTTTTGAAATGGAAGTCTTATTGCTAAATGAGTCTACGCTTATTTTTTTTACTCCAGCAATTTTTTTAATTTCTGTAATAATTTTTTTAGCGTCAACGGGAGAATCAGTTTGTGTACTTATTGTAATTTTATTATCTTTAATGCTCATGGAATTAAAAGCTAATCTATTTTTTACAAAAAAAATATCTTTTAATAAATTTAATTTATTTACAAATTTTTGAGATACTGGTTCAATCTCTGATATTCTTTTTAATCTCAATTGAATATCCATGTATTTTTTTTCACTTTTTTCTAATTCGCTTAATTGTTTTTCATCTTGTTTGATTATGTCTTTTAGGTCATTAATTTTACTATCAAGAGGAAATCGGTAAAAAAAAGCTCCAAGAGAAATTATTTCAGTTATGATAACGACAATGCGACCAGTTGTAATGGCCCATTTTATAAATTTATCTAAAAATCCATCACCCTTTCCTTTGATAAGATTTATGTTACTTGACTTATTATTCACTATAAATAGTTTAGGTTAAAGTAAGTTGTTTGTCAAAGCAAAAGAGCTTCAAATATTTTAAAATAGAGGCTTTCTATTGGATAGTTTTTTTGTTGAACTTTTCCCTAGATAAATCTTTGATAGTGGTAAGTTTTGAAAGACTAGACTTTAGTCTTGCTGCTTTATTTTTATGTATAAGATGAAGCTTTACGGACTTATCTGTTATTTTGGTAGCTATCCTTATGCTTTCAGGAGACGGATTTTTTCTAGCTTTTTTTACAATATCTTTTAAAAGATTTTTTATAGATAATCTTTTTATTTCTCTTTTTTCATCTTGGCGAAGTTTTTTCTTCGCAGACTTTGTTAGTGGCATCAGACTATTTTACCATGCTATACTCAGAAATACAATATGTATAGAAGTTTTTTTCAGCGAAGCATATCAATTTTTACTCAAAGGCAAACAAATATTCTTTCCGCAGCTCTAATTATAATGATTACGATTATTCTTTCTCAAATACTTGGAATCATAAGGCAAAGATTATTGATAAGTATTTTTGGTGCATCTGACATAACTGGTATATATTTGGCCTCTGCTAGACTTCCAGATTTCCTTTTTCAACTTATAATTGCAGGCGCCTTGTCATCTGCTTTTATTCCTATTTTTTCTGATTATCTTGCAGAAGCAAGAGATGAAGATGCGCATAGGATGGCATCCACATTACTTACTATTGGAATGTTTATTTTTTCCGCTATATCAATCGTTCTTTTTATATTTGCTCCATTTTTTCTTCAGTTATTTAATGTTGGATCTGGTTTTTCATTAAGTCAGATGCATTTGATGGCAAACCTAATGAGAATTATTTTATTTGGACAATTAATATTTATTATCGGATCTTTTTTTTCTGCGTTATTACAATCTTATAATCATTTTCTTATCCCAGGACTTGCTGGTGCATTTTATAATATGGGAATCATTATCGGGATCGTTGCTCTTTCTGGCTCGATTGGTATTTATGCTCCAGCTATAGGAATTATATTTGGGTCAATATTTTTTATTATTGTTCAGATACCATTGGTTAGAAAAATTGGATTCTCTTTTATTCCATCATTGTCTTTTTCTGATTCTGGGATAATAGAGGTTTCTAGATTAATGTGGCCAAGAACTATTTCCATAGGAGTATATCAGTTAGGAACATTAATAACTGTAACTATGATATCTTTTTTATCCACGCCAGGGAGAAATTACGTCATTCTTGATTATGCTCAGACAATAGCATTTGCCCCAGTAGCGCTTATTGGTCAGGCAATTGCGCAGGCAGCATTTCCGGTATTATCTAGGGAACGAACAAGGCTGGAGAGTTTTAAGAAAATATTTATGACTAGTTTTAATCAATTAGCATATTTGGTTTTACCATTTTCTGTTCTCTTGTTGGTGCTTCGTATTCCAATAGTGCGCATTCTTTATGGAGTGCCACAATTTGATTGGGGAGCAACTCTTTTGACTGGAAAAACTCTTGCAGTGTTAACATTTTCTATTTCCGCTCAAGCGCTTATTTGTCTTGTTTCGAGAGCATTTTATGCACTGCATGATTCTAAGACACCTTTATTTATTGGGACATTATCAACTTTGCTTATGATTATACTTGGCTTTATTTTAATTATTTATTATAAGCTTGGCATAGAAGGCATAGCGCTTGCATATTCAGTAAGTAGCATTATAAATCTTGTATTACTAATGATTTTTCTTAATAAAAAAGTAAACGGTTTTAATAAGATTGAAATTTTAGTATCTTTATCAAAGATTTTCTTAGCAACAATATGTACTGGCTATGCGATCTATATTCCCATAAAATTACTTGATCAGTTAGTCCTTGATACTACTCACACAATTAATCTCTTAATAATAACTATTATTGCTTCACTTATTGGTTTATGTATATATCTTTTTCTCACATGGTTTCTAAATGTAAAAGAAGCATTTACATTTTTGCTACTTTTTAGAAAGTTAGGAAACTGGCGTGAGATACTACAAAATAGCGATGAGGCAATAGGTGTAACAAGGCTATAGAAATGCTTTTATTTGCATTTCCTCTTTATCCTAATTATACTTTGCAAACTATATGAGTCAAAAAAACATACGAAACTTTGCAATTATTGCTCATGTTGATCATGGCAAATCTACCCTTGCTGATAGATTTCTTGAAATGACTGGTGTTATAGGCAAAGATAAACAAGAACAATTTCTTGACCAAAATCCTATCAGCAGGGAACGAGGAATTACAATAAAACTTGCACCAGTGCGAATGGAATATAATTTAAATTCTTCAAATTATATATTAAATTTAATTGATACACCAGGTCATGTAGATTTTTCCTATGAAGTATCAAGAACGCTAGCGGCATGCGAAGGTGCAATCTTGCTAGTTGATGCAACGCAGAGTATTCAAGCTCAAACCGTCGCTCATTTTAATGCTGCAAGGCGAGAAAAATTGACAATAATACCAGTTATAAATAAAATAGACTTGCAAAATGCAGACATAGAGGGGGTGACTCAGGCAATTCATGATACATTTGGTTTTGCTAGAGAGGATATTTTACATATTTCTGCAAAAACAGGAATTGGAGTAGATGAGCTTCTCGCCGCCATTATAGATAGGATTCCACCACCAACTTCCGACAGCGTAAATCTTCGTGCTTTAATTTTTGATGCTGTTTATGATGAGCATAGGGGTGTTATTGCCTATATTCGCGTGAAAGACGGTGTTGTAGAAAAAGGTGATAAAGTTCAATTTATTCAAAGTCAGGCGATAGTTGATGCTAACGATGTAGGATACTTCACTCCCTTTCTAGAGGCTCAGAGTAGAATATCTGCCGGTGAGATAGGTTATTTAGTTGCTGGCATTAAAGACATTCAAAAGTCGCGAGTCGGAGATACCATTGTGCATCCTGATAGCGTTGCTACAGCTCTTCCTGGCTATAAGATGCCAAAACCAATGGTATTCTTCGGTGTTTTTCCAAAGCAGGCAAATGAACTAGTGCATCTCAGGCAATCATTAGATAAGTTGCGTCTTAATGATACTGCATTATCATTTGCAGATGAATATTCTGCATTTCTTGGATCTGGCTTTAGAATTGGATTTTTAGGACTTTTACATGCAGAAATAGTTAAGGAAAGACTAAGGGATGAGTTCGATCTTGAGCTACTTTTTACGATGCCACGCGTTTTGTATAAAAAAGAAGATGAAGTATGGCTTGAGCCATATATGCAGCTTTCGGTTTTTGTTTCCCGTTCATATGTTGGAGGCGTTATCTCTGTTTGTCAAAAAAGAAAAGGTGAACTTATAGACATAGCATATCAGGGTGATCAAGCAATACTTTACTATAAGATGCCTTACGTTATGTTAATTCGTGGACTTGTTTCTGAGCTAAAAACAATTTCATCTGGTTTCGCAAGCGTAGATTATGAACTAGGTGACTATATTCCTGCGTCTCTTGCTATGCTGGACATCTTAGTTAACAATACTGCAATTGATGTTTTGTCAGAACTTGTTTACAAAGATGAGGCACAATACATAGCTCGTATAAAAGTTGAAAAATTGAAAGAGTCTCTTAATAAGCAGCAATACCGTCAGGTTATACAAGGGACAATAGATGGTCACATTATTGCACGTGAAGAAATATCTCCATTTAGAAAAGATGTTTTAGCTAAAATGTCTGGTGGGGATAGAACAAGAAAAGATAAGCTTCTTGATAAGCAAAAAAAAGGTAAGTCAAAATTATATACGACATCAAAAGTAGACATTTCTCAAGAAGCATTATTATCTATGATAGAAGGATTTGATTCACGTAGTTAAAGCACAAAGAAAATAAGTCCACCAATAATTGAAAGCATAGCTCCGATTAATCCGATTCCAATAATTCCATTTCCAGGTCCATTTGGCTTAATTGTTGCCGTTGGAATAATGGTATCAGATGGATTGATAGTAGCTGAGTTAGTAGCAGCATTAGTTGGGTCCATAGTGATAGTAGCTGAGTTAGTAGCAGCATTAGTTGGGTCCATAGTGATGGTAGCTGAGTTAGTAGCAGTATTAGTTGGGCCCATAGTGATGGTAGCTGAGTTGATAGATGTTGGCGTAGCTATGCTGGTTGGAAAAATAAAGCCCGCATTAGAGGCTGCTGTTATTATTTTAGTGCAATCAGATGCATTGCTTTTTGCCCCACTAGAATCTGTAAATATAACAGATATGTTAAAGTTTCCAGGATTATCATATTTATGAGTTGTTGTTATTCTTGCAGTATAAGGATCATTTCCTAATGTTCCGCTCTCAAAATCTGTATATTTCGTATCGCCAAAATATAATGTCGCTTTTACTATATTGTTAGTACCTTTATTTGCAACTGCACCAATAGTAATATCAAAAGGAGATACGCCATTTGGAGTTCTGTCAGTCGTTAAGGAAAAACAAGATGGTGGCGTAAATACTGACGTGGGAATACTAGTGGGAGTAATTGATGCGGGATCTATTTTAATTTTAATTTCACTTCCAACAGCATTAAGGGCATTAGTATTGATACTATCAAGATTTCCTTTTATGATAGTTCCTATATTATTGATTTTTACAGTTGTAGTTGAATTTCCTGTTGATTGTATAGGCTTAAGAGTCAATCTTGCAACTTTTTGAATTTCATTAATTGTTTTACCTCCTTGAACAATTATTTCTATTGAAGCAAATCCTGATGTTGCTAAATCATCTCTTCCAACTAAAGCTAAGCCAAGAGTACTATCATTAATTATGTCTAGTTCCTTCGCTGTTAAATAAGCAGTATCATAAGTTATTACAATTTTTGCATAGCTAACCTTATTTCCTGCTGGAGAAATTTTGATGTCTAAATCAAAATTATCACCAATCTTTATACTTTCATTTGGATTCTTCAATTCAAATGATAACTTTGTTTCTGCAGCTGCTTCAGTTTGTGTTTCTTGCGGTTTTTGTAAAAAGTAAACGCTTGCTGGTATAGCAATAAGAAGTATAAATATAAAGCCAACTAATATAAATTTTTTTGCAGATCCAGCCATATAAAAAACACTTATTTCTAAGTAGTATATATCGATGCTATCTTAAGGCATAATAATGTGTCAAGTGCGATAGGTAAAATATAGGTTATTGACAAAAAATATCAAATTAGTGTATAATTTACAAGTTGTTTATCTCAAAATATCATTTTAAATAAATTAATATTTAATTTTATGACTAAAACATTAATAAATATCAAACCACTTTTTGACAATATACTAATACGTCCCTTGGATGCGGAGAGGAAAACTCCTAGTGGCATTATATTGCCAGACTCAGTAAAAGAGAAACCACAAATAGGGGAAGTTATGGCTGTTGGGGAGGGGAAAATATCCCCAAAAGGAGAAAAAAATCCAATTGTTGTTCAATTAGGTCAGAAGGTTATGTATAAAAAATGGGGTGGAAATGAAATAAAAGTAAATGGCGAAGACTGGACGCTTGTATCTCAAGATGATATTTTAGCAATAATGTCTTAAGGAGTTTATTATGGCAAAACAAATAAAATACGGAGCAGAAGCAAGGGAAGCATTAAAAAGAGGAATAGATCAATTAGCTGATGCTGTTGCTGTAACCTTAGGCCCTAAGGGTCGAAATGTTGCTCTTGATAAAAAGTGGGGCGCACCAAATGTAATTCACGATGGCGTTTCCGTAGCAAAGGAAATTGAATTAAAAGATCCATTTGAAAATATGGGTGCTCAGCTTGTAAAAGAAGCAGCATCTAAGACTGCTGATGTTGCTGGAGATGGAACGACTACTTCTACAGTTTTGACTAGGGCAATTGTTACGGAAGGAATAAAAATGATTACTGCAGGAGCAAACCCTATGGTTATGCGAAGAGGATTGGAGAAAGCAGGGGAATTCGTAGTGAGTGAGCTCTTAAAAATGAAAAAAGATGTAAAAGAAGGAGATATTGCAAATGTTGCAACAATTTCAGCAGGCGATGTTGAGCTCGGAAAACTTATAGCAGAAGCCTTAAAAAAAGTTGGTAAAGATGGAGTCGTTACAGTTGAAGAGGGTAGAGGTCTCCATACGGAAATTGAATATAAAGAAGGAATGGAATTTGATAAAGGATATGCATCTCCTTATTTTGTAACAAATTCAGATAAAATGGAATCAGAAATTGTAGATCCATATATTCTTATTACTGATAAAAAAGTATCTAATCTGCAAGAATTGCTACCATTTTTAGAAAGTTTTATAAAAGTATCAAAAAATCTTGTAATTATTGCAGACGATATTGATGGTGAAGCATTAGCGACTCTTGTTGTCAATAAGCTTAGGGGAACGTTTAATGTTTTAGCGGTAAAAGCTCCAGGATTCGGAGATAGACGTAAAGAGATGCTTGAAGATATAGCAATCTTGACAGGTGGAACAGTTATATCTGAAGATACGGGTAGAAAGTTTGAGAATGTTACAGTTGAGGATTGTGGTCGTTCGGATAAGGTTTGGACAGATAAAGAAAATACAAGAATAATTGGTGGTAAAGGTAATGTCTCAAAATTAAAAGCACGAATTGCTCAAATAAAAAGAGCAATAGACGAGACGACTTCAGATTTTGATGGAGAAAAATTACAAGAGCGCCTAGCTAAGCTTGCTGGAGGAGTTGCTGTAATTAATGTTGGAGCAGCAACAGAAGTAGAACTAAAAGATAGAAAAGAACGTGTAAATGATGCTGTTGCAGCTACGAAAGCAGCATTGGAAGAGGGAATTGTTCCAGGTGGATCCGTTGCGTTGCTTGATATTAGTGGAAGAATGAATACTAAGGCTCTTGAGTTGGCAAAGATAAATAGAGATGAGATATTTGGATACGAAATAGTAAAACGAGCACTTGAGGAGCCATTTACAAGATTAATACAAAATGCAGGCCTTGATGCTGGTCAACTTATTGCAAAAGCAAGAGAAGTGAGTGCTTCTGGTTTAGGATTTAATGTTATGACTATAACATCAGCTGAAACTGCAATACCAGTAAATATGCTCAAGGAGGGAATTATAGATCCTGTAAAAGTAGTTCGAACAGCAGTGCAGAATGCAATTTCTGTTGCAACAATGATACTTACAACAGAAGCATTAGTAACAGATATACCAGAGAAAAAAGAATCATCTTCAATGCCACCAGGCGGTATGGGTGGAATGGATTATTAATCTTATATTTCAATACTTAATTTATATTAGATCTAATAGTTATTAAAAACTCTTTAAAAATTTAAATATTTTTTAATATAATTAATTATTTTGTTTGCAAATCTATATCTTTATGATATAGTAAGTATTCTAAGCCTCTTTAATATGAAGAAATTCTTACTTATATTCATCCCTATTATTTTAGCCGTTATAGTTTTTTTAGCAGTTCAGTATTATATTTCGCAAAATGGAAAAAAGGGTGCATTGCAGGTCACAGCTACTCCCAATAGTACAGTTTTTCTTAATGGAAATATGATCGGTAAAACACCTCTATGTAAGTGTGATGAAAATAATATGATTCCGGTAGGAAAATATACTTTAAAAATAGTCCCTATGCAGTCTGAATTGCCTAGTTATCAGGAAAAAATAGTTATAAATAAATCCGTAATGACCGTTGTGGATAGGTTGTTTGGTAGGGGTGCGACATCAGAGGGAAGTGTTATTACATTGACTCCAATTGATTCAAAAACAGAAATGAGTATTTTAGTATTGTCTACCCCTGATGATGCAAGCGTTTTTATAGATAATAATTCGATAGTTAAGACGCCATATCTTTTAAAAAATCCTACTGAATCTGATCACGAAATAAAGATAACAAAAAATGGCTATAAGGACAAAAAGGTAAAGATCCATACAGTTAATGGTTATAAAGTAACTTTATCTATTACGTTATCAGTAGATATTAGAGATATTTTATTAACACCAACACCAATAGCTTCGAGCTCTGCTAAGATAATTACAGTATTGCAAAAGATATCTATTCTTCAGACCTCAACAGGATTTTTACGAGTGAGAAAGATTGCATCGGTGAGTGGTGATGAAATTGGTAGGTTAAGTTCTGGAGAAGTACTTGAAATAATTGAAGAAAAATCTGGGTGGATTAAGATAGAAATGGATGATGGTGAAATTGGATGGATAAGCGCAGGATATACTAAGAAAATTAGTCAGTAATATTAGCCAATAACATAAAGAGATAATATAACTAGAAAAAACCAAATAAATATAGTAATAATAAGTGGAATATCTGATAAAAGTACTTTTTCTGGACTTTCTCCTTCATTTTTTTCATAAATATCTTGTAGATATCGCATTATCCCATAAACTACTGGTAGAATAGTTATCATAAGCCATTTTTTTTGAAATATTTCTGGAAGAAATTCTGGCATTAATACTTCAAGCGATGCCTTAAATCTCCCTTGGCTTTCAAGAAATGTAAATAGTGAATAGGAGATAAACGTGGAAGTTGCAAAAATAGACGCATAAACATTTAATAGGGGCTCTGAATAGCGAGAAAGTGATTTTCTCATTTTTGAAATTTGTAAATCTGAATACCTCGATGCTAGAGTTAACTCACTTCGACGTTTGCCAATTGCAAGAAAAAGAGAAAGTGAAATAGTTGTAAGAAGTAGCCAAACAGAGATGTGTAATCCAGATGCAAATTCACCTGCGTATACACGAATAATATATCCCGATGCTAGAGCCAAAATATCTATTATGGCAATATGCTTGAGTAAGGCAGAGTACAGTATTTGAAGTAGTAAATATATAAATATAGATAGCATAAATGTCGAGTTTATGGTACTTCCCCAGATAAATGATATTAATATAAGCAAAATGGTTACAATAATTGCAAATACTAATGGCACATCATCATGCGCGAGTGGGCGGAATTTTTTAAAAGGGTGCATCCGGTCTTTTTCGCGATCAAAAATGTCATTAATTATATAAACTGAAGAAGAGAGAGTGCAAAAAATAAAAAATGCACTAATAACATTACTTAATGGATTTATCTCAAATAATTTTCCAGCAAAGAGAATTGCAGCAAAAACTGCAAAGTTTTTTATCCATTGCCTAGGTCTAAGTAACCGCAAAGTGTTATATAATATTTTATTCATAATTAGATACTTTATGTAGAAAAAGTAATATTCCTCCTACTACGGTAATAAGCATAATAATAGCAAATATTTTTCCTTGACTTGAAAGCATTAATGAAATTGTCCCCAATATAGCAGATATCGCCCAGTAAAACAATGCAATCTTAGGCTGAGTAAATCCTAATCGCAGAAGTAGGTGATGTAGATGTTTTTTATCATGCTTAAATGGTGATTGTCCTGAAATAATTCTTCTTCCAATAGTAAATATACCGTCTACCATCGGTATTCCCATAACTAAGATAGCGGTTGCCAATTTAGCACCAGAGAGAATGGAGACTGCAGCAAGTAATATATATATGCTTGTTGCTCCGTATCCTGGGAAAATTTTTGCAGGAAAGAAATTAAATGGCAAAAATCCAATACTAGCTCCTGCAATAATAAATGATAATTTTGTGGCAATAAGGCTATTTGTATCCATATCGCTAAATCGGAGACTTAGAATGCCAATAATTATTGCTGAAATAGCAACGATTCCAGGCATTTGCCCATCTACTCCCTTGCTCCAATTAAGCATATTCATTATCCATACAATCCATAAAACAGAAATAATTATAGATAATATAGGAAAACCAAAAAAGTTAACAATTGTATTTAAATGCAATATTCCACCAAGTGGATTTGTGATAAAAGCAATACTTACACCGTTTGTAACTACAATAATAGCGGTTATTATATTTATAAAAAATCTAAAATATGGGGATATATCAAACTTATCATCAACGACGCCAATAGAAAGAGATATAAAGGAGGCTATGTATAACGCAATTGTAGTTAGCGAGAATGGTAGAAAAAATAAAGATGCAACAATAATACCTATGAAAAGCGGTATTCCTCCACCTCTTGGAATCGGTTTTGTATGAATTATTGCTGGATGTTTATGTTTTGCTGGATCATCGATCAGTTTTAATTTCCGTATAAATATAAGTGATATTGGTGTTGCGATAATAGTGGTAATTAATGCAACAATAAAAGGTAATATTACGAAAATATAATTATTAATCATTTATATTACTAGATGGATAGTTCGAATGGTAAAAAGTAAAACTAAAAAACATATAATAAAAACAGTAAAAATTAACATACGAGAAAGTAGAGGTGTTTTTTCATAATATATAATTGCAATAATGCTATTAAGTAAAAAAATAATTAAAGAAATTATTACCGGAATAAATAATTGATATTTATTTCCTATCCGAGCATCACCCCAAGGCAACTGATTGAATAGGGGAAGCAGTGGGGGAAGTCTATTATAAAAGAATGTAGTATAGGAAATAGTTATTATAGTTAAAATAGTACTTATTTGCGCATAGGCAGAAATTATACGATCAGATTTAATTTTTTTAAAAAAGTCTTTCATATATTAGGCTTCCTTTTATATTAAATTTCTGAGTATAGTTTGTTAATGCAAATGGAAAAGAGTCTTCTTGGGATGTGATGATAATAAGAGTTGGCTTTTTAATTATAATAATTTGTTCAGTTTCCTTCATCGTCTGTTTATTTGCTTTCATATGATATTTAACAGTAAATCTGCCAAGTGGAAGTATGCCTGTGAGTTTATAGACTTGAGCATTATTTCCCCAAATAAATAGCGTATCCTTTGGTTTTAAATGCGATTTTGTAAATTGCGCAAGCTCGTAATCTCTAGGTGTATTTCTGTCGAAAAATTTTTGGTAATCTGGGACGCTTTTATTAAAAAATATAAATGATATAAAATTTTGGTAATAAGAAGCTGTTTTATTATAGAAATTAAAGTTTGATGTGACTAGATATAGGATTAAAATCCAAATAGTAATTTGTATTTTTTGAATAATTAGCATGATATTTGTAGGCATAGTGGTATTTCTTTGAAATAATAAAGAAGAATATAGAATAAAGGATGGAAGTAAGACTAGCATATAATGAGTGTATGGACGTTGTGCAAAAAAAGCATTAAATAGAGAAAATATTAACCAAATAAATATAAATAATGATGTTAATGAGAATTTATGACGTTTTATAAATAGTCCAATTAGAAAAGATCCAAGAATGACCAATTTTATTATAAGAAAACCTTGTCGAACTACTTGTGAATTTCCATACTGAACATAGCTAGCCATTTGCGTGAAGGATGCATGATAAAAATCTAAAAATGTTCCGGTGGTAAGGAAATATAAAAATGCAAATAATATAGGTATGACAAGTCCAATAACAAAAGGAGCAATTTTTATAATTGTAGAAAATATTCTCCTTTGTTCTTTGAAGAAAAATAGAAATATAAAAAAAGCTGTAAAATCAAAAATCGCAACAACTTTATAGAGCATGCTTATTCCCAATAGTAATCCAGCAAACGCAAGTTTTTTTGGTTTTTTAAATATATCAGTGTCATTTATTAACAGAGCTGCTGTAATAATTGGAAAAAGCATAAAATTTTCTGCATTTGCAATATTGCCTTCGATAAGAGGTATTCCAAAAAGAAATGCAAATATACATGTTGAAAGTAAGGGAATATATTTTATGCCATGTTTTATTTGTTGAAATAACGTCTGAGCTAATAAGAAGAAAGAAATAACTGCTCCCACTCCAAAAAGAAGCGACGCACTACGAGTTGCAAATTGACTTCCATTAAAAATTGCATAGGTAATATAGAGTAGTGGAGGCTTATTGTCCCAGATTTCTTTATAGAGCTGTCTGCCTTCATACATCGCGGATCCAATCACTTGATATATTCCCTCGTCTCCATACCATATTGGCTCAACTAGAGATGGGGCACGAAGAATAATGAAGAATATGATTATAAACAATAGTATCCAATAGTTTTTGTTCTTTTCAATATTTGAGAGTATTTTCATACTTTTTCTGTCACTTTATATTCCAGCCGCTTGCCGAGCATAAGTTGGGTGTGAGAAATAAGCGCAGGTAATGCTGAGAGAAAAAATCCAATTACTGGCATTAACATAAATTCAAGAGGAAATAAGAATTGTCTTACTTTAGATAAAGATTTATCCTTTGGTCGATTACGAACATCAATGATAATCATGGCAACTAATGCAAGGAGACAAAACGTGAGAATAACACCTGCTAATTTTGGAAGATTATAGCCAAGAGTTGTACGGGAAAAAACTGGATTAACGATAGGCATAATATTTGCTGCAATTGTTAGAATGAACCAGTTTACTGGCCAAAGAAAATGATCAACTAATACGTGATAAAGTATACTAGTTTTTCTTACAAATGGAATATTTGGTACAGTAAGCCACCATTTTATGAATAATTGATCATCTGAAACTCCCCAAGACCATCTTCTTTCTTGGTCATATTTATTTTTTAAAGTCCGAATATATGTTGTAGAGAGTGGCGCGTCCATAGATGTTTTAAGAAAAATTGGCTCTACCCATGCTTGTCCACCTAATTTATAGAAAGCCTTAAAAAATATGCGATAATCTTCTGGTATAACATCTACATCCCAAAACCCAATATCTGCCAACATTTTAAATGATAGTGAATATGTTGAATTTGTAATTAATCTATCTTTTTGAATGAGTAAGCCTGTTCTCCATAGGCTGCTAAAAAAAGCGAATGCACGAACTGGCGCAGGAACTGACCAGAAATTATTATAATTTACATTTGCTGATTGCCAAAATTTATTGTATCTATTTTTATCTGTAAGAAATGAGTGAGATAGGTATGCAAAGAATTGTGGATCAAAAATAGAATCAGCATCAACGGATGAGACTGTGGCAAAATTAATATCGATAATTTTTGAGTCAACAAGATTTTTATATGCTAATTTAGATGCATATGCTTCATTTGATGATTTTCCCTTAACCTCTCCTTCTATATCTGGATGATAAGCTGAAATAATTCCACCAAATACTCCATTAAAATGTTTTACGATAGTTTTTGCTTTTTCCCTTGCTCCCTCTTCTCGATCTTCCATTGCAAGGACTACGTAAATTTGCTTTGCGGAAAGAGTCTGGGTTGCCATAGACGTAACTGTTTCAATTAGCTTCAAAACGCTTTCTTTATAATTTGGAATAATAACTATATGGGTTACTTTTTTATTATTTTCAAGAGTTTTTACTTTACTTAACCAGTTGATTGATTCTGCCTTCTTTATTTTTATAGATGCAGCATAGGCTGTGATAACAAGTGAGAACGATCTATACATCCAATAAATATCAAAAAAAAGTATAGAATAAGCAACAACCTGTGGAATAAGAATGGATCCCCAGACAGGAAAAAATATAAGGCTCCAAGAGATAAATCCTGGAAATATTTCAAGGATTCGGCGGGTTTTTATTGGGTATCGAGTAAAAATAGTTTGAAAAAAAGGTGTCATAAGATTAGCGCTTATTTCAGATTAAATAATATATGAGTATTTTTTATTGTTTGATTCTTGACCATCTCTAGTGAAATACCCTTCAGTTTTGCTATGAACTCTGCTATAAGTATAGCATAACATGGTTTATTCCTGCTACCACGATGAGGCTCTGGAGATAGATATGGACTATCTGTTTCAAGTAAAATTCTGTCAAGCGGCGCATTTTTTACTAAATCTGAGAGCATTGTAGTTTCTCCCGGAGCAATACCATCATATGTTATATTGCCATCAAAACCAATATAGAAACCAAGATCTAATACCTTGGTAAGAAAGTCTTTATTTCCAGAAAAGCAATGAAACATGCCTGGAATTGGCTGAAGCGATGTTTTATAGTAATTCAATATTTCTAAAATATCATTGCTTGCATGCCTGTTGTGAATTTGTAGTGGCAGCCTATACTTGAAGGCAATTTCAATTTGCTTTTCAAATACCTCTTTTTGAAGAATTTTATCAACGATACCATTTGATTTATAGGGAAAATAATCCAATCCTATTTCACCAATCGCTATTACTTTAGGTTTTGTAGCTAAATCATTTAATTGCTCCAGCCAATTAGTTTCAAGCTCTAATTTATCAGCATGATGAGGATGTATACCAACAATTGCATATAAGTTATCGTACTTCAATGCAAGATCAATAGCTTTTTTACTTGATTCTATTTTTGTTCCTACATTAATAATATGTGTAATTCCTGCTTCAATTGCCTCTCTTATGACATCATCATAGTCATCGATAAACGATTTAAAATTTAAATGACAATGCACATCGATCATAGATATATTATGACATAATCCTAATTTTATAAGCGAGGAAAGAGAGGGATTGTTGCCTTTATTTTATTTTGGAATTGTTCTTGTATTTTTTCTGCAGTTTCTGGTAAGAATGGTCGTAATCTAGATGCGATATGGATAATATCTTTTATGTATTTTTGTAATTTTATTAATACATCTTCTTGAGAGAGTTTCCATGGTTTGTCAATATTTATTTGAATATCAATTTTTTTAATATCCTGCCAAATATCTTCTAGTACGGCATTAAAGTGGAATTCATCTAAATCTTTTTCAATTATAATATCATTAGACGATATTACTGGAGCGATTAAGTTGTTATTTTCACAAAGCTTAGCGACCCTAGATACTAGATTGCCTAATCCGTTTGCTAGATCTGCATTATAAGTTTCTTTAAGTTTTTCTTCTGAAAAATCTCCATCTGAAAATGGTGAAATATATCTTAGAAAATAATAGCGAATAGAATCTGAACCATATTTTTTAATTAAATCTAGTGGATTGATAATATTTCCAAGTGATTTACTCATTTTTTGACCATTAATAGTAATATATTCATGTACAAAAAGTTTTTTTGGAAGGGAAAGTTTTGCTGAAAGTAGAAAAGCTGGCCAGTAAATTGCATGAAAGCGAAGAATGCCTTTGCCTATGGCATGCAGGTCTGCTGGCCACCATTTTTTATAAAGTTCATGATTAAATCCAAATCCAATACCTGATTGATAAATATTTAAAGCATCAAACCATACATACATTTTTTGTGTTTCATCTCCTGGTACAGTTACTCCCCAATTTTTTGCTCTGGCATTTGATCTAGAAATACTAATGTCTTTTAACCCTTGCTTTATAAAAGAAAGTGCTTCGTTTTTTCTTTCATCTGGTATAATTTTTAATTTTTCTGATTCAATCAAGTTAAGGATTTTATCTTGATATTTAGATAGAGCAAAAAAATAATTTTCTTCGCTAATCTCTTCAATTATTTTACCTGGATGCTCAAGGCACTCACCATTTTTATCAAGTTCTTCTTTTTCGTAAAATAATTCACACCCAACACAATACAAACCAGTATATGATTTTTTATAGATATCTCCATTTTCTTGGCAAAGTTGCCATAGTTTTTGAGATGATAAGTAGTGATTGGGATTACTTCCTTTTTGAAATACATCAAATACGATACTTAGTTCTCTTGCAACCTCTTCAAATATTTTTGCATTTTCATCTATGAATTTTTTTATTGTTTCCCCAGATTGCTCTGCTGCTTGAACATTTTTGAGTGAATTTTCATCGGACCCACATAGATAGAATACTTCATTGCCAATTAATCTTTGATATCTAGCAATAGTATCTGCTTGAATAATTTCGAGTGCCCAGCCAATATGTGGTTTAGCATTAACATATGGAATAGCACTTGTAATTAAATATTTACTCATGAAGATGATTTTATCAGAGTTAAGCTCTTCTTACAACTTAAGGCGATTTTTATTCTGGTTTTTTTATGAGCCCATCAATTATTAGAGATAATATAAATAATAGAATAAAAAATAATGGATGATAAAGACGTTCCATAAGTAGAAAAAGAGACATGGTTGAAAAAATTCCCCAAACAACACCACGCCTTACAAAAAGAAGTATAGATGTTGAAAAACATAAAACAAATATAAAGCTTAAAATAAAGAAGCAAAATTCAGTAGGGAGATAAAAATTTACCTTATTGAAATAAAATGAAGAATCTGGTGTATGGAAAAATATTAAAAGTAGTAATAATACTAAAGATAAAATGCTGCTTAGAAAAAAATAATATCTTTTTTTGTTTTTCATTTTAAAATTGTAGCATAGTAAATCGACATTGATAAATATGCTTACTGTTGACAAGCTTTGGCACTCATGATATATTAGTGCTAACTATATATTTATATGCATGATCTTACTCAGAGGCAAATTGAAATTCTCAAAAGTCTTATAGAGGAATATATAGAGTCAGCTGAGCCAGTTGGATCCGATACGCTTGAAAAAAAACATAATCTTAGCGCATCGCCTGCGACAATTAGGAACGACATGGTTCATCTTACTAAATTAGGCTATCTGAGAAAGCTGCATGCTTCAGCTGGTCGCATGCCAACACCAAAGGGGATGAGATTCTATGTTAAGCAATTAATGAAGGAAAAAGAATTATCTGTTGCAGAAGAGGTGGCGGTAAAAGAAGGTTTATGGGATTTTAGATTAAATGATCAAAGATTTTTTCGTGAAATAGCACGTTCTTTGGCGGAAAAGACTAAGGCGATCGCAATTGTTACCACTGATGAAGGAGATTTATTTGCTGCTGGATATGCTAATATTTTAGATATGCCAGAGTTCTATGACATAGATATTACAAAGACACTACTTTCAGTGATTGATGAATATGACTGCTTTAAATCAGTCTTTCAGCAAAAATTTGAAGAAGAAGGAGTTCATGTTTGCCTAGGAGAAGACCTAGGGCCATTATTAAAAGGGCCCTATGGAGTTGTATTTACTGATTTTAAAACAAAAGGAAATATGTCTGGAGATATTGGCATATTGGGTCCAGAGAGACTTAATTATATGCAGATTATTCCAATAGTTCGCTACTATAGTAATTTGGCAGGAGACATGCCAGATGGATGGTAATAATAAGAGTTATCTATTAATATGAATAAGAAAAAAGATAAGAATATGATGGAATTAGAGGATACGCTTATGCCTATTGACGTGAATGATCTTCAGGTAGAAAATAAAAATAAAGAATTAGAAGAATGTATGGAAAAAACAATTTTATCTGAGAATTTATATAAAAGAGCTTTAGCTGATTATCAAAATTTAGAAAAAAGAATGCGAGAAGAGCGAATTGAGTGGATAAGGTCTGGAAACAAGGTGCTCATGCTTAGCCTCTTACCAATACTTGATACATTGCAAATGGCAAATAAACATGTAGATAATCAAGGCTTAAAATTAAGTATACAGCAATTTCTTGATGTCTTAAAAGATGAGGGAGCAATAAGGATGCAGGTGGAGGGAAAAGATTTTGATCCACATATAATGGAATGCGTTGATACGGTAGAGGGCGATGATGGAAAAGTGATCGAAGAAGTGAGGCTAGGATTTATGCTACACGACAAAGTACTTAGGCCATCTAATGTTAAAGTAGGTAAAAAGATAATTAGCTAGTTGATTATTTAATAAGATTTGTTTTATAATAAAGAACTAACTATTAAATAATTAGAATTAAATATATATGGGAAAAATAATTGGTATCGATTTAGGAACAACAAATTCATGTGTGGCTGTTATGGAGGGTGGGAGTCCAAAGGTAATCCACTCCTCAGAAGGTCGAAATGTTATCCCATCAGTTGTAGACCCTATATCTCATGTAGTTGGAGATATAGCTAAGCGTCAACTTATTCTTAAGCCAAAGAAAACAGTATATTCAGTAAAACGCTTGATGGGGAGAAAATTTGATGATCCATCAGTGCAGCAAGATAAAAAGTTATTATCCTATGAAATTAAATCAGGACGAGATGGAATGAGCGTGGTAGGAGTTGAGGGGAAAACTTTTACTCCTCAAGAGCTTTCAGCAATGATTTTGCAAAAAATAAAAAAAGACGCTGAAAGTTATCTTGGATCTACTGTTACTCAAGCAGTTATTGCAGTCCCAGCTTATTTTGATGATAGTCAGCGTCAAGCAACAAAGCAAGCAGGAGAAATTGCTGGACTTGAAGTTTTACGTATTATTAATGAACCAACTGCTGCTGCCTTAGCTTATGGTTTAGATAAAAAAAATACACATACAATTGCGGTATATGATCTCGGTGGTGGAACATTCGATATTTCAATTTTAGAGCTTGGAGAAGGAGAACCAGGAGAAGTAGTTTATGAAGTTAAATCTACAAATGGAGATACTCATTTAGGCGGAGATGATTTTGATCAAGTTATCATAAATTATCTTGCTGATGAATTTAAAAAAGAAAATAATATTGATCTTCGAAAAGATCCACAAGCGCTCCAAAGATTAAGAGAATGTGGAGAGAAAGCAAAAATAGAACTTTCCACCTCGCAAGAGGCTCAAATTAATCAGCCATTTATTACTCAGGGATCAGATGGGCCACTTCATCTCACGATGACTCTTACTAGGGCAAAATTAGAGCAATTAGTTGGTGATCTTGTTAATAAAACATTAGAGCCACTTAAATTGGCATTGAAAGATGCAAAAATGCAAGCATCTGAAATAGATGAAATAGTTTTGGTTGGTGGAATGACTCGAATGCCAAAAATAGTAGAAGTTGTTACTAAATTCTTTGGAAAAGAGCCAAATAAATCAGTGAATCCAGATGAAGTAGTTGCGGTTGGTGCTGCAGTACAGGCAGGAGTACTTGCTGGAGAAGTAAAGGATGTATTACTCCTAGATGTAACTCCTCTAACTCTTGGTTTAGAAACATTAGGTGGTGTCTCAACGTCACTTATTCCTAGAAATACAACAATTCCAACTGATAAATCACAAGTTTTTTCAACTGCTGCAGATAATCAAACACAAGTTGAGATTAATGTTTTACAGGGTGAGCGACCAATGGCAACAGATAATAAATCGCTAGGTAGATTTGTTTTAGATGGTATTCCACCATCTCCCCGTGGCGTTCCTCAGGTAGAAGTTATTTTTGAAATAGATTCTAGCGGTATCCTTAGTGTAAAAGCAAAAGATAAAGCAACTGGAAAAGAACAAAGTATAAAAATAACAGGATCAACAGGGCTTACAAAGGAAGAAGTAGAGCGTATGACAAAAGAAGCAGAGGTTCACGCAAAAGATGATGAAGAAAAAAAGTTAAAAGTAGAAACACGAAACTCTGCAGATTCTCTTATTTTTACGGCAGAAAAAGCATTAAAAGATTCAGCTGATAAAGTAGATGATTCAACAAAGAAAGAAATTGAAGAAAAAATAAAATCACTCAAAGATATATTAGATTCAGATAATAAAGATGATATTGAAGCAAAAACAAAAGAATTATCAGATGCTTTACAGAAAGTAGGAGAAAAACTTTATAAAGATCAGGACACAGCTACTGATTCTTCATCAAAGCCAAATGAATCAGAAGAAGAGAAGAATGTTGATAAAAAAGAAGATAAATCAGATAAAGATGAACCCGTTGAGGGAGAAGTGGTAAATTAATTAATTTATCTACATTCGGCATTTAATTACCCCGCCACGGCGGGGTTTTATTTTGAAAAGGAGTAAAATTATATGGCAGAAGATTACTATAAAACATTAGGAGTTATAAAAAGCGCATCCGGAGATGAAATAAAAAAATCATACAGAAAGCTTGCACTTCGATATCATCCCGATCGCAATAAAACTAAGGAGGGGGAATTAAAATTTAAAGAAGTAACAAAAGCATACGAAATACTTTCAGATAATCAAAAACGACAAACATATGACCAATATGGTGCCGCAGCATTCGAACAAGATGGTGGCGCTGGACCATTTGGTGGACAACAGGGACCATTTTCTTCTTCGTATAGTACTGGCAATACCGGTCAGGGATTTGATCCTAGTGGATTTTCTGACCCTTTTGATATTTTTGAGCAATTTTTTGGTGGTGGTTCTCGTCAGCGACGACAATCTTATTCGCTTACTATAGATTTTATGGAAGCTGTAAAAGGTGTGGAGAAAAAAGTAGATATTGATGGTAAAAATCAATCAATAAAAATTCCTGCAGGGGTTGATGATGGTAATAGAATTAGATTTAATGATTTTGATATTATTGTAAATATTCGAGCTGATTCTAGATTTCAGCGCGAAGGTGCAGATATTGTTTCCGAAATGCAGGTAACATTTGCCAAAGCATGTCTTGGGGATATATTGCAGGTTGTAACTGTGAATGGTGAAGTAAAATTAAAAATGCCAGCTGGTACTCAGCCGGAAACAGTATTTCGGCTTAGGGAAAAAGGCATGCCTAAGCTTCGAGGCAATTCTCATGGAGATCATTATGTGAGAATAAAAGTTCTAGTACCAAAACATCTTACAAAGAAGCAAAAAGATTTACTTGATGCGCTAGATCAGGAAGTAGCAAAAAAAACATGGTTTTAGTTTACTTATAATAAAATATGAGCCTTTTTAATGTACTTCTCTGAGATTATTATTTTAAGCTCGTTATTTATTTGTAATTTATTCATAAACTTCCTATAATTAGATAGATTTAGTTTTATGATTTTTTTTATATTTCAATTACCATTTTTATTTCTTAAATTTTGGTATATTGAAGCTCCGATTGGATTATTTAGTTATTTTTCTTCATTAAATATATCTTTATCCCGACTCCTGTCCATAGCTCTCTTAATAAAAACATATTTTAAGCCGTGGAAAAATGAATACAGAGAAGGACTAGTAGGCTTCTCGATTGGTATGGGAATTTTTATAAAAACATTTATAATTCTTACAGATATGGTAATTATAATGTCCGTATTAGTTTTTGAAATAATTATTTTTTTAGGATTTATTTTTCTACCACTTGCGACATTAACGCTTATGTTTTATAAATCATTTTTATGATAAATAACGCAAGATTTTATAGTTTCTATAAAAGTTCAATAATCGGAATCGTCCGTTTTTTTATTCCAATTATCTCTATATATATTGCTCTTATAGGTGATGTAAATAATATTTCTGTTATGCCAATATTTTTTCTTTCTTGGTTTTTAATGTTTGAAATATTTTTTTATTATAAAATATGTCGTCAGAAGCCAATCATACAAGTAATGCAAAATATTGATGATAATTATATCGATTCATTTACTCTTGATGCATTGACAGTTTGTGGTAAAAGTAGCGATATATTCAATCCAAAGAAATTATTTAAAGATAAGGCAATAAAATTTATTTTTCATAAATCCTCGATTATAGCAATTGAAGTACCAATAATTAAAATAACTGAAGAAAAAATTGGGGAATATGCATTTATATTAGCAAGGCAAATGCGTGTCAAGTATGTCACAACTGTTGATTTATTTGCTGCTTATATTTTACTTATCGAAGAAGAATCTAAATTTCTTTTTTCAAAAAATCTTAAACAAAATGAATTTTTAGATATAATTTTATGGACGCATTTTGATTATCCAGATGAAGAAAATTCACCATCTAGTAAAGTGAATTTCTTAGGTGAGGGAATTGGTGAATTTTTTATATCAGGATGGACACTGGAAACAAATAAATATATTACTGATGTTACCGCTCGAGTATTGCGCGAGAGACCAACTGTTGTTGGGAGAAATATTGAATATCAAAAGGTAGCAGAAGGGCTTTCAAAAAAAGAAAAGAATAGCATATTATTAGTAGGGAATCCTGGTGGTGGTAAAACAGCAATTGTAGAGATGTTGGCATTTGAAAGTAATGCGGGACTCTTATCAAAAGAGTTAAATCATAAAAGATTTTTTGAGCTTATGATTGGGCCGTTGCTTGCAGGAGTAAATAATCAAGGTGAGTTGGAAACTAGATTGCAGGCAATTTTTCAAGAATTATTGCATGCGGGTAATATTATTCTTTATATACCTAATATTCAAAATATTCTTGGCGCATCAACTTTCCATTCTGATTTATCTGGTGCATTATTGCCACATTTAAGATCTGGCGATATTAGGGTAATTGCCACATTAACAGATGGAAATTATAAATTATTTGGGGAAAATCGTTCAGATATACTTGATGTATTTGAAGTGGTTAGATTACTAGAACCACAATTAGGGCAGGCAATACAAATGGTTCTTGAGAAAGCTAATATAATTGAGCGAAAATATAAAGTCTATATTACATATAAAGCAGTTGTTGAATCTGTAAAATTGGCACATAGATATATGCAGGAGAATGTTTTACCTGGTGGTGCAATTCGTTTGATCACAGATAGCGCAAATAGTGTTGCTTTCGCAAATAAAAAAATAGTAACCGTAGAAGATGTTATTAATAAGATAGAAGAAAAAACTCATATAGCAGTAGGTGTGGCAACTGGTGAGGAAAAAACTATCCTTCTAAATTTAGAAAAAGAGTTGCATAAGAGAATCATAGGGCAAGACGAAGCTGTGAATGGCATAGCTGAGGCAATGCGTCGATTACGTAGTGGTGTTAGTGCATCAAATAAGCCAATTTCTTTTCTCTTTCTTGGGCCAACTGGTGTTGGAAAAACTGAAACTGCTAAAGCTCTTGCAGACACTTATTTTGGAGGTGAAGAAAAAATTATTCGTCTAGATATGTCTGAGTATGTTGATGAAGCAGGAATAAAGAGATTACTTGGCTCTACTCCTGGGGAAGGAGAAGAACGTGGAGAATTAACAGACAAAATTCATGATGCGCCGTTTTCACTTGTTCTTCTTGATGAGTTTGAAAAAGCAAGTCCCCGCATACTTGATTTATTTCTTCAGGTTTTAGAAGATGGCAGACTTACGGATAATAAGGGCAAAACAGTATCATTTCTTAATGCAATCATTATTGCAACATCCAATGCTGGTTCTGAATTTATTCGAGAAGAGATTTCTAAGGGAAAAATAGTAGATAAGTTATTTCAAAAAAATCTTGCAGATTATCTACAGACTAAGAGTGTTTTTAAGCCAGAATTACTAAATAGATTTGATGGAGTAGTTACATTTAAGCCATTAGGAGTAGAAGAAATTACTATTGTGACGGAGCTTATTCTTGACAAAATTATAAAGAGACTTGCGGAGCAAGATATTGATGTCTTTTTTAATAAAGATGTTGTAGTTAAGATTGTAACTGAGGGAGCAGATAGAGAATTTGGCGCTCGTCCTATCCGACGATATATCCAAGATAATATAGAAGATATATTAAGTAAAAATTTATTGGAAAGCAAGATTGGTCGTGGAAGTAAGATTGTTTTTTCTGTTGATAATAATACTTTTATCACATCAATAAATTAATTTAATAACATTATTTTATTATCTAATTTAGAAAGGGCTTGTTGAAGGTTAAGGCTGAATCTGATATAATTATATCCACTATGTCAGCAGTGCAAAGAAGCGAATTTTCATTAGCATTAAATCAGGTTGCAGCAGAAAGAGGCGTTGATGCATCCGTTGTTTTGGAGACGGTAAAAAATGCTATTCTTGCAGCTTATAGAAAAGATCATCCGGGATTAGATGTTGAAGATTATACGGCTTCTCTTGATTCTGGTACTGGTGAGGCTCGGATTTTTTCTAACAATAAGGATGTTACTCCTCCGGGATTTGGTCGCATTGCTGCGCAAACTGCAAAGCAAGTAATCCTTCAAAAAATTCGTGAAAAAGAGAAAGAAGCAATTTTGACTGATTACAAGGTAAGGATTGGTACCATAATTAACGGAATGGTTCTTCGATTTGCTGGGCCAAATATAATTGTTGATATTGGAAAAGCAGAGGGCATCATGCCTCCTCAAGAGCAAATATCAAATGAAAGATATAATTTAAATCAACGCATAACAGTTCATCTTATGGAGATTAGGGAAGGTTCTAGGGGTGATGAAATTATTGTTTCTCGAGCTAGTAATGGTCTCCTAGAGGGCTTATTTAAACGTGAGGTTCCAGAGATTGCGCAAGGAAGTGTTGTTATTAAGGCAATCATGAGAGAGCCTGGAAATAGAGCAAAAGTTGCAGTTTATTCTAATCAGCCAGGAATTGATCCTGTTGGAAGTTGTGTTGGTCAAAAAGGAGTACGTGTGCAGGCAATTATACAAGAATTCGCTGGACTTGAGAAAATAGATATTATTCAATGGCAGGATGATATAAAAAGTTATATTGCTCAATCTCTTTCGCCAGCAAAAAATGTTGAAGTAAAAATAGATGAATCAACTATGGTGGCGAAAGTAAGGGTGCCAAAAGAAGAATTGTCTCTGGCTATAGGAAAAGAAGGACAAAATGTTCGACTTGCATCAAAGCTTACTGGTTATCGTATTGAAATAGAGGGGAATGAGAATTTGATCACTGATGAAAAAACTCCCATACTCTCTATGAATGAGCCCTTAGTCGATAGTCTAAATAAAGCAAAAAAAATTAAAAAACCAAAAAGGAATAAGGAAAATGAGGAATTAGATAATGAAGAAGTAATTGATGCGCTTATTAAAAAAGAAAATTCATTAGAGGAATCTGAATTGAATCAAGAATGAAAACGTTAATTTGTTTTATATACTAATTCTTCTTAATTCTCCTTTAATAATTAATTAAAGTATAATATTTTTATGGATAAAAAAATAAAACAATTAATACCACCCGTAATAGCTGTATTGGGACACGTGGATCACGGAAAAACGTCCTTACTAGATGCAATTCGTAAGACTAATATTGCTGCACGCGAACATGGTGGCATTACTCAGAAAATTGGTGCTTCCCAAATAGAGACAATTCATGATGGCGTTAATCAAAGGATTACATTCATAGATACTCCTGGTCATGAAGCTTTTTCTCGTATGCGTTCTCGTGGTGCGCAGGCTGCAGACATAGGACTACTTGTCGTTTCTGCTATCGATGGCGTTATGCCTCAAACAAAAGAGGCCATATCTTTGTTAAAAGATGCAAAAATTCCATATATAGTTGTTATTACTAAAGTTGATTTGCCTGATCATAATGTTGAAAAAGTAAAACAACAATTACTTCATCTAGACGTATTACTTGAAGGTCTCGGTGGAAATATACCTTACATAGGGGTATCCGCAAAGACTAATTATAATATTCAAGCATTATTAGATCTTATTCTGCTTTTCTTTGAATTAAATGATGGTGGTAAAAATATTTCTCCAACAGATTTATTTAAGGCTATCATAATCGAGTCTAGATTGGATCAGAAAATGGGAGTTAAGGCAACAATTATAATAAAAAGTGGCAATCTTGAGACTCGAGATGATATTGTTTGTGATGGAATTACTGCTCGCGTAAGACTGCTTATAAATGATAAAGGTGAACAAATGAAGAATGTTGGAGTTGGAGATGCTGTTGAGGTTTTAGGTTTTACTACTGTTCCATCTGTTGGGGCAACGGTTACTAAAAAAGGAGAAATTGATCATGAGCAGATACCTATGCAGGAAATAGTGATACCAACTTCATATTCGCCTCATTTAAGAAAAAACGTTGTATCAATTATTCTTTGCTGTGATACATTAGGTTCCCTAGAGGCAATTGCAGGATCCTTGCCTGCGGATGTAAAGATAATTTCTCAAAAAAGTGGTGAAATTTCTGAAGCAGACGTGCTCTTGGCTAAATCAACCGGCGCATTAGTAATAGGTTTTAATACAAAAATAAGATCAGAAGTAATCCACTTATCAAAACAAGAGAAAATACTCATGAAAAATTATGCTATTATCTATGAGTTAATAGATGAATTAGCAGATGTATTAGAAGGTAAGCAACTTTCTTTAGAAGAAAAAATATTTGGTCGCGCAACTATCTTAGCAAGTTTTCCTTTTGAAAAAACAAAAGTTGCGGGCATACGAGTACTAGAGGGTAGAGTTGCAAGAGGAGATAAGGCAAGAATATTGCGAGATGAAACAATTATTGGAGAAAGTGTGATTATTTCGCTGAGACAAGGTAAAAATCAGATATCTAAAATAGAAAAAGGAGTAGAGGGTGGCGTAATTCTTTCCCCCGCGCTTGACTTTACTATAGGAGACATGATAGTATTTCATGAATAAATTATCATGGAAAATAACACAGTACAAAAAGTACTAGACCTCATTAATCAAAATATTGAAATAAGTATCTTGATAGGAACAAATCATAGTATAGATGATATGGCAGCAGCATTATCTCTATTTCTTGCAATTCAGCAAATGAATAAAAAAGTGCTAGTAGCGACTCCAAGAGATCCATTAGTAGGTGTATCATTTTTAGTTGGAATCGACAAGGTAAAGAAAGAATTAATTAGCGAAGATGGCGATCTAACTGTTTCATTTCCATATAATGAAGGAGAAGTCGAAAAAGTATCTTATAAAATTGAGAAAGGAAATCTTAATATCGTTATAAAGGCAGGAGAAAGTGGGCTCAGTTTTTCTGAGGCAGACGTAAGATATAAGAGAGGCGGTGGAGTTTCAAGCTTAATTTTTATTATTGGTACGCCACGATTAAAAGACTTAGAACACCTTTTTAATATGGAAGCATTAAGAGGAGTTACTGTTGTAAATATAGATAATAAAGTAGAAAATCAGGGATTTGGTGACATTGTTCTTGTTTCGCCGCAATTTTCTTCCGTATCTGAACAAGTAGCAAGTTTAATAGTATCATCTGGTATAGATATGGATAATGATATGGCGCAAAATTTATTCGATGGTATCGCAAGTGAAACAGAAAATTTTCAAAAACAATCAACTAGCTATCTTGCTTTTGAAATTGCAGGAATACTTATGAGAAAAAATATAAATAGAACTCGAATAATGGAGCAGATATCTCCACGCGCATTTGTTGATCCAGTTTTTCAACCAAGCCAGTCTTTTCCACAATCAATTCGTCAACAGCCATTGCCACAGCAAGATCTACATCAACCACAATTAAGACACCAACAATATGAGCCAATTCAACAATTAATACAAGATAATAAAGGTAGAAAAAATAGTCAACAACAAGTAAAATCTCCCCCAGATGATTGGCTTACTCCAAAGATTTATAAAGGCTCAACGGAGTTATAAAATTTATTAATTCTATTGCGATTGATAAAATAAAGTGGTATAATAGTGATTATGCCTCTTAGTACAACAACAAAACAAGAAATTATTAAAGAATATCAAACAGTAAGTGGAGATACTGGTAGCCCAGAAGTTCAAATAGCTCTTTTAACAAAGCGTATAGAACGTCTTACGGATCATCTTAAGTCTCATGCTCATGATACTAGAAGTCGCAGAGGACTTTTATCTATGATTGGAAAAAGAAGAAGGCTTATTAATTTTCTGTCAAAAGTAGATAAGGACAGATCTGTTATAATAATAAAGAAAGTCGGATTAAAAGATTAATTAGTATTGATATATTCTTAGTTCCACTAAGACTTCTTAGAAATATATTATAAAAATAAAATGAATAAAATTTCAGTAGAATATAAACTCGGTGATAAAATAATAACTTTGCAAACTGGTCATTTAGCCCTGCAGGCAACTGTGGCTATTTTTGCTAAAATGGGTGATACTCAAGTATTAGTAACCATTGTGGAAGGAAAAAATAGAGATGATTTAGGATATTTTCCCCTAACAGTTGAATTTGTAGAGCGTTTATATGCAGGAGGGCGAATTAAGGGAAGCCGTTGGGTAAAAAGAGAAGGCAGACCTTCAGATGAGTCTATACTTACTGCTCGACTTATTGATAGATCAGTTAGACCACTTTTCCCAAAGGAATATAAAAAAGAAGTACAAATTGTTGTTACGTTATTATCAGTTGATGGGGAAAATGAATCAAGCGTATTATCTCTTGTTGCTGTTTCTGCGGCACTTGCTATTTCTAAAATTCCATGGAGTGGTCCAGTTGGAGCCGTTCGAATTGCAGCAGTTTCAAATTCACTAACAGGGTCCACTAATTATATTGTTAATCCTAAATCATCAGAAATAACAACTGCTGATTTAGATTTAATTGTTTCTCAAACAAAAGAAAAAGTATACATGATAGAAGCAGGAGCTCTTCAGGTATCAGAAGAAATAGCAATGGAGGCATTGAAAATAGCACATGAAGAAAATGGAAAGATTATTGACTTTATTGAAGGTTTTGCAAAGGAACATGGTCAACAGAAAACTATCGTCTCCCCAGATACGTCTCTTAAGGAACTAATCGCCCGAATAGAAAAAACATATAAAGAAGAAATACTTGCCATGATTCCACTTCGAGCAACAAAAGAGGCTGATGCATCAGAAACAGAGCAATTAATAACAAAAATTTTTGAAGAAGAAAAGACTAATGATGTTGATAGTAAGATAGATAAAAAAATTGTTGCAAAAGCTTTTGAGTCAATTATGTTCAATGGTATTCGTGAAAATGTAGTAAATAAATCAAAGCGAGCAGATGGACGAAAAATGGATGAAGTTCGTTCAATTTTTGTTGAAGCTGGGATTCTTTCAAGGACGCATGGATCAGCAATTTTTCAAAGAGGGAATACTCAAGGTCTTTCAGTAGTCACTCTTGGTTCTCCTAGGATGGAACAATTAATTGAATCTGCTGAAGGAGAAGAATCTAGGAGATATATTCATCATTATTCTATGCCTCCTTATTCTGTTGGGGAAGCAGGAAGAATGGGAACTCCAAGTCGACGTGAAATTGGTCATGGTGCATTAGCTGAAAGAGCAATTATGGCAGTAATTCCTAGTCAAGATATTTTTCCTTATACAATTCGTGTGGTTTCTGAAATTTTATCTTCAAACGGATCCACGTCTATGGCTGCAACATGTGGATCAACGCTTGCATTAATGGATGCAGGAGTACCTATAAAAAAACCAGTTGCTGGAATTGCAATGGGAATGATGTCTATAGGTGATAAATATGTTATTTTAACTGACATTATTGGCTTAGAAGATTTTTCAGGTGATATGGATCTTAAAGTTGCTGGAACAGATAGCGGAATCACAGCAATTCAGTTGGATGTAAAAGTTCCCGTAACATTGTCTCAAATATCAGAAACATTAGAGTTAGCAAAGAAGGCAAGACTCTTTATTTTAGAAAAAATGCTTGCAGTAATTTCTGCACCAAGATCTACTATTTCAGCTTATGCACCAAAAATAGAAATGATAAAGATACCTGTTGAAAAAATTGGGGAAGTAATTGGTCCAGGTGGTAGAGTTATAAAAAATATTATTGCAAAAACTGGAGCACAAGTAGACGTAGAAGATGATGGATCAGTAACTATATCATCTCTAGATGGGGAAGCGGTTGAAAAAGCAGTAAATTGGATAAAAGGTCTTACTAGAGAACTTGTTGTTGGAGAAGAATTTGATGGTACAGTAAGAAGAATATTGCCATTTGGAGCATTTGTAGAAGTTTTGCCTGGCAAAGAAGGAATGGTTCATGTTTCACAAATGGCAAACCGTTTTGTAAAAGATCCAACAGAGATTGTACAAATAGGTCAAGTGGTAAAAGTAAGAGTTGCTGAAATAGATGAACAAGGGAGAGTAAATCTTTCTATGCTTTTTGGAGAAGATGCTAAGAAACAAAATAAGCTAGAGTTAAATGAAAATATTGTACCAGTTGCTATAAACGCAAATATAGAAAATAATACAACTCCTGTGCAGGTTGCGGTAGTTGCTCCTCATCCTTTATCCATGCAATTTCGACGAGAGAGAATGGAAAAAAGTGGAACTGATCGACGTGGTGGAGGCTTTAATCGTGGCGGTTCTCGTTCTGGTTCTGGTTCTCGCTCTGGTGGATCGCGCTTCAGATAATAAAATTATTAATAGTTTTTATAATTTTATTTATTCTCTTTATTTTTATAATGTATGATAATTAATATAGATCCAAATATAATTGATCATGAATATTTATTAGTTAAAAAAGAAATAATTTCAATTATAATTAACTTACTTATTAAATCATTCAGTAATATGTCAAGTGTCTCCAATATTTTTTTTATATTATTTAAAAAAAATTTTAATTTATTCCATGATATGGAATTTTTAATAATTAATGATCAAAATATAAAGAAATATTTACCTTCTTAATGAATTCAATAACACCTATTTTACCAGATACTATTTCATTTATTCCTCTTGGTGGAATAGGTGATGTCACTAAAAATATGTATCTTTATGAATATGGTGATGAAATTTTGATTGTGGATTGTGGATTAGGCTTTGCAGATGAGACAATGATTGGTGTTGATTTATTGTTGCCAGACATAACATATCTCATCCAGACAAAAAAGAAGATCGTTGGTATGGTTTTGACTCATGGCCATGAAGATCATATTGGTGCTGTTCCTTTTATTCTTCCGCAAATTCCTCAACAATTTCCAATATTTGCATCTCCATTAACTGCTGCATTTACTAATGCAAAACTTAAAGAATTTGAAATAGGTACTAGGGTTCAAGTAGTTAACTTTGATGATCCAAATCGTTCAATAGGTAAATTTAATATTTCTTTTATTAGAATAACTCATTCTGTTCCAGATACTGCAAATATTCTTATCACAACTCCTGTTGGTAGTTTTTATCATGGTAGTGATTTTAAATTTGATCTTACTCCTGCAGATGGAAATAAAACAGATTTTGAAGCAATTGCACAAGCTGGAGCAAAGAACATACTATGTCTTCTATCTGATTGTTTAGGTTCTGATAGGCCAGGAAATACTCCTTCCGAAGAAGGTCTTTCAGAGAATTTTGAAAAAGAATTAAAAGATGTAACGGGTAAGTGTATTATTACTACTTATTCTTCAAATATATCTCGTTTAAATCAAGCAATTGATGTTGCATCAAAATTAAATAGGAGAATATGTTTTGTTGGAAGGTCGCTTATTAGAGCAAAAGAGATAGCAGTTCAGCTAGGATATATGAAGATTAGGGATGGACTTGAGGTTTCAATAGATCAATTAAAGAAATACCCAGATAATCAACAGTTATTACTTGTTGCCGGTAGCCAGGGTCAAGAGAATTCTGCTCTTTCTCGTATGGCCAACGGTGAACATAAAGACGTGGCGATGTCTACGGATGATGTTGTTATTTTTTCATCTGACGCTATCCCTGGCAATGAAGTACTCGTTAATTCTTTAGTTGATTCATTGGCTAGACGTGGAGTACGTGTAATAAATTCTAGCTCAAGCTCTCTTTTTCATGTATCTGGTCACGGTTCGATGCAGGAGTTATTGTTAATGATATCCTTAACAAAGCCACGTTTTTTAATTCCGATTGGAGGAACTTATAGGCATATGGTTGCTTATCAAAATTTATCAGAGAAAATTGGATATAAAAAAGAAGATGTATTTCTTCTAGATAGTGGGCAGGAATTAATTTTTTCAAAGAATAGTGTTAGACGAGGTAAAAAGATTAGCACTAAAAATGTATATGTTGATGAAGTTTCGGGTGGAGAAGTTGACCATTATGTGCTTCGAGATAGGCAAAGATTATCTGAGGGAGGAATAGTTGTTGTGATGGTAGAAGTGGATGCTGAAACAGGAGAATTAATAGCAGCACCAGATATTCTTATAAGAGGATTTATCGTGGACGATAAAAAACTTATTAGTAAGTTATATATTGATATTAAGAATGCTTTGGGAAATAAAAAAGTAAAAGTTACAAATTGGGCACTTTTGAGAAAGCGCATTAGTGATGTTTCTGAAAAACGTATTTTTAGAGAATTTCGTCGTAGGCCATTAGTGCTACCAGTTATAGTTGAGGCATAATTTTTTTAAATTAAGTAATCTACTTATATAGCGATTCAGGCTTGTAATTCTTCTACTTAATATCATATAGTATATATAGTAGTATGCTTAGAAATCGAGGAAAACGTAGAAAATTATTTAAAGTTAAGTTAAAGTCATCAACCATATATAATATTTTTTCTTTTGGATTAATTTTTATTGGTTTGATTTTTTTACTCTCATTTTTTGATAAGAGTGATAGGTTATTATTTGCTCAAGAATTGCTTTCTGGTAGTTTTGGATTCCTTTCAGGCCTATTTCCATTTGTATTTATTCTTTTTGGTTTATTATTTTTACGTTTAAAGTTTTTTCTCTCCAAGCCCAATGTATCTATAGGATACTTATTATTTTTTGTTTGTATAGTCGGTTTATTTAGGGAGGGTTTTATAGGAAGAAGTATGTTTTCCTCCTTAGAATACACTCTTACTTCGCTTGGTGCCTTTGGAGTTTTTGTTGCTGGATCATTTATTGGAATTATTGTACTTTTTAATACATCGCTTGATGAAATGCTTAATTCTGCTATGGTTATCTTTAGTCATGCTCATCGTCTTTTTCCTCATAATATATTCTCTTTTTTTAAATCAAAACAAATCACAAATCTTCGAGATAAACCGATGACTATTAAAGGGGAACAGCGAGATTCTATCCTTCAGTCTTTTATTGCTAAGCCAAACCCTGCATCATTGATTAATAAAAGAGAACAAGAATTATTATCAGATAGGCTAATTGCTAATGCATTTGATAGCGGTGATGGTATTTGGGAATATCCACCGCTTAATTTATTGTCAGATTCTCCTGGTAAAAAAGCTGATAGAGGTGACATAAAAAAAATTGCAAGCGTTATCGAAAAGACACTTGAGAGTTTTGGTATAGAAGCACATGTTGATGAAGTAAATCTTGGTCCAGCAGTTACGCAATATGCGTTAGCAATAGCTCTAGGTACAAAGGTTTCAAAAATTACCTCTTTGGCTAATGATTTGGCTCTCGCTACAGAAGCACCAACGGGACAAATTAGAATAGAGGCTCCAATTCCGGGGAGGAATCTTGTAGGCATAGAGATTCCAAATAGATCACTTGAAGTAGTTACCCTAAAAACAATGTTATCGTCATCTATAATGTTAAAAAGTAAATCTAAATTAACAGTGTCACTAGGATTAGATGTTTCAGGAAGTCCAGTTACGGCAGATATTGCAAAAATGCCACATGTTCTAGTAGCTGGAACAACTGGCTCCGGAAAGTCAGTTCTTATAAATGCATTTATTGCATCTTTACTTTTTCGAGCTTCTCCTTCTGAGGTAAAACTTATTCTGGTTGATCCAAAGCGAGTTGAATTTAGTGCATATAATGGAATTCCACATTTACTCACACCTGTTATTGTGGAGGTTGAAAAAATTCTATCTGCACTTAAATGGGCAATGGGAGAAATGGATAGACGATATAAATTATTCGCAGATCAAGGAGTAAGAAATATAGATTCCTATAATGAGTTATCTGGTTTTCAAGCATTGCCATATATAGTTATTGTCGTTGATGAATTAGCTGATCTTATGGTGTTTGCTCCCGTTGCTGTGGAAGATTCAATCGCCCGTCTTGCTCAAATGGCTCGAGCAACCGGAATACATTTAGTTATTGCAACACAGCGTCCATCAGTAAATGTAATAACTGGTCTTATCAAGGCTAATATCCCAACACGAATTGCCTTTAATGTTTCTTCCATGATTGATTCTCGCGTAGTTATTGATAGTCCAGGTGCGGAAAAATTACTTGGTCGAGGAGATATGCTTTATATTCCACCAGATCAAGCAAAGCCAACTCGTATACAGGGTGCTTTTCTTTCTGAGGCAGAGGTAAAGAAACTAGCAGATTATCTTAGATCTAAGGTTCCAAATGTAGAATATACAGATGAGATTATCAATCAACAAGTATCTCTAAAGAAAGGTAAGGGATTGATTGGCGACAACGGTGATGGTAATGATCCTTTTTTCGAAGAAGCTTTGCGAATAATATGCAACAATGCTGATAATGGAGCATCTGCATCATTATTACAGCGAAGGCTCTCTGTTGGATATGCGCGAGCAGCTCGTATACTAGATCAATTAGAAGCATCTGGAATTATTGGTCCAAGTAATGGATCAAAGCCCAGGGAAGTTATAATCCGAAATCCAGAAGATTACATTATTAGTCAACAAAGATAAGCATAAACAATTATGATTCGTTTTGGGGAGCGCTTGCGTGAAAAGAGGCAAAAAAAAGGATTATCCATAAATGATGCTGCTGACGCAACTAAGATTCGCGTGTCTTTTATTAGCGCTATAGAGAGAGGTGAATATAAAAAATTACCCTCAGGTGCTTATATTCAGGGTTTTGTTAAAAACTATATAGAGTTTTTAGGTTTACCTAAAAAAGAATACATATCTCTTTTTAAAAGAGAATTTGATGAGCAAGAGTATCGAAAAATATTGCCCGATGGATTATTAAAACATGATGATATATCAATTACAAAAATTCGTGCAGGTTATACATTTATTTCCATTTTATTAGTCTTATTTTGTCTTGTAGTATATATTTTTTATCAGTATCGCTTTTTCTTTATAAATCCACCACTAGATGTATATTTACCAAAGGAAGGAAGTGAAATAAGTCAATTAGTTGCTATTTCTGGAAAGACCGATCAGAGCATAATGGTATTTGTAAATGATATTCCGGTTGTTGTTGATCAAGATGGATCTTTTAGTAAGAATATTACTCTTTTTTTAGGTAAGTCTATAATTTCAATAAAGGCTAAGAGTAGATTTGGTAAGGAAACACTCATAAATCGTCGTGTAAAGATTATTAATAATAATGAATAATATTTTTTCTTGACAGCTCTCGATAATACATGCTAAATTTATTAATATGGATATTCAAATTATAGTAATTTTTGTAGTTGTTGTTCTTGCAATAATCTTCGTAGCATTGGCAATGCAGGCTTATTATATACTTTGTGAATTTCGTAAAACAGTTTCAAAGGCAAATAAGGTTTTAGACGATGTAGGTATTATTGCAGAGAGTATCTCTGGTCCAATATCTTCAATTGCAAGTATTTCCAATGGTTTAAAAATCGGAGGTATAATTACTAGATTATTTAAATCAGTAAATAAAAATAATAATGATGATGAGGAGAATGAAGATGGAGAATAAGAATGATTCAAGATTAATGAATAGTTTTTTACTCGGGGCTATCGTTGGTTCATTAGGAGTATTTCTGGTTGGTACAAAAAAAGGTAAAAAAATTCTGGAAGCATTAACCGAAGAAGGTTTAAGTAGGGTAGATGAATTATTAGATAATCATGTAGATGAAAAAATTAAAAGAAAACCAATAGTTATACAAAAAATAACTAAAGATGATTTTCAGGAAAATATAGAGCCATTGGGAAATATTATATCTCATGCGAAAAGAGTGACTAAGCGTTTATTTAAAGGAATTCCTCGCAGATAGTACGATTAGATTTGGTAGAATAATTACTACATGAAGAAGATAAAAATTCCAGTTGAATCTAATTTTATAACTGGAAGACTTTTGCACCCAAAAATAATAAAACCTAATCAACCTGCATTGTTATTGCTTCATGGATGGATGAGTAACGATAGTGGAAATATAAAGCGTGCAGAAGAATTGATAAAATTAGGATTTATCTGCTTAACTATAAATTTTCGTGGACATGGAGATAGTAGTGGAGAGCTTGAAAAACTTTCTAGACAAGATCATTTAAATGATGCAATTTCAGCATATGATTATCTAATGAGTCATGATGGGATTGATAAGGATAAAATCGGCATTATTGGAACTAGCTATGGAAGTTATATTGCAGTCTTACTATCAATTTATCGAAAAATAAAATGGTTGGTAATTCGTTCACCAGCAATTTATAATAATGATAAATTTGAAGAGCCATCGATAAAAATGATTGGGAAGATAATAACAAAAGATTATCGGTTAAAAAAAATAATTCCTTTGGAAAATAAGGCATTGAATGCTATAAGTGAATTTATGGGTGAAATTTTACTCGTTGAATCTGGAAATGATGAATTAATTCCTGCGCAGACTATTGATAATTATAAAAATTCAATTTATGATAAAAATAAATTAACACATATTATTATTCTTGATGCTGATCATTCATTATCAAAACCAAAATGGAATAATCAATTTATGGAAATCCTTATACAGTGGTTGAAAAAGAGAATATAAGATAAATATTTTATAAATTTATAATCCGTATTTTTCAATATTTGCTTCATGTCCACTAAGTGTTTTTGCATATCGATTTTTACCATTCCTGTCTGTTATATAGTAGAAATAATCAGTTGTAGCCGGTTGTAGGGCTGCTTTTAAAGAAGATACTCCGGGATTACTTATTGGCCCAAATGGAAGACCAATTCGCTTATAAGTATTATAGGATGATTCGATTTTTTTATCGTTATTACTGAGCTCAGATTTCCACCAGCGTTTTTCTTCACTTTGATATCCTAAGACATACTGCAAGGTCGCATCTATATCTAGCTTCATATTTATATTTAATCTATTTTGAATTACTGATGACACGATTGGCCTATCTTCTGCAAGACGCGCTTCTCTTTCAATCATGGATGCAATAATTACAGCTTTTTCCCTTGAAATACGATTAGGATTTATAAGATTTGAATATTTTTCATCAAAAGTTGTAGTTAATTTATTGATAATAAAATCAATATTCGATAATTTTGGTATGAGATAGGTATCCGGAAATAAATATCCTTCATTTTTTTTAAGTTCCACTTCCCATGATGGATTATAGCTTAGCATTTTTTCTTTTAAAATCTCTGCGATTTCTTCCGCTCGTTTTCCTTCTGGAATAGTTATCCAAATATCTATTGATCCATGAGTAAGTGTTTCGGCAATAATCAGTGCGTTCATTGAAGGAGATATTCGAAAGTCGCCTGCTTGAATTTTTTTATCTAATCCTTTAAATTTTATTAGTAAGAAAAAAACTATATTATTTTTGATAAACTTTTCTGTTTTTAAATTATTAGCGATATCTCGAACACTACTGCCACGTGCTATGACGAACATTTTTTCTGTAGCATCTTTTTTATTTATGGCATCTAATCCGTTTTGAAGCCAAATAAAAATTCCAATAGATATGGTAATGATTAATAAAAATGTAATGGTTATTTTATTCATAATTTATATATAGGAAAGTTAATTAGTGATTCTTTTGCTTCATTAAGATTATTTGCTGATTCGCTAAATAGAGTATACAACAATTCTTCCTTGCCTATATTTTCACCTATCATTTTTTCTAAATATATGCCTGAACCTTTTTGAGATGGCGCACCAAGTATCTTAGCCAATATTGTGATATTTTTTATATTAATATTATTAATAATGCCTTTTGCATGAGAAATTATAGCTAATTTATATTTTCCTGGCTTAATATCCTCACTATCTAAATCTGATTCTCCTCCTTGTTCATGAATTATTTCTTGCATTTTTTCATAAGCAATTCCAGTTTTAAGTAAATGAGATGCCCATTCTCTGCAATTTTCATAATCATTATGAACTCTATCTTGAATTGCCCTAGGGGAATCTTTCAAACATAATTCCAGAAGAGATTCAGCTAGGTTTAGACTTCTTTCTTCAAGGTCCAGTGGTCTATTATTTTTTTGTTGTAGCACCCTCATTGCATCTCTGCTTTCGAGTGCTGGACCAATTCCTCTACCGATTGGTCCAATCGTTTTGTGCATAAGGCAGCGAATTTTTATATTGAACCTTTTTGCTAAAAAAATAAATTTTTTATTTAATAATTCTGCCTCTTCTTTTTTTTGGATTTTTGCCATTGGACCATAAGGTATATCTATTACTACATGAGTGGATCCAAATGCAATCTTCTTAGCCATTATGGAGACCAAAATTTTATCATAGCTTTCAAAAGAAAGTGGTTTTTCTACTTTTATAATTATATCATCGGCTGGAGCAATATTAAAGCTTCCGCTCCAAACAATGCAACCATTAGTTTTTTCTACAATTTCATAGAGTCTTTTTTTAGTAAATTTTACTGGAGCAAGAATTTCCATATCATCAGCTGTTCCACTAGGAGTAGTAATTGCACGAGAAGAACTTTTTGGAATAGTGAAGCCAGCAGCAGCAATAATAGGAACAACAATAAGAGTTGTTCTTGTTCCAGGAATGCCTCCTATAGAATGTTTATCAGCAACTATTCCTTCAAAATAAAGAGTTTCTCCTGTATCGATCATTGCCTTAGTAAGGTAATAAAGCTCTTCATCAGAGAATCCTCTTGAATAACCTGATGCTGCAAAATAGGTAGTGAGTACATTTCCCAATCGATGATGAGATATTTCATCCATTATATTATAAATCTCTTTATAATTTAGTAATCCACCGGACAATTTTTTTCTAATTGCAGTTACTGCTTCAATTTGTTTTTTAATATTTATCATAATCCTATTATTTGTTCAACCGCATAAGTAATAATTCTTTTGATTAGTCTTATAATAAAAGATATGATAATTGTAATTATTCTTTGAAAATAAATCCATATATTTATTATTATATTTTTCATTATAGTGATTTATTAATTCGTGATTTAACAATAAGTCTTTTCCAAGTTGTTCCCGGAGGAGTACATGTCACTATGGTAAGATATTTTCCATCATATTGTTGTAGGAATACGGATGTGTCGAGTGGATCAGTAACAGTAATACTATACACACTATATGTATAGACAACTCCATTAATATTAGTTTCTATAATATCTCCATTTTTTATTGTATAAAGTTTCGCAAAAATAGTCTTATAATCGCGCATATTAAATAGCTGTGGTAGGGTTGAGTGGCCAAATATTACAGCAGTGCCCTTGTTGGGTGGTATTGCAGTACCATTATAATTTATAAGATGACTATCTATGTCGTTATCCATAGTAGATACATATGCATTTTTTATTTCAAGCTTGGGAATTGAAAGCGAATATGAATTTATTGATGGCAATTTTTTATTTTCATTTTTTATATTTATTCCAGGAAACCAGTTGTGAATATCGGAGTAGTTTGTTGTAAAGTTATTTTTTGTTTGATTTAATAAATCAACACCAATATGAGATGTAATAATTGTTTCTCTTGGTATTGGTGATTTTATTCCTTGATAATTAAATTCAGGCGCAAAATATATTTGCCAAGAGATAAATGGTAATATAACATATGTAAAAATTGATAAGCCGCCTAAGCATAAAATAATACTTAAATAGCGAATATAACTCCTTAAAGAAAGATGACTCTTTTTTTTATAATAAATTTTACTCATTAGATTCAATCACGAAATTTATATTTTTTGACTGCTTAGGCAGAATATGGGGAAGTATGGTAGAGAAAATATTAGGCTGTAATTTTATATAAATATCATTTACTTGAGGAATCTCATTTATTATTTTTTCTGCCTGAGCGTATGAAAGGCCTGATATTTTTTTCTGAAGCATAGATACGTCAATTTTTGGTATTAATCTATTTTTCAGTAGCACTATGATTTCTATTTGTTTTTCATCCACTTTTTTTATTTTCTTTATTTCTAGAGATATGTTATCGTCTGCGGACGTCATATTCTTAAGATTTTTTTCAAATACTTTTTTTGCCATACTAAGCAGGTCACTTTTTTTATATGCAACAGTTTTATAATTTATCGTACCATTAACCTGTAGGCTTGTTGCCTCATCGCCAATATTTTTAGAAAATTCCGTTCTAAGAATTTTTATATCAGTAAAGCTTGGTAATGTTATTTCGTCATTTTTTAGTTGTTTATTTATTTCTACTTTGGCTTTTTCTTCAGATTTAAATGGTAATTCTTCCAAAAGCCGATCTTGATCTAATTTTGAAACAGCGTTAATTTCTTTTTTTGATCCTCCCGAAAAGGCCTCATCGTTCTTACCAGTTATTATAGATTGCGATATTTGACCGATTGTAAATTTTGCACCAGATGGAAGATTATATTCTTTTCCAATATTTTTAGCAGTTATATCTACTTTTACTATTACTGAGCTTGCATCTGCTGCTGAAACTGAAGCTATGGAGACATCTTTATCCAGAGTGAATTTTAAGTCATTTGAAGAAATAATTATTGTCCCTGCAGTTATATTTTTGCCTTCATCAAAGCGTGCATATAGATTTAATTGTCCTTTTGTTTTTTCACCAATCTCTTTTTTACCCGTTGTTTCAATTGCAGAAGATGCTTCTTCAGAAATCTCAATCAATCTAGAGCCTAAATTATTATTAGAAAGGTCAGTTTCTTTTTCAATCAGAAATATAATGTTTTCTTCTTTTTCAACTGTTTCTGCTCTTAATGATATCGTAACAATGGCTTTAAGTTCAAATATATATAATATTGCTAAAAAAATGAAAAGAGAAGAAATAAATACTGGGATAAAAATTACCTTTTTATTTTTCGGAAAAAAAGAAAATTTCATAAGAAGATTTTTTAAATTTTTTATCGGAATAATAGCTAATAGCTTATTATTAATAGAGTTTATAAGTATTAATATATTAGATATTGGTGATGTTTTTTTTCTTAACACATCATCTGGATGATTAATATTTATAAAATTGCTTTCATCATGATATGACTTATGGGGTTGCTTAGGGATAGTAATAGCAATTGATGTCTCGTCAAGCACTTTTTCTTTTAGAATATCCTCTTCATATAAAAAAGATATGTCTTTAAGAGTTTTTTCGTTTGTTGATTTATTCTCATTTATCATCTTTGTTTCTTCTTTTTTTACAATATCCACGTCTTTTGATAAATGAGATATTTCTAGTTTCTCCTTTTTGTGTCTAATTTCGGGTAGTAATTCAAATCCCATTTGAGTAGCTGCCCCAAATAAAACCGCTTTTGCATCAAAGCCCTTGTGAAGTACTGTAACTTGAGGTACATGAAGAAATGGTAACTGCCTACTCCATGAATGGCTGATAAATAATTGCGAAAGTCTTTCTTCCTCTCCTCCATTAAATAGCACAACTCTGGATGGAAGCACTTCGTGTTCCGTAAAGTGTTGCAGCAATTTGTCAACGCTCTGTGCGATTGCACCATTAATAGTTGATGTTTTTGTTTCTATAATTCTCCCTGCTCTAACAAGTGAGACTACTAGGGTTTTTTTATCTATTTCTACAAGTATTGCGGAAACTGGAGCGCCTTCCTCCTTTTGCATATAGCGTATAATTGCTTCATGGATTATTAAAAATCCAAGTGGAGAAAGACCGATGCTATCGCTCACCTTTTTTAATTTAGCTAAGTACTCACTTTTTATTTTTGAGTTTTCAATCCAATTTTCTTTGACTCCAAAAATAGTCTTTCTAGTCTCAGTGTTATTTGGTAGAGATGATTCTGCAACGGATACCGCCTCATCAATTGCTGTAAGAAGATCTTCTGAGCTAGTAGAGTCAATAGTTGAATGGAGATATTCTTCTTTTTCACCAATAACGCTTACTTTTCCTTCTAATTCTTCAAAAATAACTGCACTTATCCTTTCTTCCCTAAGAAGAAGTGCTAGAAAGTAATCTTTTTTTTCTTTCTTTTGAAAGTTTAATCCAAATGGCAGCTTCATACTAGATGTTTACTTTGGCATAAATTCTTTGTTGTCCTTGACCAATACTCTCCTGTTTTATTATATTAACTCTTTTAAGCTTTCCTGTAAAATCAACATGTGGTCCTCCACAAAATTCTATAGAATATGCATTACTAGATTTATCTCCAGATCCTCCTATAAAATATATTTTTGATTTATCGCCGTAAGAATCTTGAAATAGACCAATTGCTCCTATTTTTTTTGCTATTTTTGTTTCAATTATTTCAAAATAAACTGGTAGATTATCTGAAATCTTCTGATTTATAATATTTTCTATTTTTTTTATTTGAATATCTGTTAAAGCGCTTTTATAGTTAAAGTCAAAGCGAAGCCTTTCAGCCGTAATGTTTGATCCCGTTTGATGGACATGTTTACCTAGTGTATCTCTAAGTGCTTGATGAAGTAAATGAGTTGCCGTATGACCCATTATTGTCATTTCCTGATTATCCATTAATCCACCTTTAAATTTACCCGCTGATGCAGCGCGTGATAGATCTCTGTGTGCCTCTAATTCTTTATAAAATATTTCTATATCTATTTCTTTGTTTTTTTGCTTCGCTAGTTCTTCGATAATTTCAATAGGAAATCCAAACGTTTGGAAAAGATAAAATTCTTTACCTTTAATGTTTTTGAGTTTCTCAATTTCCTTGAGGCCATTATCTAGGCTTTTGCCGAATCTTTCCATTTCATTTTTAATGACATTAAATATATTATTTTTTTGCTCGCTTCGGTTAATCCCACTATTTGGAATATTTTCTTCAATTCTAATAATTTCATCGCATATATTTTCAAATCCACCCATCGGTGTAGAGCCACCGCTTAGGAGATGCATTTTTACAGCAGATCTTCTAAGGAGACGTCTAAGGATATATCCATGTTCTTTATTGGAAGGAATAACACCATCTTTTATAAGGAAGATAGCTCCTTTAAGATGATCAGCGATTATTCGCATTGAATTCATATTTTCTTTTTCATATTTTTTTCCTGAATTATCCTCTATTGCTTTTATTACTCCTTCATAAAGATCGGTAGTAAATATATCGGGATTATTGTTGAGCGCAGCAGCAAGTCGCTCAAGTCCCCCACCAAAGTCAACATTTTTTTGAGAGAGTTTTTTAAAGGATCCATTATTTTGTTTTTGATATTGCATAAACACACAATTACCAATTTCTACAAATTTACCACAATTACAATTTGGATGACATTTTTCTCCATACGACATATCATGATCAACATCTGTAAATTCATAGAAAATTTCACTACTTGGTCCACCTGGTTCATCTACTGGCATGTTGTCAGGAGTTCCTGCGCGAGACCACCAATTCTCCTTAAATCCATATAAGTGTATTTTTTCTTTCGGGTCTAGGCCTTCTTTTATTAAGATATCTTCCCAAATAATTAATGCTTCTTCATCGCGAGGAATATCTTCCCCCCCCTTGAATACCGTAATATGAAGATTATCTAATGGTAAGTTAAGCTCTTTTGTAAGAAATTCCCAAAACCAAGGTATTTGTTTTTCTTTGAAATATGCCCCAAGACTCCAGTTTCCAAGCATGCGGAAAAAAGTAGTGTGCCTATTGTCCCCAACTTCATTAATGTCTAATGAGCGAAAGCAATTCTGCACGTTAACGAGAATATTTCCTTCTGGATGCTGTTCACCTAGTAAGTATGGTACTAGTGGCTGCATACCAGAATTAGTGAACAGAGTAGTTGGATCATTTTGTAGAACAATAGGGTATCCTTTTATTTCAACGTGTTCATGTTTTTTGAAAAAATTTATATATTTTTTGATAATTTCGGCTGATGAAAGCATGCCTTAATTATAGCATGGATGGAAATTATTAATAATATATCTAATAGTTCTTAGATTCAATCCCGGTAATTTTATCTATTTCAGAATTCAGAGTTAGTTGTTTTCTAATTTCATCAAGCTCATTTTTATGAAAAATATATTTATTTGGATAACTAGGATCATTCCACCAATTATTTCCACCACCATTAAAGATATGGAGTTTTTGAATATCCTGCTCTGCATATTTATATTGAGGTAAATGCTTGCCTGCAAGTAGTTGGGCTACGTAATCAATTTCTTCTTTTCGTGTTTCAAGTTTAACATTTGTAACTCCAAACCAAAATCCATTTGGTGCACCATTTCCTCCGCCAGATTCAATCATACCAATAATGGCTATTAGGTCAGGATTAATATCATTTTCTATTGCTGAGATTACAATATCTTCCGAGTATGGCTGAACAAGGCGCCCTTGATAAAATTGTTCTATTGTTGCAACAAGAATATCGATTGTTTCTTTTTCATTAAATATGATGGTTTTTATTGACTCATTTGGTACTAGTGTAGTCGCAGTTATGCCACGCAAAAATTCTATTCGTCTCATATATGGCTGGAAACATGTATTACCCTTGTGGCAAGAAACAGTTCCGAAGTGATATAATTTTATCATATTAATTTTATTACTACAACCAAATAAATCAAATCTAATGTTTATTAATTTATTACCTATTGACAGACTCCTTCAATGCGTGTTATAACTTAATTACTTTAATCTTCTACAAAGATTGTAAACCGTTTTAAAGCGGGTATTTTTTTGTTTATCTAACAACTTAAAAGAAAGCTATAAGCCTGATGCAAAAAACTGATTTAAAAGAAAATATTAGACAAAACTGGGGAAAAACTTATTCTGCTCTACCTATAATGGATCTCCTTACTATTCAAAAAAGATCATATGAATGGTTTCAGGATGTTGCAATTGGGGAGACCTTAAGAGAGATATCTCCAATAGATGATTTTACGGAAAAAAATTGGAGCCTAGAGTTTGGAGAATATCGTTTTGGTGAAGCATCTACTACTCCGCAAAATGCTTTAGTAAAAGGAATAACCTTTGATTGTCCTCTATATGTCAAAGCAACGCTTACCAATAAAAAAACTGAAAAACGTCAGACGCAAGAAGTTTTTCTTGGTGATATTCCTCAAATGACCGAACGTGCAACATTTATAGTAAATGGCATTGAGCGTGCAGTGGTAAATCAGCTTGTCAGATCACCTGGATCGTTCTTTACATCAACGTTAGATGCTGTTAGTGGAAAAACGCTTTATTCTGCAGAAATTAGACCGATTCATGGTTCATGGCTTGAATTTTCTACGACTAGACACAATACCATAACTGTAAAAATAGATAGAAGAAGGAAATTTTTAGCAACGACTTTTCTTAAGGCGCTAGGCATGTCATCAAGTGAAGTAATAGAGGAAAGATTTGAAGAAGTTTCAGCTACGGATAATGATGGTTATATTAATAATACTCTTATGAAAGATGAAACTCAAGGTGAAGTAGATGCTGTTATAGAAATTTTTAAGAAAATGCATCCAGGTGAGCCAATTGTGCTTGAAAAAGTGAAAGATAATTTTAATGGCCTTTTCTTTAATAATAGACGTTATGATTTAGGAAGAGTTGGTCGATACAAATTAAACAAAAAACTTAATAATATTCCTGGATTTTCATCCTCAGATACACATGTTCTTACAATAGAGGATATTATTGGAACCATTAAATATTTAATTCTCCTTACGCAGGGAAAAGGAGTAATCGATGATATTGATAGTCTTGCAAACAGAAGAGTTCGATCCGTTGGTGAACTTGTGGCAACTACGGCTTTTAGGGTTGGAATCTTACGTCTTGAGAGAAGCGTTAAGGAGAGAATGAGTCTTATTCAGGCAGACACGCCTGTTTCAATTGCTAATTTAGTAAATGCTCGTCCAATAATGGCATCTATAAATGAGTTTTTTAGAACTTCTCAATTATCCACTATTCTAGATCAAACTAATCCTCTTTCGGAAATAGATAATCTTAGACGTGTAACGGTAATGGGTACTGGTGGTATTTCTCGAGAAAGAGCAGCATTCTCTATTAGGGATATTAATAGTTCTCAATATAGTAGAGTTTGTCCTATTCGATCTCCTGAGGGGCCAAATATTGGATTAGTAACATACCTATCACTTTATGCAAGAATGAATGAATACGGATTCCTAGAGGCTCCTTATAGAAAAGTTCAGATAACTGAATCAGGTAAAAAATTTATCGTAAAAGTAACAGATGAAATTCACTATTTATCTTCCGATGATGAAGCTGAGAGATACATTTCTCATGCAATGGCTGTATCTGATGATAATATAATTGTTGAAGATCGTGTTGCTGTTCGTTACAGAGGAGAATTTATAGAAGTTGAGAAGGAAAAAATAGAATATGTAGATGTTTTACCAAGGCAAGTAGTTGGAGTAGCTGCATCTCTTATTCCATTTGTAAGTCATGATGAAGCAAATAGAGCACTGATGGGAACACATATGCAATGTCAAGCTGTTCCACTTGTTAAACCCGAAAGTCCAATGGTTGGAACTGGGATGGAAAGTGCAATTGCGGAAGTTATGGGGCGAGTTATTCGTGCACCTTTTGATGGCATAATTACTTCTCTTGATGCAGACACAATTGTCCTAGAAGGGAAAGCTGGAGAAAAAGCAAGTTTTGCTATAAAAGCTTTTCAGAGAACTTCACAGGCAACATCATATTCACAGCGAGTAATAGCCAAACTTCGACAACAGGTAGTAATGGGAGATGTTTTAGTAGATGGTCCAGCAGCACAGAATGGTGAGTTAGCTCTTGGTCAGAATTTATTGATTGCTTATGCTTCATTTGATGGATTAGGCTATGAAGATGCTATTGTTATTTCTGATAGATTGGTAAGAGAAGACATTTTATCATCTATTCATATTGAAAAGTATGAGGCAGCAGTTGTGGAGACAAAGCTTGGACCAGAAGAAACAACAAGAGATATTCCAAATGTTGCAGAAGAAGACCTATCAAGTCTGGATGAAGAAGGAATAATTGTTGTTGGAAGCGAAATTAGCCCAGGCGATATTCTTGTTGGTAAAATTGCTCCAAAAGGAGAAACAGAGCTTACGGCAGAAGAACGTCTTCTTAGAGCCATTTTTGGAGAGCAGTCTCGCGAGGTTAGAGATACGTCTTTGCGTATGCCCCATGGAGAGCGTGGGACAATTATTAGTGTGCAGATACTTGATAGAAAAAAGGGAGACGAAATGGAGCCTGGAACAATGAGAAAGATTATTATTGAAGCAGCACAATTTCGCCATGTAGTTGTTGGCGATAAGCTTGCTGGAAGACATGGTAACAAAGGAGTTATATCTAAAATATTGCCAGAATCAGATATGCCACATCTTAAAGATGGAACAACCGTGGATATTTTAATTTCTCCAATATCAGTACTTGCTCGTATGAATTTAGGACAGCTTTTAGAGGCTCATCTTGGTTGGGCAGCAAGTAAGCTAAATATCAAAATAGGTGCCCCTGTTTTTGAGCAAATAAGCGAAGATAGAATTACGAGTCTTCTTAAAAAAGCTGGCCTACCTGTTGATGGAAAAGCAATTCTTGTTGATGGACGAACTGGAAAAGAGTACGAAAATCCTGTTGTCGTAGGCATTGAATACATTATGAAGCTTATTCATATGGTTGAGGATAAAACCCATGCTAGGTCAACTGGGCCATACTCACTCGTAACTCAACAGCCGCTTGGTGGAAAAGCTCAGATGGGCGGACAACGTCTTGGTGAAATGGAAGTTTGGGCACTTGAAGCTCATAGAGCTCGTTATATATTACAAGAAATGTTGACAATAAAATCTGACGATGTCGTTGGTAGATCTAAGGCATTTGAAGCTATCGTAAAGGGTTTGGACATACCAACTCCTAAGGTTCCAGAATCATTTAAGGTTTTAATAAAAGAATTACAAGCAATGGGATTAAACGTGGTGCCTGTTGGAGCTATGGTAAATGCAGACTTACCACAAGCAGAGAATATAGTAGAAGATAATCAGAATATAAAAATTGAAGAAGATGCAAAAGAATTAAGAGAAGAGCTTGGTGGAGTGGAAGTTGCAGAAGTATCGATGCAAGAAGAAGTTGTAAGTGAGATAATGCAAGAAGGACTAGTAAATGAATAATAAATCACAGTCACAAAAACTAAAAGATCCAACAATTGTTGATTTCAAATCCTTAAAACTTTTATTAGCAAGTAGAGATGATATTCTTTCATGGTCATATGGAGAAGTAACTAAGCCTGAAACTATTAATTATAGAACTCTTCGTCCAGAAAAAGATGGACTTTTTGATGAGCGTATATTTGGGCCAACCAAGGATTGGGAATGTTATTGCGGTAAGTATAAAAGAATTAGATATCGAGGTATTGTTTGCGATAAGTGCGGAGTAGAAGTTACATTATCCAGAGTACGACGCGAGAGAATGGCGCACATAAATCTTTCGACTCCGGTAGCACATGTTTGGTTTTTCAAAGGTTCTTCTTCGCCATTATCTCTTCTTCTTGATGTTTCTCAGAAGAATCTTGAATCAGTTATTTATTATGCTTCTCATTTAGTTATTAATGTTGATGAAGACAAAAAGAAAAAAGCATTAGAAGATTTTGCAGATAGTATAGATAAGAGAAAAGATTTGCAAAAAAAAGAGCTTGAAGATGAAGAGGATCGTATAGATGAAGAAGTAGCAAAAAAGAAAAAAGAAGCAAAAGATGGCAGTGCGGGAAAAGAGCAGAAAATACTTATTATTGAAGAGTTAGATCTTATGAAGCGTCAGCGTATTGCTAGGCTTGCTGAAAGAATCAATTCAGAGAGTAAAAAAATAGATGAAATAGCTACAGTTATAGTAAGTATTCTAAAAAATCTAAAGATTGGAAGTGTTTTATCAGAAGATGAATATTATAAAATTCTTGAATATGATATTTCTCAATTCTTTTTAGTAAAAACAGGAGCAGAAGCGATGCTTGAAGTGCTTGAAAAAATTGATCTTTCTGCTTTAATCATAGCACTTCGCACAGAGTCTGAAAAAGCAAGTGGTGCAAAATATTTAAAACTTATCAAGAGACTTAGATTGCTTGAGTCAATGAGGAGAGCAAATGTATCTGCATCATCTATGATATTGCAGGCGCTTCCAGTTATTCCGCCTAATTTGCGCCCAATGGTGCAATTAGTTGGTGGAAGATTTGCAACATCTGATCTCAATGATTTATATAGACGTGTCATAAATAGAAATAATAGATTAAAGCATCTTATTTCGCTTGGTGCACCTGAAATTATTTTGCGAAATGAAAAACGTATGCTACAGGAGTCAGTAGACTCGCTCATTGATGCGTCTCAGAGATCTGGTCAAATAGTGACTTCACCGTTGAGATCGCTTTCAGACATGCTTAGAGGAAAACAAGGACGTTTTAGGCAAAATCTACTTGGAAAACGCGTAGACTATTCTGGTCGATCAGTTATCGTTGTTGGTCCTGACCTTTCATTAAATCAGTGCGGATTACCAAAAGAAATGGCTCTAGAAATGTTTAAGCCATTTGTTCTTCGCGAAGTTATTACTAGAGGATTTGCTCCAAATATAAAATCCGCAAAGAGATTTATAGAACGTCGACCACCGGAGGTTTTTGATATATTGGAAGAAATAACAAAAAATCACCCTGTTTTATTAAATCGTGCTCCAACATTGCATAAATTAGGTATTCAGGCATTTTATCCAGTTCTTATTGAGGGTTCAGCGATACAGCTTCATCCATGTGTGTGTACTGGTTATAATGCAGATTTTGATGGCGATCAGATGGCAGTACATATACCACTTTCTAAGCGAGCTCAGGATGAAGCAATTAAGCTTATGATGCCAGGACATAATTTACTTAAGCCAGCAGACGGAAGTCCAATAACATTACCAAATAAAGAAATGGCGCTAGGAACTTTCTACCTAACTTCACTAGATGAAAGACTGCGTAAGAAAGAATTATATATTTTTACTGATGCAAATGAGGCATTACTAGCTAATGCTATGGAATATGTTTCACTTCGTGAACCAGTTAATGTTCGCATAGAGGGTTCTATTATTGAAACAACTTGTGGAAGAATTCTTTTTAATGAAAGATTACCAAAACAAATTAGCTTTATAAATCAAGCCATTAAGGCTTCTTCCATTAAAAAAATTATTACTGAAGCAATTACAAAATGCACAGAAGATGAGGTGGTTTCCCTTATTGATAGTATTAAGTCACTTGGATTTTATGGATCAACTATATCTGGTATTAGCGTATCAGTTTTTGATAATAAAATGGTGCCAGAGAAAAATGGAATGATTGAGGAGTCAGAAAAAAAGATAAAAGTTATTGAAGAAGAATATCAAAATGGACTGATTACGATGGATGAGAAAAAACGTCTTTCAAATGATGTCTGGATAAAGACAACGGAGACTCTTGCTGATATGACATGGAATAGCCTAGAGCCAACAAATGCTATCAAGGTTATTATTGACTCTGAGGGAGCTAGAGCTGGTAAAGAGCAATTGAAGCAACTTTCCGCAATGAGAGGATTAATACTTGATCCATTAGGTAAGATTGTTGAGCTTCCAATTAAGTCTAATTTCCGTGAAGGATTATCTATTTTTGAATACGTTGCATCCGCAAGGGGATCTAGAAAAGGATTAACTGATTCTGCTTTGAAAACAGCTAATGCAGGATATCTTACTCGTCGTTTGGTTGATGTTTCTCATGATGTTATTATTCGTCAAGATGATTGTGGAGTTACTGAAGGAGTTACTATTCTAAGAACAGATCCTCAGAGGACAACGCCGCTACTTAATAGAATTATGGGTCGTATTTCTGTTGAAGATGTTGTATCTAGGAAAGGTAAAAAAGTTTTGGTTTCAATAGGCGAAGAAATAACAGAAGAAATAGCAAAAATTATTGATGAAAGTGACGTTGAGGAAGTTGTTGTTCGCTCTGCTATTACCTGCAAGCTACATTATGGTATTTGTGCAAAATGTTACGGTTGGGATTTTGCAATAAGAAAAATGGTAGATCAAGGAGTGCCTGTCGGAGTCATTGCGGCGCAAAGTATAGGGGAGCCAGGAACACAATTAACGATGCGTGTTCGCCATTTTGGAGGCGTTATCATGTCAGACGTAACTCAGGGACTTCCTAGAGTAGAAGAATTATTTGAAATGAGAACACCAAAAAGCCTTTCTACTATATCTGAAATATCTGGAAAATTAAAAATAGAAACCAATGATGAAGGACATAAAATTACAATTCGAAGTAATAAAATAAAGCCAGCTGAAGAGAGAGAATATTTTGTTCCATTATCAACGTCTCTTACTGTTGAGGATGGGCAGGAGATTACAGCTGGAACTCCATTTTCATATGGTTATTTAGATCCAAAAGAAGTACTTAAGATAGGAGGATTGTTTGTAGCTCAGAGATACATTATTACAGAAGCTCAAAAAGTTTATGAATCCCAGGGTATAAATATAGATGATAAACATTTTGAAGTAATACTCAGGAAAATGTCAGATAAGTTGATTATTGAGTCAGTTGGAGATACCCCACTTATTCCAGGAGATTTTCTTACAAAAACAAGATTTGAAGAAACAAATGCAGATGTATTATCTCAAGGTGGAGAGCCTGCAACAGCTCGGCAAATAATTCTTGGCATTACTAAATCATCACTTTTCTCTGATTCCTGGCTGTCTGCCGCATCTTTTCAGGAAACAACAAAGGTTCTTACGGAGGGAGCATTAGAAGGACGAGAAGACACACTTGTTGGCCTTAAGGAAAATGTTATTATTGGTAGATTGATTCCAGTCGAAGGAAAACTTCTAGAGGGAGTATAAAATATGCCTACACTGTCACAATTAGCAAAGAATGGGAGACAGAAAAAGTCTAAAAAAACAAAAGCGAATGCACTTCGTCGTTTATATAATGCAAAAGATAGAATCTATACAGGAGATTTATCACCACAAAAGCGTGGAGTAGTAACTCTTGTTAAGACAATGACTCCAAGAAAGCCAAATTCAGCGCTTCGAAAGGTTGCTCGAGTTAAGCTTTCAAATAGGATGGAAGTTACTGCTTATATTCAGGGCGTTGGCCATTCACTTTCTGAACATGGTATAGTTCTTGTTCGAGGTGGTCGTGTAAAAGATTTGCCAGGAGTTAAATATCACATCGTTCGAGGTAAGTATGATTTAATGGGAGTGGTGGGTAGAAAAAGTTCACGTAGTAAGTATGGAACAAAAAGAGATGCAGCAGGGGCAAAGGTTTAAATATGAGAGATAATAAAGCAAGTAAAAGAGATATAGATCCAGATAAGATATATAATAATAAATTAGTTGCAAAATTTATTAATCGTCTCATGAATGATGGTAAAAAAACTATTGCTGAGAATATTGTCTATAGCGCATTCGATATTATTAAAAGTAAAGAAAAAGATCCATTAGAGATATTTGAAAAAGCAATGCAAAATGTTGCACCAAAGCAAGAAGTTAGAGCACGAAGGGTTGGTGGAGCTAATTATCAGGTTCCATCAGAGGTGCGAGGAGAGAGAAAGGTATCATTAGCTGGTAGATGGATATTGGAGGCTGCACGAAAAAGATCAAATAAGGAATATCATACATTTGGAGAAAAACTTGCAGCAGAGCTATTAGATGCGGTTGATAATAAGGGTGAAGCAGTTAAAAAGAGAGATACGATTCACCGTATGGCTGAGGCAAATAGGGCATTTGCTCACTTTAGATGGTAATCACTTTCTGTATATATAAATTCCCAACTATAATTATAAACTAAATTTTTTATTTAATTTTTGTGATTATAATATAAATTTGTTAAAATAGTCTCCATATGGCAATCTCAGAAAATCTTACTCACATAGAAAACAAGAATATTCAGAAGGAATTGAAGGGATTTGGTAATACTCTTTGGATAGGTGCTCCACTCACCGTATTGCGTGATACTCTTATAAATCCAAACAATTCAGAAAATATACCATTTACTATTGCTCCAGATAATATACCATTCAATGGAAATATTTCTGCTGAAACATTAAGGCTGGCTTTAGAATTACATATTAGAAGCAGGTGGGCACATGTTGCGTTGGATATCGGCAAAGAGCTGATTGGACAAGTCATAAATGGTGTTGGTGATAAAGAAATCCCAAAAGAGGGATTTGGAATAATGCTTCGTATGGTTAATCATGGTTCTCGTCCATTATTGCTTCAAAAAGAAGACAGGCCATTTCATTTTTTTATTACTCCAAATGAAGCAAGAATTACAGGCGATGAGTTAATTGACTTAATGAGCACAGATAACGAAGATGGAATCTTTCCTTTCGGTGAGGAGGGAAATCATTGGCGAAAACATTATGAGAAAAAAAATGATGGAAATTTTTTGTTTTCAGGTATATACCTTCGCATAGATGAAAAAGAAAGATATTGGATACCTGATTCTAGTGCTTCTATTATCATTCCTAATTATCCAACTTTTAATGATGTGCGTACTTTTCTTTTTGAAAATTATTTTAAAAAAAGTAATGATAGAGATTTTATTATGCCATCAAATCATTTATGGATTGGGAAATTATTACCGCTTCAGATTGGAAAAGGAAAATATGCTAAATTAGATAATGACGCATTTGTAGATATAAATGGCAAATTTTTTAGAAAAGGACTTCAGACGCATTCACCTCTTTTAGATGGAAGAACAGTTAGTCATCATGTGGAAGTAAAGGGTCCAGCTGATTGGGTGTTGGTTAATTTTATTCGTGCTGGTAAAGAGTTGAAGGCAGGATAATATTAATATATGGTTATTTCGAGGATTTTATCACCAATTTCTAGTTTATTTACAACATCCATCCCTTTCGTGACTATCCCAAAATTTGTATATGATCCATTAAGATGAGGCGAGTCCTTTTTTGTTATAAAGAATTGTGCATCATTTTGAACCTTTCCATCTCCTCTACTTGCTATACCAAGTGATCCAACTATAAATGGCTTAGTATTAAACTCTACTGACATACTGCCTCCACCTGTACCATTTCCTGAGGGGTCTCCACCTTGAGCAACCCAATCTTCGATGCGGTGGAATGTAAGATTTTTATAAAATCCTGTTTCTGCTTTTTTTACAAAATTAGAAATTGTATTTGGTGCATCATTTATATAGAAATCTAATTCAATACCACCTTTATTTGTTTTAATAATGCCTTTTGAGATTTTACCCTTCCCTGTCTCCGTAATGGGATTAGCTATTTCTGTAACCATTGTTTCAGGTGTAATTTTTATTTTTGGTAATTCGTCAAGTGTTTGCTTATTGTTTGTTTTTGGTGATTGATTAGTCATAATAAGAACGGCAAATACTCCAACTATCACGATGATGATAAATAAACCCATCTTGTTCATCATAAAAAATATTATAACATACTAAGTAAACATTATTAATTATGATTTTAATTAATATTTAGTACCTATGGAACACTAATTAAAATTGTGGTATAATTTTTAATCTAGACATATAAATAATATTCATTAAATGAATATACTATATATAGATTTTTATTATGGCAGACGTAGCACGAACAGCATATGATTTAGATAAGATTAGAAATATTGGCATTATTGCCCATATTGATGCAGGGAAAACAACTACGACAGAACGAATCTTATATTATACAGGTGTAACTCATAAAATTGGCGACATTGATGAAGGAAATACGGTTATGGATTGGATGGAGCAGGAAAAAGAACGAGGCATAACTATAGTCTCTGCAGCTACAACCGCATTTTGGAAACAAACACAGGGATCGCAAACAGGAGTTGAGCATCGTATAAATATTATAGATACTCCTGGTCATGTAGATTTTACAGCAGAGGTAGAGAGATCCTTACGTGTTCTGGATGGCGGAATTACGGTTCTTGATGCTGAAGAAGGAGTTCAATCTCAATCGGAGACAGTATGGCGACAGGCAGATAAATACAAAGTTCCTCGTATTTGTTTTGTAAATAAGATGGATAAATTGGGAGCAGATTTTTTAGCAACAGTAAAAAGTATCGTAGAAAGATTAGGTGCTAATCCAGCAATTATGGTTCTTCCTATTGGCAGTGAATCAACATTTGTTGGCACAGTTGATTTATTAACTAGGAAATCTAATGTATGGGGATCAGAGGGACTAGGAGCAAAATATGAAGTTTTAGATGAGGTCCCCGCAGAAATGAAAGATCAGGTTGAAGAATATCGTGGAAAATTAGTTGAAAAAATTGCCGAAACAGATGATGTTTTAATGGAAAAATTTCTTAATGGAGAAGATATTTCAGTAGAGGAATTGCGCATTGCGCTTAGAAGAGCGGTTATTGGATATAAGTTAGTTCCAATTTATGCAGGATCTTCGCTTCGCCATAAGGGCGTTCAGCCATTGTTAGATGCAGTTATCGAATATCTTCCATCACCTAAAGACTTAAAAGAGGTAAAAGGAATAAATCCAAGAACGAGTGAGCCAGAAATTCGCCAACTCACATCAGAAGACTCACTTTCTGGTTTAGCTTTTAAAATTCAGATAGATCCTCATGTTGGAAGATTAACTTATTATCGAGTTTATTCTGGAAAAATTATATCTGGCTCTTATATTTATAATAGTACAAAAAACATAACTGAACGTGTTGGTAGATTATTACTAATGCATGCAAATCATAGAGAGGAAATTAAAGAAGCATTTGCCGGAGAAATAGTTGCTGTTGTTGGACTTAAAGATACCATAACTGGAGATACTCTCTGCGAGCCTAAAAATCCAATCGTGTTGGAAAAAATAATATTCCCAGATCCAGTCATATCTCTTGCTATTGAGCCAAAGACTAAGTCAGATCAGGAACGATTAGGAATGGCTTTAAAAAGGCTTATGGATGAGGATCCAACATTTCATGTAAAAACAAACCATGAAACAGGACAAACTATAATTGCCGGTGTGGGTGAATTGCAGTTGGAAATTATGGTTGACAGAATGAAGCGCGAGTTTAACGTATTGGCAAATGTAGGAGCGCCACAAGTTGCATATAAAGAAACAGTAAGAGGAATAGCAGAAGCTGAGGGAAAATATATTCGTCAATCTGGGGGTCGTGGACAATTTGGTCATTGTTATCTTCGCGTTACTCCAAGAGCTCGCGGAGAAGGATATCAGTTTGTTGACGCTGTTAAGGGCGGTGCAATTCCAGCAGAGTTTATAAAAGCGATAGAGAAAGGTATAGTAGAAACGCTTGATAATGGTATCCTACTTGGTTATCCAATGGTTGACGTAGAAGTTACTTGCTATGATGGGTCATATCACGATGTTGATTCATCTGAGATTGCATTTAAAATTGCTGCTAGTCAAGCATTACAAGCAGCTAGTCGAAAAGCAGAAATAAATCTACTTGAGCCAATAATGAAAGTAGAAGTAACTACTCCTTCAGAATTTATGGGAGATGTTATAGGTGATCTTTCATCAAAGAGAGCTCAAATTTCTGGAACAGAGGAAAGAGGTAAGGCAACTGTTGTATTAGCGCTCGTACCACTAGCAGAACTTTCTGGATACGCTACTGGGTTAAGAAGTATGTCTCAGGGTCGAGCTAGCTACTACATGGAGCCTTCTCACTATGAAGAGGTACCAAGAAGTATTGTTGAACAAATGTTGGCAAAGTCTACCTTTACTGGTCGTATTTCCGCTCAGCAATAACCCTTCCAGTATATTTAGATTAATATAATAGAGATGTATAATAGATAAATGCGAAAGATTAATATCTTTATAATTTTAGTTGTAGTTTTATTACTAATAGCTTTTTATAATAAGAAAAATCAAGAGCAAAATTTTTCCACTAATGGAAAAATTATTAAGAATAAAATTTCAATAAAAGCTAAATCTCAAAAAACAAAGAAAGAAAAAATAATATTTGTTCCATATTGGGCATTAAATACTTCAATATCAGATGACTATGATAGATATGTATATTTTGGTATATCAATAAACGAATTAGGAGTTGATAAAAATGATGATGGATTTCGTCAAATAGGTCAATTTATAAAAAAAACTAATGGTAAAAATATAGATTTATTGATTAGGATGATAGATTCAAGAATAAACTCACGTATACTCGGAAATATATCTCTGCAGAAAAAAATTGCAAAAGATGCAATATTGATAGCAAAAGAAAATAATTTTAATGGAGTGGTTCTTGATTTTGAGATATCGGCATTATCGTTCGATTCTGTTATTAGACAGATAACAGAACTTTTAAATATATTTTCAAATGAAAGTAAAAAAAAAGGATTAAAATTTGCGATAACATTGTATGGAGATGTTTACTTTCGTCTTCGTCCATATGATGTAAATAAAATTGCTACATTTTGTGATGACGTTTTTATTATGGCTTACGATTTTCATAAGTCATCTGGAAATCCTGGTCCCAACTTTCCTTTTGGAGGTTCAGAAAAATATGGCTACGACTTTAAGAGAATGATAAAATCTTTTAATTCTGAAGTATCAAAAGAAAAAATAGTTATTGTATTTGGTATGTTTGGATATGACTGGATCGTAGATAAGAAAAATCAATCAACCACGTCAGCATCGCCAATTAGCCTTAATCAAGCTAAGCAGAAATTTGTTGACAAATGTTTACTTACTAACTGTATAATTAATAGAGAAGATCAGGCTTCGGAAATGCAAGTTACCTATCAAGATAAAAACAGCAATCAACATATTGTATGGTTTGAAGATGAAGTATCTGTTAAAATAAAGGAAAATTATTTAATTAATCAAGATATTTCAAGGATTGGATTTTGGGCTCATTCCTATTTTTGATATTATTAATAATTTATTTATTATTTAATTTATTAATAATATCAAAAAAGGGTATTGACGAGCATTAATAAATGGTGTATTATTCATCTTGTCCTTATATATAATAAATAATAAGGTAATAATTTTTTTAATATTATGGCTGATAAATTTGTTCGAAATAAACCACACGTAAATATTGGCACAATTGGTCACGTAGATCATGGTAAAACTACTACTACTGCTGCTATTGCAACAGTATTATCTAAAAAAGGATTAGCTAAGGCAAAGAAGTATGAAGATATAGATAATGCCCCAGAAGAAAAAGCAAGAGGAGTTACTATTAATATCTCACACATTGAATATGAAACAGAGAATCGTCATTATGCCCATATAGATGCACCAGGTCATGCGGATTATATTAAAAATATGATTACGGGAGCAGCTCAGATGGATGGCGCAATACTTGTAGTTTCTGCTCCAGATGGTCCAATGCCTCAAACTCGTGAACACATCTTGCTTGCAAGACAAGTAGGTGTTCCAGCAATTGTTGTGTTCCTTAATAAATGCGATATGGTTCAAGATGAAGAACTTCTTGACTTAGTAGAAATGGAAGTCAGAGAGTTGTTAACTAAATATCAATATCCAGGAGATACGACCCCAATTATTCGTGGATCAGCATTAAAAGCATTAGAGGCAGATGCTGATGCAGAATCAAAAATTCTTGAACTTATGAAAACAGTAGATGAATACATTCCTACTCCAGTACGCGACATAGAAAAGCCATTCCTATTACCTGTTGAAGATGTATTCTCAATTAAGGGAAGAGGAACAGTTGTTACAGGTAGAGCGGAAAGAGGTGTTATTAAAATAAATGACGCTGTTGAAATAATTGGTATTAAGACAACTAAAGCAAGTGTAGTTACTGGAATTGAAATGTTTCGAAAACAACTTGATGAAGGACAGGCAGGAGACAATATGGGAGTATTGCTTCGTGGAGTTGAGAAGGCAGATGTTGAAAGAGGTCAAGTTATTGCAAAGCCTGGATCAATAACCCCGCATACTGATTTTGAAGCAGAGGTATATATTCTTACTAAAGAAGAAGGTGGACGTCATACACCATTCTTTACTGGTTATCGTCCACAATTTTATGTGCGAACAACTGATGTAACAGGAGAGGCAACTCTACCAACTGGAATTGAAATGGTTATGCCTGGTGATAATATTAAAATGACAGTTAAACTTATTAGTCCAGTAGCTATAGAAGATGGCGTACGTTTTGCTATTCGAGAAGGTGGAAAAACAGTAGGTGCTGGTGTTATTACTAAAGTTATTGCCTAATTATCTATCTTCTTGCCTCTTTTAGCATTCTGATTCAATATCTAGTCATTTTGCTTAGAGCGGCTATATTAGAACCTTAAAAAGGAAAAAAATAATGTCAAAAGGAAGAATACGAGTCAGATTAAAAAGTTATGATGCAAGAGTTATAGATTCTTGTTGTCAACAAATACTTGATACGGCGATAAGAACCGGTGCTCATATTGTTGGTCCAATTCCTCTGCCAACACAAAGAAGCGTATATGCTGTAAATAAGTCTCCATTTATAGATAAGAATGCGAGAGATCATTTTGAGATACGTATTCATAAAAGACTAATAGATATAGTTTCTCCAACAGATAAAACAATTGATAGCCTAACTCATCTCGAGCTACCAGCGGGGGTAGATATTGAAATAAAGATGTAACTCAAGGGTAAAAGCTTTATTTTAGTGCGTAAATATAGTATAATCAACATTATTGAGGTTAAAGAAGCCTAGGGGCATAAATTTACTTTTAATGTAAAGATAAGGTAGTCCATGAGGCTACTTTTTTTGTTTGAAGAATAAAAAATTATGATACATACATTAATTGGACAAAAGTCACAGCAGGGTCAAAGATTTTTAATAGATGGACAGAGAATACCTGTTACTATGATTAGAGTTTCAGATCTTCCCGTGATGAAGATTCAAACTAAGGAGAAAAATGGATACTGGTCAATAACGGTTGGTGTAGGGGAAAATAAAAAAGCAAACATGGCAGAAATTGGACAAGCAAAAGAGGCAAATTTAAAAGTAGCGCCTCGTTTTTTGCGTGAAATAAGATTAGAGTATTTAGATATAGCAGAAGAGCAATTGCCAAAAGTTGGTGAAATTATTAAATTAGAAAGCGTGTTAAAGCAGGGAGACATAGTAGATGTAATAGGTGTTTCAAAAGGAAAAGGTTTTGCTGGGGTTGTTAAAAGGCATGGCTTCAAGGGTGGTCCTCGTACTCATGGACAATCAGATAGGGAAAGAGCTCCAGGATCCATTGGTCAAACAACAACGCCAGGAAGAGTTTATAAAGGTAAAAGGATGGCAGGAAGAATGGGAAGTGATCGAGTGACCGTGAGAAACCTTACCGTAGTAGCGGTCAATCCAGATAGTCTTTTGATAAAAGGCTTAGTTCCTGGAACTAAGGATGCACTGCTCATTATAAAAAAAGTTGGGGAACTTAAGGTTTTTATTCCATTATATGTAGCTGAAGAGCCGTTGGTAGAAGTTATTGAGCAATCGAATCAAGAAATTAATGTAGTTCAAGAAAATATTGAAGAAGAAAAAATAGAAGAGAAAATAGAAGAAGTTTTTATTGAAAATAGAGAGGATAAAAAAGAAAATGCCTAAATCTACGATTGCAGATAAAAAAGTTATTAAGAAATTAATTGAAAAAGTAGAAAATGCAATTCTTATTGATGTGTATGATGTAAAAGGAAAAATAGTAAGAAATATTGAATTATCTCAAAGTGTATTTGGTGAAAAGATAAATAATTCACTCTTAGCACAAGCGGTACGAGTTTATCGAGCAAATCAGCGTCATGGGACAGCATCAACAAAGAATAGAGGGGAAGTTAGAGGTTCAACTCGTAAAATTTATCAACAAAAAGGTACAGGGCGAGCTAGGCATGGAGCCATAAGAGCTCCAATTTTTGTAAAAGGTGGAATTGCACATGGTCCTCGTCCACACGATTTTTCTCTTGTTTTGCCGCAGAAAATGAGAAAAGCAGCGATGAGATCGGCTCTTTCTGCAAAAATTAATGACAATATGATACGAATGGTTGAGGGAATCTCAAATATAAATGTAAAAACAAAAGAGGCAGTAGCTATGTTAAATGCACTCTCTCTTTCTGATGGAAAAAATATACTTATAGTTCTAGCTGCTTCATCCGAGAATATATCTAGAGCTTTGAGAAATATTAAGAATGTTTCTTATGTTACGGTCGGAAAAATGAATACATATGATGTTATTCGTAATAAGCATATTATATGCATGGTTGAATCAATTCCTGATATAGATAAAGCGTTTGCTAAGAGAGTTTGATATGGATATAAATACAATAATTATTAAACCAATATTAACAGAACATTCAATTAAGCTAACTGATGAAAGTAAGTTTACTTTTCATGTGTCTTCCGCAGCATCAAAAGACATGATTAGAAAAGCTGTTACTCAAAAATTTAATGTTGAAGTGGTAAAGATTACAACATCAAATGTTAAAGGAAAAAGAAAAAGAATAGGTATTAGAAAAGAAGAAGTTAAAGTTTCATCTTGGAAAAAAGCAACTGTAACTCTTAAAAAAGGACAAAAAATTAATATGTTTGATTTAGGAAGCGAAGCAAAATAATGAGAAAACTAAAAGTTATAAAAAAGAAAAATTCTGGTAGAGATTCTCAGGGAAGAGTTGCTGTTCGTCATCAGGGTGGGCAACACAAAAGATACCTACGCACAATAGACTTCAAACGTGATAAAATAGGTCTCTTGGGTAAAGTAGTTGCCGTAGAATACGATCCTAATCGCACTAGTGATATAGCTCTTATACAATACATGGATGGTGAAAAAAGATATATACTTATGCCTCAGGATTTAAAAATAGGAGATACGGTTATATCTGGTTCTGATGTAGATATAAAAGTTGGCAATGCTTTACCGCTTGAAAAAATTCCAGTTGGTACATTTGTGCACAATGTCGAAATTACTCCAGGTCGAGGAGGTCAAATTGGACGAGGAGCTGGGTCAGCTATAACTATTCAGGCAAAAGAAAAAGGATACGTGCACCTTAAGCTTCCATCAGGAGAAGTTCGAAGGATTAGATCGGATGGATTTGCTACTATTGGTCAAGTTGGAAATATAGACTTGAAAAATGAAGTAATTGGTAAAGCGGGAAGAAAGCGAAACATGGGAATAAGACCAACTGTTAGGGGAGTTGCTCAGAATCCACGATCTCATCCTCACGGAGGAGGAGAAGGAAGAAGTGGAATTGGAATGAAATCTCCAAAAACTTTCGCAGGAAGAAAAGCAGTCGGAAAAACAAGAAATAAAAATAAGTATTCAAATAAATATATTATTAGTAGGAGAAAGAAATAATGGCAAGATCATCTAAGAAAGGTCCATATGTGGACGTAAAATTATTAAAAAAGGTAATGAAACAGAAGCAATCGGGAGATAAATCACCGATTAAGACTTGGGCAAGGGTAAGTCAAATTCCGCCTGAGTTTGTTGGACATACCTTTGGAGTTCATAATGGCAAGACATTTATTAATGTATTCGTTGTTGAATCAATGGTAAGTCATCGCTTGGGAGAATTTTCTGCAACTAGAACCTTTAGGAGTCATGGAAGAATTGTTGCAAGAGAGGCTTCTAAGACATAGTAACTAATAAGATATGCAAATAAGAGCAATAACTAAATCAATTAGAATAAGTCCAAGAAAAGTACGCTTAATAGCTGATACCGTTCGTAATAAGTCTGCTAATTATGCTTTGCGTCTGCTTTCATTAACTAAGAAAAGAGGATCAATGCCAATTCAAAAGACATTGCAAAGTGCAATGGCCAATGCGCTTAATAACGCAAAAGTGACAGGAAAACTAATGATTAAAAAAATTGAAATTTCTGAAGGTCAAGCATTAAAACGTTTTCATCCTTCAACTAGGGGAAGGGTGCATCCATATAAAAAAAGAAGTAGCCATATAGAAATAATATTAGAGGAGGTATCAAATGGGACAAAAAATTAATCCAAATATATTAAGATTAGGGGTTCTCACTACGTGGAGTAGTCGTTGGTTTAATGAAAGAACATATAAGGACATTGTAATAGAAGATTATAGGCTTAGAAATCTTCTTATGGATAGATTAAAAGTGGCAGGTGTTTCTAAGATAGAAATTGAACGTTCAATTAATAATATTAGAGTAACTGCTTATGTATCTCGACCAGGTATAGTGATTGGTAGAGCTGGCACTGGCTTGGAAGAATTAAAAAAATATATAATATTACATCTGGGAGTTATAAAAAAGGGGAAAAATGCACCTAAAATTGATATTCGTGTTGAACCAGTGAAGGAGCCTAATCTTGATCCGTATTTAGTAGCAAGAAATGTTGCAGATCAGCTCGCTAAAAGACTGCCACATAAGAGAGTTTTGGGAATGTCATCGGAGAGAGTAATGGGCGCAGGCGCAAAAGGGGTTAGGATTGTGCTTGCTGGTAGAATCGCAGGTGCTGAAATTGCAAGACGAGAAAAAATACAAAGAGGAACAGTACCGCTTTCCACGATTAGAGAGGATATAAGATATGCTAGTGTTCCTTCATTAACAAAGAAGGGTTACATAGGGGTCAAGGTTTGGATTCATCGAGCAGAGGAGAAACAATAATATGTTGGCACCAAGAAGAGTAAAATATAGAAAAATGATGCGAGGCAAACTAAAAGGAAATGCAACAAGCGGAACAGAGATTTCTTTTGGAGAATATGGTTTAATGTCCCATGGTAGAGGATGGCTTTCGAGTCGACAAATAGAGGCAGCAAGACGGTCTATCACTCATTATACTCAGAGAGGTGGTCGATTATGGATTCGTGTTTTTCCAGATAAACCAATTACTAAAAAGCCAGCAGAAACACGTATGGGAAGTGGCAAAGGAGATGTTTTTGAATATGTTGCAACCGTAAAACCGGGCCGTATTCTTTTTGAAATGGGAGGGGTATCAAGAGAGATTGCCTTAGCAGCATTACGACTAGCTGCCTATAAATTGCCAGTCAAAACAAAAATAATTGAAAAAAATTCATAATATGAAAACAAAAGAAAAAAAAGATTTAAAAGAAAAAAGTATTACTGAGTTAAAACAGTTATTACTAGATGCAAAAGAGATTCTTTTCACAATGAGGTTAGATAAGGTACAATATAAAACGAAAAACATGCGAGGAGTTTTCAATAAGCGTAAAGATATTGCTAAAATTATGACACAAATAAGAGAAAAGGAGACAGTTTAATGAAAACTTTTGTAGGTAAAGTTGTATCAGTGGGAATGCAAAATACTGTTGTGGTAAAAATTGATCGAAAAACACCACACCCTATTTATAAAAAACTTATTGCAAGAAGTAAAAAATATAAAACTGATATAGCGGGAAATATTGTAGTCGTTGGTGATATGGTAAAAATTGGAGAAACAAGACCCATTTCAAGAGATAAACATTTTAAAATAATAGAAATCGTATCTGAAGTAAGAAAGGAAAAAAAAGCATGATTCAGCATAGATCTATTTTACGATCAGCAGATAATTCGGGAGCGAAAGTATTAATGGTAATTCATGTATTTGGAGGATCAAAAAGAAAATTTGGATTTTTGGGTGATATTTTAAATTGCGTTGTAAAAGAAGCTGTTCCAACAGGCCAAGTAAAAACAGGAGAGATTGTAAAAGTTATATTAGTTAGAGCAAGAAAAGAACATAAAAGAATAGATGGATCATATGTTAGATTTTCAGAAAATGCAGGAGTTGTGATAGATAATGCTAAAGATAAAAATCCGCGTGGAACTCGAGTGTTTGGCCCAATTGCTCGAGAGGTAAAAGATGCTGGATTTGCAAAAATAGCAAGCATGGCAGTGGAGGTAGTATGAAGATGAAATTAAAAAAAGGTGATCAGATCAAGGTTGTTCGAGGAAAAGATAAGGGCAAGCTAGGGAAAATTGATCAAGTTTTCCCGAAATTAAATAAGGTTGTTATACCTGGTATAAATACATATAAAAAACATAAGAAAGCAAAAACACAAAATGATAAATCGGAAATTGTTGTAATAGTAAAACCATTACCTGTTTCAAATGTACAGATAATTTGTCCAAAATGTAATCTACCAACAAGAATAGGTTTTAGTATTGAAAAAGATAAAAAAGTTAGAATTTGTAAAAAATGTAAGCAAACAATATGAATTTATTAAAACAAAGATATACGGAAGAGATAGTAGGAATACTTGAAAAAAAATTAGACATTGTTAATCCAATGGCTGTTCCATCAATTATAAAAATAATAATTAATATGGGAGTAAAAAATGCCGTTTTAGATAAAAAAAATATTGAAAGTGCAAAAACAGCATTGATACAGATTAGTGGACAAAAGCCAAAAATAACAAAGGCAAAAAAATCTATTGCTGGTTTTAAATTACGAGAAGGTGACCAAATTGGATTAATGGTTACAATGCGAGGAAAAAGAATGTATAATTTCTTGGAAAAACTTATTAACGTTGTACTTCCTAGGTTAAGAGATTTTCGAGGAATAAGAAGAGAGAGTTTTGATGGCAATGGAAATTATGCTTTAGGATTTAGCGAGCATAGTGTTTTTCCAGAAATAGATCCAGGCAGAGTTGATAAAATACATGGACTAGAAGTAATTATCGTTACAACAGCTAAAAATAACAAAGAAGGATTAGCTTTGCTCGAAGAATTAGGGATGCCTTTCGTGAAAGGAATTAATGGCTAAAACATCTGACATAGTTAAATTTAAAAGAAAACAAAAATATTTAGTTAGGGCAAAAAATAGATGTAATATTTGCGGAAGAGCAAGGAGCTATATGAGGCGATTCGGACTATGTCGTATCTGCTTTAGGGAGCTTGCGCTGAAAGGAGAGTTGCCGGGAGTACTCAAGGCGACTTGGTAATAAATATATGAATAATGATAAAGTAGCAGATTTTATAATTAGAATTAAAAACGCTGCAATGGCAAAAAGAAAGAAAGTAATCCTTTCTCACTCAAAGCTAAATAAAGCTATGGGTAGAGTATTGGTTAAAGAGAATTTTCTCGAAGATATAAGAGAAGAAACAAAAGATAATAAAAAAATTCTTTTAGCGACAATTCGCTATGAGAAAAGATTGCCCGTATTATCTCATGTAGTTATTGTTTCAAAGCCATCTTTAAGATCTTATACGAGAGCAAAAAGTGTTACCCAGAAAGAACGTCGTAATATGAGTACTCTTGTAATATCAACAAATAAAGGAGTAATGACGGGAAAGGATGCAAAAAAGCAAGGAGTTGGAGGAGAAGTGCTTTTTGAAGTGTGGTAGTACCACTATAAATATATGTCAAGAATAGGTAAATTACCAATTGAATTAAAAGAAGGAGTTATAGTTATCGTAGAAGATAGAGAAGTAAAGGTAACTGGTCCAAAGGGGTCTTTATTTTTTAGATTACCACTAGGTATTTCTGTCAATCAGCTTGACAATAAGATAATAGCTCAAGATAATAAATCCGTGTCAAGCGGTATGAGCGCTATGCTCGGTTTATCTCGGGCAATAATTTCGAATATGGTTGATGGTGTAACAAAAGGATTTGAGAAAAAATTAGAATTGACTGGCGTAGGATATCGTGCTCAAGCATCTGCGACTGATCTTTCTCTTTCAGTTGGGTTTTCTCATCCGGTAAAAATAAAAGCTTTACATGGGATAACTTTTGCAGTTACGGATAATATAATTACTATTTCTGGAATTGATAAAAGTATCGTTGGAGACGTAGCAGCGAAAATTAGATCAATTCGTCCACCAGAGCCATATAAAGGAAAAGGCATTGCTTATGTTGGAGAAAAAATTAGAAGAAAGGCGGGAAAAGCAGCAAAAGCTGTTGGAGGAAAATAATGAATAAGAAGAAGAAATTAATGTTTAGGAAAAATAGAGTTAGTTCTAAGTTGCATGGTACTTCAGTTGCTCCAAGATTATGTATTTTTCGATCAAGCAAACATGTCTATGCGCAATTAATTGATGATGAAAAAGGCATAACAATTCTTGGAGTAAGTGAAAAAAGTATTGATTTAAAAGCTCTTATTGTGGGTCCAAATAGAAGAATTACATTGGGCAATCAACTTGGAATTATTATTGCAAAAAAAGCAATTGAAAATAAAATTAAAAAAGTAGTTTTTGATAGAAGAGGTTATGCTTATCATGGTATTGTAAAAGCAGTAGCGGAAGGTGCAAGAGAAGGAGGCTTACAGTTCTAATATGGATTCAAGATTTCAAGATAAACAAAGAGGAGAATTTGCGGAAGACGTGGTGCAAGTAAATAGAGTCTCCAAAAAAACTAAAGGTGGAAATAAAGTTGGTTTTTCTGCGCTCGTTGTTGTTGGTGATAAAAAAGGAAGAGTTGGAGTCGGGCTTGGAAAAGCACCAGATGTATCTTCTGCTATAAAAAAAGGTCTTGTTATTGGCAAGAAGAATTTAATAGAAGTCCCAATTATTAAGGGTACATTGCCTTTTCAAGTTTTTATAAAGCTTGGGGCAGCTCGCGTAATGTTAAAACCTGCTCCGCTTGGAAGCGGTATTATTGCTGGTGGTGCTGTTCGTAGTGTCGTAGCAGCTGCTGGAATACAAAATATATCCTCAAAAGTTCTTGGTAGTAAGAATAAAGCTTCAAATGTATATGCAGCCATGGAGGCGCTTCGAACTCTTGCTGCTCGTTATAAAAGGCAAGGTGAGATAAAGGAAAAAATAAAAAATGAATTTAAGTAATTTATCATCAATTATAGAAAAAAAGAAAAGAAGACTTGGTCAAGGTCATGGATCAGGAAGAGTTAAGACAAGCGGAAGAGGAACGAAGGGTAGAAAAGCTCGTGGTAAAGTTCCAATTTTTTTTGAAGGTGGAGCCCTACCGCTTATTAAAAAATTACCTTTTTTGAGGGGTAAAAATAGAAATAAATCATTTAAGAAGAAACCTATTACAATAAATATTAATTCACTTAGTGTATTTAAAGCTGGAAATATTGTAGATATAGAATCATTAGTTAAGGAAAAAATAGTAGATCCAAGAGAAGCAAAAATATATGGCGTAAAAATTTTAGGAGATGGTAATATTAGTGTAGCACTCACTATAAAAATACAAGCAACAAAGGGTGCAATAAAGAAAATAGAATTAGCTGGTGGAAATTTTAAAAAAGCCTAAACTATGAGAGATGTCCTCGCACTCTTTAGAAACAGCATTAGGACTGAAGAAGTAAGAAAAAAAATACTATTTACGATAGGAATATTTGTTGTATTTAGATTATTTGCCCATATTCCAGTTGCAGGAGTAAATGTCGCAAGCCTTAAAGCCCTTTTTTCTAAAAATCAATTTCTAGGATTACTTGATGTATTTTCTGGCGGAACTTTAGAGAATTTTTCTATTATGGCGCTTGGATTAAATCCATACATCAATGCATCTATCATCCTTCAATTACTTACAATGTTATTCCCAAAACTAGAAGAGCTTTCTAAAGAGGGCGAACAGGGTAGACAAAAAATAAATCAATATACAAGATTACTTACTGTACCACTTGCTCTCATGCAATCAATTGGCATGTATGCACTGTTGAAAAATCAAGGAATAATTATCAGTCTCACTCCTATTCAGTTAGCTTCATTTATTGCGACCATGATAGCAGGTACAATGTTTTTAGTTTGGTTAGGAGAGCTTGTGACAGCGCGTGGCATAGGAAATGGAATATCTTTATTAATATTCTCTGGTATCGTTGGTAGAATTCCTATTGTTTTTGGTCAAACAACAACAACTATATCTAGTGACAATATTTTTAACATGATCAGCTTCTTAGTTATGGGCATTTTTGTTATTGCATCTATAGTTCTAATAAATGAAGCAACAAGGCAAATTCCTGTTCATTATGCAAGACGTGTTCGAGGAAATAAAACTACAGGAGGAGATACGACTCATTTACCATTGCGTCTAAATCAAGCAGGAGTAATACCTATCATATTTGCAGTATCGTTGGTATTAGTTCCATCACTTTTGGGAAATTTTTTATCGCAATTAAAACAACCATGGATAAAATCTATAGCATTGGGAATGTCAAATTTATTTAATCCAGACAGCATCTTCTATAATGTAGTATATTTTACTCTCGTTGTGGCTTTTACATTTTTCTATACAGCAATTATATTTAATACAAAAAAGATTTCAGAAGAAATGCAGCAGCATGGTGGATTTATACCAGGTGTTAGGCCAGGAACTTCTACGGCAAAATATTTAAATTATGTATTAACGAGAATAACAATATCTGGTGCTTTATTTCTAGGAACAATTGCAATATTTCCAAATATTGCAAAAGCCATTACGGGTATTAACACTCTTCTACTTGGGGGAACAGGAGTTTTAATAGTTGTAAGCGTAGTACTTGAAACAATAAAGGCATTAGAGGCAAATTTAGTAATGAGGAATTATGAAGGATTCTTATAATATTATGAAGATTATTCTTATCGGAATTCAAGGTGCAGGAAAATCTACTCAAGGAAATTTGCTTTTAAAAAAGTTAAAAATTCCGTATCTATCAACTGGTCATATTTTTCGCGAGTTAGCAAAAGAACATACGCCACTTGGGAGATATTTAAAAGAAACTATGAATGCAGGATTATTAATTTCAGATAAAAAAACACTGTCAATTGTTACAGAATATTTACAGCGTCCAGAATATAAGGCTGGATATATCTTAGATGGTTTTCCTCGCACATTAAATCAGGTAAGAAAATTTGAAAATGGTATTGGTCATGTAATTTATCTTAAAGTATCAGATAAAGAAGCATTGTGGAGGCTTTCTTATAGGGATAGTGATGATCGTACTGATGAGACACTACCTGCTATTAAAAAACGCATTGAGTTGTTTCATAGGGTCACAGAGCCAGTTCTTCAGTATTATAGAAAAAAAGAAACTTTAATAGAAATTAACGGAGAGCAAGAAGTAAAAGAAATTCATAAAGAAATTTTATCGAAAATTAAAAAATAATCTTCTATAATTCTTCAGTAGTGAAAATATAATATTAATTATAGAAATAATTGGTTTATTTGGTAACAAGAAGTCTATTAGAAGAGTTTGCAAGAATTTTTAAAGAATTAACAATAATGAATATAATTTTTACAGGCCCCCCATTTGCTGGTAAAGATACTCAGGCTAATTTATTAGCTAATAAGCTTGGTATACCTGTTTTCTCAATGGGGAAATTAATCCGTGACGCATATAAATCGGGAGATATCGATGCAGTTGAGGGATTTAATAAATATAGCATGAAAGGAAAACATATACCAATTAGGTTAAAATTTAAATTTCTTAAAGAAAAATTAGATAATGTTAATAGTGGATATATTATTGATAATTTTCCAGCAACAGGAGAAGATCTGAAAACTTTAAATGATTATTTGAAGAAAAAAAGTATTAAAATAGATAAGGTTTTTTTATTATCGATTTCGGAAGATGTAATGAGAAATAGAATAATAAATAGAGGGCGTGCTGATGATAATCTAGGGATTATTATGAGGCGACGAGTTGAACAGGATAAGGACAGGATTCCAGTAATTGAATATTATAAAGAAAAAAGATTATTAGTAGAATTAAATGGTGATGATGGGATTGATAATATTCAGAAAAAGATTTTCAAAGAATTAGATATATAATGATAAATATAAAAACTGATAAAGAGATAAAAATAATGATGCATGGTGGTAAAATACTCGCTGAAGTTTTGCTTGCGGTGATGGACAATGTTATCCCAGGGGTATCAGAGTTAGAGATAGATGCCTTAGCGGAAAGATTAATTCGTGAAAAAGGCGGAGAATCAGGATTTAAGAAAGTAGATGGATATAGTCACACAATATGTGTCTCTACTAATGACGTTGTTGTTCACGGTATTCCTACAAATTATATTTTTAAAGAAGGTGACGTTGTTGGGATTGATTGTGGCGTATACTATGAAGGTTTTCATACTGATATGGCTGAAACTCGACGAGTCAAATCTAAATATTTAAGTCCCATATCAAAAAGAGATCAAGATATAGATATTTTCCTTAAAAATGGAAAAAAAGCTCTTGAGGCAGGTATTGCAGTAGCAAAATCAGGAAATAAAATCGGAAACATATCTAAATCAATACAAGATATTGTTGAGAAAGAAGGTAATTATTCTATAGTACGTACTCTTATTGGTCATGGAGTTGGAAGAGAATTGCATGAGGAGCCAGAGGTGCCAGGTTTTCTTATTGGTAAAATTTCAGATACTCCAAATTTAATTCCCGGAATAACTATTGCTATCGAAGTAATATACAATATGGGGAAAAAAGATGTTATCTATAAAAATAAAGATGGCTGGTCTATTTCTACTAAAGATAAAAGCATTTCTGGATTATTTGAGCGAAGTGTTTTAGTAGGGGAAAATGGACCAATAATATTAACTAAATAATATTTGCTCTTTATTAATTTATTTGCTATAATAATTTAATACTGTGACAACGGATGAAGTTTTTTCGTGGAAGATTTTTAAAAGTTGTAAACGTAGAAATATGGCACATCAAGGATCTATTGAAATAGATGGAGTTGTTAAAGAATCACTTCCTAACACATTGTTTAGAGTAGATATTGGGGATGGAAAAATTGTTCTTTGTCATCTTTCCGGGAAAATGAGGATGCATTTTATAAAAATACTTCCTGGAGATAAAGTTCGTATAGAAATGACGCCATATGATCAAGAAAAAGGAAGGATTACGTATAGACACCGATGAAAGTACAAGCAAGTGTTAAACCAAGATGCATGAAATGTAAATTGATAAAGCGGAAAGGCGTTGTGCGCGTCGTGTGTGAAAATCCACGACACAAACAACGACAAGGATAATATATGCGTATTTCAGGAACTAATATTCCAGATGAAAAAAGAATAGATATTTCACTTTCATACCTGTATGGTATAGGAAGAAAAAATGTTTTAGATATTCTTAAAAAAGCAAACATAGATGCTTCTATAAGAACTAAGTTATTGACTGAGGATGATCAAAAAAGAATTCAAAAAGCACTTGAAACATATAAAATAGAAGGCGATTTGCGAGCAGAAATAAATACAAATATTAAACGTTTAAAAGAGATAACTTCATATAGGGGTATTCGTCATTCTCGAGGATTGCCTGTCCGTGGACAAAGAACAAGATCTAATGCGCGAACCAAAAGAGGTAAAAGAGTCACAATTGGAGCTATAAAAAAGGAAGTAGTAGCTAAAATGGACGCAAATAAATCAGCAGCAGCAAAAAAATAATAAATAATTATATAAATATATGGCAGAAAAAAAAGATACAAAAAAGACACAAGCAAAGAAAAAATCAACATTAACCATTTCGGCAAATGGAAAAGCCTATATAACATCAACATTTAATAATACATTAGTAACTTTTACTAATGATAAAGGAGATGCAATTGCTTGGAGTTCATCAGGTGCAAGAGGATTTAAAGGAGCACGTAAATCCACTCCATATGCAGCTACTTTAGCAGTTGAAGATGTTGCAAAGAAAGTAATTACTGCTGGTGTAAAAACTGTTGAGGTATTTGTTAAGGGTCCAGGGTCTGGACGTGATTCAGCTCTTAGGGCAATAAAAAGCTCTGGGCTTTCTATTTCTCTTATTGCAGATATAACACCATTACCACATAATGGTCCAAAAGCAAAAAAGAAAAGGAGAATATAGTTTTATGGCACGATACACAAAATCAAAACATAAATTAGCGCGTAGATATGGTGTAAATATTTTAGATAAAACATCAGCTTCTTTACAAAGGCGATTAAATGTTTTACCGGGCGTACATGGTGCAAAAAGGAAAAGACAATTATCAGAATATGGCTTACAGTTAAAAGAAAAACAAAAAGCAAAGTCTACATATGGAATTATGGAGAAGCAGTTTAAGAATATAATGAAAGATTTGCAGAAACAAAAAGGTGATACGGGAGAACTACTCGTATCTCGTTTAGAAACTCGATTAGACAATATTGTGTATAGGCTTGGTTTTGCGAAAACACGTTATCAAGCAAGACAATTTGTGTCACATAATCACGTAATGGTAAATGGTAAGAAAATAAATATCCCTTCATATAGAGTAAAAAAAGATGACGTAATTTCTCTAACTGAAAAAATGCATCAAAAATTAATAGAATTGCCAATTGAAGAAATTAATGTTTTATCATTCTTGGAAAGAGATAGGTCATCTGGAAAGCTTTCTAGGCTTCCAAAACGTGAAGACGTGCAAGTTCCGTTTGATACGCAATTAATCATTGAATACTATTCAAGATAGTGTTATAATATAAAACAGATTTTATGAAGGATCCAAATTTCAAATTTAAAGAAGAAGAAATATCAGAAAATTATGGAAAGTTTTCCATTGAACCTCTAGATCCCGGTTTTGGACATACTATTGGAAATGCATTGCGAAGAGTATTACTTTCATCAATTCCTGGCGCGGCAGTTACTTCAGTAAAAATAAATGGAATAAAGCATAAATTTTCAACAATAGATGGTGTAAAAGAAAATGTTGTGGATATCTTATTAAATATAAAGCAATTAAATATAAAAATGTCTACAGCTAAAGACTCTGCTATTATTAAATTATCGGTAAAAGGTCCAAAAGAAGTTACGGCAGGAGCCATAGATGTAGTTGATGGCGTTGAGATAGTTGATCCATCTCAGTATATTTGTTTTGTTTCTGATAAAAAAGGAAAACTAGAAATAGAATTTACAATAGAAAAAGGATATGGTTATACATTAAGTGAGGATAAAAAAATATCTACCCTGGGCGTAATTTCAACAGATGCTATATTTAGTCCTATTAGACGAGTTAATTATGAAGTTGAATCTACTAGAGTTGGTCGACAGACAAATCTTGATAAATTAGTATTACATATTTGGACAAATGGGACTATTTCTGCTAGAGATGCTGTTGATGATGCATCTAAGCTGTTAGGAAATTATTTTTTACATATAACTGATCCAAAAATGACTGAAACTGTATCATTTGAGGGTATAGCATCTACATCCTCTATTTCAGATGCAATACTCCGCTTGACAATAGATGAATTAGATATGCCAACAAGAATTTATAATAGCTTGAGAAATGGCGGGATTGAAACACTAGGTCAGTTATTGGAAACTCCAAAGAAAGATTTAATGTCCATGAGAAACATGGGTGGCAAATCCCTTTCTATTATTGAAGAAAAACTTCGAGAAAAAGGGATATCATTGTCTATATAAGATAATAGTTCCACAAGTTTATTTATTGGCATGTAACTACAGGGTGAGTACATGCCACTTATTGTATTATGAAGAAAAAAATTTTTGGAAGAAAATTTAAGAGAGATATTGACGAGAGAAAAGCTCTTTTTAAAGGGTTACTTACATCTTTGGTAATTGAAGAAAGAATTCAAACTACTGAACATAAAGCAAAAGCTATAAAAGCCCGAGCTGATAAGTTAGTAACAAAGGCAAAAAAAGGTGGAACAAATATTGCAGATCAAATGAGAAAACATTTAAGATCAGATGCTATAGATAAGTTACTAAATGATATTGCCCCTCGTTTTATAAATAGACAGGGTGGATATACGCGCATACTTAGAACTATAAGAAGGGTTGCAGATAATGCCCAGATGGCAATTATGGAGTGGACAGAGGCAAGAGATACTTCGCGAATTGTTCAGTTTCCAAAAATTTCTAAATCGTCAAAATTGAAAATTAAAAATAAAAAAGAAGACGTAGTAGATGCAGTAATTGTAGTAGAAGAAAAAGTTAAAGTAAAAAATAAAACACTCAAAAAAGAAAATAATATTAAGTCCTCTAGTGTGAAAAAAGGAGATAATAAATGAGTACTACGAAAACGACAATATCTACTAAGGCAGGAGAGATTATTAGAAAATGGCATTTAATTGATCTTAAGGGGAAAACACTTGGAAGAATATCAACTGAAATTGCAAAACTTCTTATGGGTAAGTCAAAAGAGTATTTTGTAAGAAATCTTGATTGTGGTGACTATGTAGTTGTTATTAATGCTAGGGATGTAAAAGTTACAGGTAAAAAGGAAAAGCAAAAAATATATTATCGTTATTCTGGATATCCCGGAGGATTATCTCAGGAAACATTAGAGAAGCTTAGGCTTAGAAAGCCTGAAGATATAATTACACATGCCGTAAAGGGAATGTTGCCGCAAAATAAACTTCGAGATAAAATGCTTATTCGGTTACATGTTTTTAATGATGAAGAGCATTCCTATGCAGATAAATTTAATAAAAATATAAAAGAAAAATCTGAATAAAATTAGAGTATAATAGAATATAATATTATGGCAAGATTAATAAAAGATATATTAAAAAGAAACGAAGAAAAAAAACCAAAGATATTAACTTCAAAAAACTATATATTTGCTGTGGGAAGAAGAAAGTCAGCAGTTGCTCGTGTACGTATACATAATGAAGACTTAATTGACCCAATTATATGGGGAAAAGAACAGGTAGAAAAAGGATCTATTTTAGTTAATCAACAACCAATAGGAATGTATTTTAATAGCCCTTTTGCTAAAGCTGTTTATGAAGAACCATTACGAATCACCAATACTCTTGGAAAATATATGATAACGGTTAAGGTGGAGGGTGGAGGAAAAAAAGGTCAACTAGATGCCTTACTGCATGGAATTGCTAGAGCTTTGAATAAAATAAATGTAGAGGAATTCCGACCAGTTCTTAAGAAGAAAGGATTTCTTACAAGAGATTCTCGTATTAGAGAACGTCGAAAAGTTGGCACTGGTGGCAAGGCTCGTCGCAAAAAGCAGTCTCCAAAAAGATAATAATATTTATTTATTGTCTTTTTTTATTCTCTTAATTTAGTTTTACTATGTTCTATGTAAATTATTGAGTAAAAATTATTTTTTGATAAAATACGCTAATATAAAAATATCGATATCCTTATTTCCCATTAGTTTGGCACCGATATAGCTTTAATTGATAAATACTTGTTAAGAGGATATAAGTTTTTCATTATAAAAGTGTTTATTTATTCAAATTTATTTAATTTTTATTATACTCAGCGTGTATCTTAGCTAATAATTAAATTATATCTTATAGTTTTATGATTAATGTTAATTAATAATTTATAAAATTATTAATTATTTAATTCTTAAAATAATATATATTTATATTTTAAGGTAATTTATTGTAAGTATGATAAGATGATAATTATGAAAATATTATCAACTCCCGGATGGACTGATTATGAATTATTAGATTCAGGAAATTGCTTAAGACTAGAGCGTTTTGGAAAATATATAGTTGTTCGTCCTGACCCACAAATTATTTGGAAACCTAGTTTAGATTCTGAGATTTGGAAAAATTATGATTTCTTATTTAATGAAAATGGTTGGTTAAATAAAAATAAAAACTTTACAAAATGGAAAATGATATATAAAAATATTTCTTTTTTTGCAAAACTTTCTCCATTTAAACATACTGGTATTTTTCCAGAGCAGCATTTGCAATGGGACTTTATTGATAGAAAAATTAAAGAGACAAGTAGGCCAGTTAATGTTCTTAATTTATTTGCTTACACCGGAATTGCATCTCTTATCGCAGCTGCGGCAGGTGCAAGCGTAACCCACGTAGATGCCTCTTCGCCAAGTATTACATGGGCAAAAGAAAATCAATCGCTTTCTAGTCTTATAAATAAGCCAATTAGATGGATTTTGGATGATGCAATAAAATTTGTTGAAAGAGAAATAAGACGTGGGATAAAATATGACGGGATCATAATGGATCCACCAGTATATGGGCATGGACCAAGTGGTGAGAAATGGGATTTTAATAAAAGTTTTCCTATACTTTTGGAAAGTTGTAGAAAAGTTTTATCAGACTCCCCCATCTTTATTATCATAAATGCTTATGCAATTAGTTCATCTTCTATTGCCTTAGAAAATATGTTAATGGATTTGAATCTTGGAGGAGTTATAGAATCAGGAGAGCTTGTAATAGAACAAAAAGATTCCAATCGTTTACTTTCTACGGGAATATATGCTCGTTGGAGCAAGTAATTCTTTATTTTTTAGCGTCGTGTGTTTTATATATAGGGGGCAAATATGTTTCGGGATGTAGTTTAGTGGTAGAATTCGCGGCTGGGGGCCGTGAGGTCTGGGTTCGATTCCCCGCATCCCGACCAATATAGATATCTTAAAAAAGGGATAGGCGCATATATGACGCCTTTTATAAAAGTTAAGATTTATCTAATTTAATAGTGTCATTATGTGAAATTATACTTTCTGGATAATGAGAAATATATTCATATAATGTATGCCATTCCCCTTTTTTCATATCCATAATCATAAGCTCATTTAATGCCATATCATCAAAGAGATCATGACATGATTTAATTAGTCCAATAGAATTTTATTTCAAATAAGCTCCACCCAATGCAACTGGGATTACATGATGAATTGTCAATTTACCTTTTTGATCACATCCGCATCTAGATTTACCATTTTGTCATTTTTTTATTTGTTTTTTAAGGCCTGCATTGAATTCGCCTTCTCGTTTTCCTTTTCTCATATAATAATTATAAAAAAACACCTCTTGGGCGTCTTTGATGATTTAATATCCAATTTGATATTAAAATTTATATTTTCTAATTTTATTTTTATATTAATTTTTTTTAAATTGTCAATTATAAAATTATTATTTATAATAAACAATCCTATTTTAGTAAAAGTTTCATAAATATTGGATAATTAGGGTTAGAAAAAAATATTTCTCCTATGATGCCAATTGTATCGTTAATTAATTGATTTAATTTAATTCATCTTTACTCACTTTATATATAAATCCACCTTTGTCATCAGAGATAAATAGACTTCCTTCATTGTCAAAAATTAAATCAACTGGTCTTCCAATTAATTGACCGTTCTGCATGAATCCTGTAATAAAATCTTCCGATTTTATAATTTTATCTCCTTTAACATAAAGATGAACCACTTTATATCCACTAGGATCTGATCTGTTCCATGAACCATGATAGGCAACTAGTAGGTCTCCTTGCCATTCTTTTGGAAACATCCTAGAATTTATAAAAACAAGACCAAGCGGTGCTGAATGAGCAGGAATATTGTAAATTGGTGATTGTGTTTTTAAGCAGTAGTCACTTGATTTTTTATTGAAATTAATATCATAGATTTTATCGCTATAGCATATTGGCCAACCATAATCCTTGTTATCGCGGATAATATTTATTTCATCTGGAGGCATATTATCCCCTAGCATATCTCGCCCCATCTCCGTTGCCCATAATTCATCGGTTATTGGATTGATCATGATAAATGTTGAATTTCGAAGACCCTTAGCCCAAATTTTTGGATTATTTCCTTCTTCGTCGGACACAATAATAGATGCCAGCCATTCATTATTTTCAAAACATACATTGCATGATGATCCAATAGAAACAAACATTTGCCCTTTTTTATTAAAAACAATTGTTCTTGTAGTATGGTTGCCACCTTTTGGCAATGCAAATAATACTTTTTCTTTGACAGCCGTTTTTGATTCTTCATTCCAAATATATCTAACAACTTGATTTTCTTCTACAACATATAGTTTGTCTTTATAAAATGTTAGTCCATGAGGATTGTTTAAATTATTAATAATATTTTTAATTTTACCTCCTTTAATATTTATATGATCCTTGTCAAAGACTGCAATTAGATTTTTGTCTTGAAGAGATGCGATAAGAGTTCCTTTTTTTGAAAAAGCTAAATCGCGAGGTTTTCCTAATCCGCTTGCAATGATTTCGATCTTAAATTTATATGGAAGTATTAATGGTATTTTATAATTTATAGCCTTTTTATTTATATAATTTTTAGCTGGCAATAAAGCGGGTAAAAAATTGCCGATTTTACTTTTTTTTATTAGTGTAAAAATACAAATAAATATAATTATAAAAATGATAATCTTTTTATTCATGTATCATATTCATTTTATCATATTAATAAAATGAATATGATAATTTTGAATCTATTCTAAAATTAAATAGTAATAATATGATTATCGGATTTTCTTCTTGTATTTTACGAAAAATTTTGTTATATTCGATTCGATGGCAAAACATGCAGCAGTATTAAAGCAGACTCCTCAAGGACAAGTTGTAAATGGCTCTCAAAAACTTGATGCAGTAAAAATGGCAATGGATCAGATTGAAAAGCAGTATGGTCGTGGTTCTATTATGCGATTTGGAGACTCAAATGGAAAGCTTGATATTCAAGTAGTTTCTACTGGTTGCCTTCCTATTGATTTAGCGCTTGGTGTTGGTGGTGTTCCGCGTGGAAGAATTATAGAAATTTATGGACCAGAAGCATCAGGAAAAACTACTGTTTGTCTTTCAATTATTGCTGAAGCGCAAAAAGAAGGCGGAGTTGCTGCATTCATTGATGCTGAGCACGCACTAGATCCATTATGGGCTCAAACAATAGGCGTACAATTAGATGATTTACTTATATCTCAGCCAGATACTGGGGAGCAGGCTCTAGAAATTGCTGAAAGTTTAATTCGTAGTGGCGGAGTCGACGTATTAGTAATTGACTCTGTTGCTGCTCTTGTTCCTCGAGCAGAGATTGAGGGAGAAATGGGAGACGCGATGATAGGTCTTCAGGCTCGACTTATGTCTCAAGCTTTAAGAAAGCTTACTGGTGTTATTTCTAAATCCAAAACTATATGTATTTTTACCAATCAATTACGTCAAAAAATTGGCATAATGTTTGGTAATCCAGAAACTACAACAGGTGGATTGGCTCTTAAATTTTATGCCTCAGTAAGAATGGATGTTAGAAAAATTGAAACACTCAAAGATGGAGATAAAGTTATTGGATCAAGACATAGGGTAAAAATTGTAAAAAATAAAGTGTCATCACCATTTCGTATTGCGGAATTTGACGTGATGATTGGAGAAGGCCTTTCTAGAGAAGGTGCCATCATGGATGTTGGAGTAGAAATGGGTGTTTTGCAGAAGTCGGGATCATTTTATCGTTATGGAGAGTTAATGCTTGGACAAGGTAAGCAAGCATCAGTGATATATCTTAAGGAACATTTAGATATATCAAAAAAAATTGTCTCCGAAATTATGAATAAGACAAAAATATCTGGTACGCCAGTTGAAGTTGGAGTTGATGGAGAAGAAGATACCTCGCAACTGTAGTAATGGATATTTACGAAAAGTTTTTTGCTAATACTCTTAATTTTCTTTCATATAGGCCTCGATCTGAAAAAGAAGTAAGAGATCATCTTTTTAGCAAAAAATCCCCTACAGAATTTATTTCTAGAATTATTCAAGAATGCAAAGATAAAGGATTTATCAATGACGAGAAATTTGTTGTATGGTGGATTGATCAAAGGAATGCATTTAGACCAAGAGGATCTCGACTGATTAAATTAGAGCTTCGAGAAAAAGGCATCTCAACTGAGATTATAAATAATGTACTTTCTCTAATTGAGTCATCTGAAACACAGCTAGCAACAGCAAAAGCAATTATTCAAAAACGTGTTTACAAAATGCAAAATATACCTTTTAAAGAGCTTAAGGAAAAATTATCACAATATTTAGAACGAAAAGGATTCGATTATGAAATAATACGCCAGGCCATTGACGATTTGGATGGTGAAGAGGTATAATAGAGTTAAGGAAAAAAGCATATGATGTGTTTTTGGAATAATTTAGATAATTCAATCACATCCAAAAGCAAGTAATAATCTTACTTATTGATTTGTTTTTTCTTTTTAAGTTATGGCAACACAAGACGATATATTTATATTAGAAAAAAAACTTCTAGAAAAGCAAGATAAGCTTGATAAAGAGAAAGAAAAACTCGATGAAGCAGTAGTAGATATTAAAGAAAAAAAAGAAGAATATCTCAATAAATTACAGGCTATTGCTGGATTAACTACTGAAGAAGCAAAGCAATCTCTCTTTAAGGAAGTAGAAGAGGCGGAAGTTCAGCATGTTGCGCGAATAATAAAACAAAAAGAAGAAGAAGCCAAGCTAACTGCAGATAAAAAAGTTCAAGAAATATTAATGGATAGTATGCGTCACGGTGCGCTTAATTATATTGCTGAATATACGGTATCTGTTGTAAAAATAGAGGATGAAGACATTAAAGGACGTATTATAGGTAAGGAGGGTCGAAATATTCGTGCTTTTGAGAAGGCAACGGGAGTAGATATTGATTTAGATGAAGAGGGAATTATTCGACTTTCGTCATTTGATCAGGTTAGGCGAGAAGTAGCAAGGCGAGCATTAGAAAAATTATTAAAAGATACACGAGTTCAACCATTTAGAATTGAAGAGATTGTTGATCAAACAAAAGCAGAAGTAGAACAGGTAATGTTAGAGGAGGGTCAAAAGCTTGCCTTCGATGCAGGAGTATTTAATTTACCAACGGAGCTTTTAGTAATTCTTGGTAGATTTAAATTTAGAACTTCTTATGGTCAAAATCTAGTAGTCCACACACTAGAAGAAACTAAAATAGGCGTACATATTGCTCAAGAGATTGGAGCAGACGTGAACACCGTTCGACTTGGTTGTTTATTTCATGATATAGGTAAGGTAGTAGAAGGTGATGGAAGTCATGTGAAATTGGGAGTAGAATTACTTAAGAGATTCAATATACCAGAAGCTATTATTAATTGCGTTGCGGAACATCATGAAGATAAGCCGTTTTCATCAGTAGAATCTGTGATTGTTCATATCGCTGATTCTATTTCTGGAGCAAGACCAGGTGCAAGATATGAAGATTTTAATGAATATGCTAAAAGATTAGAAGAAATGGAAAATATTGCCAAAAGATATGATGGCGTTGAAGATGCATATGCTTTTGAAGCAGGAAGAGAATTGCGAGTCATTATTAATCCTGGAAAACTTGATGATGCAAGTACGATAGTTTTGTCTCGAAAAATTCAAGAAGAAGTAAGTCGAGCACTAGCTGTCCCTGGAGAGGTTAAGGTAACAGCAATTCGAGAATTTCGCTCTGTGTATCCAGAGTCAACTTCTTAAGTTAGATTGTATCTTAATCTTAATTAAGGGTATAAAAATATATGACAAAAAAAGATATTATTGACGTTGTAGCAAAAAAAGCTAATCTTACCAATAAAGCAGCTCGAGAGTCTGTTCAAGTTTTTCTTAATACGATTCGTGATTCATTAAAAAGAGGCGAAAAAGTTGTAATTACTGGATTTGGTACATTTAGTGTTCGCAAGAGAGCTTCTAGGCCAGGTAGAAATCCAAAAACTGGCGAAAGAATTATATTAGCTGCTAGAAAAGCGCCAGGATTTACTCCAGGGAAAACTTTAAAAAAAGTTATTAGATAATAAATCTTTAGAGATAAAATGTAAATTATTTGATTTTTCAAATAATATATTCTTGTTTTTTAAATTAAGATTTAATTATAACAATATTCTTAATCATGGTCTACTTTTTAAATATGATAAAATATCCAGGGAAGAGAGTAAGCCGGATTCTGTTTTAATCGCAATCTATCTCAGTATGATGATTAGATCATTCTGCTTAGTTTTTAGCTAAGTGCCCTCGTTCCTTGGTACTCTCATAAAGCATGATAATAACGTACCTTTCGGAGGTTGCAGCGGGTAGGATTGTCACGTTTCAGACCAACTCGTTTCTGTTACTCTCAAATCTTGTCAATTCAAGATTTGTTTTTGACTCCACATGTTGGTAAAAAGTCAAAATACTAGCGCTTCTTCCGCTAATGCGGAATTATACGTTGGAGCTTTAGCTCCATCCCCGGCCTTATACCTGTCTGGACTTTCCTGTCTATTCCATGTTTTAAGGAATAGACTAGCGATTCTTCTTCCCAGGACATAATCATTGTAGTTAAAAATAAGTTAAAAGTCAAAAATTAGAAATTAATATAGCGATATATTATTATAATAACTATGGCATAAAGCTAATAATACAAAACTTGACATATATAGTTTCAATAGATTTATAAACTTATATTTATATGTTAAAATTATATCCATTACATGGTCACAAAAAAATATCAAGATTCCTTTAATTCTCTTAATAGTTCACAGAGAGAAGCAGTTGAATCGATAGAGGGGCCAGTAATGGTTGTCGCTGGTCCGGGTACGGGAAAAACTCAAGTTCTCACTCTTCGTATTGCTAATATCTTGCTCAAGACTCAAGTTAATCCAGAAAATATATTAGCTCTTACTTTTACAGAAGCAGCTGCATTGGAGATGAGAAAAAGATTGCTTTCTGTTATTGGTCAGGATGCATATCGAGCTGAGATAACCACTTTTCATTCTTTTTGTAATAATTTTATAAAATCAAATCAAGAAGAATTTTCTCATATTATTGATTCAGTAAGCATTAATGAAATTGAGCAACTGCAAATAATTGAAAAATGTGTAATGCATCTACCACTTATAATCCTCCGTCCTTTAGGAGACAAAAATTATTACTTTATTCATCTAATACATGCTATTGGTAAATTGAAGAGTGAGAATGTAAGCCCTGAATCTTTTGAATATGCACTGGAAAATTTTAAAAAAGATTTAGATTCTTTTCCTGATTTATTTCATGAGAAAGGTGCACATAAAGGAAAAATGAAGAGTATATATCAAAAATTATATAAAGATTATGAAAAAAATAAAGAACTATTGCTAGTATTTAAGGAATATCAGAAAAAAATGTTTGAAAATAAAAAATATGATTATAATGATATGCTTCTGGAGGTTATCCGGAAATTAACAGAAAATTCATATCTCCTTCAAATTTTACAAGAAAAATTTCAATATTTTTTAGTTGATGAACATCAAGATACGAATGCAGCCCAGGCTAAGATTGTAGAATTATTATGTAATTATTTCGATAGTCCAAATCTATTTGTAGTAGGTGATGAGAAGCAGGCAATATTTCGTTTTCAAGGAGCAACTCTTGAAAATTTTTTATATTTTAAAAAAATATATCCAGATGCAAAATTAATAAATCTATCAGAAAATTATCGCTCTACTCAGACAATCCTTGATGTAGCTCATGCAATTATTTTAAATAATCCTAAATCAACACAAATTTTATCAGAATCAGAAGGTTTAATAAAAAAATCAATACATCAAGAAGAAAAGATTGGAATAGTTGAATTAAGATCATCAGATCTAGAATATTTTTGGATTGCAGAAAAAATAAATAATTTGTTGGTAAATAATTCTACGCTAGGACATAATATAGCTGTTTTAGCAAGAAAAAATAAAGATATTGATTCTTTAATTTCTATTTTTGATAGTTTTAAAATTCAATATATCGTTGAGTCTGATAGTAATATTTTAGATGATTTAGATGTGCAGAAATTAATATTATTATTTAGAACATTGAATGAACCCTTAAAGAATAGAGATGAATTTATAAAAAAAGCATTGCTTCTTGACTGCTTTAATGTTCATCCACTTGATGCTTTTAAATTAATACGAGGAGGTTATGATAATAAAATATCTATTTGGGATATTTTTAAAGATAAAAATTTTTTTAAAAAATTATCTATAATAAATAAAAAAGAAATTGATAATTTCATATCATTTTTTATTGATGAGAAAAATGGATTAATTAAAAAATCTTCAAATGAAAGATTTGATAAGGTTTTTATAGATGTTTTATATAATAGCGGTTTGATAAATAAAATTTTAGAAAAGACACATGCGCAGGAAATATTAGGTCGCATAATGTGCCTTTTTGATGTAGCTAAAGAAGAGGTTGGAAAAAATTCTTCATTTTCTCTATCCAGCTTTATAGAATATATTGACTTAATTGAAAGCAATAAATTATCTATTAAGCGTAGTTCTCAGATAAATCCTGATAATATCGTAAGAATTATGACTGTTCATAAATCAAAAGGACTTGAATTTGACTATGTTTTTGTTATCAATGTATTTGATGGTCATTGGGGTAATTCAAGAAGAAAAAATATAACTTTTAATATTCCATGGAGCCATTTGGGGCTTAAGCTAGATGGGGATATTGAGAACGATGATAATGTCGATGAGAGAAGATTATTTTATGTTGCTTTAACAAGGGCTAGAAAAAATATATTTTTGTCATATTCATTATTATCTCAAGATGGTCGAGAACAGATTCCATCACAATTCATTAGCGAAATACCAATAGATTTAAGTGAAAATATAAATGTAGATAAATTTGAAAAAAATCTTCTTATACATAAAGAAAAAATGTTTAATATATTAATATCTAATAATGCCAATAGTAATATTCCTACACCTTTTTTAAGAGAATATATTTCAGAACTCTTTAAACGACAAGGACTTTCCGTAAGTGCTTTAAATAATTTTAATGAATGTCCATGGAAATATTTTTTTAACAATTTAATTAGAATACCAGAGATAATTGATGATGCTGGATTATTTGGCAACGCTATACATTTTGCTATAAATAAATATATAAACTCTTTTAAAAATGGTAATACTAGTAAGGAAATATTATTAGGATTTTTTAAAGATGAATTATTAAGACAGCCTATACTTCAAAAAGATTTTTTAACTTTTTTAAAAAAAGGCACTGAAGCATTGGGAAAATATTATGATGAAAAAATGAATGGCTGGAATTTAAATATTGAAAGTGAAGTTGCGATTAATGGAATCTATATTAATGACAACATTTTTATTAATGGAAAAATTGACATGATTGCTCCAATTAATAGTAATGCGTTTAATGTTTATGATTTTAAAACTGGTAAGCCAAAATCAAGAAATGAAATAGAAGGATTAACTAAATCTAGTAGCGGAAATTATAAAAGGCAGTTAATTTTTTATAAAATTCTTTTAGATAATTTTAGAGACGGTTTTTATAAAATGAAAAATGGAATCATAGAATTCATAGAACCAGATGAGGGAGGAAGATTTAAATCTGAATCTTTTGTGATTACAGATGATGAGGTCAGTATGCTTATTAATCAAATTATTGATACAGGAGAAAAAATTATTAATCTTACATTCTGGAATATTAAGTGCAGTGATGATGATTGTAGATATTGTATTCTTCGTTCTTTTATTGGAAAATAAAAATTAAAGATACTAGATTAATATTAAGTAGGTTATAGTATTTATTATTTTAAAATAGTTTTTAATTTTTCATCTTCTTCTTTATCTCCTAGTATATTTGCATTTGATATCTTTTGTCCTAATTGAGAAAATCCAGTATTAACATTATTAAATTGTGAGTGTGCGTTTGTAAGATGTCTACCTAAAATAGACATATTTTCATCTACTTTTCCATAGTCAATTTGTAATCCTCTTATAATTTTTAAAACTTCATGAGATCGTTGTTCTATTTTCCTTCCTTCAAATGATAAAAGGATTGTTTGTAAATGTGCATACAAAGTGCTTGGTGAAACAATATATATACGTGATTTTCGTGCATGTTCCATGATGTCTGTCATATTTACAATTTCATAATATACACTTTCGCTTGGAACATACATTAGTGAGAAATCCATCGTTCCCTCTTCTGGAAGAATATATTTTTTGGAAATTGCATCAATATGTTTTTTTACATCTCTAGTAAAATCTTTTTGAAATAATTCTCTAGTTTCGATTGATGCTTTTGTCATTTTTTGAAAATTTTCCATAGGAAATTTAGAATCAATACATAAAATTCCAGCATCTGTTCTGATTGCTACATCTACCTTGTCGCCGGAGCGAAATTGATACTGTAAATTAAAACTATTTTTTGGAAACATTTGTGAAATAAGATCATTTAAAACTTGCTCTCCAATATTTCCTCGAAGCTTTGGGCTCTTGAGGAAATCTTGCAGCTCTTTCATGCTTCTGCCAATCTCGCTCATTTGCCCAACTTCCTTGCTAACATCCTTTATCACGGCAGCTGTTCTATCTAGTCGATCGTTGAGCTGTTTGGAGTTTTCCTGCAGGGTATTAATCATATGTGAAGAACTGGTATCTACGGTTTTCTGCATCGATTTAAGCCATTCGAGAAGAGCTGCATTAGTATTGTCTTTTTGTATGTTAGTAATTTTTTTATAAATAAATACAAATCCAATAAGTATAAGTAAAATAATAATTCCAAGAAATAATTCAATGTTCATATAATTATTGTATCATGGGTTTTTAGTCAAAGTAGAGTTGTGGATTTGCAGTAATGTCTTTCCATGAAGACGCTTTATATTGGAAAAATCCTGCTGTAGCAATCATGGCAGCATTATCTGTGCATAGATTTGGCGATGGAACATATAGTGTTGTTTCTAATTTTTCTTTTTTAATCTCGAATTCAAAACGTTTCTTAAGGGTCTTGTTTGCTGCAACCCCACCAGCTATAAGAATTGATTTTGCACCATGATTGATTGCTGCCTTTAGAGTTTTTATTGTCAATATATCGATAATTGCTTCTTGTGCTGATGCGCTAATATTGGCAATAAAAGTTGATGATATTGTGGGAACTTTTTGTACTTCACGAAGGACAGCGCTTTTAAGACCTGAAAAAGAAAAATCAAAATCAAGTGATTTAATCATTGGTCTTGGAAAAGTAAAAGATTTTGGATCTCCATTTTTTGCGATTTTTTCTATTTCTGGTCCTGCTGGATAAGATAATCCAATTAATCTTCCTATTTTATCAAATGCTTCTCCGGCTGCATCATCCCTTGTCCCCCCTATCCACAATATGTCTTCATGACTTTTCATAAGAACAATATCTGTATGTCCTCCAGAAACAATAAGTGCAATTACCGGAAATGAAATATCTTTTTTTATTCCATCATCAATCCAGTTTGCATATATATGTCCAAAAAGATGGTTTACAGGAATGATTGGTTTATTTAGGGCATAGGCAAATGTTTTTGCTGTTTCTACGCCTACTAATAGTGATCCAATCAAGCCTGGCCCAATGGTTACTGCAATTGCGTCAATCTCGCTACTTTTTATGCAAGCTTCCTTAAATGCAGAATCAATTGTGGGGATGATATATTTTAATTGCTCTCTTGCCGCAATTTCTGGAATAATACCTCCTGTTTTACTATGTAGTGCGAGAGATGAGGCAAGAACATTAGCCCGAATCTTAACAAATGGTAATTTTGCTGATGCCTCAATAATAGATGCTCCTGTTTCGTCACATGAAGTTTCAATTCCTAAGATTTTCATAATAATAACTAAAGATATATTTTAACTTTGTCATTTTTTTTAATATTATATTTATTTGTGAGTCCAGCATTTATTTCAAGCACTGAGTCTGATGGTTTTTCTGGCTTATATAACGGCAGCTTTTGATCTTTAGTAGTAGGTGGTTGAACATTTTGAAATATCGTAACCACACTATCTCCATTTATAAAAATTATATCAATAGGAATTTTCATATTTTTCATCCAGAAATTATAATAATCTGCTTTTTCAAAAGTAAAAAGCATGCCCTTATCTATTGGCAAAGAGGTGTATGTAGATAGTCCAACCTCTTGGCTTATTGGAGTATTTGCAGAAATTATTTTAAATCTATGACTATTAATAATGATAAAAGGCCTCACCACTAAGGGAAAAAGGTTAATTATAGAAGAATATCGGTCAATTAGAAAAATAATAATAAGTGCTAAAAATAATAGCAGTATAGATGAGTTTTTCATATCATAAATTTTTTTTGAATAACATCTGCCATTTTACTTGTCGAGGTATTAGGAATAGGCTTAATTACGTCTACAACGATTGCTCCAATTATTAATGCTTGTCTTTCTTTGTGTTTCCTAAATGAGTCCCCTTTGGTTGTCGCAATTATCGCAGGCCTCAGCGCAGTTATGAGATTATCATATTCATTGTCGCTGATAAGATTTGGTAGGTTAATAACATAGTCAACTGTTTCAAGTGCTTCTAGAACTATAGATCTTTGTTTTTGATTATTAATTGGTCTACCTAAGCCTTTATTAATAGTTGTATTTGTATCGTTTTCGAGTAATACAAAAAGTATGTCACCTTTTTTTTTAGCTTCCGTCAGAAGAGAAATATGTCCTATATGTATTATGTCAAAGCATCCACCTGTAACAATTATTATTTTTTTCTGTTTTCGTAAATTTTTACTTATCTCAATAGCTTCATTAATGGTTAGGTTTTTTTTCATATTTAAATAATTATTAAAAATTTATTGACTATATCTCTTTAGTTCCCTTAGTAAACACAGATGCCCATGGTTGATAGTATGACGAGTATTTTTCAGATATAATTATTTTTCCATTTTTTTTCACTTCTCTTATAAAGTATACATTTGCTCCCCATGTTGCATATTCTGTTTGCTTAATCTGCCCCTTAGCAAGTGATGAATCATCTCGATATATCGTTTCGCCAGGAGCTATCTGAGTTGTAATAATAGATTTTGAAATAGTAGTTTGTCTATTATCATTTAATCCGTAAAATAAAATACTAAGTCGTTCAAAATTATTATCCACAAAGCTTTGAATTAAAATAGAATGTCCAGTATCATTTTTAAATTTAAAATCAATAGATGGAGAATATATTGTAGCATCTATTCCAGGATCTGATTCTTGTTCATAGTATCCAACTCTATATGTATGCGCATGACGTTCTATAATTGGTAATCCTGCATTTAAGGTTGCACGAAATAAAGTTGTTGATACTTGACATACTCCTCCACCATCATCAAGAATTGTTTTTCCGTTTTGTATTGTATATGCTTTTTTAAATCCAGTAAATGCTGATATGTCTCCAAGAGATTTATTAAAAGAAAATATCTCATTATTATTTATTAATATACCATTAATTTTTGAGACAGCTAGATTAATATTGTATACCCTTTCTTTTATTGAACCATGAAAAAGTGATGTACCGGAGCCAATTAATTCTTTTATGCCTAAATTATTTGCCTTGTCTATGTCAATTTCTGGTTTAATAATTTTTATTGGGATTGGTATTATGATTGTTCTCATTTTTTCATAAAATGTAATATTTGGAATTTTAATCCAAATGGCTTTTTTTAATGCAACAATATCTACAAAAGATCCTTCTGATGAGAGACGAAACGCTACGACTTTTCCATTTTCAAAAGTAAATAATGCATTAACGGGATTTATTTTATATTGTTGTATAATTGGATCAAGTAGTTTTAACAATTCATTATCTGCATACATATAGGATGGAGAAAGATCGATGCCATTAATCCCTGCTTGAAAAATAATACTAATGTTGGAAAGTAAATCTTTTGATCTTCCTAGATAATATGCTTGATTTGCTAAAAGATTACTATTATATCCCATCTCAAGTTTTTTTGCGGATATAGTAGCCATATTATCATCTTTCACGAATGTAAAATGAATATCTTCCATCTTTTTATTCTTTCTATCAAAAAAATCTTTCACTTCATCCTTAGACATTTCACTCATATCTATTCCATTAACTGTTATTCCGGGATAGATTTTATTTAGATACTTATTTTGGAAAAAAATAAAAGTAAATCCAATTACGAAGAGTAGTCCAAGGCTCAATCCTATGAAAAACCAGAATAAGATTTTGATTAAATGATAATGATGAGAATGATGTTTATTATTTTTACCTTTCATTATGTGAGTATTTCGTATTATACTATATATACTTTATGGAAGAAAATATAATATTTAAAAGTTCCCAGCTAAAGCCACAGGTGAGTCTATCTCAAAAGGATGTTTTCCCTCGCCCTGCTTCAATGGAAACGTCATCAGTTAATCAATCAAATAAGTCTCAATTAGTTAATTCAGCTAAATCAATACATAATACGCAGCATTTTGGAGGATTTAATCCAACAGATAATGACCATAAGAATGGAGAAACTTTTATTCTTAAATTAATGATAAAAATTATATTAGGAATAATAATATTATTATGCATTGGATTTGGTATATATAGATTTGTTTTTCCATTTTTTTCTCAAAAAGCTACACCAATAAGATTGACCTATTGGGGGCTATGGGAGTCTCAGGATTTAATGCAGAAGACAATTAATGATTTTCAAAAAATACACCCATTAATAGTTATTGACTATAAGAAGCAAGACATAAAGCAATATAAAGATAGATTAATGACAAGAATTCCGAAAGAAAATGGTCCAGATATATTTCGTTATCATAGTTCATGGCTACCTATGGTTGGACGTCTTTTATCCCCATTACCAGAAAGTGTTATTACAAAAGCAGATTTTCAAAATTTTTTTTACTCAACTTTGCAAAGAGATATAGTTCGTAATGGTGCAATATTTGGAATACCGATTCATATGGATACATTGGCTTTGTTTGTAAATAATGACATTCTAACTTCTAGTGGATCAAGTGTTCCTCAAACATGGGATGATTTCTCTAAATTATCTAGGAGTCTTACAGTAAAAGATGAAAAGGGCATCATAAAGACCGCTGGAACAGCTATGGGAACATTTGATAACATAAATCATGCTCCAGATATTATTTCTTTACTGTTATTACAAAATGGTGCAGATATAAATAATTTATCTAAAACATTGGAAAATTCAAGTGATGCTTTATCATTCTATACCTCTTTTGCGATAGGTGATGGAAATGTATGGGATGATACTCTTGATTCTTCCATGGTAATGTTTGCGAGGGGAAGATTAGCATTTTATTTTGGATATTCATGGGACATAATTGCTCTAAGAGCATCTAATCCAGAATTATCATTCAGTATTTATCCAGTCCCTCATATTTTAGGAAGAGAGCAGTCGATTGCAAGTTACTGGGTCGAAGGCGTTTCTGTTAAAAGTCCTCATCAGAAAGAAGCAATGGAATTTATAAAGTTTTTAGCACAAAAAGAAACACAACAAAAATTATTTACAGAAATATCTAAAACACGATTATTTGGCGAGCTATATCCTCGAAAAGATCTTGGTATAACTTTAAAAGATAATGATCTTATATATCCATTTGTAAAACAAGCAGAAAATTCATCGTCTTCTTTCTTTGCAGGAGACACAAGTGATAATGGTCTAAATACGGCTATGAATACATATCTGGGCAATGCTATAAAGTCAATATTGGAAAATACATCTCCAGAAACTGCTGTTGAAACTCTTGCAAAAGGTGTTGATCAGGTTATAAAGCAGTATGAACAATAACATCCTCTATATAATTATTTAATAATTTTAACAACTATTAATGTGTAGTATAATTTCATGATGAATTCTATTATTTATAATATTGAAATCAAAATTAATAAAACTCTTTGTTATTCTGATTTATTTGACTACCCTTTAAAAAAAGAGGAATTATGGAAATATTTAATCTCTTCTACTAAAGTTGAAAAAGAACTTTTTGACCAAGTCATTAAAAGATCAAAAGCAATATTAAAAAAAAGAGAATGGTATTATTTAAAAGGTCGAGATTCAATTATTAAATTAAGATTAGGCAGGGAAAAAGAGAGCGTTATTAAAATAAGAAATTCGAAAAAAATTGTAAAAATTATTTCTAAAATTCCTACAGTTTTATTTATTGGCTTATCTGGGGCATTAGCAATGAATAATTCAGATAAAGATGATGATATTGACTTTTTTCTTATTACATCTGAAGATGCAGTTTGGAGTACTAGGTTTTTTGTTTTAATAATCTTAGCTATATTAGGAGTAAAAAGAAAAAGAAATGGAAAAAATATCTCTAACTCAATATGCTTGAATATGTTAATAACTAATAATGCTTTATCATTAAGAAATATAAAAAAAGATTTATATTTAGCCCATGAGATAACGCAATTAAGACCACTTTTTGATAGGGGTAATTTTTATAAAACTTTTCTTATAAATAATATTTGGGTAAAAAAATATTTAATTAATAGTCTTGATATTGTGGTAGAAGATAATAAATTAAATAAAGTATCAAAAATAGATATCATGACTATTTTTTTATTTAAAAAGCTTGAAACTTTTTTAAAAATTGTCCAAATGATAAGTATTAAGCGTCATCAAACAACTGAATTTATTTCTGAAAATATTTTAGCATTTCATCCCCATAATTATCGTGGTTTAATTTTAAAAAAATATGAACAGAGATTAAAAAAATATGCAATTTAAAACAATTGTTTGCGGAGGAACATTCGATCATTTACATAGGGGACATATTGATTTTATTTTATTTTGCTTTAAGCTGGGAGAAAAAGTAATTATTGGATTAACATCTGATATATTTGTTTCTAAATATAAAAATAACTCACCCTACTCAGATGCTATACAAAATTTTAGTATAAGAAAAAAAATCTTAGAAAATTTATTAAAGAAAAAAGGAGTTTTTAAACGTTCTATTATTGTCTCAATTGATAATATTTATGGTCCCACAATAATTGATAATTTTTATATAGATGCAATTATTGTTTCAAGAGATAGGTTGTTGGGAGCTGAAGAAGTAAATAAAAAACGTATAAGCATGGGTCTTTCTAGTCTGCCCATTATTGAGCGTGAAATGGTCTTAGCAAATGATGGGCAAATAATATCTTCTTCAAGAATTAGAGAGGGTCTTATAAATAGAAATGGTAGAAAATATATCTTGGATGACTGGCTTATTTCGACGATTATTTTAAGTAAAAAAGCAAGAAAAATATGCAAAAAACCATTTGGCTCAGTGATTACGGAATTAAGAGAAATTCCTAAAAATAATATATATATAGTTGGTGATATAACAACTTTATTTTTTAATTCTCATAAAATTAAATATGATTTGGCAATATTTGATCTATACGTAGAGAGAAAAAGAAAATATAATTCCTTAGATGATTTAGGGTTTTCTAAAGATTTTATTTTTTTTAACGTAAATAATTCATCAGGAACATTAACACCTTTTTTATTTAAGGCTATTTTTGATGCTTTTGATTTAATAAGGAAGGAAAAAAAGGTTGGAATATGTATATTAGGTGAGGAAGATTTATCTGTGCTGCCGTTACTATTACAAGCTCCTCTTTATGGAACTATATTTTATGGTCAACCCGGAATGGGAATGGTACAGTTGGAAATAACAGAAAAAAATAAAGAAAAAGCATTTAAGATCGTAGATAGCTTTATGCAATAATAGTGCATACTAGAGGATATTGACAGAAAAATTAATATAATATAATATTCTTTCGGTACAATAAAAACGCATAGAAATAGTTAATTATTTTAATAAATATGGATAAAAAGATTTATCTTACAAAGTCTGGTGAAGAAGAATTAAAAAAAGAGTATGACGTGCTCTTAAAAGTTAAACGTCCTGTGGTTTTGGATCGTGTTAGTCAAGCTCGAAATATGGGTGATCTTTCAGAAAATGCTGAATATACTGCGGCTCGCGATGAGCTTGCTTTTATCGATGGTAGAATGGATGAACTAGAGGAATTATTAAAGCGAGTAACAATAATAGAAGACCATTCAAGGAATGGTTCAAGTAAAATTGTACAATTAGGATCTATGATAATTGTTGACAGAAATAGTAAGAAAGAAGAATTTACATTGGTGGGGGAATGGGAGGCTGATCCTTTAAGAAAGAAAATATCTTATGAATCTCCTCTTGGAAAAGCATTGTTAGGTAAGTCTGTTGGTGAATCTATAGAAGTATCTGCGCCTGCGGGAAAAATAATTTATAAAATAATATCTGTTCATTAAAACTGCTTTTTCATGGAAATCAAATATAATATCCCACTTTCAAAAATATCTTATTATAAGATTGGTGGTCCTGCAAAATATTTATTAAAAATAAATAATAAGAAAGATTTGATTGAAGCGATTACATTTATTAAATCAAATAAAATTTCAAAAATTTTACCAATGGGGCTAGGTGCAAAGTTGCTAATAAGTGATAATGGTTTTGATGGAGCAGTTTTATGGTTTAATTCAAGCAGTAAAAATGATGAATTAATTACAAAAGATGAAAATCGCCTTACGGCATTTGCATCAGTCGAACTAGATAATCTTATTAATTTTTCATTACAACATCAATTAACTGGATTAGAGTGGGCAGGTGGATTACCAAGCACTATAGGCGCTGCAATACGAGGAAATATAGGGTGTTTTGGTCATGATATAAAAGATATATGTTTATCGGCTGAGATTTTAGATCTGGCTGATCCTGAATTAAATATAAAAATAATAAAAAAAGAAGTTCTGGAATTTGGATATAGAACAAGCATAATTAAGCAAATAAAGACACTTATTGTTGTTAGTGCTTCTTTTTCCCTTGTTCAATCAGGATTAAAAGATTTAATGGATGCAAGATCTACGTATGAGCGAAATATTCAATATAGAAATGATAATCATCCCATAGAATATCCATCTTGCGGATCAGTTTTTAAAAATATTATAGAAAAAAATGAAATGGAAAAAATTATAAAAATATGGCCTGATATTCAGGAAACGGTTTTGAATAAATGGCATAATAAAGTTGCAATGGGATACGTAATTGGTCGTTTAGGTCTTGGCGGTAGGAGTCAGGGCGGAGCTGAGATATCTTTAAAGCACTCTAATTATATTATAAATAAAGGAGGCGCAACTTTTCACGATGTACATTCACTTATTGAATTAATTCAAAAAAAAGTAATTGAAATATTTGGTTTTACTCCTGATCCAGAAGTGCAGATAATTTATTAATAAATGTTTATAAATATTCTATATCTTTACATCTTCAATATAATATAGTGTCAATAATATGAACACATTTTTAATAAAAATAAATAAATTCAAGGTATTTTTTGATACTTTTTAATTAAGAAACACGTTATTAATGGGAAATTTTTATTTATATGATAAAATCTGAGCGATCAATTGTAGGAAAATTTGGTGGAACATCTATGGCAACTTCAGATAGCATCATTCAGTCTGGAAAAATTGTGAATAGTGAAAAAATGAGAGCGGTTGTAGTATCTGCGCCTGGCAAAAAAAATCTTGATGATATTAAGGTAACTGATTCATTGTTGCGCTGTAGTCAGTTGGTAAATAAAGGTGAACCATTTGAAGATGTTTTTAGTATGGTTATAGAAAAATTTGAAGATATTGGAAGAGATCTTGAAATGCATAATGATACGATAAGGTGGCTAGAATTGACACACAAAGGTATTGAGAGTGGCTTTGGAAGAGATTGGATTGCATCAAGGGGAGAAAATATAATGGCTCGTATATTTTCCAAATATATTGATGGATTTTTTTATGATGCCGAAGATTTAATTATCCTAAATGAAAATAGACAAGTTAATAATATTAGTTATGAGATTATCAAAAATAAATTAGAAAAACAAAATATTCCATACGTTATTCCTGGATTTTATGGAAAAAAATTCGATGGCTCTATATTAACTTTTGAAAGAGGTGGATCAGATATTACTGGTGCAATTATTGCAAGAGGATTGGAAGCAGATGAATATCAAAATTGGACCGATGTTGACGGAGTTAGGGCTGCTGATCCCAGATTAATTCATGATGCAAAATCAATTCATGAAATGACTTTTAGGGAAATGAGAGAAATGTCGTATCGTGGCGCTGGAGTACTTATGATGGATGCCATAATTCCAGTTGCGGAATTTGAAATACCAGTTATTGTAAAAAATACTTTTAATCCATCCAATGATGGCACAAGAATTGTTGCGAAGAGAGAAAGTAATACTGAGGAAATTATAATTGGAATTGCTAGTAGGGATGGTTTTGTTTCTATTCAAATAGGTAAAAATGGAATGAATTCAGAAAAAGGCATAGCTGGAAAAATATTGGAATGTTTTGAGGAGAATGATGTATCAGTTGAACATGATCCAACTGGCATAGATATGATGTCTGTTATATCGCATAAAGATCAGCTTAATGGTAAAACTGATAAAATTATAAATAGAATTAAAGAGATGGTGTGTCCAGATGAAATTAATGTTATAAATAATATTGGATTAGTCTGTATTGTTGGTCAAAATATTTCAAAAAAATCATCATTTATTCTTTCAAAAATGTCTAGTCATTTATTAAAAAAAGGAATTGAAATAAGCTCAATAACATACCCTACCGAGGGAAATAGTATGATAATTGGTTTTAATAACAATAATATTAAGGAAGCAGTAATTGCGATTTACGATGCTCTTATAAGAAATTAATTGTATAATAAAAATATGTTTTGGGCAGAGGAATTATTACAAGGGAAAATTAAAAAAAATTTGATAAATGATGCATGGACGCCGTCCGGAATTATTCATATGGGAGGATTAAAAGGTCCAATAATTCATGATACATTATCTAGAATTCTCAAAATTCAAGGAAAAGATGTTAGATTTACTTTTGGTTTTGATGATATGGATGCAATTGATGGTCTTCCTCAAAATTTAAAAGAATCATATGGGAGATATATGGGAATTCCAATTTGTAATGCCCCTTCCCCTGATGGTAATGGAACCTTTGGTGAATATTATGGAAACATCATGAGAGACTTATTTAAAAAATTAGATATATCTGCTGAGATATATCTAGCATCGGATTATTATAGAAATGGTATTTATAATAAGGCGATTGAACATGTTCTGAATAATGCAGATAAAGTAAGAAAAGTTTATTCTGATATCTATAAAAAAACAATTGAACGGGATTGGTTTCCATTGCAAGTTATTTGTCCAGAATGCGGGAAGATTGGTACTACAAAAGTTACCGGTTGGGACGGATTAGAGGTGGAATTTGAATGTTCTAAGAGTTTAGTAAAATGGGCAGAAGGTTGTGGTAGGATTGGAAAAATATCTCCATTTAATGGATTAGCAACTATGCCATTTAAACTTGAATGGGCATCAAAATGGTGGATTTTTGGAGTGACAATTGAAGGGGCGGGAAAAGATCATGCATCAGCAGGGGGAGCCTATGATGTTGCCAGAAAAATATGCAAAGATGTATTTGGTCAAGAGCCACCAATTCCTGTTCCATATGAATTTTTTCTTTATGATGGTAAAAAAATGTCTTCTTCAAGAGGAGTAGGATTAAATACGAATGAATTATTAGAGGTAATATCTCCTCAAATGGTTAGATTCTTAATGATTAAAACAAAACCTAATCTAGCAATAGAATTTAATCCTTATCAGACGCAAATTATACCTAAGCTTTATGATGATTATCAAAGATTTGCGCAGTTACATAAAATTGATCCACGAAGTGAAGGTGGACTTATATTTGAGCTCTCACAAATAGGAATTACGGAAAAAGTTTCATCGATTCGTTTTGCTACGCTTGCGCAGTGGGTGCAGATGCCAAATATGGAAGAAAAAATTAAAAAAGAAAATTTGGAAAAGTGGGCAGGATTTGCAAGAATATGGGTTGATAGATATGCATCAGAATCAGAAAAGTTTAATGTTCAAAAAGAAATTCCCAAAACAGTAAATACCTTATCCGATAAGCAAAAAGAGTTTTTAATAATTATCTCAAAAGAGATAGATAATCATTTAGATCCGGAAAATTTGCAAAAATACCTTTATGATATTGGAAAAGATTTACATCTTTCATCTAAGGATACATTTGCAGCAATTTATATATCATTTATAGGAAAAGATCATGGACCAAAAGCGGGATGGCTACTTTTATCTTTAGATAAAAATTTTGTAAAACAGCGTTGCATAGAAGTCTCTAGGATTTAAATATGACAAAAATTTACGTAAGTACTTGTATTTGTGAAATAAACTATTGGAAATGAAAAAACTTCTTATTGCCACAAAAAATAAAGGCAAGATTAAAGAGTTAACAAATATTCTTTATAATCTTCCATTTATGCTTGTTTCTCTTTCTGATATGGGAATTGTCGATGATGTAGAGGAAGATGGTGATACATATGAAAAAAATTCTCAAAAAAAAGCGTTGTTTTATGCAAGAAAATCAGGTATCCCTGCCATAGCTGATGATGGTGGATTAGAGATTGATGCACTTGATGGAATGCCTGGTGTAAAAAGTAGACGTTGGCTTGGTTATGAGGCATCTGATGAGGAATTAATTAATCATTTAAGGAAGATATCCAAAGATTTACCAGATGACAATAGGAAAGCATTTTTTAAAACAGTCATTTCATTTGCTCTTCCAAATGGAAAAGTTTGGAGCACTGATGGTGAAGTAGAGGGTGTAATTACTAAGGAGCCAATGATGGACAGAGTGGAAGGATATCCGTATAGGAGCTTCTTTTACTTATTAGAGCTTGAAAAATATTATTATGAAAATCAGTTGTCAATTAATGAGCAAAAGAAGTATAATCACAGGAGAAAAGCATTATATAAATTAAAACCAATAATTATAAAAGAATTAAGTTTTTACAATTATGATTGACATAAAATTTATTCGAGAAAATAAATCCATAGTGCAAAAATCATCAAAAAATAAAAATATAGAAATTGATTTAGATCATATATTTCGAATTGAGGATCGGAAAAAGGAATTTGCACTAGAAGTGCAACAATTGAGAGAAGAAAGAAATAGATATGCTAAGGAAAGAAATATTGAAAAAGGTAAGGAAGTATCTAATATTCTTGGAAAAAAGGAACCAGTTTTAAGAGCGATTGAAGAAGAATTATATAGCGAGCTTTTAAAAATACCTAATATTCCAGCACCGGATGTAAAAGTTGGAAAAGATGATAATGAAAATGATGTACTAAGAAAATGGAAAGAGCCAATAGTGTTTTCATTTCCTGCCAAAGACCATTTAATTCTTGGTGAGGCATTAGATATTATTGACGTAAAGCGTGCAGTGAAAGTTTCAGGCGCCAGATTTAATTATTTTAAAAATGATGGAGTCTTGCTAGAATATGCATTATTACAGCTTGCATTAGAAGTTTTGTTAAAGGAAGGATTTGTACCAGTTATTCCACCTGTGCTTATAAAGACAGATGTAATGAAGGGTCTTGGATATATGGAAAATGATGGAGATAAAGATATGTTTCATATACCAAATGATAACCTTACGTTAATTGGCACAGCGGAACATGTATTAGTATCCATGCATAAAGACGAAGTTTTAGAAAAGAAAGATTTACCTAGGCGCTATTTTGCTTATTCCCCAGCATTTAGAAGAGAGGCGGGTAGTTATGGAAAGGATACAAAAGGAATTTTTCGCGTTCATCAATTTAATAAAATAGAAATGGTATCTTTTGTTACTGAGGAGAATGATGATATAGAGCATGAATACCTCCTTTCAATTGAGGAAAAGTTACTTCAATTATTGGATATTCCTTACCGGGTTGTAAAAATGTGTACAGGAGATTTAGGTTTTCCAGCGGCTAGAAAGTATGATTTGGAAGCGTGGATGCCAGGACAAAATAATTATCGTGAAGTTACTTCTGTTTCAACGGTAACGGATTTTCAGTCTAGAAGATTAAATATGAAATATCAGGATGGAGATGATAAAAAATATCTACATGTTTTAAATGGTACTGCCTTCTCAATGAATAGACCTATCATAGCAATACTAGAAAATTATCAACAGGAAGATGGATCGATTGTTATTCCAGATGTGTTACAGAAATATATGGGTAAAGAAAAAATATTTCTTAAAGTGCCTCGATAAACATAGATCTACAATTATTTATATAATTAATAATATTTTCTCTAATTTATTTTATATTAATTGATAAATCAATATACGCAGTGATATTTGATATAATAAGCCTTATTTATGAATGAAGTTTATAGAAATAAACCAATCTTAGAAGCTAAAATGGGGAAAAAATGCCAAATGTAATAAATCAGATAGCTATTGCAAAAGATGATTTGAGAGTAATTAATTATATATTAACAGATTTATTTATAAAGCAGAAAAATATTATGGATAATGATTGCTTTGATGCAGTTTGTATTATGGCGATGTCAGCTATTGATAAGATTGATCAAGCTACTATAAATATGAATGATTATGGTTTTACATCATTGATTAATCAGAGATGACAATATATTGCTCAGGCAGCAGATAGAGATAATGAGTTCTATCATATAGATGATCTTAATACTGATTATGGATGGCATAAGCAAGATAAAAATCCAGAACTTATGAATAGAATTTTGGATTTTTCAAATTGGTTAATGACGAATTATTATCCTAATCCCCAAGATATTCCAACAGATATAATTTATGCATTACAAAAAAAAAGTATTAGTAAAAAATATCTTAAGGATAGGATTAATGTTAGTAGGTTATTGGATGATAATATACTCGTTCTAAATTTTAAATCAGCTTTAGATTTATTTGATTCTACATCTTTAAAAATGTATTTAAATATTAATAATTTATTAGTTAATAAAGATAGTTTATTTAGATCAATATACGAAAATTATCTTAATAATTGGAATTAGAAAAATATTTATTGCCATAATATTTTTAAATTAGTCCATATATAATTAAATATATGTGTTTTTTAGTATTTATATTTTTATGATTTTTGTTGTTTTATCAATCTAACTGAATCATTTTGAGGCACAAAATAATATTGACAAAAAAAATAAAATAATTCAGGATATTTATATCTGTTCGCATACAATAGCAACATAAAAGGAGGTGAAAATAATGCCAGTAAAAAAGAAGAAGAAAGTTTCAAAAAAAGTAGTTAAATCAAAGAGTAAGAAAAAAAAGTAAGTTAGAATTCTACTTAGTAATCCCTCATCTTTTGGTGGGGGATTTTTTTTATCTATCTATGATATAATTTGTGTATGTTTTCAGCCCTCACTCGTCTCTTTGATTCTAATGAAAAAGAGATAAAAAAACTATCTCCGCTTATAATTAAAATAAATTCTTTAGAGAAATATTTTAAAAAACTCAAAGAAAAAGATTTTATTGAAAAAACAAAAGAATTTAGGAATCGTATTAAATTAGGAGAATCTATTGATAGTATAATTCCTGAGGCTTTTGCTGCTGTTCGTGAAGCATCTTTTAGGTCTATTGGTCTTCGTCATTACGATGTGCAGCTTATGGCTTCTGCGGTTCTTGCTAGTGGTAAAATAGCTGAACAAAAAACAGGTGAAGGAAAAACACTTTCAGCGGTACCAGCATTGTATTTAAATGCATTATCTGGTAAAAATGTTCATCTTGTTACGGTCAATGATTATTTGGCAAGAAGAGATGCGGGATGGATGGCTCCAATATTTCATTTTCTAGGCCTATCAGTCTCATCTATAATTAGCGATCAATCTTTTTTATATGATTTATCTTTCTCAAATGATACAACGAGTGATTTTAGATTAATGCATTTACGTCCAGTAACTAGAAAAGAAGCATATGGGGCAGATATAGTTTATGGAATTAATTCTGAATTTGGATTTGATTATCTTCGAGATAATATGGCTACTGATTTATCTGAAACAGTTCAAAATGGTCATCATTTTGCAATAGTAGATGAAGTTGATTCTGTATTAATTGATGAAGCTAGAACTCCACATATAATATCTGCACCAGATGATAAACCATCCCAACGTTATTATGAATATGCTACTTTGGTAGAAAAGCTTTCTTCAGATACAGATTATAAAATAGATGAAAAATTAAAAACAGCTCATCTTACTGATCATGGAATAGAGAAAATCGAAAAATTATATGGGATAGAAAATATATATGAAAAAGACTTTGATACTGTATATCATTTAGAAGCTGCGCTTAAAGCAAGAACTCTTTTTCATAAAGAAACAGATTATATCGTAAGAGATAATGAAGTAATTCTTGTTGATGAGTTCACTGGAAGATTAATGATGGGTAGGAGATTGTCTGAGGGTCTGCATCAAGCCATTGAGGCAAAAGAAGGAGTATCCATCCAGAGAGAATCAAAGACCTTGGCTACTGTCTCTTTGCAAAATTATTTCCGTTTGTATGAAAAGCTTGGCGGAATGACTGGTACAGCTGTTACTGAAGCAGAAGAGTTTAACAAGATTTATGGTTTGGATGTAGTAGTAATTCCAACAAATTCAAAAATGCAAAGAATTGACTTTGTTGATGCAGTTTACAAAACACATAGAGCAAAACTTACAGCAGTTGCCAATGAAATTGCAAAAGCAAATAAAGAAGGTCAGCCAGTATTAGTGGGAACAACTTCAATTGAGAAAAATGAAATAATTTCAGAATTATTAAAAAGACGAGGAATACGACATGAGGTTCTTAATGCAAAAAATCATTTACAGGAGGCAGAAATAATTGCAAAAGCTGGAATAAAAGGATCAGTAACAGTCGCTACTAATATGGCGGGTAGAGGAGTGGATATAATTCTGGGTGGACAAGCTCCACTAAATTATGATGGAAGACCTAAGCTAGAAACGCAGGAGTGGAAAAAATGGCAAGCTAACCATGATGAAGTAGTATCCCTTGGTGGTCTATATGTTATAGGAACAGAGCGTCATGAATCTAGAAGAATAGATAATCAACTAAGAGGGCGATCGGGTAGGCAGGGTGATCCTGGTGCTTCAAGATTTTTTGTTGCTCTTGATGATGAGATTATGCGACTTTTTGGTGGAGAGACCATTGCGGGATTAATGACACGATTTAATATGCCAGAAGATGTTCCATTGGAGCACTCGCTTGTTTCCCATGCAATTAAACAAGCTCAAATAAAAGTAGAAGGATTTAATTTTGATATACGAAAGCATCTTGTTGAATATGATGATGTGCTCAATAAGCAAAGAGGGATTGTTTATGGGAAAAGAAAAAAACTCCTAGAGCAAAGTAAAGCAGTCGATAAATCATTGAAAAATGATATTAAAGAAAAAATCTCAAAAAATATCATGAATCTTGTCGTTTCTAATATAAGTGATGTTTACGATCAAGAGTTTTCAAGTTCAGGGAAAATTGTTGAAGAATTTGGAACAATTATTCAATTTGATGATGAATCTAAGAAACAGATTATTTTACAATTAGATCAAAGGCAAATGATTGGCGAGAAGCAAGAATTTCTAAATGAAATCGCTCTTGATCTATATGATCAGCGAGAGAATAATATGGGTGAAAAGATAATGCGTCAATTAGAAAAGTTTGTAGCGCTGTCTACGATTGATAGCTTGTGGATGGAGCATTTAGACTCTATAGATAATCTCCGTCAAGGAATAGGATTACGTGGGTATGCTCAGCGTGATCCACTAGTGGAGTATAAAAATGATGCATTTTCCATGTTTGAACGTCTTATATCATCTATAGATGATGAAATTGTTCATAAAATTTATAAAATAAATGTTGAACATTCGCCAGATTTGTCTAATCATCCAAAGAGTTTTGTTACAAACGCTCCGGAAAGTGAAGTAAGTGAGGGAATGGGAAATAAAAATAATAAATCAATAAATAGAAAACAAATAGATATTGGATTTGAGAAGTATGGTCGCAATGATCAATGTCATTGTGGATCTGGGAAAAAATATAAAAGATGCCACGGTAAATTATAAAATATTCTTAATTTATTATTGAGAATATTTTATAATTTTTGCAATAAAAAAAACTCTCCATAAATAATGCCTTTATTTTACGCAGTAAGTTTTTTATTTATTTTATCTTGACCATAAGTTATATTTATGAAATAGTTATATTCTATGTATGATCTTAATAAAAGTTCTCATCAAAAGAAGAATTATCATTCCCTATACAATAAGTGGTCTACTAAGAACAAAACGCTACGCGATAGGCTATGGGAAAAACATGCTCAGGCACTTGATTGGGTTAGTGAAAATTCAAAACAGCTAATGGTCAGTTCGTTTGGGAGCCTTATGCTTTTATTAACACCATTATCTCCTTTTTTATCAGCAAGACCATATATCAATAATAGTGTTTTAATATCTGATGCTGAAATAAATGCAAAATTAATACCAGAGCTTGGCAAACTACTTCCTAAAAAAGTGCGAACTTTAATTCCTCAAGAAGAAAATAAAATAGCATCAATATTGACAAATAGTTTTGGATTTAATGTTGTAGCAAAAATTGATAAAAAAAGGCTCAATAGAACATATGGCTTAATTGGAGAAGAGCAACATTTATCAAGGTATCCAGGAGATACCATGGGGTCACATTTTTCAAAAGATGAAGATAGGGATAGATTTTATTCTTCGGGGATGGCCCCCGGCCTAGGTGCATGGAGACATTTTGCATATTCTAAAGATCAAATGACGGAAAAAGATATAATGAGAGAAAAATATTACATAGCAGTACCTACTTTTTTATCAGATAATTTTTTATCAAGAGTTTCAGAATATGGAGATTTTTTTAAATTTCGTAAAATGCTTGTTATTAATCCTGAAAATGGAAGAGCAATAGTTGCTGTAATTGGTGACGCTGGTCCAGCGGTATGGACAGGTAAGCATCTAGGAGGATCACCGGAGGTTATGTCTCATCTAGAAAGAGTAGATGGTTCAGAAAGAGGACCAGTTCTTTATTTTTTTATTGAAGATCCAAATGATAATATATCTTTAGGGCCGATAGATATTGTATCATAATAATATGAATAAAACTGTTCTATCTCATAACAAACATTTTTATAGTCATATAGTAGATATGGAATATCTTATAGATGCATTGGAAGATTTTGGATTAAATAAAGATGAATTAAATTCATTAACAAAGCTTGCTAATGATAACCTACACCATACGATTCTTGATTTGATTTTATCAGAGCTTTCTGAAAATGATAAGAAAACTTTTCTTCTACATTTTTCTAATGATAATCATGAAGATATATGGAATCTACTTTTTATAAAAGTAGAAAAAATAGAAGAAAAGATACGAAAAGCAGCAGATGAAGTAAGAAGAGAATTACATGAAGATATTAAAAAATTAAAAGAATATAATAAAAATTAATATGTTATTTCAAAAATTAAAAATAGTTATTTATCTTAGGCAAAATTCATTAGAATTGCATGAAATTGACTCCGTAGAAACACAGAAGTTGATTTTTTCAAAGTCTGTTTATAAAAATGGTGAAGTTATAGATATGGAAAAATTTAAAGATGAAATTATAGAATTTTTAATAAAGCTTTCCATGATTCCACAGGATTCAGTAATAATATTAGCTGATGGGGTATTTTTTCAAAAGAGCTTTCATTTAATAAGTGATTTTAATGAAAAAATTAAACACTTTCATAAAGAAATTAATATTCCTAAAAATGATTTAGCAGAGAAAATAATTAAGACAAAAAATACAGTCTACTGCTTGGCAACAAATAAATCCATATATGAATTAGTAATGTATGTATTCCAAGAGCAAGGATGGATAATTGAAGGAGTTGTGCCAGTTACATTATATGTTGACGGAGATAGTGATGTGGAAATTGGAAATGAACAAGTCAAGCATATAATTGGTGATACATTAAGATTGCATATTGGTAATTTTTTAGATAATAATATAAAAAATAAAAAGATTAATTTACCTTGGAAAAAATTAATTGTTGTTCTATTGTCTATCTCCTTAATAATTGGTGGGTTATTTGTATTTAATTATTATTCGACGTTGATTACGACTGAAAATAAAATAGTTCCATCAGTCGCAGTTATTCCTATGGCAACGCCAATTCCTGAAATTAGTAAAAAAGAAGATATATCGATAAAGGTAATAAATGGTACGGGAATTGTTGGTCAGGCTGGTAAAGTAAAAGCACTTTTAATAAAAGAAGGTTTTATAAAAATAGAAACTAGCAACTCCGATATAAGAGATACGACTGAAACAGTGATTATATATAATAAACCCGTTACTAAACAAATAAAAGCTGCAATATCTAAAGATTTAGGGGAAGTATTCGAAAAAATAATTGAGAAGAATGAAAAAGCAACGGATACCACAATAGAAATTATTACAGGTGATTATTTGAAATAAATATTTTTATTTACCACTAATAATCGTATTTTTTATGAAAGCTAAGGATTTTATTCTTTTTGATCAAAATAATGTTAAGCAATCGCTTATTGATTATAGAGGAAAATGGATTGTATTATATTTTTATCCTAAAGATGATACTCCTGGATGCATAAAAGAAGCTTGTGGATTTAGAGATAATAGTGAGTTTTTAACAAAAAATGGAGTGATTGTATTAGGTGTCTCAAGAGATGGTATAGTATCTCATGAAAAATTTGCAAAAAAATATCAATTAAATTTTTCTTTACTTAGTGATCCAAATGGAGACGTTATTAAGGATTATAATGCGTGGGGAAAGAAAAAATTTATGGGTAAAGAATATGATGGAATTATTCGTAAAACATTTTTAATTGATCCAAAAGGAGATATTATCAAGGAATATCTAGATGTAGATCCTAATCAACATGCAAAAGAGATAATGATTGATTTAATAAGTTTTTCTTAGCCTCATGATAAAAAAATTAGCTCTTGAAAAAGTAAATGATGAGATATATGCTTGTATGATTTGCCCAATTGGTAAGACTGGCGTAGCTGTTGTTGGAGAGGGAAGTGCTAACGCAAGGGTAGTTTTCATAGGTGAGGCACCTGGCAAGAAGGAGGCGATAAGTGGAAGGCCATTTATTGGTAGATCAGGACAATTATTAAGGTTTCTTATTAGATCTATAGGGCTTAGTGAAGAAGAAGTTTATATTACGAGCCCCGTAAAATACTTACCTCTTCGTGGTACACCAACAAAAAAAGATATTGATCATGGAAGAGAGCATTTGCAAAGGCAACTTTCAGTCATAAATCCTAAAATAATTACTTTACTTGGAAATGTAGCTGCGTATGGAGTATTGCAGGAGAAGGTTGCAGTAAGGAAAGATCATGGAAAAATAATCGAAAAAGATGGTAAAAAGTATTTTATTACCCTACATCCCGCTGCTGGATTGCGTTTTCCATCGCTCAAGAAGTTGTTATTGGAAGATTTTAAAAAAATTAACTCATTATTATAGTTATTATTTATTTATTATTTTTCCTCTTGCAATCATACTTATATCTGTTGTATAAGTTTAATTATGTTAGTTGAATGGCCAGATGGACAAGAATATGAAATTGCAAAAGCACATGCCAATATTATTGGAGATGGTATTTATGGCACCGCAGACTTCTTCGAAATGCAACTTGGTACAGCAACATGGGTTCGAGTATTAGTTAGAATTAATTCTGAACAGGGCGTTCTTAAGCCAGGGCTTCATGGTTGTCATCTTCATGAAAAAGGAATCTGCGAAGTTCCATTTATGACCGCTGGTGGACATTTTGATCTTGGTCCTGCAGCCAATAATGATCCAGATGTTAATCACCCTTTTCATATGGGAGATCTTCCCAATATAGAAATAAAAGAGGATGGATCAGGTCAATTAAATGCAATTACAACAAGATTTTCGATTATGGATGGCCCCATATGTATTTTTAATGAAGGTGGCGCATCTATAATGATTCATGGTAATCACGATCAGTGCGTAAGTGGTCCACATAAATCTGGAGTTAGTGGTGGTCCGAGATCTGGATGTGGTGTTATACTTAAGATATAATAAGTCTCAAAATTATTATTATATTTTATTTGTCTTGAAGGTATTTTTTCTCAATTTTAGTAAGCTTATCACTAATTGCTCTACTAGTATCAACTCCAGCTGCTTCTGCAAGTTGAATTGTTGTAATTATTACATCAGCAAATTCTTCATAGATACTTCTTTTATCAAATTTTTCGAGTTTTGATTTCCTCTGCAACTTTAATACTGCTAAGATATCATTGCATAACTCGCCTACTTCTTCATTAAGCTTGATAGTCTTTGTAAGAATTTCTTTTTCTCTTTGGGAATATAATTTATAATGTGGTCTTGTTTTTTCGTTGAGTAATTTTATTTTTTCTTGGAGTGTATCAATATTCATAAATTAATTGTATCATAAAATATTAATTTACATTAAATTTAATTAAGAATAAAAATATAAAAAATAATAGAGATAATAATTCTATAAATACCAAATGGAATAAAACTATTTGATTTAATAAAATTAACTAGCCATTTTATTGTAAAAATAGCCATAATAAATGATACTAAGATTCCGACCATCATCAATAAGGATTCATTTGTTGAAAAATTAAAATATGCATCTTTAATGCTAAAAATTGCTGCTGCAATCATAGTTGGAATTGCAAGAAGAAATGAAAACTCAATTGCAGTATTTCTTTTTGTTCCCAAAAATAATGCTCCTAAAATTGTAGATGCTGATCTCGATACTCCGGGAATCATTGCTAATGATTGAAAGATTCCTATAATAGCTGCCTGTGGATAGGTGATAAGTTCTATTCTTTCAATATGGTGATCTTTTTCTTTATAGAAAATCTCAAAAAAAATAAGAATTATTCCTCCCAAAAATAATGCTATCAATGTTATGTATTCATTACTAATTAGATAATTTTTTATAAATTTTCCAAAAGTTAAGCCAATAATGGCAGTTGGAATAAATGCTGTAATAATTTTTTTCCAATACTCTTTATTTTTTAATACGATATTTCCATATAGAAATATGACAGCTAAAATTGATCCTAATTGAATAAATATCTCAAAAGTTGTAAAAAAATCTGTTTTGGGTATATTTAGTAAAACTCTTACTAGATTTAAATGACCAGTTGAAGATACTGGAAGAAATTCAGTAATTCCTTCAACGATAGAAAAAATTACTGCTTCAATAAGATTCATAAATAAATTATACCATTGATTTTTATTGAAGCGATGATACAATAATCTCAATGGATATAGATTTAATAAAAAAAGCGAATCTTGTTAGGAAATGGTGCCTTATTGCGACAACTGAGGCTCAATCTGGTCATGCAACTTCATCTCTGTCGGCCGTAGATCTAATGACTGTTTTATTTGATAAGCATTATTCATATGATATAAAAAATCCAAATAATTTAGCCAATGATAGGTTGATTTTTTCTAAAGGCCATGCTGCTCCTCTCCTGTATAGTCTATATGCGGCTTCTGGAGCATATCCATTTGAAGAATTAAAAACACTTAGAGCTTTTGGTAGTAAGTTTGAAGGACATCCTGTGGCAACTTTTCCATATACCGAAGCGGCAACTGGATCGCTTGGACAAGGATTATCAATAGGAGCAGGAATGGCAATTGGCATACAAAGGTGTAGAAAACTTATAAAAAAGCCAAAGGTTTATGTATTGCTTGGAGATGGTGAATTGGCTGAGGGTCAAATCTGGGAAGCGGCTAATTTCGCGTCTTATTATAAGCTTAATAATCTAATTGCAATAGCAGATATCAATAGATTTGGACAAAGCGAGGAGACGATGTTTGGACACAGTATGGATGAATATATTAATAGATTTTCAGCTTTTGGATGGGAAGTTTTAGCTATAGATGGGCACAATATTGAAGAAATTGAAAATGCATTTAATCTTGCTGTAAATAATAAAAGTAATCGTCCATTTATTATTATTGCAAAGACAATTAAGGGTAAAGGTATTGATGAATGGGAAAATAAAAATGGTTATCATTCTAAACCATTGAGCAAGGAATATTTGGAGAAGATATTAAAAATTCTTGGAGAATTAAAAGATGAAGTAGTTTTTCCATTACGAATGCCAAAAGAAATAATGAACATTAAACAAGTTGATGTATCCATAGAAGTAGAAACTGAATATAAGATTGGAGATGTATTTATGACAAAAGAAATAAATGGTAAGGCACTTGTCAAGCTTGGTAAAATAAATGAGCAATTAATAGTATTAGATGGAGATGTAAAAAATTCTACTTCAGTTCAAGATTTTGAAAAAGAATTTCCTGATCGATTCATAGAATGTTTTATTGCAGAACAAAACATGGTAGGAGTTGCAGTTGGATTATCAAAGTTAGGATTCTTGCCATATGTTGCAACTTTTGGCGCTTTTTTTACAAGAGCATTCGATCAAATTAGGATGGGTAGGATTTCTGAGGCAAATCTTAAGCTGTGTGGATCCTATGCTGGTGTTTCTCTCGGAAAAGATGGATCGTCTCAAATGGGGCTTGAGGATATTGCAATGATAGGTGCATTACCAGATTCAGTTATTCTTTATCCAGCAGATGCTGTTGCAACAGAAAAACTTACTGGTTTACAAATTGGATTTGATGGAATTTCTTATCTCCGCACGGCACGTACCAAGGTGCCGGTTATTTATAAAGATGAAGAAAGATTTTTAATCGGTGGATCAAAAGTTTTACAAAAAAATAAAAATGATCTACTTACGGTAGTTGGTGGTGGATTAACGGTGCATGAAGCAATTAAGGCATATGAAGTGCTAAGATCGCAGAATATATTTATTCGAGTTATTGATTGCTATAGCGTAAAGCCAATAGACAAAGAAGCGCTAATTTTGGCATTAAAAGAAACAAAAAAACAAATAATTATCGTTGTTGAGGATCACTTTGAGCATGGTGGCTTAGGCGATTTTGTATTAAGTGCTTTAGCAGATCAAAAAGCTATTATCGAGAAGATGGCAATTTCTAGCATAGCGCATTCTGGCGAAGAATTAGAAGTTATTAGAGCTGCTGGTATTGACTCAAGTCACATAGTGGCTCGTGTTAAAAAACTTCTTTTATAATTTTCGTTTGCAAACAGATTCTTTTTCTCTTACAATAATTGCATGAGTGAAGAAATTCATGATGAAGTATGGGATATTAAAAAGATTTTTATAGGGATTATAAGCATAGTCATAATTGGAATAGGATTATTTTTTTCAAAAGATATTTTATTTAGTAAATTTGAACAACAATTTAAAAATGATAACATGCGTAAAGAAGTAGCTGGTGCTATAACTCGTCAAGATGGAAATATTTTTAGTATAAAGAGTAGCGGGGATTTTGTTAAACAAGCAATTGAGGAAAAAATTTCGACCATTATGATTGATGCATCAAATATATCTTTGACAGAAATTGCATCATCCTCTCCACAGGTCCAAAAAATATTAAATGATTTGAAAACAATAGAGCAAGTTCCTCGCAATAAAGCAAAAGAAATGTGCCAAAAGATGTGCGATAGTTTTTAAAGGAATATTATGGATGAATTAAAGGAGCGAGCGCTTAAGACTATTAATAAATTAGGTATTGAGCAAAAAATCAATAAAATTAAAGAAATTGAGGATGAAAGTAGTCATCAAGATTTTTGGCAGAATCATCAACTGGCCGCTTCTAAAATGAAAATAATGACTAATTTGCAAAAAGAAATCAATGAGGCTCATCTTCTTGAGGAATATTTGCGAGAAGGTATGATCGAAGATGCTCAAAAGCTTTTAGATAAGCTTGAAATGTTGATGTATTTTTCTGGTCATTATGATGGAAATAGTGCAATATTTTCGATTCATTCTGGTCAGGGTGGGGTTGAAGCCATGGATTGGGCAGAGATGCTATATAGAATGTATACTAGGTATTTTGAAAAAAAAGGTTGGTCATTTGAGGTAATAGAAGAAATTTCAGGAGAAGAAGCAGGAATAAAAAGCGTTACTATGACCGTGATTGGTGCATATGCTTACGGTTTTCTTAAAGGTGAAGCAGGAGTGCATAGATTGGTAAGATTATCTCCGTTTAATGCTGATAATTTAAGACAAACATCATTTGCATTAGTAGAATTACTTCCACTAATTGAAGATGATAAGAGCCCTATTGTGATAAAAGATGATGATATTGAATGGGATTTTTATAGAGCTAGTTCTAATGGCGGGCAAAATGTTCAAAAGGTTTCTTCAGCAGTTAGGCTAAAACATTTACCATCAGGCATTGTTGTAACAGCTCAAGCAGAAAGACAACAAGGGCAAAATCGAGAAGATGCATTAAGGATATTAAGAGCAAAATTATGGGTAGTGCAGGAAGAAGAGCGTAAAAAAGAAGAAAAAAGATTAAAGGGTGGATATAAAACACCAGGATGGGGAAACCAGATAAGATCATACGTACTGCATCCATATAGAATGGTTAAGGATTTACGAACAAATCATGAAACGAGTGATACGGAAGGCGTACTAGGAGGAGATCTTGATAGATTTATAGAAGAAGAGCTTAGATTTTTTTCATAAAATATTTCTGAGTTGTTAAATCTTTAAATTTATGCTTTACTATATAAGCTATACATATGGATAAGAATAAAAATCATAGCCATAAAGAAGATGAGGATTCATTAGTTCATGATTTAGAAATAATTGAATCTAGTATGTTTTCTCAAAAGTTAATAATCTCCTTATTGATAGCTTCTGTTCTTGGTATTGGAACTGGATATATTATTTCAATTCAGAATTCTAATATGATAAGTGTTGGTTCTAAAAATATTTCTGTAGTTGAATCAGAAAAATATAAAATAGTTGATTCGGAAATTTCTAAAACATTTAAAGATACTGCAGAAGGAATGTTAAAAGATGGAGGAATAGATAATGAAGGGCAGTATCATCTAGTTCGTCCTGGTGGAGAAAGTCAAAATGTGTATTTAACATCTTCCCTGGTTGACCTTTCTAAATTTCTAGGAAAGAAAGTAAAAGTATGGGGTCAAACTAATTCTTCCAAAAAAGCAGGTTGGCTTATGGAAGTTGGTCAAGTAGAGTCATTATAGAATTTACTCCTTTTATGATTAAGCTAAATAAGGTCACAAAAAAATTTACACTTGGGACTTTAGGATTATTCGATATAAATCTAACTGTTGAAAAAGGAGAATTTGTATTCCTTGTTGGTCCAACTGGTTCTGGTAAAACAACATTGTTTAGGCTTCTTATACGAGATATTCTTCCATCTGGGGGGACTATAATCGTTGCAGATTATGATATAGTAAAGCTTCCTCAAGGAAAAATATCTCATTTGAGAAAAAAAGTTGGCGTTGTTTTTCAAAGCCTTAAGTTACTTACGGATAGAACTATTTTCGAAAACGTTGTTTTACCACTGGAGTTTTCTGGTTTTGCATCTGATGAAGCAAGAATAAGAGTAGAGGAAGTGTTAAGTCAATTAGGAATAAGTGAGCATAGAAATAAGTTTCCAGTTCAACTTTCGGGGGGGGAATTACAGCGAGTTGCAATAGCTCGCTCTTTGGTTTTGTCTCCAGATATTTTACTTGCTGATGAACCAACTGGCAATCTGGACCAAATTACTAGTAGGGAAATTGTAAAACTACTTTTAGATATTAATAGCAAGGGAACAACTGTTATAATGGCGACTCATAATTTTGATATTGTAAATAGTATGAAAAAAAGGATTATATCGCTTGAAAAAGGACGCCTAATAAGAGATGAGAGCCATAAAGAAAAAGAGGGTGATAAATGAAGTCATTTAGAACAGCATGGAAACATATACGTCGATCTCCGTATCAAGCATTTGCAGCGGTTTTTATAATCATGCAAACTTTTTTTGTTGCCTCTTTATTTACTTTTGTTATCTTTGGATCTGCAAAAATAATTACTTATTTTGAATCACTACCACAAGTAACAGCATTTTTCAAAAACGAAGCAACTCAAGAAAAAATTGATGATCTTCGATCACAAATAGAATCTAGCAATAAAGTATCAAGTACAAAATTTGTCTCAAAACAAGATGCACTTAGGATTTATAAGCAAAAATTTAAAGATGACCCGTTATTATTGGAATTTGTTACAGCAGATATTCTTCCAGCATCTCTTGAAATTTCTACCACAAATATTAAAGATCTTTCAGAAATATCAAATGCTCTACAAAATACTACAATTATTAAAGAGGTAGTTTTCCCCAAGGATATAGTAACTAATCTTACCAATTGGACAGATGCATTAAGAAAAATAGGATTGGCGTTAATCTTAGCATTATTATTAGACTCTGTTTTTATAATGATTATTATAATTGGTATTAAGATTTCTCAGAAAAAAGATGAAATAGAAATTATGCGATTACTTGGTGCGACTAATTGGTATATTAGATGGCCATTTGTTCTTGAGGGAATGCTTTATGGAATGATAGGGGCAGTTTTTGGGTGGTCATTATCTGTAGGACTAATTTTTTATGCAGGACCATTTCTTTCTTCATTTCTGCAAGGAATTCAAATATTTCCAATATCATGGTTATTGCTGCTTGAATTCTTAGGTATTGAGCTGATGATAGCTGCTTTTTTAGGCATATTTTCTAGTCTATTGGCAGTCCTGCGTTACTTAAAATAGCCTGCTATGAATTTATTCAGGAATTTTTTTTTCATTTTATCTTTCTTCTTATTTATTTTTGGTATTTTTTTCCATGCACATGCACAAACCCCTACACCTTTTAGTGATACATTAAATAATTTACAAAATGAAATAAATGATTTGCAAAATAAAGTCATAAATCTTAAAGGGCAAGAGAAAACACTTTCATCTCAAATTGCAGTCATGAATAATCAAATTAAATTGACAGAGCTCCGTATAAATGCGACAGAAGAGGAAATTAAAGAAATTAATGGAGATATAGGAATTGCAACAAATAAAATAAATGAATTACAATATTCACTTGATGCATTAACAAGGGTTTCAATAAATAGAATAATAGCAACTTATGAGCTTGGCACAGTTCAGCCATTTCAACTGCTTTTATCTGCGAATGGTATTACTGATTTTTTTACTCGCTTTAATTATTTACGAATTACTCAGGCAAATGATAAAGAGTTACTTCTCACAACTCAACAGGCTAAAAACAATTATGAAAATCAGAAAGATATTTTTCAAACAAAAAAAAATAAAGTAGAAGATCTAAGAAAACAGCTTAATGTTTATACAGCTCAATTAGATAACGAGAAAAAAGATAAAGAGTCATTATTTATGATTACAAAAAATTCTGAAGTTGAATATCAGAAAAGATTGTCGGATGCATTAAGAGAGCTTGGTCAAATTCAAAAAGCTGCAAAGTTTTTAATTTCAACTGTGCCACGTTCAGTTGATAAAGGTGATGTTATAGGACTTATGGGTAATACTGGTTATTCATCTGGTGCTCATCTACATTTTGGTGTATATAATATTTCTAAGCTTGAGGATTATAGCTATTATTCAAACTATGAAAATCCCTCGAATATTCTTCAATCAAGGAGTGTATTTTGGAATACTGGGTGTGGAAGTGATTCAAGGGGCTCGACTGTTACAGGAGATGGATCTTTTGATTGGCCAATGTCAACTGATAATTTATATATCTCACAAGGATTTGGGACAACTTGTTGGGCATGGATGTATAATGGAAATCCACATCCTGCATTTGATATGGTTGGTCCACTTGATTCTGTAGTAAAAGCTGTTGAGAAAGGTGAGGCATATATATGTAGAAATTGTACTGGGGATGGTGCAAATGGAGTTTTTATTATTCATCCAAATGATAAGATGACTTTATATTGGCATTTACAATAATTTAATGAAGAGAGCCATAGCGCTCATTATTGGAATTATTTTTTTAATTGCATCTACGAAGTTCGTGAATGCAGTTGTTACTACGATTGTCTCTGATATTCCTTTATCGATAATTTCTGAATCGTTTACTATTACGGCTACCATATCTGGTGCCACGGCTGGAACAAATTATCTAAGAGTAGATTTATATAAAGATCAAACAATTAATTATTTTGGAGAAACATTTAATGGAAGTTATTGGTACACTGGTTCTGAATATGCTCAATTTCTTCCCATAGTAATTCAATCAGGTGCTTCCTGGACTGGGTTAATTCAAGCAAGAACTGGTAATCCATCTATTACAGAATATGACGGTATGGGAATTTATAAATTAAGAATAAGAAGATATACTACATCTGGATCATATACATCTTCAGAAGCAAGTGTTAATGCGGTAACTGTAAATATTTTAGTCCCAACTCAGACCCCTACTCCCTATCCAACAGTTTTGCCAACAATTACCGCATCACCTCAGCCAACTTCCTTGCCAGAGCCAACAACTATAGTGTTAATTATATTGCCTTCAAATATGCCAAAACAAATCGCCACATTAGTCCTAGAACCAACTACTGAAGATAACAATCCTATATCAATTACTGGATCAGTGCTTGGTAATACAATTATCTCAGAAGATAAAGTAATTAGGATTGATTCTAGAACAATGAAAAGCAATAATAAAATTATTGATAATTATTCTTCTGTATATATAGTTTTAGGAATTGGAGTTTTTTGTTGTGCTATACTTGCATTTTATGTGATTAGAAAAAAAATGAAAATATGATTTTAGATAATTTTATTGTTATTTCACCAAAAGAGATGATTGATCTTGGCGTAAAGTTTTCTAAGCAAATAAAAGCTGGAGATATAATTGTATTTAGGGGAACATTGGGGAGTGGTAAAACTACATTTATTCAGGGCATGGCTAAGGGAATAGGTGTTCAACAAAGAATTGTATCTCCAACTTTCATGATTGCTCGCACTTATGATATTAATAATGGAAATATCCATCACTTTTATCATATGGATTTGTATAGATTGGATGATGAAAAAAATATTTCTAGTTTTGGATTTAATGAGATGATTGAGGATGAGTTTGGAGTAACTGTAATTGAGTGGTCAGAAAAATTGAAAGAAAAAATGCCAAAGTATAGATGGGAAGTTTCCTGTGAATATGACGGAGATAGTAAGAGAGTGGTTGTTATTAGGAAATATTAATATGGAAAATCAACTTAAAAAAGCAATAGATATTCTTAATAAAGGTGGAATTATTATTTTTCCAACAGATACGGCATTTGGTGTTGGTTGTCATATAAATAAGCCCAAAAGTATAAAGCGTTTATTTAATATTCGTAAAAGACCAATTACAAAATCTGTTCCTGTTTTAGTTGATACTGTAAAAATGGCACAAGATTATCTTTATCCTATTTCTAAAAATATTGTAGATAAATTAATAGAACCTTATTGGCCAGGAGCGCTGACAATTGTTTTGCCTTGTAAAGTTGAAAAAATTTCTCCTCTCGTGCGTGGTGGAGGAGATACTATGGGAGTAAGGATTCCAAATAATAAAATAACTAGATTTTTAATACGCGAAACAGCAATTCCGATACTTGGTCCATCTGCAAATTTCAACGGAGAGCCCACGCCTTTTTTAATAAATGAGATTAATCCTCGCCTTATTAATCTTGTAGATTTTATAGTTGATGGTGAATGTAGCCTGAAACAAGAATCAACAGTAATTGATTGCTCTGTTAATCCATGGACTATTTTAAGACAGGGAATTTTAAAGGTAAATTATGAATAAATTATTGAAGAGTAATCTTTTTATTGATACGTCTGATAATAAAAAAACTATCGTTGTTCTTAATATTAATGGAAGAGATTTCAAAAAAGAAAAAGAAAGTGGAAAAAATAAAAATCAGATGGTCTTATTTCTACTAGATGAAATATTGAATGAAAATAATCTATCTTTATTAGATGTTCATTCAGTAGAAGTTGATATTGGTCCAGGTTCATTTACTGGTCTAAGAGTGGGATTAGCAATTGGAAACGCTCTTTCCTATCTGATGAATATAAAGGTTAATAATATGAACATTGGGGCGATTGTTGACGCGCAATATTGATGATATACTAATTTAATGAAGGGTTTTTTCTGCCACCTTTTTCTGCCTCAGGAGACGAATAATTATCGTCCTAAAATAATTCATCATTCATCATTGCTTTTCTTAATTATTCTATTATTTTTATTTAGCTTATATGCCCCATTTTTAAAAAAGAGTTATTCAGGAGTATTAGGCGTGTCAATAGGTATTTCTTCCCAAGATCTTCTTTTATTAACAAATAAAAAGCGTCAACAAAATGGCTTATCTTCTCTTAAACTTAATGCAGAGCTTAATCAAGCTGCATCATTGAAGGGGACAGATATGTTCGCTAAAAATTATTGGGCACATACTTCTCCATCAGGAACTACTCCTTGGTTTTTTATTAAAAAAGCTGGATATAAATATGTCTATGCAGGAGAAAATTTAGCTAGGGGATTTACATCATCAGAAGATGTTATAAATGCATGGATGGATAGTAAATCTCATCGAGAAAATATATTATCCAAAAACTTTCAAGATGTTGGCTTTGCAGTAGTTGATGGTATCCTAGATGGGGAAGTTACGATATTGGTAATAGAAGAGTTAGGCGGAATGAATCCAATAGTCTTAGATAGAAAATCTGCATTTAATGAATCCGTTGCTAAACAAAATAAGGCAGTAGAAGGGGTCAAATCATCATCAATTATAAAAGCTCCAATTTTAGATACTCTGTCATTTTCAAAAATATTAGCTTATGGTATTTTTTTATTCTTTATTTTTATTTTTGCATTAGATATGATTATTATAGAAAATAAAAAAATTATTCGTTTCGTAGGACATAATTCAGATCATATTTTATTTTTAGGATTAATGTTGTTATTTATTGTAATTATTAGTAAGGGAGTTGTATTTTGATTAAACATTCAGAGCATCATATAGGCTATTATATTTCTCTTTTTCTAATTTTTATTTTTTCGACTATAATTATGCTTAATTTTTCTCAAAATAAACAGATTCAAGCATCCATTATTGTACTTACTGCTTTTTCTTATGTTCTTTTTGGTATTATTCATCATAAAGCAATGCATGACTTGACAAGTAAAATTGTGATAGAATATATACTCATAGGGAGCCTTGGCATATCTGTTGTGATATTTTTTATCACAGGTGGTTTTTTATCGTAATTCAGGATTACTCTCTTAGAGAATAGACAAATTTATGAAAGGTATTATTTTAGCAGGAGGACTAGGGACACGATTATATCCGCTTACCCATGTTTCTAATAAGCATTTACTTCCCGTGTATAATAAGCCAATGATATTTTATCCAATTGAGACACTTGTAAAAGCTGGTGTTACTGAAATACTAATAGTTACAAGTGGGCCACATGTAGGGCAGTTTTTAGGTGTTTTGAAAAATGGTAAAGAACTTGGCGTCACTCATCTAGAATATGCATACCAAGAGAAGCCTGATGGTGGAATTGCGGATGCGTTATTACTTGCTGAAGATTTTGCATCTAATGAGAATATCGCAGTTATTCTAGGAGATAACACAACGGATGCAAACATATCGCATCAAATAAAAGAATTCACTGATGGTGCAATGGTTTTTTTAAAAAAAGTTAATGATCCCAGTCGTTTTGGAATTGCGATATTTGATAAAAATCATCATCAGAAAGTAATAAGAATCGACGAAAAACCAAAATATCCCGAAAGCGACATGGCAGTTACTGGTCTCTATATATATGATAAAAATGTTTTTAACTATATTCGTAACATAACTCCTTCATTAAGGGGAGAATTAGAAATAACAGATGTTAATAATGAGTATATTAGAAATAATAAGCTTAATCACTCAACTTTAGATGGATTTTGGAGTGATGCCGGAACTTTTCAAAGTTTATTTCAAGCGAATAGTTTTTGGGCAAAAAAAATTGACTCCAAATAATTCACAAATATTAATAATATATGAAACTTTTCGTTACGGGTGGAGCAGGGTTTATTGGCTCTAATTTTATACTCTACTGGATAAAAAATTATCCAAATGATAGCATTATTAATTTTGATAAATTAACATATGCTGGAAATTTAGAAAATCTTAAAAGTATTGAAAAAAATCCTAAATATATATTTATAAGAGGAGATATTGCAGACAGTAATTTAGTTGTAAGTTCGATGGCTGGAGCGGATATTGTTGTTCATTTTGCCGCTGAGACTCATGTTGATAGGTCAATAATGGGTCCATCAGAATTTGTAAAAACAAATGTGCTAGGTACTCAGGTTATGCTAGATGCAGCTTTAAGAAATAATGTTAAGAGATTTCATCATATTTCAACAGATGAGGTTTTTGGGTCAATTGAGCTAGAAACTAATATTAAGTTTTCAGAAAAATCACCTTACAATCCTAGAAGTCCATATTCTGCAACTAAGGCAGGATCAGATCATTTAGTCCGTGCATATAGTGAAACTTATGAGTTGCCGATAACTATTACTAATTGCTCTAATAATTTTGGTCCCTATATGTTTCCTGAAAAATTTATTCCTCTAGCAATAACAAATCTTTTGGAAGGAAAAAAAGTGCCAATTTACGGAGATGGTCTCTATGTTAGGGATTGGTTGCATGTTGAAGATCACTGTCGAGCAATAGATATGGTTTTAAAAAAGGGAAAAATTGCAGAGACATATCTTGTTGGGGGAATGACACAGCTTTTACCAAACATAGAAGTAATAAAAAAAATTATTAAAATTATGGATAAAGATGAATCATCCATAGAGTTTGTAAAAGATAGACCTGGACATGATAGAAAATATGATGTTAATTGGTCAAAGATAAAAAATGAATTAGGATGGGAGCCTCAGCTATCTTTTGATATTTGGCTTGAAAAAACAATTAAATGGTATGTTGATAATAAGGAGTGGTGGCAGAGAGTTAAAAAAGGTGAATATCAAAAATATTATGATATGCAATATGGATTTTTATGAGAATAATTGGCACATGACTTCATGGGCTTGTTTGATCAAGAATCACAGAATTATTAAATAATCATGAATTTTAAAATATAAGTCGTAGCTCTGGTATCAACATTGTTGATAGATCCTCAGTTTTTAATGCAATTGAAAAATCAGATTCCTCTATAGTTTTACATATGGTTGCTAAATCAGATATCGATACATGCGAGCTAGATAGAGAAGAGGATATTGAAAGAAAAGAAAAAATTGAAAATTTATCCCTGGCGAGTAGTGCATGGGCTATAAATGTAGAAGGAACACGAAATATAGTAGATACATGCAATAAAACAGGCAAGAAAATTATCTATATTTCTACAGATTTTGTTTTTGATGGAGCCAAAGATTTTTATTTTGACGGTGATAGAGAAAATCCAATTAATTGGTATGGTCAGACAAAATTTGAGGGAGAAAAATTAGTTAAGGCGGCGATGGTTCCATTGGCAATTTTTAGAATAGCCTATCCATATAGAGCATCTTTTATAAGAAATAATTTTTTCCGCTCGATAATGAAGCGTTTGGAATCTAGGCAGCAGGTCTCTGCAGTTATTGATCATCATTTTACGCCAACTTTTATTGATGATCTTGCTTTATTTATTAATGCTTTTATTTCAAATTGGCAAGACGGTATTTTTCATGTTGTTGGAAATGGGTCACTTACACCATATGATGCATGCATAGATATAGTAGATATTTTTGGTTATGATAAAAATTTAATTTTTTCAACAACTCGTGCAGAATTCTTTAAAAATAGGGCAGAAAGACCCTTTAATTTAATCATGAAAAGTGATAAACTTAAGAAGCTAGATATCGAGATGAATTCTTTTAAGGAAGGTTTAAAAATAATAAAAAAACAGTTATCTTTATGACAATTACTTTTGTAGGACATGGATACGTAGGTCTTGTTACCGCTGCAACATTTGCAGATTTAGGTAATAAAGTATGGGTAATTGGTCATACTTTTGAAAAGATTGAAAATTTAAAAAAAGGAATTCTACCAATTTATGAGCCAGGATTAGAGGAGATAGTAAAAAAGAATGTATTAGCAAAGCGATTATTTTTTACTTTAGATTATGATAAGGCAATTCCTGAATCAGAAGTTGTTTTTATTGCAGTAGGAACACCACCAAAGACTACAGGCGAAGCTGATTTATCTGTCGTATTTGAGGTTGCAGAAAAAATAGGTAAACATATTGATGGCTATACGATTATCGCAACTAAGAGCACGGTGCCTGTGGGTACGAATAAAGAAGTTAAAAAAATAATTGAGTCTGTAAAATCTAAAAATGTAGAATTCGATATTGCTTCATGTCCTGAATTTCTGAGAGAAGGACAAGCAATTTCTGATACGTTAAATCCTGATAGAGTTGTGTTTGGCATAGAATCAAAAAAAGCAAGTGATACCATGACGGAACTCCATAGGCCAATTGGTGGTAAGCGAGTGATCTCTAATATAGAAACCGCTGAGATGATAAAATATGCTTCTAATGCTTTTTTAGCTACAAAAATATCATTCGCAAATACTATTGCTAAAATATCTGAATTAACTGGAGCAGATGGCCCTAGTGTTTTACAAGCTGTAGGACTTGATAGTCGCATTGGTAGCGCTTTTTTATCTGCTGGTGGTGGATATGGAGGAAGTTGTTTCCCAAAAGATGTAAAAGCATTAATAGCAATAGCTAAAAAACATGGATATGATTTTCGACTTTTAAGGGAAGTAGAAGAGGTAAATAATGAAGCCATCCATTCAATAGTTGATAAAGCAAAAGATATGCTTGGAAATACTTTAATGAGAAAAACTGTATGCATTCTTGGTCTAGCATTTAAGCCAGATACAGATGATATTAGAGATGCACCATCATTATTGGTTATAAAAGCGTTGCAAGAGTTAGGGGCTGAAATAAAAGCATATGATCCTATTGCTATGGAAAATGCGAAAATAATTTTAAAAAATGTTACTTTTTCTATAAATGCTCAGGAAGCAATAAAAGATTCAGATATCTTAATTTTAATGACAGAATGGAATGAATTTAAAAATTTAGATTTCAAAAAATTAAAGAAAGATATGCGTTCCCCTTTAATTCTTGATGCAAGAAATATTTTTGATCCAAAATTAATTCAAGATCTAGGTTTTGTATATAAAGGTGTTGGGCGCTAGAAAATGCAAAAAGTATTTATTACAGGAGCCTCAGGTTTTGCTGGAAGTCATTTAGTTGATTATTTAATTTCCCAAAAAAAATACGAATTATATGGTACATATTTAACAGAAAGATCACTTATTAATATAAAGCAAAATAGTAATAAAATAAATCTTTTTCAGCTTGATTTACAGGATCAAAATAAGACATTAGAAATAATACAAAAAATAAAACCAGACTCCATTTATCATCTTGCTGCTTTTGCATCAGTAGGTCAAAGTTTAGAGAATCCAAAAGAGGTAATTATTAATAATATTACTGCAGAATTGAATCTCCTTGAGGCAATAAAAAAGTCAGATTTTAAAGATATAAAAACACTTATTGTGACCTCTGCTGATATTTATGGTAAAGTTTCAGTAAAAGATATCCCAATAGATGAAGAGACGCCGCTTAATCCCACAAGTGGATATGCTGTATCAAAAATAGCTCAGGACTATTTAGCGCTTCAATACTATACTACTTATGATATTCCAATTGTTAGGGTTAGGCCATTCAATCATTTTGGTCCAAGACAGTCATCTGGATTTGTAATCGCAGATTTTGCTAAGAAAATAGTAGAAATTGAAAATGGATTAATTCCACCTATTTTGAACGTGGGAAACCTAGATTCTCGTAGGGATTTTACTGATGTACGAGATATGGTTCGAGGATATCAGATGTTGTTGGAAAAAGGATTACCAGGCGAAGCATACAACATTGGATCAGGAAGGTCTTATAAAATATCAGAAATACTTAATATTCTGATTTCAAATGCGAAGTTACCAATATCAATTAATGTAGATAGTTCTCTATTTAGGCAAGGTGAAGCGCAAGATAGGGTTTGTGATAGTACAAAATTTAAAAGATTAACCGGATGGGAATCTTTGATATCATTATCTAAATCATTAAAAGACACACTAGATTATTGGAGAGCTATAGTTTAAAATAATTTATATGAAACGAGCGTTAATTACAGGAATAACTGGACAAGACGGATCCTATTTGGCAGAATTTTTGCTTAAAAAAGGATATAAAGTTTATGGTCTAACAAGGAGAACAAGCACAGTAAATAATGAGCGAATAGAGCATATTGAAGATAAAATAGAATTACTTCAGGGTGATTTATTAGATCAAAGCTCATTATCTAATGCGGTTTCTGAAGCAGAGCCAGATGAGGTATATAATCTAGCAGCGCAGTCTTTTGTAAAAACATCATGGAATCAACCAGTATTAACTGGTGAATTTACGGCAATAGGTGTTACTCGCATGCTTGAAGCTATTCGTATCGTTAATCCAAAAATTAAATTTTATCAAGCATCTTCTTCGGAGATGTTTGGAAAGGTAAAAGAGACACCACAAAGAGAAACAACCCCTTTTTATCCTAGGAGCCCATATGGAGTAGCAAAGGTTTATGGGCATTATATAACTGTAAACTATAGAGAGAGTTATAGTATGTTTGCGTGTTCAGGAATCCTTTTTAATCATGAGTCTCCACGTAGGGGTTTGGAATTTGTAACACGAAAAATAACCAATGCTGTTGCTCGTATTAGTTTAGGCAAACAGGAAAAAATAGAACTTGGCAACCTTGATTCTAAAAGAGATTGGGGCTTTGCTGGTGACTATGTTGAAGCAATGTGGCTCATGCTTCAGCAAGAAAAACCAGCTGATTATATTATCTCCACAGCCGAAACACATAGCGTTGAAGAGTTTGTAAAGCTTGCGTTTGAAGTAGTTGGAATAAGCGATTGGCAAAAATATGTTAACTCTAATAATTCACAATTTTTACGACCTGCTGAGGTAGATTACTTAATTGGAGATCATTCTTTTGCTACTGAAAAATTGGGATGGATTCCAAAAACATCATTTAAGGAATTAATAGATATGATGGTGAAAGCTGATTTAGATAGGGAAAAAGGTAATAAGAAATAATTTTATGCAGAAGGTAATTGTAGCTGGTGGGGCAGGTTTTATCGGCTCCTATATATGTAGACAGCTATTGGAAAAAGGCTATTTAGTTGTTTGTATAGATAATTTTATTACTGGTGATAAGAAAAATATAGAAGATTTAGATAAGAATAATAATTTTCATTTACTCGATCATGATCTTGCCACAGAAATCCCTCCCTCAGATTTATTAAATAATATATCTTATATTTTTCACCTTGCATCTCCTGCATCACCTAACAAGAAGAGCAAGCGTAGCTATATAAATTTTCCTATTGAAACATTACTTGTTAATTCTGTTGGGAGTTATAACTTACTTATGTTGGCAAAATCTCAGAATGCGAGATTTTTATTTGCATCTTCATCAGAAATCTATGGAGACCCAGAGGTGTCTCCACAAACTGAAGATTATTTCGGAAATGTTAATTCTCGAGGCATAAGATCTGTATATGATGAAGGAAAGCGTTTCGGTGAAGCAATTACAACTGCTTTTTTTAGGAAGCATAATATGGATACTCGTATCGTTCGTATATTTAATACTTATGGTCCACGAATGCAGATTGATGATGGTCGCGTTGTTTCAAATTTTATTAATCAGGCATTGCGAAATGAGCCAATTACTGTGTATGGAGCTGGAATGCAAACAAGAAGCTTTTGCTATATTACTGATCTAGTTAATGGCTTGCTAAAATTAATGTTTATAGATAATCTTAATGGAGAGGTTATTAATCTAGGAAATCCTGACGAAAGAAATATAGTAGACGTAGCAAGGTTTATTAAAAATAAAATTGAATCTTCTTCAGAAATAATATTTGAGACATTACCGGAAGATGATCCTAAAAAACGTAAACCAGATATATCAAAAGCTAAAAAACTTTTAGATTGGAAACCAGAAGTATCTTTTGAAGATGGATTAGAAAAAACAATAGAATATTTTAAAATACAAAAATGAAAGTAGTAGTTATACCAGCAACATATAATGAAAAGGGTAACATAGAGCAACTTATTGCCATTCTCGAGGAAGAAGTTTTTCCCAAAATAAAAGATTATGATATGAATATCCTCGTCGCAGATGATAATTCTCCAGATGGTACTGCAGATATAGTCAGGGGACTTGGAAAGAAATGGAAAAATCTTGGCGTAAATGTAGGAGAAAAAAAAGGTTTAGGAGCAGCCTATATTAGAGTAATGTCATGCGCCATAGAGGAAATGGGTGCAGATATAGTAGTTCAAATAGATGCAGATTTATCACATGATCCACGAGAAATACCTAAGTTTCTTGATAAAATAAAAAATGGTTATGATATAGCAATTGGCACAAGATATAGCGATGGTGGATCGATGCCAATTAATTGGCCATTACACAGAAAAGCATTTTCCGTATGCGGAAATATATTAGTAAGAATAATTACTTTTCGTTTTTATATTCATGATTGGACTGGTGGAATGCGTGCAATAAAAAAAGATTTATTTCTCAAAATACGCGAAGAAGTTAGACCATATCAGGGGTATACATTTCAGGTAGCACTTCTTTATAAATCAATCCTTGCTGGTTATAAGATAGCAGAGGTTCCGATACATTTTGCTGATAGAAAAGAAGGTCATTCAAAAATTGCTCCATTTGAATATATTATAAATCTATTGCGCTATGTTATCGGAGAAAGAATAATAGAATTAAGAAGATTTATAAAATTTTTAATAGTTGGTGGAATTGGTTTTATAGTTATGGTAGTTGCACAGGAATTATCAATTATTTATGGCTTAAGTTCATGGCTTGCATCAGTTTTTTATACAACTCAGTCAATTCTAGTGGGTGGGATCGAACAGTTGCCTGCCCACTCCCAAGGGATAGCAACTAGTATTGGAGCTGAATTTGCAATACTTTCAAATTTTCTTTTGAATAATATCTGGACTTTTAGTGACGCTAAAAATATTAAAAATAAATCATCATTTATAATTAGATTATTAAAGTTTAATACAGCTTCATTCATTGCTATATTAATCCAAGGTGTATCAACATGGATTGGGGTAGTATTGATTGGGCAAAATATTAATATTTTTGGTTTTTCTATTCTAACTCGAATTGCAATTTTATTTCCAACGATTATATTATTAATAATCCCCCTAAATTATTTTATTTATAATAGATTAATTTGGAAAACTCATTTAAAAAATAGTGAAAATTATTAAAAATAATTTTATAATTTTAGCAATAATCTCATTAGCTGCATTTGTAAGGTTTTATAAAATATCTGATTATATGACTTTCTTGGGTGACGAAGGCAGAGATGTTTTAGTAGCATATAATATCTTACATGGTAAATTAACACTTCTTGGACCAACCTCATCTGTGGGTGGTTTTTTTCTTGGTCCAATTTATTATTATTTCATAAGTCCATTTTTATGGTTATTTAATTATGATCCCGTAGGTCCTGCAGTAATGGTTGGACTATTTGGAGTTGCAACAGTATATTTAATTTATAGAATTGGAAGCATATTTTTTAATAGACAAGTCGGATTAATATCTGCATTATTATATTCTATATCTCCGGTTGTTATAGCATATTCACGATCTTCATGGAATCCCAATCTCTTACCCTTCTTCTCCATTCTTATTATTTATTTTCTTTATAAAGCATCAATAAATAATTCTGGAAAATTATTTTTCATAACTGGTCTTTTATTAGGAATAGGAATACAGCTTCATTATATTATTACTTTTTTAGGATTTACTGTTTTTTTATATATTTTTTTTATCAATATATTTATTAATAAATCAAAAAGCTATATCTTTTTATTAAAAAAATTATTATCTCAAAATTTGTATATATTTGGGGGATTTATAATTAGTATATCTCCATTTTTATTATTTGAGGTCAGGCATAATTTTTTAAATATACAAAGTATATATAAATTTATTTTTCACTCGAGTGGAACTGGAGTAAGTAATCATTTTGTTCAAACAATAGGAAACGTTTTATTTAGATTATTTAGTAGGCTTATTACAGCTTTTCCTCCACCTGAACAAGTGAATATTGCTACAAATTCTTATTTAGCTTTTTGGTTTTATTTCACCATAATGCTTATTATTGCAAGTCTTGGATTGTTTTTATATCAATATAGTAAAACTATACAGAAAAGAAATGAGGCTTTCTTAAAAATGAGTATTATTTTAATTTGGGGGACGGTAGGAATTTTGTTATTTGGTTTTTATAATAAACCAATTTATGATTATTATTTTCAATTTATGTTTCCATTGCCATTTTTTTTGGTTGGGAATTTAATTTATGTAATATGGAGTAAGTCTTTAATACCTTTTAATTTCAATAAAAAAAGATTTATTGAAAAAATATTTGCATTAATTATTTTTTCAGTTTTATTTTATTTAAATATCTCAGGAATGCCATTTCGTTTTTTAGCAAATAAACAAAAGGATCAGGTAGAAAGAATTGCAGATTTTGTTATTTCTAAAACAAATAATAAGTCATTTAATTTTGCTTTAATTTCTCAAGGAAACTCTGATCATGGATATCGGTATTTCTTTGAAATTATAAATCATAGGCCAGTAGTTATAGAAAATTTTCAAAATGATTTACAAAGGCATACTGTAACAGATCAACTTTTAGTTATTTGTGAACAATCATGTAGCCCTTTGGGATCATCCTTGTGGGAGATTGCTGGATTTGGGAGAGCTGAAATTGCAGAAAAATGGGATTTTAGCGTAGTTAGTATTTATAAATTGGTTCATTATATTGAAAAATAATTCATACTTAGTTGACAATTTAATTCAAGTAAACTAAACTACTTTAACAATATAATATTTTTTGTAAAGTATTTTTTATTTTATTTTGATAATAAAAGTATAAAATATAGATATATCTTCTTCTTGCAATCATTTTTATATATTAAATAATTAGGAATATAATTATCATTTTTAATATAAAAAATATAACATAAGCAATATATGTTAAAAATAATAAATTTACACGTACAAATAGGTAATAAAAAAATCTTAAATGGGATAAATATTTCTATAAATTCGGGAGAGATTCATGCTGTAATGGGACCAAATGGTGCAGGGAAAACAACATTAGCAATGAGTCTTATGGGGCATCCAGGTTATAAGAAGATTGATGGAGAAATATCTATTAATAATAAAGATATTATCTCATTATTACCAGAAGAGAGAGCAAGAATTGGCTTATTTGTTTCTTTTCAGCAGCCAATTGAAATAAGTGGCGTTTCATTTTTATCGTTTCTTAGAACAGCACATAAGGCACTTTATCCAGATATTAAAATACCATTATCTCAATTTAAGCAAAGTGTAATAAATGCCTTGAAAGTAGTTCATCTTGACGAGAATTTTATGCAAAGATCGATTAATGAAGGATTTTCTGGTGGAGAAAAAAAACGAGCAGAGATAGTTCAGTTAATTATTCTGCAGCCAAAGTTTGCAATTCTTGACGAAATAGATTCAGGGCTAGACATAGATAGTCTTAAGATAGTAGCTGAAGCAGTAATCGAAGTAGTAAAACAACAAAAAGTAGGAATTCTCATAATAACTCATTATCAAAGAATACTACATTATCTAAAGCCAGATAAGGTACATGTTTTGATTGATGGTCAAATTAAAAGTACTGGTACAATCTCATTGGTAAAAAAAATAGAAAAGGATGGATATGCAAAAATTTGATTTATCGAATTATCAATTTGGCTTTCATGATCCAGCAAAGCCATTCTACTCTTCGCCTAAGGGAATTTCGGAGAAAATTATTAACGAAATATCTTGGATGAAAAAAGAACCAGAATGGATGAGGGAAATTAGGCTAAAAGCATTAGCGCTTTTTTATACAAAGCAAATGCCTTCATGGGGTGCAGATTTATCTAAGATTGATTTTGATAATATTTATTATTATGTAAAGCCTTCAGAAAAACAAGGAAGAACATGGGATGAGGTTCCAGAAGAAATAAAAAATACGTTTGAAAAAATTGGCATTCCTGAAGCAGAGAGAAAATTTTTAGCAGGTGTTGGCGCACAGTATGATTCTGAAGTCGTATACCATAGTATTTCTAAAATGTTATCTGATAAAGGTGTTATTTTTGTTGATACTGATACTGCAGTTCAAAAATATCCAGATCTTGTTAAAGAATATTTTACTAAAATAGTTCCTCCAGGTGATAATAAATTTGCAGCCTTAAATACTGCTGCATGGTCTGGGGGATCTTTTATCTATGTACCAAAAGGGGTTCATATTGATTTGCCTTTGCAAGCTTATTTCAGAATTAATGCAAAAAATTTAGGACAATTTGAACGAACAATTATTATTGCTGATGAGGGAAGTTATCTTCACTACGTAGAAGGCTGTACTGCGCCAATTTTTACTACTGATTCATTACACTCTGCAGTCGTTGAAATAATAGTAAAAAAAGGAGCACGCGTAAGATATACTACAATTCAAAACTGGAGTAAAAATGTCTATAATTTGGTAACAAAAAGAATGTTTGTAGAAGAAGAAGGATTTGGTGAGTGGATAGATGGTAATTTGGGAAGTAAGGTTACGATGAAATACCCATCTATTTACTTGAAGGGAAGGAAGGCTCGTGGTGAAATTTTATCTTTGGCATTTGCTGGAAAAGGTCAGCATCAGGATGCTGGAGGAAAAGCTGTACACTTGGCTCCCGAAACAAGCTCTGTAATTTCTTCAAAATCTGTATGCAAGGATGGCGGGAGAGCATCGTATAGGGGACTTTTAAAAGTAATTAAAAGTGCAGAGAACAGTAAGTCTACCGTTCGTTGTGATGCACTCATATTAGACTCTATTAGTAGATCCGATACATATCCTACCATGAGTATTGATGAAGAGCGTGTTTCCATTGGTCATGAAGCATCTGTTTCAAAAATTGGCGAAGATCAGTTATTTTATTTTCAAAGTAGAGGAATATCTCAAGCACAAGCGGAGGTAATGATTGTAAATGGATTTGTCGAGCCGATAGTGCGCGAATTACCAATGGAATACGCAATAGAGCTAAATCGTCTTCTTCAATTAGAGATGACTGGCTCCGTAGGGTAAGAAGAAATGAAAATAATAGAGCGTATTATTAAAGATAATCAAAAATGTACACTTCCATTTATATGGATAAATGGAGAAGAAAAAGAAGTAAATGTGAAAATTCGTCTTGTTGGAAAAGGCGCAAGTTTTCATATGGTAGGACTTTTTCTTGGTACTGGTTCATCTAAAATTGTTTTCAATACCGATGTTACTCACGAAGGTGAGAATACAAAAAGTATGACAACCATAAGGGGAGTATTTAAGAATAATTCGTCAATTGATAATGATGGAATGGTCCGAATTCAGAATGGTGCAAGAGGATCAGATGGATTTTTCTCCTCGAAAATAATCCTATTTGATGATGCAAAAGGAAGAAGTGTGCCATCGCTAGAAATAGATGAAAATGATTTAAAGGCAGGACATGCTTCTACGATCGGTAGACCGAATGAAGATCAAATATTTTACATGCGTAGTAGGGGTCTTACTGAAAAACAAGCAGAAGAACTTATCATTTCTGGTTTTTTTATGCCTTTTATTTCATATTTTCCAAAAAGTGAGCAAAATATTTTACAAAAAAAAATAAGAAAAAATTTATGAAAAAATATAGAGATGATTTCCCTATTTTTTCAAAAATCTCCTCACTTATATATTTAGATTCTGCTTCAACTTCGCAAAAACCACAATGCGTTATAGATTCAGTAAGTAATTTTTATACAACATATAATTCCAATATACATCGTGGCTTATATAAAATTGCAGAAATGGCAACTTTAGAAGTAGAAAAAGCAAGAATTAAGATATCAACCTTTATTAATGCCTCATCTCCTGATGAAATTATATTTACTCATGGTACTACTGAGGGAATAAACATAATAATGAATGGATTAAAAAAATTTATTTCAGAGGGAAGTGCGATTTTGTTGACTGAAATGGAACATAATTCCAATCTTGTTCCATGGCAAAAAATTGCTAAAGAAAAAAAAGCAAAATTATATTATTGGGCAATTGATAAAAATGGTCAATTATGCGATGAGATTAAAGATGAATATAATAATATTGTTTTTACATCTTTATTAGATATTCCCTTACTGTCAATTGTAGCATTATGTCATGTTTCAAATGTATTGGGAACTATAGTTGATATTAAAAAAATTGCTTCATTATTAACCGAGAAATATGGCGATAAAAATAAACCATTTATTATTGTTGATGCTGCTCAATCTGCGCCTCATTTTTCTATAAATGTTCAAGATATGGGATGTGATTTTCTTGTTTTTTCAGGACATAAAATGATGTCTCCAACAGGAATAGGTATCTTATTTGGGAAGAAAAAAATATTAAAAGAAATTGATCCATTGATTTATGGTAGTCAAATGATACGAGAGGTTTCAAAAAATTTAACAACATTTACAGAGTCTCCTCAAAAATTCGAATCAGGAACGTTGCCAATAGAAGCAATTATTGGACTTAGTTCTGCGATAGATTATCTAAACAGAATTGGAATAAAAAATGTCAGAATGCATGAAATAGAATTGACTGAATATGCAATGATTAAGATGAATAAAATAGAAGGTTTAACAATATATGGACCATTAAAGTCAAACGATAGATCAGGTGCAATATCTTTTTCCTTAGAGAATATTCATCCACATGATATTGCGCAAATATTGGGTGATATGAATATTTGTATAAGAGCTGGTCATCATTGTGCTCAGATACTCCATTCCGTGCTCGGAATACAAGCGAGTGCTCGTGTTAGTTTTTATATTTATAATGATAGAGATGATGTGGATTTATTTATTAGTGGAATAAAAAAAGTTAAATCAATTTTCAAGAAATAATATATGAATAATTTATATAGAGAAGAAATATTAGAACATTATAGGAGTCCACAAAATTTTGGATTTATTGAAAATTTTTCTATTAAGTCAAAGCAGACTAATCCTTTTTGTGGAGATGAGATAGAAATATTTATCAATTGGAAAAGTACAAATAAGTATAAAAAAAAACAAATTAGCGTTGGGGAAATATCTTTCAATGGTTATGGATGCGCCATCAGCATTGCGAGTGCATCAATCCTTACAGAATATAGCAAGGGAAAAGCAATAAATGAGTTGACAAAATTTTCTCAAAAAGATATGCTAAGATTATTGGGAGTTGAAGTATCAGAAGCGAGAAAAAAATGCGCACTTCTTGCTTTAGGAGTACTAAGAGATTGTCTTTATGCCACTTAAAGTAAGAGTAGATAGGAATTCATGTATAGGAGCAGCGAGTTGCGTTGCTGTTGCTCCGGGCACTTTTGAATTAGATGGAGAAGGTAAAGCAGTAATAAAGAAAAAAGATGGTTCAACGACTTCAGACTTAGTATCATATCTGGATATAAATGATACAGAGGTCAATATTGAGCACGCTGCAAAATCATGTCCAGTTAATGCTATTGTAATCGTTGAGGTTGATGATAATGGAAATGAGATTCGTCAAGTTTGGCCAGCATAAATATTGTCAATTAACCCCTTTAAATTAATAAATCTTTTATTATTAAATTACAGCTAGGATATAATCTGCAATCTTACTATATAAGTTATGCATCTAATATATAGATGCATACTATATTTTTTATAGCTTTAAATATACTTATTGCGAAGATTGATATTTTTTCTTGTTAATATATTATATAATTGATATTATTACAAAATATAATGACTGATATTCAATGGCTTATTGGCGGAGAAGCTGGTTATGGCATCATGACGATTGGCGTAATGATGTCAAAAATTTTTACTCGCCTTGGTCTCTCCGTTTTTGATTATGTAGAATACCCATCACTTATCCGTGGTGGTCATAATGCATATTATGTTCGTGGCGCAAGTGAGCAGATTTTTTCCCAAAAGAAATCAGTAGATATTCTTGTTGCTTTGAATAGGGAGACAATAGATAAACATAAGCAAGAATTATCTGATGGAGCAGCTATTATTTACGATGATCAATTAATTAAGGTTGATCCTGCAGAATTTGCATTAGGCACGGTTTTAATACCTGTACCATTTGCAGGAATAATCAAGCAAATCAATGTAGATCGATTAATGATAAATACAGTTGCCGTAGGAGCATCATTAGGCTTAATACATGATGACTTTAATGTGCTTGAAAAAATAATGCAAGACGTTTTTTCTAAAAAAGGAGAAGAAGTCGTAATAGAAAATATTAATGCTGCAAAGTCAGGATTTGAATACGTGCAAAAAAATAGCTTTGGTAAATTTAAGCGAATTATTGAAAAAAATATTTTACAAACTCAAAAAAATATACTTATAGGTGGAGGAGAATCTGTTGCTCTTGGTGCAATACAATCTGGTGTAAATTTTTCTGCAATTTATCCAATGACACCAGTTAATGGAGTGATGATGACATTGATTGCTCAGTCGCTTAAGTATGGTATTGTAGCAAAGGAGCCGGAAGATGAAATTGCTGGTATTAATATGGCAATTGGCGCTTCATTTGCAGGTGCTAGGAGTATGGTTGCAACGAGCGGTGGTGGATTTTCCTTAATGGTAGAATCAGTTGGTTTAGCAGCTCAAACAGAAACGCCACTAGTAATCGTAGAAGGAATGCGACCTGGTCCAGCGACAGGTATGCCAACATGGACAGGTCAAGGAGACTTAAGATTTGTTCTACATGCAGGTCAAGATGATTTTCCTAGAGTTGTTATAGCTCCAGGAGATATGTTAGAGGCTTTTAATATGAGCATGAATGCATTTAATATTGCAGATATATGTCAGCTTCCAGTTATTTTGGTAGTTGATAAGTATTTAATGGAGGGGCATGCAACTGTTCCATTTGATAAAATATCATCTTTAGCAAAGAACTTTGTTATAAAGAGAGGAAAAATTATTAGTGATGAAGATGTGGCTTTGTCTACAGATTACAAGAGATATTCCTTGGTAGATGATGGTATCTCTCCTCGATCTATTCCTGGCCAAAAAGGTGGAATCGCATTATCTGGATCCGATGAACATGATGAACGCGGGCTTTATAATGAAGAGGCGGAAGTTCGAATAAAAATGATGAATAAGCGATTCAAGAAATTAGAGTCTTTGGAGTTAGGTTTTTCCCCAGTAGATAGTTATGGCTTAGCGGATGCATCTTTAACAATTGTTGGTTTTGGTTCAACTAAAATGCCTACGCTTGAAGCAATGAATTGGTTGGCAAAAGAAAATATTTCAGTAAACTTTTTAAAAATTAATTGCCTGGCACCATTTCCGGTTGATGCCGTTATATCCGCTATTGGTAAAAGTGGGAAAACACTTATTATTGAGGGAAATAAGACTGGACAACTAGAGGGATTAATAAGAGAGTATACAGGATTAACTATGAGCCATAATTTTAGAAAGTATGACGGTAGACCATTTTATCCTGAAGAGATTATAGCGAGAATAAAAGAGGTATTATGACAGAATTAAAAGATTTAGAGATTACATATGATAAGCCAAATTGGTGTCCTGGGTGTGGGGACTTTGGAGTCTGGGTATCTTTAAAAAATGCTATTGTGTCCCTGCAGCTTAATCCGTGGGAAGTTGTTCTTGTTTCAGGAATTGGATGCTCGAGTAAGCTTCCTTACTGGGTAAAGACATACGGATTTAACGGATTACACGGTAGGCCAATGCCGATAGCAGAAGGTATTAGGTTAGCCAACAGTGGGCTTACGGTAATTGTGATTGGTGGAGATGGTGATCAATATGGGGAAGGCGCGAATCACTTACTTCATGCTGCAAGAAGAAATATAAATCTTACTTTAATAGTTCATAATAATCAGATTTATGGATTAACTACTGGTCAATTTTCCCCAACAACAGACATTGGTGAAAAAAATAAAGCAACACCAGTTCCAACAGTTGAGGCGCCAGTTAATCCCATGTCTTATTCTCTCGCTGCGGGCGCAACGTTTGTTGCCAGAGGATTTGCTGGAGATAATAAGCAAGAGACCCAGCTCGTGATGGAAGGGATCAAGCATAAAGGGTTTTCTATCATTGATACAATGCAGCCATGCGTAACATTTAACCATAAAAATACATTTTCATGGTTTTATGAACGCGTATATAAGGTAGAAGATAATGGACATGATACTAGTGATAAGGCACAAGCCTATCTTATAGCAGAGGAATGGCCATTAAAGAGGGCACTTATGGATGGGGAAAAAGAAAAAATTGCAACAGGAATACTTTACAAAGAAGAAAGACCTACATGGGAAGATGGTACGCCACAAATTTCGAGTATGCCTCTCGTGAAGCAATCATTTGGTAATCGTGATATTACTCCTCTTTTGGAAGAGCTACTTTAGTTGGGATTAATATCGATGTAATTATTTCATTTATTTCTCTTTGTTCATATTCCTTTGCTAGCTCTACTATTCCTTGTTCTGGATCAATAATATTATTCCCTATTCTTAAATACCAATGATATCTTCCTGTATTTTTTTTATTTCCTAAAACCATCGCGATATTATTTTCGGAAAATTCGTCAATTTCGAAATTATGTATCTTCGCATCATAAATATATCCTAGTAAGTCTAGCGGTGAAACTTCGCCTTCATTTAATAATTCAACTGGAACTTCTCTTCCAATCATTTCTAGGCAAGTTTGTCCGCAATTTTCTAAAAGTTGTTTTCTTATTTCTATTTTATAATTATTAAATGGAAATACTTCGCCAGTTGGAATGCTTATTATCTGAGAAAGAGCATCTTTAAACCTATTTGCAATACTGATAGTTTTTTCATTTTCCTCAAGTCCGCCAGCAATTCTTACATAATTTGAATTTGGTTCCCATAATATTGAAGTTTGTGGAAAACCAAAGCTTTCAGTTATAAAACAATCTCTAAGCCCATTATTTCTTTCAATAACTCGAACAATTTCTTTAGAAGTTAATCCTTCAATAATTGGATTTATATAAAATAATGGAACGGTTGCATTATCTATAGAAATTTTATTATTGATTTCATAATTTGGATGAGACACGAGTCCGGGATGAATAACTTCAAATAATTCACCTGATCCCTTTGCATCTTCGCATGCTCTCGCAATTATAAGTGTATTTTGTGCAATTTTTCTATTTTCTTTATCAAATTGATCCTTGGTTGGAGGAATGAATTTTTCTGCTGTTTGAATCAAGGATGGACCAGGGGTAGATCCATATACCTTCCTATATATTTGTATTAATTTAGCTAATTCATCATTTGAAGTGAAAATAACTCCACCATTATCTTCATTTGATAAATAAGATTTTGTAATACTTTCAACTACTATAGTCTGTAGATTTGGGTATTTTTTTAAGATGGATGCTAAGGGCAAAATGGAATCTGTTGCAAGAGTATTATCAAGAATTATAATAGGATTAATTCTTTGCAAAACCGGAAGTTCTAAAAGTTTTTTCACATCAACAACTGGCATTTTTTTATCATTTGCAAAAGGTTCAAATGCTAATACTTTTACTATTTTTTTTGATGATTCTATTTTTTGCAGTACTTGTTCAATATCTAAAATTGAACCAGGATTTATTGGTATCGGTATCACTCCGCGACCACCTAGTATATTTTGAAAAAAAAGTAATGAATTGCGATAGCCTTGATTTCCATAAATAACTATATCTCCATGAGTTGGAGCAGTTGCTTCAACAGCTGTTGCTAGCGCAGACATACCTGAATTTGTAAGAAAAATATGCTCTTTTGGTGCTCCTATTAGTTCCCCAATATGTCTTTCTGCAGATGCTAATGACGGAAATCCATTTCTCCAATACGTAGCTGTTTCACTGTAAATGCCTTTATTTTTATCATCAAGTGAGTCTTGAAATTTAGTAGTAGATTCTGCTGCAAATCGTGGAGGCGTTCTTTTGGTATTATCTAGGATCCGTTCTGTTTTAATCATAAAAAAACCTCTCATAAGAGAGGTAAAATTTTTGTCAATTAGACCTAATCATTCCCTTATGGGCTGGAATTAGCACCGCAGTCATTTTTAATGGCTCGGTTGCTGGATGGATAATCGGGCCAGTCCCCTTTCCATCACTCTTGATTTTTATAATAATATAATTATTTTATTATTCTTGTCAATTACAAAGAAACCCTCGCTATACTGCAAGGGTTTCTTTTATTTCTAGAAGAAATAAATTAAAAGATTTCTTCGAAAAAAATCTTTTAAACCTTATGAAGAACCGATTTTATACATGCCAGTTCCGCATGTTGGGCATTTTCCTTTGAGTGCTGGTTTGCCATTTTTCATGGTAACTTTCTCAGCATTTGGATCTTCACTTTTTGCTCTACATTTCACACAATACATTGTTGCCATTATTAATCACCTCCTTTCAACTATAAACCAATTATCGAAAAAGAAATTAATTGGTTTTTAATTAATAAAAATAAAATAATTTCAAATGCAAGAATTCCAAAAGTAATAATTGCTGTTTTTTGTATATCTTTCTTAAAATGCATAGTATTATAAGTAATCAAATCTTCGTATTGTGCTGTTTTAATAGGCTGAAATTGCATTGAGGTATATGCTAATGCCTGATTGTCGAGAGAGCGATCGGGGCCGTTTATTGATAGCTTTCGTCTAAGACCAGTGATAATTTTTTCTTGGCGAGTTTTTTTTCGCTTACTCATCTGATAGCGAAAAGATTACACTATTGACAGCAAAGCTGTCAAGAGGCTAGTATAACTATACATGAGTTCTACTTTAATTATTACCTTTTTTTCCGTTATAATTTTTTGGTTAATTTTCCTTTCTTTTTTATTCTTTCGAATGCTCACTCATTATAATAATCTTGTAAGAGGGATCAGTTCAAAAACAATGAAGGCAGTACTTGATGGATTATTGCAGGATTTATCTGTATCTCAAAAAGATATTACTATTTTAAAACAACGCTGTGATACAATTGAAGAAGACGGATTATTACATATTCAAAAAGTAGGATTATTGCGATTTAATCCCTTTAACGATACCGGTGGAGATCAAAGTTTTATTCTTTCTTTAGTAAATGGAAAAAATAGTGGAATAGTGATATCTGGTTTACATTCTAGGTCTGGAACGAGATGGTATGCAAAAAGAATAGCTGAGGGAAAAGGATTGGAACATGAATTATCAGATGATGAAAATAAGGCATTAAGAGATGCAAAGGGATAAGCATAGTATTTATAAAATGGATAAAAAAAGAACTTTAGTTATAATCTTAGTATTGGTAGTTTATGCAATAAGCTCAACGGCCTCGTACGCATTTTTCTCTCAAAATACAAATATTAATAAAAAATTAGTGTCTCCTTTACCAAAGTCTTTAAAAAATTCTTCTGGGGAGTTGGTTTTTAATGAAGAATCTCCAAATACAGAAGTTTGTCCAATCAATGGAATATTTTATTCTAAAGAACAAAAAGACTGGTGGGATAAGCATAGACCATTAGCTGTAATGATAGAGAATCATAAGGAATCTCATCCTCAGTCTGGATTATCTTCAGCAGATGTAATTTATGAGATTGTAGCAGAAGGTGGAATAACGAGATTTCTCTCAATTTTTTACTGTAAAGACGTAAATCCCATTGGGCCCGTTCGCTCAGCGAGGGTTTATTTCTTAGATTTCGTCTCTGAATATAATTTTCCACTATATGCTCACGTAGGTGGGGCAAATACCCCTGGCCCAGCTGATGCGCTTGAAAAAATTATCACTTACGGTTGGGGAGGATCTAATGACTTAAATCAATTTTCTATTGGCTTCCCTATATTTTGGCGTGATTATGATAGATTGGGTTCCTCAACGGCCACGGAGCACACCATGTATTCTAGTACTACTAAGTTATGGGAATTTGCAAAAAAATCAAGAGGTCTTACTAATTTAGACAAAAAAGGAGATGAATGGAGTGATTCATTTATTCCATATACATTTAAGGATGATATAGATATTTCAAAAAGTCCAATTATGCAAGATATTCATCTGGAGTTTTGGAAGGGATATACAGACTTCTTTGTAGATTGGAAATATGATTCTAAGGCAAATAATTACATTAGGCGAAATGGTGGCGTAGCTCATATAGATAAGAATACAGGTAAGACATTAACTGCAAAAAATATTGTTGTATTATCAATGATAGAAACTAATGCAAATGATGGATATGAAGATAATCTTCATCTTCTCTATAAAACAAAAGGTAATGGAAAAGCAACAATTTTTATGGATGGTAAGCAAATAGATGGAGTATGGAAAAAAGATACTAGAATTTCTAGAACACTTTTGTTTGATAATGAAGGATCTGCCATAAAATTTAATAGAGGAAATATATGGTTTCAAGTTCTGCCCACAAGTGGTATAATGACCGTAAAATAGTGGGCTATGTTTTCTGATTTAATTACATCACAGTCTAGAATAAAGTTGCTTAATGTTTTTCTTGCGTTTCCGCTAGAAATGTATCATGTGCGTGAATTGGTAAGAAGAACAGGTGACGAAATTAATGCTGTTCGAAGAGAATTATCTTTTTTGGAAAAAAAAGGTATTCTTGAAAAAGAGCCACGAGCAAATAGAATATACTATTCTCTTTCCAAGACATATCAATTTTATTATGATCTACTGGAAATTGGTGTTAAGACAATTGGGCTAGGTGCAAATATTTTAAAAAACAAAGTAAAGCTTGGTAAAATAAAATATGTTATGTTTTCAGGTCGCTTTGTAAGAAGAATGGAAAAAAAACAAGATCAAATAGATTTAGTAGTAGTTGGTACGGTGGTATTGCCAGAATTATCTCTTTTAATAAGAAATGAAGAAACTCGCTTGGGAACAGAAATAAATTATACTGCTATGTCAGAAGAAGAGTTTATTTTTAGAAAAAAGAAAAGAGATCCATTCATCTCTTCTCTACTTGCTGGTTCAAGAGTAATGCTCATGGGAGATGAAGAGCAGCTTCTTTCTTAGATCAGGAATAGGATTGCATTAATTAATTTTTTATAATTATGAATAATCATAAATATTTGTTATGGTGTATTATTGTTCTGACAATTTTTTCTATATTATTTATATTGCCTTCAAGAATTCATATTCAGTTTAAAACTCCCAAAATACCTTTTTATAACAAGAAAATAGAAGTAAATAAAAATTTTATAGGATTTGATCCAAATATCTTATTACGTCCTTTCAATTTGCAACGAGAATTTTATTTTCGAAAAGGATTGGATTTGGAAGGAGGAACTAGCTTAACTCTCAAAGCTGAAATGAAAGACGTTGAGCAATCTCAAAGAGAAATTGCACTTGATGCTGCAAAGCTAGTCATAGAAAGAAGAGTAAATTTTCTTGGAGTCGCTGAGCCAATTGTTCAGACGGCAAAAGGAAATAATGATTATAGAATCATAGTAGAGCTTCCGGGGATAACTGATGTTGATAAAGCTATTTCACTTGTTGGAACAACTGCAAAGCTAGAGTTTAGGGAGTTAAAAAAAGAAGCATCATTGTCTTCATTATTAAAATATGAAGATACATTGAATATTGGATTAACTGGTGCAGATTTAAAGGATGCACAGGCATCTTTTGATAATCAATCATCAAATCCAGTTGTTTTATTTTCTATTATCTCTAATAGTCAAGAAAAGTTTTATAATCAAACAGAAAAATTAGTAGGAAAACGTATGGCAATCTGTCTTGATAATTTGTGTTTTTCTGCACCAACCGTTCAGCAGGGAATAAGAGGTAGTGGGCAAATTAGTGGTGGGTTTACTACGGAGCAGGCAAAACAGTTGGCTAGTCAACTTAATGCTGGCGCACTTCCAGTACCATTAAAAATTATTCAGCAAAGCACACTTGGGGCAACTCTTGGAGACGCATCTTTAAAAAAGAGTCTTTTTGCAGGCTTTATTAGTTTTATTATTATTATTATTTTTATGATACTTTTATATGGAAAAATGGGTGCAACTGCTAGCGTTGCATTGGTTTTATATGCAATTTTTGTTTTAACATTATTCAAGCTCATTCCAATTACCTTAACGCTAGCAGGAATTGCTGGATTCGTTCTTTCTATCGGTATGGCAGTAGACGCAAATATTCTTATTTTTGAAAGAATGAAGGAAGAGTTAAGGCGTGGAAAAAGTAATGACGCTGCATTGGAATTGGGTTTTTCTAGAGCATGGAGCTCAATTAAGGATTCAAATATTGCAAGTATTATTACATCTATTATTTTATTTCAATTTGGTACAGGTATTGTTCGGGGATTTGCGGTAACATTGCTTATCGGTGTTACGGTCTCGATGTTTTCCGCCATCACGGTTACGAGAACTTTTTTAAGAATGATATATAGAAAATAATATGAATATTATAGAAAATAAAAAGATATATTTTACCATCTCTCTTTTAGTAATAATTCCTGGTTTGATTTCTTTATTATTCTTTGGATTAAAGCCTTCAATTGATTTTTCTGGCGGATCTCGCTTATCTCTTGTTATGGAAAAGCATGTAGATATTGCAATGACTAAAAAAGTAAGAGAAATATTGATAAAAAAAGGATTTGATGCGCAGGTTCAAGCTTCAACAAATGGATTTCTTATAAAAACAAAACCAATTGACCAAAAAAAACATGATGATATAATTACTCTATTAAAAAAAGAATCATTAACTTTTAAAGAAGATGCATTTGAAACCGTTGGGCCAACAGTTGGTAAGGAGACTACGATAAATGCGCTTAAGGCAATTTTAATATCATCGGTATTAATACTTTTATTTATTGGATGGTCATTTAGGGTTATACCAAAACCTGCTAGTAGTTTTCGTTTTGGTGTTTGTGCCATTATAGCTCTTCTTCATGATATTCTTTTTCTTGTAGGTATATTTTCTCTTTTGGGATATTTTTATGATGTTGAGGTTGACAGCTTGTTTGTTACGGCAGTGCTTACGGTAATTGGATTCTCAGTTCACGATACTATTGTTATTTTTGATCGCATTAGGGAGAACATGCGAAGAATGCCAACATTGCCATTTAAGGAGGTTGTAAATAAGTCTATTGTACAGACAATGTGTAGATCTATAAATACGTCTCTCACCGTATTTCTGGTTCTTTTAACAATGCTTTTATTTGGTGGAGAGACAATACGTTGGTTTGTTGTAGCATTATTGATTGGAGTATTTAGTGGTACTTATTCTTCTATTTTTAATGCAGCACCACTTCTCGTTTTTTTGGAAGAGTGGAGTAGGAATAAATAATTAATTAAGTAAGCTCCTTTTTAATTATTTGAGTAACAATAGATCCATCTGCTTTCCCTTTTAATTTAGGCATTAAGACTGACATTATTTTTCCAATATCTTGCATTGAATTTGCTTCAGTTTGCAAAATTGCTTCTTTTACATATTTTATTATTTCTTCTTCTGGCATTTGATCTGGTAGATATTTTTGTAAAATATCTAATTCCTTTTTTTCTTTATCAACTAAATCTTGTCTATTTGCATTCATAAATTGACTTATTGAATCCTTTCTTTGCTTCGCTTCTTTTTCAATTACTTTTAATACATCTTCTTCGTTTGCATTGTATCCAGCTCCACCTTTTTGAATTTCATAATATGTAATTGCAGAAATAAGCATGCGAAGAACAGATGTTTTTAATTCATTTCTTGCAAGCATCGATTCTTTTAATTCTTGTTGAAATATTGCTTTAAGCATATTTATGTTTAATAACTCATTATACAATATTAATATAAAATATACTTTTATTGTATAAAGTTTAAATTAATTCTTTAATACGTTTTTCTAGATAAGCTTTATTATTTAAAGTTAAGTTTTCATCAACTTCTTCGAATAATTTTTGCAATAGTTCTCCAATTATTTTACCTGGTTTTATATTTAACTCACGCATAATATCGTTCCCATCAATCACGAGATCATTTATGTTAAAAGGTAAAGGTTGCAATTGTTTTTCGACACGATCTTTGAATAGTTTTAGGCGCCAGCTCTCAGCAGTTTGGGTTCCGCCTCCCAATCTATCTCCGACACGAAGATCCATCATATCTTTTACATTTTCTATTCCTACTCGTCGGATAAATCTCCTAATGGCAGCATCGGTTATATTCTCATCTACGGTAAACATATGCCATCTTATGAGATTTGAAATTTTCTCTTTATGTTTTTTAGAAAAATGTAATCTATCACATATATCTCTTACTATTTTTGCTCCCACCACCTCATGATTATAAAAAATTACTAAACCATTTTCATCAGAACTTTTAACACGTGGTTTTCCTACGTCATGGAGTAATGCTGCAAATTTTACAAGAGGATCATTGGAGGGGCAAAATTTTAAAGAGAGCATATTGTGAGTAAATACATCAGACTGATGGTGTCTTCCAGGTCTAGTTTGTGAAACATTAACTCCCTCTAGTAATTCTGGTAAGATATTCTTGAGTAACTCAGATTCATTGAGCAGGGATATTCCTTCATACGCATGTTCACTTTCCAATATTCGTAATAACTCATTACGTATTCTTTCATCAGATATATTTTTAATAAGTGATTCATTTTCTATGATGGCTTTCCAAGTATTTTCTTCAATCTTAAATGACAACTCTGTTGCTAAGCGTATACCTCTTAGCAATCTTAATGCATCTTCATTAAATCTTTGTTCGGGTTTACCAACTGATCTTATTATTTTTTCAAGAATATCTCGTTGCCCATTAAATACATCAATTATAATCTCTTTATTATTTTTAATTTCCAGTGCAATAGCATTTATTGTAAAATCTCTTCTCTGTAAATCTTCTTCTATTGTTTTTCCCCAAACAATTTTCCCTGGATGTCTATTATTTTTATACTCCCCCTCTGTTCTAAATGTTGTAATCTCTACTATTGATTTTTGATTATCTGCTTCAATAGGAATACCAACTGTGCCGAATTGATTCTCATAAAATCCATCAGGAAAAATTTGTAACATTTCCTGAGGCGTAGCATTTGTAGCAAGATCCCAATCAGCAATAGCCCTTTTTAATAAAAGATTGCGAACGCATCCACCAACAAGAAATATCCTGAAATTATTTTTTTCAAATTTTTTTAAAATATTGTGTATATATTGAGGTATTCGTTCTATCATTATAGTGCAGAAAACCGATTTGATATAGTATAACAGAAAGATTAAAATAGGAAACAAATGAAAAAATGGAACATACTCACTATGGATATTCAAAGTATAGATACTATACAATCAACTCTTTTAAAAAATAGAGGTATTTTTTTAGAAAAAGATATAGCTGATTTTCTTTATCCAAAACTTGAATCAGTTTCCTTAGAAGGCGTTGGTATAGATATAAAACAAATGAAAAAAGCTATTGATAGGATTAAAATAGCTATTGAACAAAAAGATCAGGTTATTGTTTTTGGTGATTATGATGTTGATGGAATTTGTGGAGCTGCAATTATATGGGAATCTCTATATAAATTAGGCGTTAATATTCTTCCATATATACCACATAGACTTGAAGAAGGATATGGATTATCTATTAATGGAATAAAAAAATTGCAGGAAAAATATAAAAAAATTGATTTAATTATCACTGTTGATAATGGCATTGTTGCTTATAAGGCGGTCCAGTTTGCAAAAGAGCAGGGAATAGATGTAATAATAACAGATCATCACGTTGCCCATTCGGAGATTTCTGAAGAAGAAATGCCTGCATATGCCATTATTCATTCAACAAAATTATGTGGTGCTTCGGTTGGTTGGATATTTTCTCAAGAGGCAATATTTTCTTTGGGGAAAAAAGAAAATAGTTATAATAAAACATTTCATTTGGAATTAGTAGCTCTTGCAACGGTTGCTGATTTAGTACCACTTACGGGTCTCAATAGGGTATTGCTTAAATTTGGTCTAGAATATTTATGCAAAACTAAAAGACTTGGACTCATATCTTTATATAGAGAGGCGATGATTAATCCATCAAAGATTGGAGTCTATGAA
>SIBS01000008.1 GCA_009695045.1 Candidatus Levyibacteriota bacterium | reverse complement strand
TCCAAGAGGATGTATCCGTCTCAAATCCAGTATTGGTGAATTTTTCTGTTGAAGTATCTGTGGATGAAGATGGGGGGGATGCATCTTCTTGAGCAAAAGATGAAGAAATAAAAATAAAGAAGGCTAACAAGAAAAAGACTGTAATCTTCATTAGCTAATAATACGATTGATCTGCTTTATTTGTCAATTAATTATTATAGCGCTGTATGTCTTGATCGGTGATTTATAGTTTTTGGGATTCTTGCTCTATTGATGAAATATCATCATTTGGGCTTGCAACATCTATAGCATTTGCCTCTTGTTCTTCTAGCGAAGATGATGTCTCTATACTTACATCTGGAATTGAAGCAGCCTGTCGCGCTTCTGGAACAGGGGCAACTTGATCGTTTACATTGCCTAATGGAACAACTGAAGAATTTTGAATATAAGTAATATAATAATAAGCTCCTCCAACAGAAGCACCAATTACAAGAAACAAAATCAATCCTATTAAAGTATTTCTTAATCCATGTGAATTACCCTGACTAGATGCTGATGATAGAGAATCACCTATAGTAGAATTTTGATAATCAGCTTGTGGAGGCTGCATCTCGGTGGCCTGCATCTGATTTAATGAAATTGGTTGCGAAAAAACTGGCTCAGGATATATAGGCGACTGAGATGTTTGCATTTGTGGCAATGGTTGAATTGGGGGCAGTGGAACTTGCGGTAGCGACTGAATTGGGGACAATGAGCCAGATGGGGACTGATTAACATCCAGAAATGGAACAACAATCAATGGGTCATTTATTGGAGTTGATACTGGAGGAGCTTGTGGGGGAACATTTTGATTTGGGTCCATGTTACTGCTTTTCTCCTTCCGATTCTACTTTATTTTCTGGCATTACTGCAATACTTGGCTCCACCATGCTCAATTGTTTTAATTTACCTACTTCTCTTCCAGCATTAATAACTAATTTTTTCGTATCGATAACTGACTCATGCAATTTTTTAATATCTAGCTTTAGTAAGTCAATGCTTGACTTTACGGAAGCCTTGATGCCTTCTTCGCTAACAATATCTACAACATACTGCTTCTCTGTTTGACTCAAAACTAATGCCTCAATAGAAGAAATGCTATCCTTAGCTAAGTTTATTGCTGATACTGCCAACGTAACATCTTTTCCTTCAGTAGCCATAGACATTTGCGTTTTATCTATTTTAGTAATAAAAGTGTTCATTTTTTCAATAGCATCATTCATTTTATCGGTTTGATTTGTATTTATTGTAGTAAGCTTTGTATTTATAGAATCAACTATGCTTTTCTTAATTTCATTTTTTAAATTTTTTAATTTTCCCTTAAATTCATCTTGCTTAGCTTTAAAAGCTACTTTATATAGCTCGCGCTTATCCAATATTTCTTTTCTTAATAAGATTTTTTCTTTGATATTTTGTTCTTTCTGTTGATTTTTAGTATTTCTTAAACTACCTCTTTCAATCATAACTTCTGTTTTTACGGGAATATTGGTAGCTGAATTTGTAGAATTCTGAGCAAAAACCGGAGATGAGAAAATAATCATAAACAAAATCAAAATTGAAATAATCTTCATAAATTAACAATACTACTTAATCAATATTTTTGTCAATAGTAATTGTTAACTTGTTGTCTTAGCCACATTATGGTATAATATTTAATGCTGCCTAAAATGGCTTCTAACCTACAAACACACATATAAATTACTTTTTTAATTGTGTTTATAAGTGCGTTAAGTATATGACAAATATTAGAAATATTGCTATTATTGCTCACGTTGACCATGGTAAAACGACTCTTGTTGACGCATTACTAAAGCAGTCTCGAACAAGAATGCATAAAGATATTGCAGATACAGAGCTCATCATGGATAGTAATGATTTGGAAAAAGAACGAGGAATAACTATTTTCTCCAAAAATGCTTCCATTATTTGGGAGGGAACTAAGATTAATATTATTGATACACCTGGTCATGCTGACTTTGGTGGAGAAGTAGAGCGAGTTTTAACAATGGCAGATGGATGTCTTTTGCTTATTGATGCTAAAGAGGGACCAATGCCTCAAACACGTTTTGTATTAAAAAAAGCGCTTGAAATGAAACTCAAGGTAATTGTTGTTATTAACAAAATAGATCGCTCAGATGCCAGAATAGAACATGTTCTTAATAAAACTTTTGATTTATTTATTGAGCTTGGAGCGGATGAAAAAACAGCATATTTCCCAATAATTTATTCTTCTGGAAAGGCAGGAAAAGCAGGGAAAGAGCCAGACCTGTCACTAATGACTGATATTCAGCCTGTTTTTCAAACAATTATGGAGAATATAGATCCTCCTAAAGCAGATCCCAATAAGCCATTACAGCTACATATAACTGCTCTTACAAATGACTCTTTTAAAGGGAGAATCGCTACTGGCAAAATATACAACGGAACAATTAAGGCTAATCAAGAGGTAATTCACATAAGTAGAGATGGCGAAAAGAAAAAATATAGACTTAGTTCACTTATGACATTTGAAGGATTAGATAGAATTGATATTGAAGAAGCTACCGCTGGAGACATTATTGCGGTTGCTGGCATACCAGAGATAACTATCGGAGAAACACTTGCGGATATCGTAAATCCTATCGCATTACCAGTTTTGGCAATAGAAGAGCCTACAATAAAAATGACATTCAGTGTAAATAGTTCTCCTTTTGCTGGAAGAGAAGGAGAATTTAAAACATCTCGACAAATTAGAGAAAGACTCTACAAGGAGCTCGAAACAGATATGGCCCTTAGAGTTGAAGACGGTCTTCAAGGAGATTGGATAGTATCTGGTCGAGGAGAGCTTCATTTAGCTATTCTAATTGAGAGAATGAGACGTGAAGATTATGAATTTCAGGTTGCCCGACCACAAGTAATTATTAAACTTATAGATGGTAAAAAATTTGCACCATTTGAAAGACTTTTCATAGAAGTTCCTGAAGATTATTCTGGTATAGTTATGCAAAAATTAGGCAATAGGCATGCAGAATTACAACATATGCAAGTCGAAAACGGCATTGCTTTTTTTGAATTTATAATCGCAACAAGAGAACTTTTTGGATATAGAAGTGAATTCATTACAGACACAAGAGGCTTGGGAATCATGAATACAGTTTTTGAATCATATAAAGAAGATACTGGTATTATTCCTGAACGAGCTCAAGGATCTTTAGTAGCAAACGAAGACGGAATTACAACGCTATATGGACTCACTAATATGCAAGACCGCGGAACTCTTTTTATCGGCCCAGCAACCAATGTGTACAAAGGTCAGGTAATTGGACAAAATGCAAGAAGCGAAGATTTACGAGTAAATGTATGCAAGGTAAAACAGCAAACAAATATGAGATCCAAGGGTGAAGGAACAAGTGTACATTTTGATGCTCCACGAATTATGACTCTGGAAGATGCACTTGAATATATCAGTAATTATGAATTAGTAGAAGTTACACCAAAAAATATTCGAATTAGAAAACTTATACTAGATGAATTAGAGGAACGAAGAATAAAATCACAAGGAACAGCTAAGTAAATCATAAATAAAGTGCTTTTTCGGCTTTGAAATCTCCTATTCTTGTTCTTTTTATGCTTAACGCTATTGCTCCAAGTCCAACTTTTTCACCCAAATCATGACATATTGATCTCACATATGTACCGCTTGAAACAGATATTTGTATTTTTAAAGATATAAATGAAGCATTAAGATTTTCTTGACAAGCTAACTTCCACTTTTTTATTATTTCTATTTGTCTAAATTCACCTAGTACGCTAGCTATAATTTTCTCATTCCTTATGGCTAAATCTTCGATATCTACAACAGAGATTCCTATTTTTTTTATTGAATAAACTTCTACCATTTTAGACGGTATTAAAATTTCGCTTAGCCTACCTTCTCTTGCCCAGTAAAAAAGCGGCTTACCATTAATCCTTGGGGATGAATATGGAGGATAATTTTGTTGCCATGATCCCACGAGCAACTTCATAAATTTTTCTATCTTTTCTTCACCAAAATCTACCTTATCATATAAATGTATTTTCGTAATTAACCCTAGTGAATCATATGTATCGGTAGTAATGCCAAATAAGATATCAAATACGTACTCTTTTGGCAGTCTTTCATAAAAATTTCTTTTTTTATTTTCTTCTCCAATCAATACTAAAAGCAATCCTTCTGCCATAGGATCTAACCTGCCTGCAAAGCCAAGCTTTTCATTGGCAATATCAGGAAATCTTTTTCTTAATTCCTCTACCATTTGCAATGGAGTCTTGCCAACTGGTTTATATATAGAAATTATTTTGTCCATGAGGTATTATTATACTAATAATCTTGTATAATTGAAAAAAGTAGTTTAATCTGTAATTAAAGATGAATGACAGTATTCTAGAAAAAGCTGTAGAAAATATAATTTCTGCTCCTGCTGTTGTTTTGGATAAGACAATTAGTGGATCACAATCTATCGCAACGTCCATAATGAATCATGAGCCAGTCAAGAAAGCAGGGGACTATTGGGAAAGACTAGGACCAGGATTAACTACCGGCGCAGCAGATGATGACCCATCTGGTGTTGCAACATATTCTCAGGCGGGAGCTCAATTTGGATTTCAACTAATTTGGCTCGCCCCATTTACTTTTCCATTAATGGCCATTGTGCAGGAAATGTGCGCTAGGATTGGACTGGTAACCGGAAGAGGGCTAGCGGGAAATATTCGCATACATTATTCACGATGGATCCTTTACCTATGCAGCATGCTTCTTTTTATTACAAATACATTCAATATTGGAGTAGATATTGGAGCAATGGCAAAAGCAGTACAACTAATAATCCCTAATGCAAACTTTGTTCTTATATTAATTATTTTTACTTCAATAAGCCTTGGACTACAAATTTTTATAACTTATGATAAATATGCTAAATATCTTAAATTCTTAGCATTATTACTACTTTCTTATGTTTTTTCTGCCCTATATATAAATATGGACTGGGGAATGGTTATTAAAAATGCTGTTATTCCATCCATAGTATTTTCAAAGGATCAATTCTTTCTTATTTGTGCTATCTTAGGCACAACTATCTCTCCTTATCTTTTCTTTTGGCAAACATCTCAAGAAGTAGAAGAAGAAATTTTAAATGGTAAAACAACTATAAAACTACGGCAGGAAACAACATCAAAAAAAGATATCCATGATATGAGGATAGATGTTTGGTCTGGAATGTTTATATCAAATCTCGTAATGTTTTTTATAATTGCGACCTGTGCTGCAACACTTTTTGCCAACGGAATAACAACAATCACCACGGCGGCTGATGCAGCAATAGCACTACGACCAATTGCCGGAGAACAAGCATATTTATTATTTGCTCTTGGAATTATTGGCACAGGACTCTTAGCATTGCCTATTCTTGCAGGATCTGCATCATATGCATTATCTGAAAGCTTTAAATGGAGACATGGACTTTTCCGAAAACTAAAAGATGCCTATGCATTTTATGGTGTTATTATCTTTTCCATGATTATTGGTCTTCTGATTAATTTTTTAGACATAGACCCTATTAAAGCTCTTATCTACTCAGCGGTTATTAATGGCCTTGTTGCTCCTATAATTCTCATTCTTATTGTTCAAATAAGTAGTAATAATAAAATTATGGGAGATAAAACAAATCATCCAGCAACAACAATTATAGGATGGTTTGTGATAGGACTTATGCTAATATCAGGAGCTGCCACCTTAGCAACGTTGATAAGATAAAAAAATACTATACCTCAGGCTATTATTGTTGACATTTTAATAATTGTATTAGATAATATCCGCCACATGGAAGACATTCATCTTAATAGTAACCAAAATAACGAATATGATGAGAGTGAAGATGAAGAATCGAGCATTCTTTCAAAAACAATTATCAACATATTTTTTGGATTTATTTTTATTGTACTTATAGTATCAGGAGGTATTTATTATTTTATAAAATCAGATAATAAGCAGATTAAGAAAATTGGAAAACAAACTCAAGAAATTAAAAAAAATACCTCAAAATTAGAAATTAGCAAAAACCCCTACAATGCGGATGTTAGTTATTCAATAAAAATTCCAGATAATTGGGAGAGATTTACTCGCGCAAGTGATGAAACAGCAGAGCAAATAGGACTTAGGCCAATTGGATCTAAAGATATACCATTGACAATAAATTATCAAAAAAATGAAAATAATATTACCATAGAAGATTTAGTTGACATACAATATGGTAAAAATTATCCTAGAGAAATTAAAATTATTTCAACAAAAAAAGCACTTATGTTACGTAGTAAAGAAAATGACTATATCAGTTATTTTATTTCACTAGGGGATACAATCTATGAAATATCAGCTACTTCAAATCCAGAATATAATGATATTATTAAGGAAATCCTTGTAAGCCTCATATTTACATCAAATTAAAAATGTATTTATAAAAATTATCTATAAATATAATTGATAATTTAACTCAAATAATCTCGTAATTTATTTCCGCGAGAGGGATGACGAAGCTTTCGAAGTGCTTTTGCTTCGATTTGTCTTATTCTTTCCCTAGTAACCGCAAACATTCTTCCTACCTCTTCCAATGTTTTTGGTCTACCATCTTTTAATCCAAATCTCTCTTCAAGTACTCGCCTCTCTCTGTCCGAAAGAGTACCAAGCACTTGCTCAACTTGCTCTTTTAATAATTCACGCGATGCTGTATCAAAAAGTGTTGGAGCAGACGTATCATGAATAAAATCACCCAATCTACTATCCTCCTCGTCTCCAACTGGTGATTCAAGGCTTGCTGGCTCTTGTGATATTTTTATAATTTCCAAGGCTTTTTCTTCATCAATTCCCAATGACTTAGCCACTTCTTCGGGACTAGGCTCTCTTCCTAGTTCCTGCATGAGCTTTCTTGAGGCTCGAAGAAATCTATTTATATTTTCAACCATATGAACAGGAATACGAATAGTTCTCGCCTGATCTGCAATCGCCCTAGTTATTGATTGACGAATCCACCATGTGGCATATGTTGAAAATTTATATCCACGCCTCCAGTCATATTTCTCCACAGCGCGTATTAATCCCTGATTACCTTCCTGGATAAGATCTAAAAGCGTAAGTCCTCGACCAACATATTTTTTTGCAATTGATACAACTAATCGAAGATTTGAGGTTGTAAGGAGTTTTTTTGAAGCTTCATCACCTTTTTCTACTTTTTTTGCCAATTCAATTTCCTGCTCAAAAGTAAGAAGTGGTATTCTTCCGATCTCCTTTAGGTACATTCTTACTGGATCTGAGACTGTTCCTTCTGCCAGAACAGTTAGCGCCTCAAGCTCTTTCTCAAGCACCTCTATTGGTTTTTGCGCGTCATCTTCTTCTACAACATTTTCAAAAACATCAATATCTGATTTAAGTAATTTTTTATAAAGTTCATCTAACTCAACTATGTGTTCTTCTGGCTTGGGGTAAATAGTAAGAATTTCTTCTTGCGTTATATATCCTCTTTTTTTAGCAGAAGCAACTATGTCTGTTAATATACTCAAAGACTTCTTCATGATTAACTATTTTAACATATAAAAGCTGAGGAGGAAAGCTTAACATTCTCCTAGCATATTTGTTAGATTTATAAATTCATCCTGTAGTAATTTTAAACCATCAAGATCTCCCTCTATTTCTTTTTTTCTCATCTCTCTACCAATAAGCTGAATTTTTCCACGCAAATATAACAACTTTATATCTTTAGCTGATTTTATTACCTCTTTTTCATATTTTTCTTCAGTTAAGAAAGGTGGCAAAGGAAAAAGAAAAAATGCATTAAATGAATCCATTAATTCAGCAGGCAATATCTGAGTAAATGAATTCATATCAAATAAAACAGATTGCTTACAATAGCTAATTAAATAACTAAATATCTTAGCATTAGCAGAATTATCAAATATTTCTTCAGTGAAGAAATCCATAATAGAATTAATTCCCTTAAATATATTTGTATTTTGAAATAATAAAGCGAGTAGATAAAACTCTAAATTCTCTTTTCTAGACTTCTTTTCTTTTGACTGGATGATAAATGGTTGTTGATTTTCTTTTTTTACTATTTTATTCATTTCTTTTATTACTGCTTCATAAGAAGTGTCTAAAACCCTACTTAACTTACGCACATAATGTTCTTTAACAATTTCATTTTCTATTGTAACTAGGAATGGGATTATATCTCTGCTTATCTTCTGTTTTCCATCAGCGCTTGCAGAACTATTTGCCTCTTCTGCTTTTCCTAGAAGGAAATCATAAACATTTATATCGTGTTTTATTGCCATTTTAAATGCTAATTCACCATTTTTTAATGCCTCATCAGCATCTTTTCCGCTAGGGACAATCACGACGGAAGTATTTAATCCTTTTTTTTCCAATACTGGAGTGCTTCTCTTCACTGCAATTTGCCCTGCATTATCTTGATCTAGGCACAGTGCAACATTACTAGTAAATCTCTTTAATAAACTTGCCTGCTGATCCGTAAGGGCTGTTCCCTTTATTGCGATAGCATTTCTTATGCCATGCTTAAAGCAGGCGATTACATCAAATTCACCCTCAACTATAAGTGCTTTTGCCTCTTTCTTTATCGACTCTTTTGCGAGATTAAGACCAAAAAAATGAGTGCCTTTATGATAAACAATCGTATCTCTAGTATTGATATATTTGGGGACATCTGGGGAAGATGTATCAAAAATTCTTCCAGAAAAACCAATTACATCCCCTCTATGCTCTATTAAAGGGAACATAATCCTATTTATAAAAAAATCTGCAACCCTACCTCTTCGAACAATACTAATGCCAGCCTCTATGAGATCTTCTCTTATCTGTTTCTTTTTTTCGAGCAAATAATTACTTAATGCCTCACCAGATGTAGGAGCAAAGCCAATCATGAATGTATTAATAAGATCCATTGTTATGCCACGTTCATTTATAAGATACTCTAATGCTTTTTTTCCAGCTGGATGAGTAATCAAGATATAATGATAAAATTCTGAGGCAATTGAATTAATGGCAAATATTTTTTCTTTTTTGGATGCAGATCCTGCTTGCCAAGATTTTTGTTCGAGGGTAATTCCTGCTCGCTTTGCCAAATCACGCAGGGCTTCTGGAAAATCAACATGCTCATAATCCATGAGAAAAGTAAAAACATCTCCACCCTTACCGCATCCAAAGCAATGCCAAATTTGACGCTCTGGAGATACTACGAAAGATGGCGATTTTTCACTATGAAAAGGGCATGGTGCTTTAAAATTTGCACCTGTTTTTTTAAGAGGTATATATTCTGAGAGAAGCGCAACGATATCAATCTTTTCCCTAACCTGTGTTACTTGATCCATACAATATCCTTAAATTATTCAAAGTTATTGTATCACGACAATATTAATTCTTACCAATAATTAAGATAAAAATATGATAAGTAGTTATTGAATTCTTTATGCCAATAATATATACATAGGTGGGGATGAAAATATCAACAATTATCTGTTGCTTACGCTATTAATTTTCATAAAACCACTCGCATATAAGTATCACAAAAACTAAAAATTCTAACGGCATTATCATATATTTAATTTATGAAAAAATTGTAAAAATATATTAATAAAAATAAGAATATTAAAATGATTAAAACTATAATAGGCATAATTGGCGGTGGTCAACTAGGAGGGAGTTATTGTTTTTCAAACAAAAAAGCTTGGACTTAATGTAATTAATACTTGATCCAATTATTCGCTGTCCAGCTGGTCAAATTGTAGATGAACATATTGTTGGAAATTATAATGACATAAATGCTTTAAAAAAGTTATTATAAAAATCTGACGTTATTACTTCAGGGATTGAAGTTAACGATGAAGAAGGCTTATATGGAGCACTTGAAGAAATCGTAAAGCTAGGAGGAAGAATTCATCCATCACTCAAAATATTAAAAATTATTCAAAACAAACTAAAACAAAAATAATTTTTGAAAAAAATAATATTCCTACTACGGAATTTACTGTGATTAATTCTAAATTAGATATAGAAGGATTAATAAAGAAATATAAATTTCCGTTTCTGATAAAATTACAAACTGCGCATCTAACAATAATAAAAATTATCTAGTTAATTCAAAGATTAATATCGCAAAAGAGTTTGAAAAATTAAAAGATAAATCTTTATATGTTGAAAGATTTGTTAAATTTAATAATAAACTTGCCATAATAGTAGCACGCAATATTAAAGGTGAGATTGTTACGTATCCGATTATTGAAACAATTTATAAAAATAATATTTCTCATACTATTTTTGCCCCTGCGAAAATTGAAAAAAAAGTCGCATAAAAATAAAAAAATGCAATAAAATTATGTCTTTATTAAAAGGGGTTGGGGTTTTTGCAATAGAAATGTTTTTAACTAAAACTGGAAAAATATTAATAAATAAAATTTTACCCAGAGTCCATAACAGTGGCCATTGTACTATTGAGGCATGCATTACGTCTCAGCTCGAACAACATATTAGAGCAATAATGGGATTACCTCTTTGAAATACTGATATGATTGCTCCAGTTGCAGTAATGATAAATATATTAGGAGATAGGGTAGGAGAGTCTCAAGTAAAAAAATTGAGCAAAGCTTTACAGATAAAAAATGTTACGGTGCATATATATGGAAAGCAACAAACAAAAATAAAAAGAAAGATGGGACACATAACAGCTATTGAATTTACTTTAAAAAAAGCTTTTACTAAGGCCAGTATGGCAAGGATATTTATAACGATATAAAGAAAAAGTACTATTAATAATAAATTTAATTCAATTAATACTAGCTACATTGAAAATGGAGAAAAACAAATAATTATTAAGCCAAAAAATATTGTCTTCAAAATAAATAAACTTAATATTCGATAGTGATGTATATAATATTTTTTTATTTATTTAAAATATAAAATCTAATAATTTACCTATATCTATTCCCATTCCATAGTTGCTGGTGGCTTTGTTGTAATATCATATACAACTCGAGATATTTCCGGAACTTCATTTACGATGCGTGAAGAAATTTTTTGTAAAATATCATATGGTATCCTAGCCCACGTAGAAGTCATAACATCTTTTGACTCTACGACTCTAAGTGCAATAATTTCGCCAAAAAATCGTCCGTCTCCCTTTACCGCAGTTGACATCGCCCCAGTCATAATTGCAAATGACATATAAATTTTGTCCAGTAAATTTGCTCTCTCCAGTTCCTCTAAAACTATCGTATCTGCTTGTCGTACTTTATCTAAACGACTTTTTGTAACTTCGCCTCTAATTCTAATCGCATATCCAGGACCGGGAAATGTCTGCTTATTAATAAAATTATCTGGTAATCCCAATAATTTTCCTATTTGACGGACTTCATCTTTATAAAAATGTCGTAAGGGCTCAAGTAATTTAAGCTTCATATTTTCTGGTAAACCACCAACATTATGATGACTTTTTATTTTGGTAGCATTACTTGCCGAATAACCATCACTGGATAATGACTGAGTGGAATCTTTTGGATTTCCACTTTCAATAACATCAGAGTAAATTGTGCCTTGAAGAAGAAATTTAACAGGATTGTTTAAGAAAATTAATTTATCCATCTCTTGCTCAAATAAATCAATATAGTATTTTCCTATTATTTTTCTTTTTTGTTCTGAATCGCTAACTCCCTCCAGCCTCTTTAACATACTGTCCCCCACTTTAAGTACTATAGGACTTGTATGACCTATGTGTGTAAAAATTTTTTCAACAAACTCTGTGGTTCCATCCCTCATTAATCCATTATCCACATAGACAGGAATAAATTGCTTCCCTATGGCTCTTGCGGTCAATACTCCCGCAACGGTAGAATCTACTCCCCCAGACACTGCGCCAACTACATATGAATCCCCTACTTTATCCTTTATATTTTTTATTAATGCATCTATATCTATTGCTTCATAATTTCTAGATATTTCGCATACATTTGCAAAGTTTTCTAAAATTTTATCGCCATACTCTGTATGTTCTACTTCTGGATGAAACTGAACTCCATACAATTTTTTTTTAACATCTGCAATAAAAGCAAAAGGCATAGTTTCCGTAGCGCCAAGAACTAAAAATCCTTTTGGAAGACTTATTATCTCATCACCGTGACTCATCCATACAGTTATATTTTTTGGCAATCCTTTTGATAGCAAATTTCCTATATCAAGAATATTAAGAACTGCGGGGCCATATTCTTTTTTCCCAGAAATAACTTTTCCCATTAAATTATGCACTATCAATTGCAAGCCATAACAAATACCAAGAATTGGAATATTGTAAGAGAATATTTTTTTATCAATTATTAGCGCGTTTTTTTCATATACAGAAGATGGTCCACCAGATAAGATTATTCCCTTTGGTTTATGTTTTACTATTGATAAAATTGCATCCTGAGGATTTATCAACAAACTTTTTACTCCTAATTCACTAAGCCTTCTATTAATTAAATGTGATGTTTGTGACCCAAAATCTATTACTAGAATCATAAAATATATTATTCAATACCTGTCTTCTTACTGCTTTAATGATTTTTAATTTTTCTAAAAATAAATTATCTAATAATTTTCTCCATAATTAGTAATTAATACATCGTGAGGATGACTCTCCGTAAGCGATGCTGTAGTTATTTGAATTATTGATACTTTTTCCATTAATTCTTTTATAGTTTTTGCTCCAATATAATACATTCCAGACTTAATCCCTCCAATTGCCTGATCTACTAATTGTTCGACAGTTCCTTTTACTGGCACTAATCCCTCAACGCCCTCTGCTACAAGTATACGATCTTTGTAGTCTTTACCGTGAAATTCGCCTTCTGATTTTATTTTTAAACCCTTACCCATTGCTCCGATCGATCCCATTCCTCTATATTCTTTAAATAAATATTTCTCTTTTCCTTTTGAAAAAATACTCCTAAATCTATGTGGTACATTTTCTTTAGCTAGTTCAATTATTTCGCCTGGGGCCTCTTGTGCTGCTGCAAAAAATCCACCCATCATTACGCTCGATGCTCCAACTGCCAATGCCTTTACAATGTCGCCAGAATATTTTATTCCACCATCTGCAATTACTGGCACCCCATATGATTGAGTTGCCCGCACGCTCTCCTGAATTGCAGTAATCTGCGGAACACCCATTCCCGATATAATTCTAGTAGTGCAAATTGCGCCCGGCCCCATTCCTACTCGGATACCATCTGCGCCTACATCAGCAAGCGCCCTTGCTCCATCATAGGTCGCAATATTTCCAGCAATCACTTGTGCATTTTTATATTTTTTTTAATGAATGACACGCAATCAATAACAGATGACGTAAATCCATGAGCAGAATCAATAACTATTACATCGACTTTTGCTTCAAGCAGCATTTCAACTCTTTCATGGAAATTGCTAGCGCCTATAGCAGCACCTACTAATAATTCTTTATCTTTTACTTTTTCTACTTCTTTAACTTGATCCAAAATCGTGAGATTTCTATGAATTATTCCGATACCGCCCATTTTTGCTAAAGCAATTGCCAATTCGCTTTCAGTAACAGTATCCATAGGAGATGATACGAGTGGTAAATTTATATTAATTGTCTTAGTTAATTTACTTGATAAATTAATATCTGATCTAGAAAAAGTGGACAATCCAGGAAGCAATAATATATCATCAAACGTGAGGCCAATTGGATAAGAATATTTTAGCTTATTCATAGTTCATGATACTAATTATCTATTTTAATGTCAATATTTCTTTAATCTAAATAGAAATTTTTTACTTTTTTATAATAATAAATATATGTTCAAAAATAAATTGAATATCTGGATTTATTTGTAGATTTATTAAAAGACTCCTTGACAAATGCAATCTAATTGCATATACTAAATACCTCTATGAAAGACTTGAAAACAAAACACGATTGTAAAAAAGAACTTAGGGATGTTTTTCTTAAATCTACTCCTGCTAGAATTGGCATTCTTGAAGCACTCGAAAAAACAAATAAACCGCTAGATGTAGCATCGCTTATTATCTATCTTAAAGAAAAAAGTATAAAGGTGGACAATGTAACCGTATTTCGTATTGTAAATATTCTGCTCGAGAAAGGATTAATCACTCCCATCCAATTAGGAGAGGGGAAATTTCGATATGAGCATATATCTAAATCTGATCATCACCATTTTATTTGTGAAAAATGTAACAAAATAGAAGATATATCTAATTGTAATATAGATATATTGGAAAAAAATATTCAGAAAAAAAAGGGCATTATTATAAAAAGACATAGCCTAGAATTTTTTGGAATTTGCCAGAATTGCCAAAATTAGTTTATGAAAAATAATAAAAAAGTGTATTTTATATTAGGATTTAGTCTTGTTATTTATTTAACATATATAATAAACAATAATTACTTTATAAAAAATAGACGCATCACTATCGATAAAAAAAAACTGAACGTAAGCACATCTTTTTATCCACTATATTTTTTTGCTAGGAAAATTGCTGGAAACAAAGCAAATATTAAAAATATTACTCCATCAGGAGTCGAGCCTCATGATTTTGACCTATCTGCTCAAGATATTGCAAACATTGGAAAAGGAGATTTGTTAATTCTAAATGGAGGACTAGAAACTTGGGAAAATAAAATAAAACAAAACTTTAAAGATACTAATTTGAAAATTATCACAATAACTGATAATTTAATTACTAAAGAAGTGAAGGAAGAGAATGAATTAATAAAAGATCCCCACATTTGGCTTTCTCCTCCACTTGCAAAAAGAGAAGTTGAAAAAATAATTAATGCATTTGTAGAAATTGACTCTATAAATAGTAATTATTACAAAAATAATGGAAAAAATTTGACTGATGAACTTGATAAACTTGATAATAAATATAAAATAGGATTAATAAATTGCCGAAGAAAAGATTTTATAACATCTCACACAGCATTTGCTTATCTTTCAGAAGCTTATGGATTAAAACAGATTTCGGTATCTGGAATGTCGCCAGATGAAGAGCCGTCATTGAAAATGATAGCTAAGATAGCGATGTTTGCAAAAGAAAATAATATTAAATATATTTTCTTTGAAAGCATGGTTAGTCCAAAAATCTCTGAAACAATTGCAAATGAAATTGGAGCAAAAACTTTGATACTTGACCCAATTGAAGGAATTTCAGAAAATAATATAAAACAAGGAGAGGATTACTTTACGATAATGGAAAATAATTTAAAAAATTTAAGGTTAGCACTAGAATGCAAAAATTAAATCACTCTCAAACAATTATAAAACTAGACAAAATTTGTTTTTCATTTACATCTGAAAACGTAATAAATGATGTTTCACTAGAAATTCATAAAGGTGACTACTTGGGGATTGTTGGACCAAATGGAGGAGGAAAAACAACCCTCCTAAAACTAATGCTTGGACTTCTTTATCCACAAAGTGGAACTATAAATTTTTTTAATTCCGATATTAAAGATTTTAAAGATTGGTCAAAAATAGGCTATGTTCCTCAAAGATCAAATATAGGAAATGATTCACCTATAACAGTTGAAGAAATTGTAGCAATGGGTAGATATGCAAAGCGTGGACTATTTCATTTTCCAACAAAAGAAGATAAAGAAAAAACGCTTGATGCATTGATGCAGGTTGACATGTTGGATCATAGAAATAGTCTAATAAATGATCTATCTGAGGGGCAACAACAGCGAGTATTTATTGCAAGAGCTTTAGCTTCCGAACCTGAAATTATTTTCCTAGATGAACCAACGGCAGGAGTAGATATAAAAACTCAAAAACAATTCTACTCCCTACTAAGGAAGATCCATAAAGAATTAGGGCTAACTCTTATTCTTATAACTCACGAGCTTGATATCGTAGCTCATGAAGCAACTGAACTAGTTTATATAAATAGAACTATTGAATACTATGGGGATCCAGAGGAATTTCTTAAAGGTAAATATTTTCACGAACTAATCGGAAAAGGAGGGATTAATCACTAATGATTGATATTTTTAATTATGGATTTATAATAAGAGGTCTTGGGGCAGGAGTAGTGATAGGAATTATTGCTCCGCTAATTGGAGTATTTCTTGTTTTAAGAAGATACTCTCAAATTGCTGATACCATTTCTCATGTATCTCTAGCAGGAATTGCAATCGGATTATTACTAAAAGTTAATCCTATGATTACCGCTATCATAACAACTGTCCTATCTTCTGTGGCAATTGAAAGATTAAGAATTAGTAAAAAAGTTCCAGGAGATTCAGCTTTATCTATCTTTTTATCTGGAAGCCTTGCTATCGCAATAATTCTAATAAGTCATACGCGCAATGCTAGTATTGGCTTATTTAATTATCTATTTGGAAGTATTGCTACAGTAACGCAATCAGATGTTTACTTGATTACAATTTTAGGACTATTTGTAGTTGCAACTATAATCGCATTCTATAAAGAGCTCGTATATATAACTATTGATGAAGAAGCTGCCAGGGTAAGCGGTATTCCAACTAAATTTATCAATATTCTATTTATAATTCTTGTTGCCTTTAGTATTTCACTCTCAATTCCAATAGTTGGCGCTCTGCTTATTACTGCATTAATTGTAATACCGGCTATTACTGCCTTACAATTTAGAAAGAGTTTTAAGAAAACTATATTTATTGCTGAAAGCATATCTATATTTTCTGTTATTTTTGGGGTTATTTCTTCTTTTTATCTTAATCTTTCATCAGGTGGAACAATCGTTATTACTACTATTATTATTTTTATAATAACTATCTTTTTGAAAAAAAATAAAATTACTAAGATATTACATCTATTTTGAAATTATTGTTGATAAAATTATATTTCCAAATAAAATAAATTTCTTTTCCAATATTTTTTCTAGAAAAAATGGCGTTAAACCAGAAGTTGCTATATGGCTAATTTTACCAATTTCTAATATTTTTAATGACATTTCATTTGAAATAATACTACTTTCTTTTCTCATAAATATTATTTATCAGATTTAATTTTAATCTATACCTGAGATACGCGTTGCAAAAAATCTTCCGACCAATAATCAAAATGATTTTCTGGCAATACCAATGCCCTTCTTGGACCTAATTCTTTTATGAATTCTTCCGTATGGGAGACAATTAAAATCGCCCCTCTATAGTCCTTCAGTACTTGTAAAATAACTCTTTGAGACATAACATCTAAGTAGGTTGTTGGTTCATCAAGAATCAATAAATTATAATTTTGAAGCAATAATAAAGCTATTGAAAGCCTAGTCTTTTCTCCTCCAGAAAGTGTGCCAACTTTTTGATAAACCTTACTTGATGGAAATAAAAATCTAGCAAGAACTGGACGAGCAACGCTTTCGGAAACATTACCTGAAATCATTGCTGTCTCTAGAAGATTTTTATCAAAATCAAGATTTTCAAATTCTTGTGAATAATATCCGACTTTTAGATCAGGCTCTCTAAATACCGCTCCCTCATCTGGCTCTAAAAAATTCATTAATATCTTTATTAAAGTACTTTTACCTACTCCGTTTGGCCCAATTAAGGCTACGCATTCTCCTCTATCAATGGATAAATTTATTCCCTTTAGCACTTTTTTCTCACCATATGATTTTGAAATATTAGTAGCTTTTAGAGGCAGCGCTCCAACAGTTGCTGGATCAGGCAAGCGAAATTTAATTGCTTTTACTTCAGGAGGTAAATCTGGTAATTTTTCTTTTAATCTATGTACTCTTCTTTGTAAAATTATTCTTTGTCTAACTCCTACTTTTTTTGTGCTTTCTTCAAGTCTCATAATATTTCGCTGCTCGAGATGAATCTGCTTTTTAAGTAATGCGTCCTTTTCAGCCCTTTGCTCTAACGCTTGAGAATAATTACCCTTATATTCCTCTATCTTACTGCTCTGACCATTAACAAATAATATTTTGTCGATATGTTTATCTAATAATTCTAAATCGTGGGAAATAAGGATCAAGGTTTTAGGATAATTACTTAGAAAATTCATAACCCATCTTTTGCCTTCTAGGTCTAAAAAATTAGTTGGTTCATCCAAAAGCAAAATATCTGGTTCTGCTAATAGAGCCCTTGCTAATGCAAGTCTAGTTTTTTGTCCACCACTTAAAGAATTCGGCGGAGAATCCATATCTAATTCATCTAACTCTACTCCTCTTATCATTTTTTCTATCTCATAATCATGTAGTCTATGTTCTGGATTAAGGTATTCTTGGATACTCGTAGAGGCTTCCATTACTGAATCGTGCTTAACTTCTTGTGGAACTATTCCAATAGTACCAGTTATTTCAATTTTTCCCGTTTGAGGAACTTCTTCTTTACACAAAATTTTAAGCAAAGTACTCTTGCCTGCGCCATTAGAGCCAATTAGTCCAACCTTTTGCCCATCAACAATATAAAAACTAACATCATCAAAGATTTGATGCGCATTATGAAAGAAAGTTAAATTACGTACGCTAACCATTTATGCATTATACAGCAAATGAAAATTATTATTTATGAGGTATAAATCCTAAATAAAATATATTTATTATTGATTAAATTGTATATAAACCATCTTCATCGTCTTCTTCATCATAAACACCACGAAAAATACCATCACCATATCTTTCCATCATATATTTAATGAACTTCCCAATCTCGCCAAGAACTTTATAATCATTTACTGTTGGATATCTTTCAACTTGCTCTTTAATTGGAATTCCATAAAATATTTTAACTCGATCATCTACTATTTTATCACTCGATATATGAAATTCTACATTTGAAAGCATTATTGCCCCATCAATCACAATATTATTAAATGATGGTTTTTTTAATCTTTGATAATTTTCCAATCTAACTCTAGTTAATTCACTTTCATCATGTATGCCACGTTGTTTTAGTGCCAACTTTAAACTATCAAATTCTGAACCACCAACAACGCCCGAACAATCAAATGCGTTTGCAAACGAAATTGGCCAACCATTTAATGCAATCGCTACTGCATTGATAAAATTATTTCGAGATGTAAGTATTTCTATCTTCTCTTTTTCATTCGGAGTAATTCCTACCCTATATGAATCTTTATTTTCTATGCTCATAAATAAAAACGAATTAACATTATAAAATAAATACAAACTATTTACAATAAATAACATAAAAACAAAAATTTGACATTTATAGACTTATAGTTTATAATTATTGAGAGTTACTAATTATGATATCTACAGAATTAAGAAAAGTTGATTATACTAATGACTACGAAGTATTGATGCGTCAGGGTCGCATACTAGAGATAGGCAGACAAAAAGGACTTGGATCTTTTTTAAAGTCAGCTATTCTTGCGTCAGTTTTTTTATTTTCTTCTTATAAATTAAATAGACCGAATGAAGTAATAAATATTGAAAATGAAAGAACTCCAATAATAGAACCCAAAATAGAATCTGGATTACCTCCAGCGATTAATTCACCAATAAGTATTGACAAACAAAATTTATCAAGTAAATTTACAATACTACCAACTGATCAAGTAATAGAGGTGACGGTTAGAAATGATTCACAAAAAAATTTGGGAATAAAATATAGAGAGGAACCATTGATAAATTCTAAAGCCATAGTTGATTCAAACGATAATTTAGTTATTTTAAAAGCAGGAGAAAAAATTGGATATATAAATAATATCTACATTGAGGAAAGAACCGATGGATCTGTTGGATTATGGGGTAAAACTAAAAACGGATTTTTTTCATTGATAGATCCTGAAGACAATAATCCACTAGTAAACTTACGCCATAAAGATAATGAAGAAAATACAAATCCACCAACAACGCTTCCATGGATAGATTTTCTAAATAACTCTAATCAATTGAATAATATTATTAATAAAAAATTTCTAAATTTTTCAATAATATATAATCCCAGTAACGAAAGTAAATAATTATTTATTTATTATTTCTTTAAGACGAATAAAAAAAGTTTTCCCAACAATATATCCAATTAAAGAACCTAATATTGCTCCAGCAGCAAAATCAGAAAACCAATGAATATTAACAGATATTCCAATGCCTATATATGTGGCTATTGTCATAGCAAATATTCTTACTAGCCATTTTTTAGGGTATAAAACAAAAATAGCAACCGAAACTGCAAAAGCAACTGTTGCATGCGAAGATGGCCAGCCCCAAAATATACCATGACGCAAAAACCCAAATTTAAATTCATGACTTATGTCTATAATTGCCTGGGAATTAAATGGTGGCTGTATTCGACCAGTGAATGTTTTATAAATTGAAGATATTAACCATCCCAAAAACGCAGCCTGCGTAACAGCATATGCACTATTTTTCAAAATTAAGCTTTTTTTAATCTTTCCTAGTAAATACAAGATTATTGGCAATAATATTGGAAAAAACCCACCAATAACAACTGCTGGAAAAAGAAATATTTGATATTTTTCATCTTGAAAAACTAAATAATATGACCAATCAAAACCAAGAGTTACAAGCATATAGGTTGTAATTATGGCAAGAAAATGCCATATAAGATTTTTTTTATAAAAAATTTTAAAGATATTTTCTTTAAGCCTATAAGCTATTGGGGTCATAAATTATTTATTGATAATTATCATGTATTTTTTATATATACTATTTCCAAATCAAAAGCCAAACCCCAACATAGTGGACTACTATGTATAGAAAAAATATGTAGCCGATTACTCCTAAAATTAGGGTTATTATAAAATAATTAATTATTTTATTTTTATTCTTAATTACATCATTTATTGAGCAAATATTTTTTTCTCGACGAAGATAAAAAATAAATGAAATCATAAGCATCATAAAACCAAATAAACGAAATAGCCATTTATACTGATCGTACAAAATATCTGTAATAGAAGATGCAAAACTTATAGTTGATAAGCTGAGTAGCACTAATATAACTGGAGATAAACAACATAATGAAGCAAAAAATATTGGAATATATGTGATTTTTAATAGCTCTTTCATTTTTTTCATAATTTATATTTAATCAATAAATTGTATATATTTATCGTAGCCTTCTTTTTTCATATCTGCTTTCTTGATAAATTTAAGTGACACAGAATTAATACAATATCTTAAACCTCCTCTATTTTTTGGGCCATCATCAAATACATGACCCAGATGGGAATCGGAATAGCGAGAACGAACCTCTATGCGACTAGTAAAAATACCATTATCCTTACGTAGAGCAACTACATCTTCCATAATAGGACTTACAAAAGATGGCCATCCAGTATTTGAATCATATTTATCTTTTGAGGAAAAGAGTGGCTCCCCTGATAATAAATCTACGTATATTCCAACATCTTTATTATCATTATAAATATTTTTAAAAGGCTCTTCTGTTCCATTTCTCTGTGTTACAAAATATTGCAAAGGAGTTAGATTTTTTTGCAATTCCTCTTTACTTGGCTTACTGTACATTTCCCATTCAGGATTAACTATATTATTTTTTTGATATTTTTTTTCAATACCAAGATCATTTCCCCAATATTTTTTTATAAAACTATCTCGTCCAGAAGCTTGTCTATAATATAAATATTTAATAGTATTTTTTTTATAATAATCCTGATGATAATCTTCTGCTAACCAAAATTTATCTCTTGGAAGAATTACTAATTCAAGCAGTTTTTTATAAATTTTTCTTGAATCAATTTCTTTTATAATTTTCTCTGCTTGTTTTTTTTCATCATTTGTTTCATAGTATACTGCTGAAGCATATTCTTGTCCTCTATCATTAAATGATCCATTTCCATCAGTCGCATCGCTATGCTTGATCAAGTAAAACACTAAATCTGAAAATTTTAATATTTTTGAATCATAACTTATTAAAACGACCTCTCTAAATCCTCTAGAACCATAATCTTCATAGCTTGGGTTTATTCCATTACCACCTGTATATCCAGATTCAACGCTTATAACTCCATTTACTTTTTCAAAATCAGATTCTGTACACCAAAAACAACCACCTCCTAAAACAGCTGTTTTTATGATGGAATTATTTAATTTTTGAGTTTTTTCAAAATTATTTTCCATAATAAATTTCATTAAGTATTTTTGATTTTTCAAAAAAAAAATTATAAAAATTAATATGCTTAAAATAATAACTATATTAAAATGTGTATTAAATTTCTTTGAATTAAAATATCTATAAAAATGAGGCATTTAGTTAGCTATTTTTAAACTTTTATTTAAAATGATACAGTCTCAAGTATACTTGACCAAATTGTCTGATCGGTTTTAATTAATTCTCCTGTATCAGCTGATACAAAAGTTGTTTTTGAAATTGATATTGGTAAAAATCCAAAGATTTTTTTCTGCTTTCTTCCTTTTACCTGATATATCACTTTATTGTCAAGCTCTGTAAGCTCAATACCTGAAGAGATTGCTTCGCCATAGCCATTTATACTACTAACTACATCAACGCTTGCTATGGACTTATTATCAATAAGATTATTTATTACTTCATCTGGTAATAATTTAATTTCTTGCTCACCAGTCTTTGTCGTTATTGTAAAAGTTTTAGTCGCTACGTTAAACGATATAGGAAATTTTGTCTGAGCCTCCATTTCTCCTCTTTTCATTACAAAATTATTACCATTATTTTTAATCTCTACTCCTGTTTCCATTTTTATAACAGTATTTATTTTATTAATTGCCTCTTTTTCTATTTCTATTTCTGCCCCATCAGCTCTAATTGCCTTGGCAGAAAAATCAAGGCCTTGCATGCCTAGCCTTATTTTTGTAGTCCCATCATTAAGATTTATATCATTTTTAGAATTGACTACTGGAACATTGAAATTACCACGAATAGTTGGAAGATCTTTTAAAGCTATTGCGCTTACTGTATTAATCTGATTACTATCTATGATTTGACCATCTATCTCCTTAACAACTTGTATTTCTCGTTTTTTTTGTGGTTGAAAACCACTTGGCAAAGGCTCTATCTGGAAACCGTTTCTTCTTGCTTCATCTTCCCAATTTTTTCTAATTTTATTAAATTCAATTTGCTCTTCTCCGCTCTGTTTAATATCCTTATATACTTTAATATTTTCATCTGGCCTAACTGGTTCATTTGATTTTAATCTACCTACATTCATAGGTTGTCCTGAGACATCTGGCCTAACTGGTTCATTTGATTTTAATCTACCTACATTCATAGGTTGTCCTGAGACATCTGGCCTAACTGGTTCA